>NZ_BAYD01000011.1 GCF_000685075.1 Paraburkholderia oxyphila NBRC 105797
GATCATCATGTCATTCGTATTTCCCCCAGAAGCCCCCGTTGCGCTTCCTGTCATCGGTCGCGACGAGAAGTTCGCCGTGCGCCGCGTCTACTGTGTCGGCCGCAACTACGCGGCTCACGCGCGCGAAATGGGCTTCGATCCGGACCGCGAGCCGCCGTTCTTTTTCTGCAAACCCGCGGATGCGATCGTACCGGTTGGATACGGACAGACGCTCGAACTCACGTATCCGCCGCAAACGGAGAACTACCACTACGAGGCGGAACTCGTCGCCGTAATCGGAAAGGGCGGCTCGAACATCGCCGTGGACGATGCGCTTGAGCATGTGTGGGGCTATGCGGTGGGCCTCGACATGACGCGGCGCGACCTGCAAATGAAGATGCGGGAGATGGGGCGGCCGTGGGAGATCGGCAAGAGCTTCGACCGCTCGGCGCCCACCGGGCCGATCCATCGCGCGGACGATGTTGGCCACTTCCTCGCCGGCGGCATCTGGCTGGACGTCAACGGCGTCACGAAACAAAAGAGCGATGTGTCGCAACTGATCTGGTCGGTAGCGGAAACCATCGCCGATCTTTCGAAGTTCTTCCGTCTGGAGCCCGGCGATCTGATCTTCACGGGCACGCCTGAAGGCGTCGGCGCTGTGCAGCGAGGCGATACGATGAAGGTGGGCGTGGAGCGCCTCGGTGAACTGACGGTCGCAATCGTCTGAGCAACAGAGAGAGGCGACGCCCTGGCAAGGGCCTGTCCATGGGCCCCTTGCGTTCCATTCGCCTCGGTCAAGCATGCCGAAGCGCTACCATCGCAATTGGAACGCAATTGGGTCACGCCGCTTTGGAATCCGAAAACAATTCGGCGATCAGATTTCTCAACCACTGGTTGCCAGGCTCCTTGTGCACCTTCGCATGCCAGAAAATGTTGATGCCAATCCTCGGCAATACGACAGGGTGCTTCACGTAGGCAAGTTTGAACGGCACGCGGCAGGCCATTGCGTATCGCTCCGGGACCGTGGCGAGCAGATTCGTAGTCGAGAGGATGTGCCCCACGGCCACGAAATGCGGCACGGTAAGCCGAATGTTTCGGCGGATGCCTTTTCGCTCAATCATTTCGTCCATTTTCGAGTGCCCCGTGCCCGGCGCCGATACCACGACATGGTCAGCCTCGCAGAACTGCTTCAGTGAGAGTTTTTTCCCATGAAGTGGATGCCCCTCGCGGAACATGCAGACATAGTCCTGGTGTAACAGGCTGCGCTGAAAAAATCCTGCCTTCAGTTGGGGCAGAAGACCGATTGCGAGATCGATCTGTCCCGCCTCCATGGCCTCCCTCAAATTGACCGTCGTATTGGGCACCGTGTTCAAAGAGACGCCTGGCGCGACCTGCGCCAGCTTGTCCATCAACGCGGGCAAGAAATAAACTTCCCCCACATCCGCCGCGCTAATGGTGAATTTTCGCGTGCTCGTGGCCGGAGCAAATGCCGCTTGCTGGTTCAGGGAGTTGCGAATCGTGCTGAGTGCGGAACTGATGGGTTCCGCGAGCTGGCTCGCATAGCGGGTCGGCTCCATTCCATTCGATGTGCGAATAAACAGCTCATCGTCGAGCGTCTTGCGCAACCGGCTGAGTGCGTTGCTCACGGACGGCTGTGTCAAACCCAGCTTGTCGGCAACCCTGGCCACGCGGCGCTCGATGAGCAGCTCGTTGAAAACCAGCAGAAGGTTCAGATCGACGTCGTTCAGTTCCACCATCTCATTCACCCAATCAATATTCACAATTCACGACATTGTCTTTACCGAAAGTAAGTCAGTTCATAGAATTTGTCCACCTGGCGTTTGCGAGCGGACCGAGTGTGATGGGGCGCGTGGTTCGCTCACTTGCACCAGAGTTCTCATTGACACGATCGCATACCGAAGGACTTTCCATGCAGACCGCTTTTGATTTCTTCTGCCATTCACCGACTGTCTTGTTCGGCGCTGGCCGCGCAAACCGGGTGGCCGAGCGATTGCGCGAACTCGGGCGCTCGCGTGCGCTCGTCGTCACAACCGAGTCGGGACCACGGCGTTATGCGTCCGTTATCGAATCGATGGCCGACACGGCGCATGCAACCTTTGCCGGTGCGCAGCCGCATTGCCCAGTCGATGTCGCCATGGCCGCGCTGGAAGTCTACGAGCGGGCCGGCTGCGATTGCGTCGTGTCGATCGGCGGCGGCTCGACGATCGGGCTTGGCAAATACCTCTCGGTCGAGGCCGGCGCGGTTCATGTCGCGTTGCCAACCACGCTCTCGGGGTCGGAGTTGACGCCGCTGTTCGGCGTGCTCGTGGACGGAGAAAAGCGCAGCAGGCGCGAACCCAGGGCGCTTGCCAACACGGTCATTGTCGATCCGCTGCTCGCGCAGTCCCTGCCGTTACGCGAGACGGCGACCACAGGCATGAATGCGCTCGCGCATTGTATTGAGGCGCTCTATGTCCCGAAGCGCAATCCGTTGACGAGCCAGCTCGCGCTGACCGGCATTGACATGCTCTACCGTGCATTGACGAAACTGGCCGTCGAGCCCACCAACCTTGAAGCCAGAACACAGGCTGCGTATGGCGCGACAATTGGCGGCCTGATGGTCAATTCGGTCGGCATCGGCATGCATCACCGGATCTGCCACATTCTGGGCGGACGTTTTGAGGTGCCGCACGGCGAATCCAATTGTGTGGTGCTCCCGCACGTGCTGGCCTATAACGCGGCGGCGATTCCGGAAGCTTGCGCGGCGATGGAGTCGGTCATGGGGGCGCACCCCGCGGTGGCGTTGCAGCGGCTCGTGCGCGAGCTGGGCGCGCCGGTTGCGTTGAGCGAACTGGGCGTGCCCGCCGGGCGCATTGCCGCTATCGCGAGCGAATCTTTCCACCACCTCGACCACAACCCGGTGCCTGTTGACGAGGCAGCTGTGCTCGGGTTGCTGCAGGCAGCATGGTCGGGACAGCAGCCGGCCGTAAGGTAAGCGCGGCGGCGGCCATCAAGCTTTCCAGCTATCCGTCCAGCTCCGGCGGCTTCGATTAGAGGCCGCTGGCGACGCTCGCTTATCGCGCCGGCTGGACGATAGCGGACATACAAAAAAGCTGTACCGGTTCTCACGTATTTAATTAGTACAACACAAATTACATAGCAGTGACCGCATCAGGAAAGGAGACATCAATGGAAGGGCGTAGTGTTGCGAGGAGTGCCGTTTTCAGTTCGCTCATGCTGGCATCGAGCCTCGCGTACAGTCAGAGCAGTGTCAGCCTGTATGGCATCATCGATACAGCGGTCGAATACTATAACCATGCCGCGGGTGGCGGTAGTTTCGCTGGCATGCCCACTTTGACCGGCGAGATACCTTCCGAGTGGGGGTTGACGGGCGCGGAGGATCTGGGGGGCGGGAATAAGGCGATTTTCAAGCTGGAGAATGGCTTCGCCCCCGGCACCGGCGGCTTCAATTATGGCGGCCGCGAGTTCGGACGTCAGGCGTACGTGGGATTGCAGAATGCCTGGGGAACGCTGACGCTCGGCCGGCTGATCAACATGACGACCTACGCACTCCTGAGCGCTGATGTCATCGGCCCATCGACTCATTCCCTGTACGTCTTCGACCCCTATCTGCCGAATGCGCGCAGCGACAACGCCATTGGCTATATGGGCAAGTTTGCGGGCGTGACCGTTGGCGGCACGTACAGCTTCGGGCGCGACGCGGCCGGTCCCGCCGGCCCGGCCGCGACGAACTGCCCCGGCCAGGTGCCCGGGAATTTCCTCGCCTGCAAGCAGTACACAGCCTTGCTTGCCTACGATTCGTCGCAGTTCGGGGTAGCGGCATCGTATGACCGCATGCGTGGCAATACGGGGGCGTCTGCGCCGCTGACCAGCGCCGCCTACACGGACTCTCGCACGATCGTCGACGGCTATTTCACGCTCCCGAGCCTGAAGGTCGGCGGTGGCTGGATCCACCGTAGCCTGTCTGCCGGCGCCGCAAGCACGCTCTATAACCTGTACTTTCTCGGCCTCACTTACGCGCCGATAGCGTCACTGGCGTTCGATGCGCAAGTCGACAAGTACATCCAGGCGCACGTGACGAGTTCGACGAACCTCGTTGCGCGCGCAAACTACTATCTGACCCCGCACACAACGGTCTATGCCTCGGTGAGTTACATGATCAACGGTCGAAACGGCAGTAACCCGGTGGCCGCCGGCGGTACCGTCGAGCCCGGGGCGCAACAGCTTGGCGTGATGGCGGGCGTGCGGCACGTGTTCTGAACGAAGCCTGCGGAGCGTGTCTTTTTCACGGTCTCCACGGTCACCACGTTCCGCTCGTCGGATTACTTCGGCGCCTTCTGGAAAGCGCGCAGAAATGCGGTGACTGCGTCTTTTGCCCATCTGTCCCGTTGGACGGCGGACGCGGGAGACTCAGGGTGCGTCAGGCATTGCATCTGCGCATCGCCACGCACCATGCTCACGAAGAGCGTGGCGGCGGAATTGCGCCCGATGCCCCCAAGGTCCACATCCCCGCTCGATTCGGCGGCTTCCAGCGCCTCCTCCACGGCGTTGATCATGGCGCTCGGACCGGCGACATAGAAGCGCCTGCCGAGCTCGGGAAACCTCGGCGCCTCGGACACGACCGCGCGATACAACGCCATGCCATTCGGGGAGAGCAACAGGTCGAGGTAGGCGTGCGCTATCGCGCTCAGGTTGTCCAACAGGCGCTTCTCCGAAAATTCGCACTTGCGAATCGTCTGGAGAAACCGCTCGCATTCGGCTTCGACCACCGCGATGAACAGGGTTTCCTTGTTCGGGTAGTGCGAGTAGACCGTCGACTTCGACACGCCCGCGGCTTGCTGGATCATGTCGGTCGTCGCGGCGCTGTAGCCGTTGGCCAGGAACACGGCTCTCGCCCCGGCCAGGACGAGGCGCGCCTTTTCGGACTGGACGGCTGCGCCATCGGGCGGAGCGGACGGGGGAGGTACGATCGTCTTGGTGCGCGCTGCCGATGTAGCCATGGGTTCGATTCCTGCTGAAGTCAAAACGGGTCGACACCACTGTATCACGGAAGTTCACACCGATCGGTATGGTGACAGATCGACTGATTAAACGAGCATTTATCAATTTTTAAAATTCCTTCTTGACCGGTCCGAACCGATCGGTTTAGTATGCGTCGCATCGAGATCGTGATCCTGGCGAGAGACGCCAGAGTCAGGAGCAGAGGCATCAGTCATGAACACCCTTGGCGAAGAGCGTATGTTGCCGGGCCTGAGCATCGGCCTCGCGCTGGGCAAGGCGCGCAGCGTGTACAAGGCGGATCTGGATATCGCCCTTGCAGGGTTGGGCGTCACGGCTTCTCAGGTCGGCGCGCTGTTGCTGCTGTCTCACGGCAGCGCGCATTCGTCGGTCGAGGTGTCGAGGCTGCTCGACGTCGACTCGGGATTCGTCGCACGTGTGATCGAGCGGCTGGAAAGTCAGCGTCTCGTGCGCCGGACTCGCGACAGTGAGGACCGGCGCGTGGTCAACCTCGCGTTGACCGGGACCGGTCGGGAGATTGCCGAGTGCGCCGCCGAGATCGTGCCGGTGGTGTTGAACCGGCGCCTCTCGGCCTTTGACGAGCCGGAACTCGTCACTTTTTGTCGTCTCCTCGGCAAGCTGCTGGATCAGTGAGCCATTTTTTTTACCGTAATGTCTGATATGTCAGATATAGACATGACAGATCAGATCAATGAAGACGGCGTGGGCACTTCGACCGTCGCCCCCCCTTAAAGGACGCAACATGAACTCTCCGAAGAATGCGAACGCTGCGGCGCCATTGGCGGGATGGCAGTTCGCGCTGGGCACGTTCGCCGTGGCGCTCGCCACGTTCATGAACGTGCTGGACTCCTCGATTGCGAACGTCGCGATCCCGACCTTGTCCGGCGACCTGGGCGTGTCGGTCGATGAAGGCACATGGGTCATCACGGTGTTCTCGGCGGCCAACGCGGTGTCGATTCCGCTGACCGGGTGGCTCACGCAGCGGGTTGGGGAAGTGAAGCTCTTCGTGGCCGCGATCCTGCTGTTCGTGGTCTCGTCCGCGGCGTGCGGTATCGCGCCCAACCTGATGGTGCTGCTCGCCGCCCGCATCGTGCAGGGGGCGGTCGCCGGGCCGCTGGTGCCGCTTTCGCAAGCGCTGTTGCTCAAGTCCTTTCCCAGGGAGAAAAGCTCGAGCGCGCTTTCGCTCTGGGCGATGACCGCCACGGTTGGCCCGATCGCCGGTCCCGCGCTTGGTGGCTGGATCACCGACAACTACAGTTGGTCGTGGATCTTCTACATCAACGTGCCCGTTGGCATTTTCGCCGCGGCGGTGATCTGGGCGCTCTATCGCCAGCGCGAAACGCCTTCGCGCAAGCTACCGGTCGACAAGGTGGGATTGCTCTCGCTCGTCGTGTGGGTGGGCGCGCTGCAGGTCATGCTCGACAAAGGCAAGGACCTCGCCTGGTACGAGTCCTCCACAATCTGGATCCTCTCGATCGTCGCGCTGGTCGGCTTCCTGTTCTTCCTCGTCTGGGAACTGACCGAGGCCAAGCCGATTATCGATTTGCGTCTCTTTGCCGGGCGCAACTTCATGGGCGGCACGGTGGCCATTTCGGTTGCGTACGCCATCTTCTTTGCCAACCTCGTGATCCTCCCCACCTGGATTCAGGAATACCTCGGCTACCGGGCTGTCGATGCGGGGCTCGTGACCGCGCCGCTCGGCATCTTCGCGGTGATTCTCGCGCCGGTGATGGGCAAGATCATGCCGAAGTCGGACCCGCGGGTGCTGGCGACGCTCGCGTTCCTCGGTTTTGCCGGCGTGTTCTTCATGCGCTCGTTCTATGTGACGGACGTCGACCCGTACACGCTCGTGATGCCGACGCTGCTGCAGGGCATCCCGATGGCGCTGTTCTTCACGCCGCTCACGGCGATCATTCTCTCGGGGCTGCCGCCCGAGAAGATCCCGGCGGCCGCGGGCCTGTCGAATTTCGTGCGGGTGTTCGCGGGCGCGGTCGGGACGTCGCTCCTTTCCAACACCTGGAACAACCGGACGATCCTGCATCACTCGCAGCTTGCCGAGCAAACGGGCGCGACCAACCCGAACTACGTGCACGCGCTCGCCAACATCGAAACGACCCTGCACGCGAGTCTGTTCAAAGCTCAGGCTTTCTTTGAAACGCAGTTGGGCGCGCAAGCGGCGATGCTGGGATTGAACGACGTGTTCTGGTTATCCGCGGTGATCTTTGTCGTGATCATTCCGCTCGTCTGGGTGACCAAGCCCACCAGGGACGGGGCATCGAGCGCGGCGGGCGCGGGCGGTCATTGAGGAGGAGCCATGGAGCACTACACACGTGCCTCTTTCTCGCCGACGCAAAACGTGGGGTTCATGTTGATCCGGGCTCGCAAGCAGATCGTGACGGAAATGGACGCCGCCTTCGGTCACCTCGGCATCACCGGGGCGCAGGTGGGCATTCTCCTCGCGATGCAGCACGGTGTGGCGTCCACGCCGATCGAGCTCTCGAAGCGGCTTTCTGTCGACACGGGCCTGATGACGCGGATGCTGGACAAGCTGGAAAGGCAAGGGCTGCTGGAACGCACCCGCAGTACCGACGATCGCCGGGTGGTCAACCTCGCGATGACGCAGAAGGGCAGACAAATCGCGGCCGAAATGCAGGCGATCGCAGCCGTTGTACTGGATGCGAAATGGAAGAAGTTCACGAAGGCGGAATTCGAGGAATTGGACCGCCTGCTGCAGAAGTTCATTGGAGTGTGAGCGCAGCAGCGCACCTCCTTTTTTCAATCTTTAATCTGACAGGTCAGAAAATGAAGACGCAGATTACGCAATCCGGCACCCGCGCGGCGAAGGCAGGGCTGTCGGCGATTCTGGTGGCGTTGCTGTCGGCCTGCGTGAACTACGCGGGCATCCACAGCGACAAGCAGATGGCGCAGCCTCAACAGTTCGAAACGGCAACCAGCTTGCCCGCTGAAAGCGGTCACTGGCCCGCGGCCGACTGGGCAGACCAGTTCGGCGACGCGCAATTGAAGGCGCTGATCGACGAAGCGCTCAAGGGCAGCCCGACGATCGCCCAGGCGCGTGCCCGTGTCGCCGGGGCGCAGGCCTATACGGAAACCGCGAAGGCCAGCACGATGCCGAGCGTCAGCGCCGACTACTCGCTCAAACGCGAGCAGTACAGCGCCAACACACTGATTCCGCCGCCGTACGGTGGAGCGTGGGAAACCGAGAACTCCGGACTCCTGAGCGCGTCGTACGATCTGGATTTGTGGGGGAAGAATCGCGAAGCGCTGAAAGCTTCAGTCTCCGACTTGCAGGCGAGCCGGGCCGACGCCGAAGTCGTCAAGCTCACGCTCACCACCACAATCGCCCGCACTTACAACCAGCTGGCGCGGCTTTACGTGCTGCACGACATCGCCCAGCAAGAGGTCGACCGGCGTGCCGAAATCGACCGCATCACGGCGGGCCGCATCGCGACCGGGCTCGATACCGAGGTCGAGCGCAAGACGGCGCTGGCGAACCTCGCGAGCGCGCGTTCCGCGCTTGCGGCGCTCGACGGCAGCATCCTGACGACCCGCTACCAACTGGCGGCGCTCATGGGCGAAGGCCCGGACCGCGGGCTTGCGATCGCGCGACCCGCGCTCGGTGTGGGCGACGAAGTGCGCCTGCCGGACAACCTGCCCGCCGACCTCGTGAGCCGCCGGCCCGATATCGTCGCGGCCCGCTGGCGCGTCGACGCGATCACGCACGAAGTGAAGGAGGCGAAGGCCGAGTTCTACCCGGACATCAACCTGAGCGCCGCGATTGGCCTGGACGCGTTCGGCTTCGGCCGCTTCCTGACGGCCGCGAGCCGCACGGCCAGCGCGGGTCCGGCGATCCATCTGCCGATCTTCGATGCCGGCGAACTGCGCGCGCAATTGAAAGGACGCTACGCCGACTTCGACGACGCCGTCGCGACCTACAACCAGACGCTGATCACTGCCTTGAGCGAAGCGGCGACGCAACTCGCGCAGATCCGCTCGAGCGACACGCAGCTTGCCGATGCGCAAGCCGCGCAACAAGCCGCGCGCGATGCCGACAATCTGGCGATCACGCAATACAAGGGCGGCCTGACGAATCAGCTGACCGTGCTCAACGCGGACATGACCGCACTGCAGGCCGATCAAGCCGTCGCCAATCTGCTGATGGACCGGCGCGACCAGCAGATCGCGCTCGCTTCGGCACTCGGCGGCGGCTACGTCGATACGTCGTCCGATTCGTCGTCGGATACAACTCGCCGCGCGGATTCCGCCGCGCAATCTCATCCTGTCGTCGCCGCGCGTTGAACCGGCACGTTCGCAAATTCACTGGAGCATTGACATGAGCGATTCCACCACGACCGAGCGCACCAGCGCGGACACGGCACAACCGACCAGCAACCCCGCCCACGGCGCACCCGCTAGCGCCGCGCCGAACGCCACACGGCCCGATGCGCCGCGCAAACGCAAGCTGTGGCTTGCGCTGCTAGGTATCGGCGTGGCGCTCTCGGGGGCGGCTTATGGCGCGTACTACTTCACGTACGGCCAATATCACGAGTCGACCGACGACGCGTATGTCGACGGCAATCTCGTGCAGCTCACGCCGCAGGTGACCGGCACGGTCGACGCCGTCAACGCCGACGATACCCAGATCGTGAAAGAGGGCGACCCCGTGGTCACGCTCGACCCGGCCGATTCACGAATCGCTCTCCTGAACGCCGAAGCGGCGCTCGGCCAGGCGGTGCGCCAGGTGAGCACGCTCTACGTGAACAACGACTACTACGCGGCCAACGTCGCACAACGCGAGTCGGACCTCGCTCGCGCACAGGACGATTTGCGCCGCCGTGTCGCGGTGCAGGACACCGGCGCGGTGTCGGCCGAGGACGTCTCGCACGCCCGCGACGCCGTGGCCGCCGCGCAGGCCGCGCTCGACGCCGCTCGCCAGCAGGCCCAATCGAACCTTGCGCTGACCGACCGCACGTCGATCGAGCAGCACCCCGACGTGCAGGCGGCGGCCACCCAGGTCCGCAACGCCTACCTGAACTATGCGCGCAACACGTTGCCGGCGCCGGTGACGGGCTACGTCGCGCAGCGCTCCGTGCAGGTGGGGCAGCGCGTGGGGCCGGGCACGCCGCTGATGTCGATCGTGCCGCTCGATGGCGTGTGGGTGGACGCGAACTTCAAGGAAGTGCAA
Source organism: Paraburkholderia oxyphila NBRC 105797 (assembly GCF_000685075.1). GTDB lineage: Bacteria > Pseudomonadota > Gammaproteobacteria > Burkholderiales > Burkholderiaceae > Paraburkholderia > Paraburkholderia oxyphila. The sequence continues at coordinate 10,223 of NZ_BAYD01000011.1, forward strand.
CTGCACCGCATGCGCATCGGTCAACCGGTCACGATGACGGCGGACGTGTACGGATCGAGCGTCAAATACCACGGCAAGGTGATCGGCTTCTCGGCCGGTACGGGCAGCGCGTTCGCAACGTTGCCGGCGCAGAATGCGACCGGCAACTGGATCAAGATCGTGCAGCGGCTGCCGGTGCGTATCCAGCTCGACCCGAAGGAGCTGCAGGCGCACCCGCTGCGCATCGGCTTGTCGATGGTCGTGGACGCCGACACGCGCGACGAATCCGGCACGCAGCTCGCCGCGGCTGTGAACACGACTTATCGCACCGACGTGTTTGCGCAGTACGGCGCGCAGGCCGATGCGGAGATCGAGAAGATCATCGCGAGCAATGAGATGGCGCAGCAGGCGAAGGCTGCATCGCCTCGCATGCAGAAGATCGCTCAGGCGAACTGAGCGGGTGGGTAGCCGGGGCCGCAGCAACACTGATTACCCGTGTTGCTGCGGGCCATTCGGAAGCTGAAATAGAGGATCTGAAAATGGATACGTTGCAATCGATGCGGATATTCGTTCGCATTGCAGAAGAGGGCAGTTTTGCCCGCGCGGCAGAGCGCATGGATATTTCACGCGCCGTTGCAACCCGTGCAGTCGCCTGGCTGGAGACCCATCTTCGCGCCCGGCTGCTCAACCGCACGACGCGCCGCATCGCATTGACCGAGACCGGGCAGCGCTATTTGCAGCGTTGCCAGCAGATTCTCACCTGTATCAGGGACGCAGAGGTGGAAGCCGCGGACGCATTGGCCAAGCCGGCCGGCCGTTTGCGGGTGCATGCGATGCTGGGCATTGGCCAGACCTACCTGGTGCCCGCCCTGATGCGTTATCAGGAATATTATCCGTCCGTGTCGGTCGATCTGAACCTGTCCCAGCATCTCCCCAGGATGCTGGACGAGGGGTGCGACGTTGCGGTCTGGATGGCGGGGGATCAATTGCCGGACTCGGGATTCGTCTCGCAGCGGCTTGGGACGCTGCACAGCGTACTGTGCGCGTCGCCGGCCTATCTCGAGGATCATGGAACGCCAGACGACGTTGCCGGTCTGGCGCAGCATTCGTGCATACCGCTCGTTTCGTCGTTTTTCCCGCGCGGTCGCTGGGATCTCGACGGGCCCGACGGCCCGGAAACATTCGAGCTTCCGCCGACGGCATTTCAGGTGAATGTGCCGGAGGTACTGGGCACGGTGCTGCAGGAGGGTAAAGGAATCGGCGCGCTGCCCATGCCATCGGCCGTGCCGCTCCTCAAGAGCGGTGCGTTGGTGCGTGTCTTGCCGAACCACCAGCTGCAGAAACTGACCGGCTATGTCCAGTATCCATCGCGACAATATCTCGATGCGAAAGTCCGGACCTTTGTTGAGTTCCTGCGGGAGGTCGTGCCTCCGGCGTTGGCGAGCGACCACGCCGCGCTGCATTGACGCGCTCGCATTCAGCGCGCCATTGTTCAAGTGCGGGAGCGTTTTGAACCCTGGTCAGCGCGGGCAGGGTGGGGACTGTCGGAACTGGCATCATTTCTGGCACACTCCGGGACGTTCCCCCTTCTGCGTCCCGTTCCCATGCCAGTCCCGTTCAATCCCACGCAAGAGCAGCGCGCGGTCGTCGAGGCGGTGCTGCGTGGCGGGAACCTCAAGATCAAGGCCTATGCAGGCGCGGGCAAGACCTCCACGCTCCAGCTGGTGGCGGAGCAACTCGGCGGACGGCGCGGCGCCTATCTCGCCTTCAACCGGGATATCGCGGCGAGTGCCGGCCGCCGCTTTCCCCCCACGGTCGACGCGCGCACGATGCACTCGCTGGCCTGGGCGTGCGTGCCTCAGACGCTGAGAAGTCGCGTGAGCCTCGCGGGCGAGCCTCCGCACTTGCTGGCTGCACGCTATGGACTCGGGACGGTACAGGTTCGCACTGTGACGGGGAAGGCCGTCGACGTCACGCCGTTCGAGATCGGGCGCTGGATTGCCGACGGACTCGGCAGGTTCTGCCGCTCGGACCAGCACCAGCCGGAAGCGCAGCACATCGTCGTGGACGAGAAAATCGACGAGTCGATGGCGGCGCAGTTGCGTAACTGGCTGTTGCCCCACGTCGTGCGGCTGTGGGAAGAGAGCGCCCACCCACGGGCGCGCAATGTCATTTCGCCGGACGTGCTGCTCAAGCTCTGGGCGCTTTCGGAGCCACGCATCGAGGCCGATTACATCCTGTTCGACGAGGCGCAGGACAGCGACGGCGTCATGCTTTCGGTCCTCGAACGGCAGCGCCACGCGCAGATCATCTACGTGGGCGACCCGTACCAGCAGATCTACGAATGGCGCGGCGCGGTGAACGCGATGGCGCGGATCGACGCGCCCGAATGCGCGCTGACGGAGTCGTTTCGTTTCGGCACGACATTCGCGGCGCTGGCGAGCCGGCTGCTTGGCCTGCTTGGAGAACGAACGCCGATTCGCGGGCAAGACGCGATTGGCTCGATCATGGTCGAAGACCCGGCGATTGCACCGCCCGTGGACGCCGTTCTATGCCGCAAGAACGTCACGGCGCTATGGCAGTTCGCTGCTGGCATCGAGGCGGGGCATCGCCCGGCAATCCGCATGAGTGCGGCCGAGATCGTTGCGTATGCCGATGGCGTGGACCAGTTGCAGGCCGGACAGCGTGTATTCCGGCCTGCTGCGTTTTCGCTGTTCGAGACATGGGGCGAGGCGCAGGCGTTTGCGCGCAGCGCGTTTGGCCAGGACTTGCTGCCGGTTGTCCGGATCGTCGACGAGCTGGGCACCGACTATCTGCGGGGCCTCGCGCAGCGCTCGGCGGCGGAGGGCGCCGCCGATTATGTGATCTCGACCGTCCATCGCGCCAAGGGCCTCGAATGGAAACGGGTCAAGGTCGCGAACGATTTCCGCCTGCGGGGTGCCGACGGTAGCCCGATGCCTGACGAGGATGAGCTCCGCCTGCTCTATGTGGCGCTCACTCGCGCACAGCATGTGCTCGATATCGCCGACTTGCGCGACGAGCTGCTGCGGCTTTTCAGTCTCCGGCGCTAGCTCCGGCTGGTAAATGCGGCGACGGCGCTGCCCGACGATGTTTACGTCGTGCCGTCCGGCAGGTCGGGACGCAGTTCCGCCTCGATGACCTTGACCCGCTCGAGTTCGCGCATGCTTGCCGTGATCAACTCACGTCCGTTCATGGTTCGCCCCCGGTCGACGCCTCGCGTGAGCGTGCGCTTCAACCAGGGCAGGAATCGGACATTTCTAATGAGCCAGAACCGGACATTTCAACTTAGCCGTTACAATCAAAAACTTCGATAATTTATCTTATGTCAAATTGTGGAAGCTGACTAAAGCCTTGCGTTCCTGTGGGCGGGAAATATGAATTTGTAAGCATAATCACGCTTGCTTACAAAGTCTTACAAATTTCAACGCTCATGAAGGCCGCCGCTCCCCGGCACGGCGAATTGTCCGATTTCCTCGCTCTCGCTGACGGTCTTTCCGTCGCTCGTATCGCCGACATTCTCCGCTGCTGCACACGATCCGTCCGGAACTATATCGCAGGTCGTTCGCCTATCCCCTGGCATCGAATCGAGCTGCTGCGCCTACTCGTTCGCGAATCGAAGACAGCAGCTCCGCAAGCCGACGTACAGCCCGCCGCCGATGAAACAGGCGTCACGGCCAACATTGCTCCCGATCCTGACGCGCCTGACGTTCCGCCCGCCGAAATTCTTGCATGGGTCGGCGTCCACGCGCCGCACTACCTTTCGAGCCAGCGCAGCTTCGAACACTACGTTCGCGGGTGGAGCGTCGTTGACAAAATCCGCCACGCGAAACGCAAAGGTACATTCGCCGATGTCCTTGCACGTTGGCGCGTGCTTGCCGTCGAACTGCCGAAGGCCTGGCGATCCGGTCGCATCTGGAAAGACACCGGGCCACCTGCCTATTTCACGCGTTGATGCTCCGACGCAAAAACGGCCGCGTCGGCGGCCGTTTCATGACGTGCAGTGATCCTCGAAAACAGATTGCCCTTACGCGTGGTGAGTCGTCAGCCACTCGCGCAAAGCGTTATTCATGCGAGTCTGCCAGCCCTCGCCGCTCGCCTTGAACTGCTCAACGATGTCGGCGTCGTAGCGCACCGTTACCGCGACTTTCGGATTGGCAAGTTTCGGCCGGCCGCCGCGCCGCTTCATCTGTGCGAACTGTTCATCGGTCGGTTCGAACGTGTCGGGGTCGGCCGCAATACCGCGAGCGATCGCGGCTTCTTCTTCGGGCGTGTTACGGATCAATTTGCGTTGCTTGCTCATAGCGGTCTATCTCCCGGTTGTTGGCCTTGCGCAGACTGATAACCCGAAAGGTCTCGCCGCGCTGCGTGAACACGACGCAATACAGCCGCGTATCGATCACGGCATAGCCAATTTCGCGCAGTTCCCCGTAATCGTTACGGTCGTCGGGCGCGCACCATACAGACGACCAATCGATCGCTTCCGCCAGGGCCAGAGAAACGCCGTGTTTGCGTTGGTTGGCTTCGCTCTTGGCTGGGTCGTAGGTCGTTATCATGCGATTATTGTAGTTACAAAAACTCAGCATGACAACATATTTTTGTAACTACAATTACTGCCCGCCCTTTCGGAAGTGCGTGCGGTGTCGCGCTGTTGTCGGGTCGTCGCGCACTTCGAGCTCCAGCGCGCTTGTAAAGCCGCCGTCGTTGATCGTGTGCGTTGCTTTTTTCACCAGCCAGGGCGTTTCGTCGATTTCCGGCTTGAAGCCGCTCACGGTTACAGGGAGCTCGGGGAAAATCTCGGCGCGGCCGAGCGCGAGCGTGTAGTCGAGCGTCGACTGGCTGCGCTGCGTGCGGGCGAATTCGGCCTGCGCAGCCGCGCGCGCTTCGGCTTCGGTCGCGTAGTCTTCCGGCAATACCTTGACGTTGCGATTGTTCTCGCCGCCCACGATGACGGATTTGCGCTTGCCTTTCGAGTTGGAATGGTAGTGCGCGCGCACGGCCGCGTAGCTCTCGCGCTGCGCGATGTGGTAGCGATGCTGGTCGCCGCTCGCACGCGTGATCGGCAGCACGGCCAGCGCCTTGCCGCTCGCCGTCTTGCCGGTGCCGATCGGCATGAAAAGCAGGTTCAAGTCCTTGACGTTCATCACGGCGTCGTAGCGTTTCGCGAGGCGCGTGAGAAAGGCCATGTCGCTTTCGTGCGTCTGGTCGACGTGTGCGATCGCGATTTGCTCAAGCGCGGCGCCGATCGCCGGCTTGAGTGAGTGACGCGACGCGATCGCGCGCACGATCGCGCCGATCGTCGCCGCGTGCCAGCTCTGTTCCCGCCGCTCGTGCATGGCTTCGGTCATTGAGGCCGAGCGCGCGCGGATCGTGATGATATCGGGGGCGCCGCTGTGCTCTACTTCGTCGACCGTGAAAGTACCCTTGTCGACAAGCGGCTCGCCTACCCATCCGATCGCGACTTTGATCGCGGCCCCGCGCTTCGGAATGTCGAACGTGTTTTTGGAGTCGTCTAGCACGATATCGAGCGTGTCGGCTTCTTCGGCGCGCGATTCCGACAGTGACAGGCTGATGAGGTTCGGCGCGATGAGGCGCGAGAGGTCGCGCCCGTCGAGCGTCACGCGATAGTCGGCCTGCGGTTGCACGCGGCCGGCAAAATGCGATTTCGGTTCAAGCCCCATCATTTCACGGCCTTCTCGTTTGCGGCCGCGATCGCGCCATCGTCGACACGTTTTAACGTGAGGCTGAATTCGATCTTGCGCGCGATGCCTTCTTTCGTGTGGTAGCTCTGCGTCTCGTTCAGGCCGTCGATGATATAGGCGCCGTACACGTAGCCCAGGCCGTCGACAAGCACATAGGCGTCGCCAACATCGGCCATTTCCGCGAGTCGCCTGAGCGAGCCGGCCGAGCCGAACGAATCGCCCGGTGCGAGCGTGCCGGCGAGCGTAATGGTGTCTTCGCCCGCGCCCGTGAACTGGCTCGCGTCACGCGTGCCGATGCGCGAGCTCGTGCGGTGCTTCCAGCTGCGTTGCCGCTGCAGCTCGCGATAGGGGGCCGTCGCGAGGCTGAAAACGAATTGATCGAGGGCCATCATCATGAGTCGATTCCTCCTAGTTGGCCGGATCGGTGAGGCGTGAGCCGGCGCGCGAGCGCTGCGCGCGATCGCGGCGATCGAGCTCGGCAGCGACAGCGCGCGCGATCGCCTTCGGATCGTCGCCGGCCTGCGGGTAAATGTTGATCGTGATCGGCGCCGGCGAGCTCGCCACGGCTGCGGCCGCAGGCGACGCGGTGAGCGGTGCGCGCGTGTCGATCGGCACGGTCGGGCGCACGAGCGGCACAGTCGCGACATTCGGCACGGCCGCGGCTTCCTGCGGTCTCATGAGCGGCACGGTCGCCGCGCTCGCGCCCTTGGCGAATGCCGGTACGCCGAAAGCGGTCGTCGCGACGGTTGCCATTGCCACGGCCGCGCGCGTAATCCGGCCTTGCTCGCCTTCCATGCCGATCGCGGCGCCCTGCGCGACGAACCCGCCGAGCTCGGCGAAAACCCGGCTCGGGCTGTGAATCCCGAGCTTTTCCTTGAACCATGCGACCGTGGAGCTCGCGACGTTCACAATCGCATCCTTGACGGTGCCCAGGCCGCTCGTGATGCCGTTCACGAGGCCCGAAATCAGGTGTGCGCCGAGCTCGGTGAACTTGGCCGGCAAGTCGATGCCGAGCATCGCCATCGCGCCAGAGAACGCCTGATACAGCAGGCCTAGCGGGCTCCAGTTGACGAACAGGGCGGCAATCGAGCCGATGCCGCCCGCGAACGCCGCGCGAATCTCCTGCCACATGCGGCCGAAGAATGCGGAAATCGGTTCCCAATATCGGTAGACGAGATACGCCGCGCCGGCGATGACGGCGACGGCAGCCGTGATCGCAAGGCCCATCGGGTTTAGGAACATCGCGCGGCCGGCGAACATCGCGGCCGTGCCCAGCATGCGGAAAGCGCCCGCGCCGAGGCCGAGCACGCGCGCGAGAATGCCGCCCTGCATGCCAAGTGTCTGCATGCTGAACTTGACGACGGCGAGCGGGCCGAGCACGCCGGCGAGTGCAATGGTCAGCGTACCGACGACGACAAGGATCGCGGCGAGCGCGGCGAGCGCCGTGAGCATCACTTGCGCGGCGGTGGCGTGATTCTTCATGAAGCCGACAACCTTCTCGGTTGCGGTCGCCGTCGCCTGCAGGCCGGCGTTATAGAGCGGCGAAATCTTCTCGCCGAGCTCTAGCTTCAGGTCGCGCAGTTGCCCGAGTGCGGCGAGCTCGCGGCCCTGCGTGAGCTGTTCGCCCTTCGCGGCCGCTTCGTTGATGCCATCGGCGCCGGCGTTCAGGCGCTCGTTTTTGTGAATCTGCGCGCTCTGCATGTACATGGTCGTGAACAGGTTCGCGGCCGTCCGGTTGGTAAAGATCGTAGAGATCATGTCCTTTACCTTGTCCGGGTCGGTGATCCCCTTCGCGGCCAGCTTCGGCAGCAGCACCTTTTCGAGCCATTCGAGCGGCGAGGCCTTGAGCTGGTCGCCGCCGGCAAGCGCGCCCGGTTTGACCTGCTTGATCGTGCCGATCTTCGTGTATTCGACCATCTTCGGATCGAGCAGGCCGAGCGCCATCATCTGCTTGGCGGCGCGCACGGTCGTCTTGCCTTGATACACGTTGCTGTAAGCGGACATCAGGCCCGTGCCGACAGCGTGCCCGCCCATTTCCTGAATGAGCGGTTCCATCTGGTAATAAAACGCGTCCTTGCGCAGTTGCTTCGCCGCGACGCCGCCCGTCTGGATAAAGTTGCGCCACTCGTCGCCGCCCACGCGCCCGCCGGTTGCGGTGAGCACCTTTTGAACCATGTTCGCTTCGTCCTTGAACGTCGCTTCGTCCTTGGTGCCGCCGCGCAGCTCGATCACCTTGAGCATGTTCATGAACTTTTCTTCGTTCGCGTGCGCGTCTTCGCCGCCGTACATGGCTTCGTTGGCGAACTTCATTTTCGAGAGCGTCGGCATCACCATTTGCGCGTGGTGCTCGTCGGCAAAGATACTCAGGGCGTCGCGCATCATGAGCACGTTGTCGGTCGTCGCGACGCCGTACTGCTTCATCGCGCGGGCATACTTCACGGCGTCGGCCGACGCGTGATCGCCCAGGCCGAGCGCCTTGATTCGCATGGCTTCGCGCTCGAACTCTTTCGACTCGTCGAGCGATTCGCGCAGGTCGCCGAAAATGTGCGTGCCGGTCGAGCGCGCCGCATAGCCGCCTACGGCCATCCCTGCGGCGACGCCCTGCATTTTCTCCATGCTCCTGCGCGCGGTCGCGACGCGCTTCTCGCGATCGCCGAGCGCTTCGAGCTGCGCCATCTGGCCTTTCATCGTTGCCGTGGTGGCTGCGATGTTGCCGCGAAGGTCGCGCTCGTGCTGCGCGAGGTTGCGCGTGTTGATGCCGACGCCGGCGAGCTGGTCGCGCAACTCGCGCACGCGTGCGGTTTGGCTTGCGTGCTCGGTCTTCAGGCGCGCGGCCGCCTGCTTGGCCCGTTCGAATTCCGTACTCATGGCGCGCGTTGGCGTGCCGACTTCACGAATTCCGGCGGCCAGCACATTCACGCGGCCGCGCGCGGCCTTGAGCTGCGAAGCGGTCGAGGTGAGCCCGCTTCGCATGTCGCGAAACTCGCCGACGGCTTTCTGTGTCTTGCCCATCTCGGCCAGCTCGCGCCGGGTTTCCTTGAGCGAGCCGGCGAGCCCCTTGTTACCGGCGAGGATGTTTTTCAGGGGCTTCGTGATGTTGTCGATCGCATCGAACATCACGCGAAGTTTCAGGGCGTTATCCATCGTTTCCGTATCCGCTTCTCACGCGCGCACGCTCGCGCCAGTCCATCAGTTCGGCCAGGCCGAAATCGTCCATTACGGCGGGCGTCCACCCGCCGAAGACCGTCGCGATATCGGCCATCGCATCTTCTACGCGGTCAGGGAGGCTATGCTCGCTTTCACTGCCTTCGGCATCAAAAAACCGGCAAAGATGCCCCCGAGTTGCACGAGGTCGGCCGGGTCGATGTTCGCAACGTCGTGCTCGGTGAGCGTGGGCGTGGTGATGCGCGGCAGCACCTTTGAGAGCGCGACAACATCGAGGCTCACGAGGTCGGAGAGCGAGACGCCACGCAGCTCGCCCGAGCGCGGTTTGCGAAGCGTGATCTTGTCGATGGTCTGGCTGCCGCGCACGAGCGGCGTGTCGAGCGTGTGCGTGTTCGGGTCGATGGCGTCGAGGGCGGTGGTTTCCGGGGCACTATGGGCTTGGTCGTTGGGTTTCATGGTTCGGGTATGGGAAAGGTGGTTTGAGCGGTATGGCGGCCCGCTACGGGCCGCGTCGGGGGATTACAGGCCGATCGCCGTGCGAAGCGCCTGCAGCAAATCGGTTCCGTTGATGTTCTCGATCATGTTCACGAAGTCGATTTCGATGATCGTCTCGCCGTTCACGGTGAGCTTGTAATAGCTCGCCACGGTCGTAACCTTGAAAGCGGTGTCTTCCTTCGCCTTCGCGGTGCCGGGGTCGATTTCCATGTGACGGCCGCGCACGACAATCTCGATCGAGTCGAACGAGGTCGAGTCTTCGGCCTGATAGCCGCCGGCGAAGCGCAGCAGCACGCCGTCGTGCTTCAGGGCGCCGTAGGACTGCAGGACAGATTTCAGGAAGCCGGCGCCGGTCCACTCCATCTGAATGCCTTCCTGGCCGAAATCGACCTTGATCGGGCCGCTCATGCCGCCGCCCTGGTAATCCTCCATCTTGCGGGTCAGCTTCGGCAGCGTGACTTCGGCGATCTTGCCGGCGAAGTTTTCGCCGTTGTGAAAGAGGTTGAACCCCTTCAATTTGCTCGGGAGAGCCATTGCGTTTGCTCCTGTGTTGGGCCGTTACGCCGTGATGCGGGTCGCGAAGTCGGCGAGATAGCGGTCGGTGATGCGCTGGCGCAGCATCAGGTTTTCGAGGGGCGGCACGGGCGTATAGTCGTAATCGATGTACGCCTTGCCGGCCTTGAGCACGTCCTGGGTGTTCGGCTCCGGGTCCCACCACGAGCCGCCGCCGATCAGATAACCGTTGCTCGTTTGCTCGCGGAACCATCGGTTAATGCCTTCGATGATGTCGCGCGGCAGCGATGGATTGAGCGGGCCGTCGACGACGGGCATCTGCGCGTCGGCGATCGAGTCGGCGATAACCTGCGCGGTGCGCGTGTAGTTCTCGAACATGAACAGCGGATCGTCGGAACAGGTGCGCGAGCCCCAGAAGCGAAAGCCATCGCGGTTGATAAGGGTTGTCACGTCGGCTTCGTTGAGATAGCCCGCATCGGTTGCAGGGTCTTGCAGGTCCCAGAAAACGTCCTGGCTGATACCCGTGACGCCGTTCACGCCGACATTCGAAATCGTCTTGTGCCAGCCGGTTTCGTTGTCGATCTTTGCACGCAGGCCCACGGCGTAGGCCGTCGCCGGGACTTCGACCGTTGCATTGGTTGCATCGTCCCATGCGAGGAAATTCGGCCAGATCACCATAACTTCGCGCTGGCTGAACTGCTTGCGGTAGGTCGTCGCCTCTTCCTTCGTCTTGGCGCCGTAGGCGTACACGTAGGCTATGCCGCGCAGCGATTGTGCGGTGCTGGCGAGCGCGGTCGCGACGGCCTGCGAATCGAGGTTAGGCGCGGCGAGAATGCGCGGCTTCACGCCGAGCTTTGCCTGTGCCGCGAGCAGCGCCTTCATGCCCGTATATTTGCCGCCCGGGGTCACGGTCCCGATAACGTTGCTCGTCGTCTCGGCTTCGTCCTTGCCTTCGGCGACGCGCACGACGACGGTGATCGGCTTCGTCTGCTTGCCGATCGCGTCGAGCGTCTTGTAGAGCGTGCCGGATTTGCCGGCCTTGCCGAGCGCCGAGACAACGTTCGTGATGAGCACCGGCGTATCGAGCGGGAACGTGGTCGCGTCGGCGTCTTCGGCCGTACACACGATTCCAACGATCGCGGTCGAGACAGAGCGGATCGGGCGCGTCCCTTCATTGATCTCGGTGACGCGTACGCCGTGGTGATAGTCCTGCGGCATGTGGTGAACTCCTGTGGTGAGAGGAAACGGGACGTTGCCCGATAGGTATTCTGGTGTTGCACCGCCCGAATAAATGGCGTTGCCCGTGACTTACACGTCGATGGTTTCTGCGCCGGCGAAGACGTAGCGGTCTGTGTTGTAAGGGTGGATAACCAGATCGACCGTCACGCCATCCGGGGGCGCCGCGACAAGTGATTGCTCGGCGAAGTCAGTCACGTCTTGCCCATTCGCCGGGTTGCCGTCGAGCTGCACCGTAACCTGTGCCAGCGGGTTCAAACCTTGGGTGAGCGCCGCCTCGTTATAGAAGCTCGAAAGGCTCACCGTTGCCGTTTTCGAGAGCTTATTGATCGTGATGCTGTCGATGCGGTGAATCTCTGCTGGTGCGCCATTCGCTGCTACGAGGATCTCTTTCTTGAGTGCCATTTTCTAGGTTCCTGTCGGATGGGGTTGATTAAACATCGTTACACGGTGTGTGGACTGCTACTTACTGGGGAATTTCCGGCCACGTCACCGTATTGGGGAAACCCGGCTGCGCAGGAAGATCGCGGAGCGCCTGGCGATACGTGCGCCATGCTTCGGACTGGGCCGCCACGGAGGGAGGTGCATCTGTGGGGGCATTCGCCTTTCCGTCCGTGACGCGTAGTGCTTCATCGCGATAGCTGCGTATATGGGCGGCCCGATAGGCTTCCTCGTCGGCATCGAACATCGCATGCAGTTCATCGTCCGTCGGGCGAATCTCCTCGGCGTACCATGCCGCGATGAATGGCTTGTCCGTCAGGCCGCCGTCCACGCCAACGGGCTGCGCAACGAGAAAGTCCTTCCCATGCACGAGGCCGGGATAGTTCGTCGCGATAACCGCGATCATGTGCTCATGGCAATACTTCTTGAAATTCATTTGAATTCCTTAGTTGTTGCGCAATATGACGGCGCGCGGATAGAACCGGTTCGGCACACTGTTACCATCATTAGTGGTCCGAAGGCCGACCATGACATAAGGGGCATTGACGTCTATGGACTGACCGACCGCAGCAGGGCCGAATTCAACAATGCCCGTGTTCCACTGGCAATTCGCATTGCGGTCGGCCCGGTTTACCTGCGCGTCATTTGCCTTGTTCCACGCATCATTTGCCGTGTTCTGGGCATTGTTGCCGCGATTCTTGGCATCTGTGATGTTGTCCCATACCCAGCCACGACCATCGCAGTAGATGTTCGAATCGCCACTAAACTGGACATTTCCCTGCCCATTGCAGAAGAACTGGAGGTTGCCGTCGCCACTGCCGTTAAGTGTGCTTCGGTTGTAGTGGATACGCCATACGAAGTCCTGTGAACGCGCCCCCGCAAAATCAATGTACCCGCCGTAGTTGTACTCGGCGAGTTTGATCCACCCCGGACCAACCGTGCCGCTATAGCCGTTGTAGTCGTTGCCACTCTGGGCAGTGACCGACCCGCCAGTGAGAGTCAGCGAATTGGTCATCGTATCGCCGACTTTATGGACGAAGGTTTCGTCGAGGAATTGCCGCAGCCACTTGCTACCCCACTGCGTTCCCCAGACGTTCCCGTCCGGCGCGATGGTTGCATTGCTGCCGCCCGCAGCCGTCGTTCCGCCTACGAGCAGATTTGCACCCGTACGCGAAACGGCTACCTGGCCGCCATCCCACACGAGAAGGTTGGAAAAAGTATTCGCCCCATTGGTCACCATCACCATGCCGGTAGATGCTTGTGCCTGAATGCGCGGGGCGTAGCCATTTGCGTTGAAGATTAGCGCGCTGCCATAGTCGCCTGAGCCATACAGTGTGAGAGTGCCATTGACCTGCCCCCCAGAATTCTTGTCAAGCGGCGTGAGATTGCCCGAGTGCCATACGGGATACGTGGCGACCATCAGATTGCGCTTGGCGAAATCGTACGACCATTTCCCCTGCGTGGGCGAATACCAGCCCATCTCGTTGGCATTGGCGAACATGTAGCCGTCGTTCTTGCCAAGCCAAACCTGACCTTCGCCATTGCTGCGGTTGATCTTGATGTAGCCGCCGGAAAAATCGGCGGTGCCTGCGACTTGGAGGCGGTCTCCTCCCGTATCCGTGGATTTCCCGACCAGGACATTCCCTTGATCCGGCATCAGCTGCATCGCCCCGAGGCCAATGCCACTGGGACGCGTAATCGCCATTGCGAACGTTGACCCGCTATATGCGTCGTTGACTGCCCGAATCGACAGGGCATTGTCGCCACCGCTCAGAACTTCCCACACTTTGGTGTCAGCCGCTGCGCCTTCGCGAGTGAGCGTGATGCTCGTTTGCCCGGTTCCACTGCCATTCGACGCCTGCAATGCACGCACCCCAGCGATACCCTTGATGGTGCCAGTGACCTGCAATGCGCTAGAACCGTCGTCGGTCGCGGTCTGCCCCATCAGCACACGTCCGGACGCCAACACGCGCACGCGTGCGACGTTGCCTGCGACAAGGTCGGTGTAGCCGTCTGCCTTCTCGGAACCAACCGTCGCGTGGCCTGCGGTGCGGAAATAGCCGTAGTTCGCGTCAGCCGAAACCCAAGCCGTGACGGTGCCTGCAGCGCCTGACCTATGCACGCCATAGGTGCGGGAGTCGCCGTTCACCTGGAGCCTGCTGCTGCCGTCGTCACTCACGGTCCCGACCAGCACGCGGCCATTACCACCGAGGATAGCGAGTCGCGATGCGGCCGCCGTCTCGTCTCCGAAGGTGAGGTTGCCCGCCGCGCTCGAATACATGCTCCACTTCCGGCCCGTCGTTGGGGTCGTGTTAATCAGGTGGAGTCCGGCTGCGAAGCCTTGCGGGCCTTGCAGGAAAAGACCGGGGTTGCCGTCGGCGTTGTTTGTTCCATAGATACGGCCATTGACCTGTAGCGCCGATCCGCCATCATCGGTCGTCGTGCCGACCAGGACACGGCCACCCCACGGTGCCAGCGCAACGTTCTTCTTCGCCGTGTTCCCGACGTTGAACGCTTCGATGGAAAGGCCGCCCGCATAAGCGCTAGCCGCAAGCGAACCGACCGTATTATTGACCGGACTTGTAACCGTCTGACTGCCAGTAACTGCGACATTGCCAGCTACCTGCAACAGGCTCGCGCCATCATCCGTCGTGGTGCCCATAAGGACACGCCCCGCAGCGTTGACGCGCATGCGCTCTGTTCCGGCCGTCTTGGTAACGAGCGCGCCAGCGGCGCCAGCGGCGCTATTACCATTAACGACGACGGCTGGACCATTGGCATTCCCAAAGCCGAAGGTGCCGCCATCAGTGACAGTCTGTCCGTTGACGAAAAAATTTGCGGCACGCAAATTTCCTGCAACCTGAAGGGCGTTCGAGCCATCGTCGGCGGTGGTTCCGATCATTACCCGGCCGCCGTACGAAAGACGCATGGCGCGAGACTGATTCGCGTCGCTATCGTTGTCGTTGTTTGCGCTGTTGAGATAGAAGTCGAGGTATTCGCGGCCCCACGCGCCGCTATCAAAGCCCCCGCGAATCGACGCAACATGACGCACGCCCGTATCGGTTGACGAGCCGCTGAAAGTGCCATGAAAGCGCAGCTTCGATTCACGGCTCAGTGCGCCCGATGGCGGTTTCAGCGCGATGTGCCCCTCGTTCGTGGTAGGCGTTCCCGTGACGGTCACTGGGCCGGTGAGGGTCGGCCGGTTGAATGGTGCATAGCGGGCAGCCGCCTTCTTCGGCGTGACGGCGCGCAGATCATCGGTGCCGGCATCGGTTTCGGCCTGCGTGGCGAGCTCGATCACGCCCTGCACCTGTTCGGTTGACGGCGGATTGAGGAACGAGGCCGGCGGGAAAGAGAGCGTCGCCGCGTCGATCGAGGCGAATACAACGTCGACGGACAGCAGCAGTTGAGCCGCCGGTGACTTCTCCATGATCGGGCCGTCTGCGGCCTTCTGGCTGTAGTACGCGGCCAGCGTGCCGTCTTCGAGATAGAACCCGAAACCCCAAAGCGTGAACTGGTCGGCCGTGTTGTCCGTCAGCGTGACGTGAATCGTGTCGGCGTCGATGTTCTGGCCGCCGAACGTGTCGATACGCTTCCGCTCGTTCGGAAGTGCCATCAGCTTCTTGTTTGTCGCGTCGAATGCAGCGGTACACAGGCCGATTTTCGTGACCTTGTGGGCGTTCGTCCCGGTGTTGCCTGGTGCGACGAGAGCCGCGCGAAACGCGTCTGAAATCGTGATAAGGGTTCCGGCCATTGTCAGATATCCGAGAGTGTCAGGCGGCGATACAGGGCCGGCCGCGCTGCGCCCGCGACGCCAATGCGCCCCTGCATGGAATAGCCTTGCGTGAATGTGTAGTGAGCTTTCACGGGCTTCGTGCGCTCAATTTCCGCGATGATGTCGGCGACGTATTCGGCCGTCGCGGGCTCGCCGTTGCGGCCGGTGACGGTCATCACAATGTCGAACGTGCCAGGCGTGCCGCGAGGCGTTTTTTCGAACCACTCGCGCAGCACGAGATTCGCGCCGAACGTCGCGACAACTTCGCGCACGGCGGCCGCGGTGCCTTTCTTGCGCGCGATCGGAATCGCTTTCTTGACGCGATCGCGCTTCACGCTCTCGGGCCAGTAGTCCTTCCACGTATCAACGCCGAGCTGCCATGCGAGCCACGGCAGCAGGTCGAGCCGGATCGTGTCCGGGTTCATCAGCTCGCGCAGCGGCACGTCGATATCGCTGATTGCCGCGTTCGTCGCGGCGACGTTGCGCTCGTGCTTGCTCGCGTTCGGCGGGAGCAGATTACTCATTGCTGTACACCCCGCCGTCGATCACGTTGATACTCGTGCAGTACGGCGCCTGTTGCTTCGTCGACGGCATATCGGCGGCAGGGCTGCGAAGAATTACCTTCTGCACGCCAGGCTGGCGCGCGGCCGCAAAGACGCCGTCTCGCGTGATTTCCATTCCGAGCCGGTGCATGTCGTCGGTGTACTTCTTTACGGCCTTCTGCGACTGTGCGAGCACGACAGATCGATCGGGGCCGGCGAAGAAAATCAGCGTGGCGTCGACGGCATAACGGTTGATTTGCGCGCCCTGCACGAGCACTTCATCGGTGAGCGGGCGCACGTCGTCTTTCGAGAGCGCGGCGCGCACTGCGTCGAGAATGCCGTCGCTCGCCTGCACCGTACCGTCGCCGATTCGTGAAAGCACGGTGACGAGCACTTGACACGGCGAGGGGCTGACAGCCGAGGCGTCGAGCACGCGGCCGTCTGCATTGCGGGCGTGGGCGATGTAGGCGCCTTCTGGACCGGCGACGGAAAGGCTCTGCGGCGCGAGCTGCGTGCGATAGCGCAGGTCCGTGTCCTCTTCCATGACGGCCGCTGCGCCGGTCGTCGGGTCGGCCGGTGTGATCGTGAGACGCTTGAGCTCGAAAAATGCGGCGAGCTGTTCGAGGTCGGCGCCCTTGGCGTACGCCAGCATCACGGCGCGCGAGGCGTCGTTCACTCGCTGGCGCAGCACAACTTCACGATAGGCGTTCTCCTGCAGGAGCTTCGCCATCGGCTCGGATTCGAGCTCAAGGGTCGCGGCGACTTCGGCCTGTTCGTCGACCGGATAGAGCGACACGAGCCGCGCCTTGCGTTCGGCGAGCAGCGTCTCATAGTCGATCACTTCGACGATATCGGGGACGGGGAGCTGCGAAAGATCGATCGGCGTCGCGCTCATGCTGCCCCCCCGTTCGTAATCGCTACGCTCGCCTTGACGTCTTCGCCGGTTTCGGTGGTCGTGCCTTCAATGTCGACGACCTGCACGCCCTGGCCGGCTTCGTTGCTATCCGTCGCGAGCTGCACGCGCGTAAGCGTGAGGCGAGGCTCCCATCGCATCAGCGCGGTTGCGATCGCGGCGTACACGCGCGTACGCGTTGCGCCGTTGTTCGGTGCGTCGATCAGATCGGGAATGTCCGAACCGAACGGCCGGCGCTTCACGCGCGACGCGAGCGGTGTCGTCAGGATTTGGCCGATAGACTGATACAGGTGATCGAGGCCGCTGATTGCGCGGCCCGTGGTGACGTTCAGACCTTTCATTGCGGGGCACTCACGAGTTGGCCGTCGCCCTGTTCGCGGTGCGTGTGCTTCGGCAGGCTGATGCCCTGCGATTTCACTTCGCCCGTAAAGTCGGCGGCGCCGTTGATCTTCATGGTCGAGCCGCCGCTTGCGCCGGCCGAGCCCGTCATGCCTGACTGGAATTCGAATGCGCCCTTGACGAGCATCGCGCCCGTGACGGTGGTTTGCTTGGCATCGAGCAGGATCGTTTCGGCCTGCACGTTCGCCTGCTTCGTCTGCACGTTGACGGCGCCCGGTGCGACGATCAGCACGGTTGCGCCGGCCGGCAGCGTCGCGGTGAGTGCGTGCGCGGCGTGGTCGTATTCGATCGCCGCGCCGTCCGGGTAGACGCGCATGTGCTTGTCGGGGCTGTTGCTCGGTGCCGGTGCGTTTTCGTCATTCAGGCCGGCGAGCGCGACGCCCTGCGCGGGGTCGCCCATCGGGCAGAGAAGCACAACCTTTTCGCCCTTCGTGAGCGGGTTCCATTCGCGTGTGGTGCCCGCGCGCAGCGTGAGGAACGGAATCCAGTTCGTCACAAGGCCGGGATTGTCGGCGTTGTCAGGATCGCCCACGGAAACCCTGCACGTCGGCGGGTTGCTCGTCAGGTCGACGTCGGACACAGACCCTTTGCGGATCAGGTTGACGATGAGGCGGCGAAATTCGTTGGCATCCATACCACCCATGTTGCCGGCCGCTCGCGCGTAGAGCGAGCGGTGGCATATGTCATAGGTCTGGGTACAGACAATATGCAGAAATGCTGGCCGCTGCTTCGCTCCATGCAACACCGGGTACGGTATTTGGCGACATCAGCGTCCATCGAGTTACCAGAACAACCAATTCGTTCTTGCGAGCTATGGCGTCAATTTATAGCTCGCTACTATGGAGTCCCCAGTGTCAAGCTGTGATTGGGTTACGATTTTCCCGTCAGTTTGTCCAAACTTTACCACCGCGGATGATTGGTCAATTAGGGAATTTGATTGAATCGTCGCTATCGGTAAACATTGTTTGGACGACGTGAAAAGCACGGTTTGACCGTAAATAACAGGAATCGGCCCATCCCCACCACACTGATCTTTGCTCAAATTTTCGTATTGGTCGACAAGTAGTACAGCTTGAGCGGGTGGCCCCCAGTTAATGATGCTGCCGCTGGCTGTGGTTCCGGTTGGATCGATAGACGCGGGCGGAATGTTTATCCATCCACAACCGAATCCTTCGCAGCTAACGCGAGCGTTTTTAAAAAAATTCGGTGGAGTTGTCGAAGCGGTCAGGGGTGTTTTGGATTGGCACCATTTCCCGTCCGCATGGCCCACCATATTTGGGCATGTTCCTTTATTCTTGTCGTTGTTGGGTGTGCCCTTTACCAAAACTCGCATGTTTGAGACTAACAGCACAGATGTAGTTCCGACGTATTCCAGAGATAGAGTTCCGTCCGCGCGATAGTAATGTTTCGAAAACGGCTGCGAACCATCAGCAGGCGCAATTATTATCGTGGTCTCTGACGAACCCGGCGAACGAGAAATAGTAAGCACCCTAGCTTGATTTACACCCCAAACCTTATGTTGATCGTCCCATAAATGTCCCGCAGGAGCTCCTGCCACGCTTCCGCCACTTACGAATCCGTCTATAGACATGCTGGCGACACCTGCCGGATTTTTATAGAGAACATTCAACTCTAGAGTTGATGCATCCTCCTTGTCCACGTATGCAATCAGTCCTGACTGGCTAATATGCTGTAGACATTCTGCATACGCAGAATAGGTCCGGGGAGATGTTGTGATTTGCAATATATTCTTCGCCTCGCTCTCCGTCCTGTTGTAGTGGATGCTTTCCAGATATTTCGCCCGCTTGTTGTCAAATTGATTGTAATCGTCATTTAATGAAAATAGCCCTCCGGAAAATATCCCGAAGGCACTAAAGCTATTATCGTGCTTCATTTCCTCCCACGTCTCCGAATCGATTGACCTTAAATAGTCAGCCTGGAGATTATTTTTTTCTGCATACGAATAATAATCTTTTGACTTTAGAACGTAAGAGCAGTCTTTAACGCTAGCCGGCTGTGCTAGCACTTCGCCTGATTGACCGCCCAGGAACAAGATAACTAACGTGATTGCCAAATAACCGATGGTCTCCATGATTGCTCCACTTTTTGATTATTAACGTTTTGCTGGAATGGCGGAACTTATCGCTGACATATTTATGTGTAATAGCACAAAATATCAAAGAGGCAAGATTTAAAAAAATTCAAACGAAATCATTACCAAGCATTTCAATTTCATTTGAATATATTTTAAATACTCCATTCATAGACGATTTATGCGTATCGGACTACGGAAGGGTTCAGATAGCGTCGCTCCTATGCTATGTCCCGCCGGCCTTTCCACCGACTAAGCCAAACACAGGTAAAACGATTGCGTTCGCTATGTCCAGCGGTTCGACTAAGGATGCTCAAGTGCCGGCAAATGTGCGTCTACTAGCCAAGTGTGACGTGTGCGATCAGCTTGTCACGTATCAGCTCACGCTCGGCATCGGTAAAGCCGAGCAGCACGCGCGCGGGATATTGCGCCTGCGCGCCACCCGGTTCAACGGGCGCGCGCTCGCCGAGTTGGTGAATGCGCGCGATGCGTGCGACGCGGCCCGCAAAGCCGATTTCGAGGCCTTCAGGCGTCGCCTCGGTGCGCAGATAGCGTGCCGTTCGCAGCTTCGTGAACATCGTGGCGCGCTTGATGCGGCCGCGCTTGCCGCGCAGGTTCTTTCCGCCCTTCTTCTTTCGCGGCACGTAGGCGGTGCCGTCCGGGTTCTGCTGCGCGGCAATGCGGGCCTGCTGACTGCGGCGCAGATCGCGCGCTACGTCGAGCATGACTTTGCGGCGCGCGGCCGGCGCGAGCTGCGCGAGCAGCGCGCCGGCCCACTTGTCGAGCGCGTGCAGATCTTCGGTTACGGCCATACCTGCACCTGGTCGCCGTCGCGCATGCTCTTCGCAATAATGGCGTCCGGGTCGCAGGCGGGCTCGGCGACGTTCGTGTAGCCGAATGGCGGCACGCTGGAGTCGTCGACGTGCTTCACCGTGCGCGTGCCGTCCGCGTTGTCTTTCACGACTACGCTCTCGGTAAGCTGAATCTTTACCGAAACGTCGACCGTCGCGTTGTCGAGTATATCGACTTCGTAGGTGATGCCGTTCCCCCGCTCGTCGGGATTCAGCACGAGATCGGGCTGGTATTTCCGCACCCATTCCACGAGGGCGATGAAAAGTGCATCGGCGTCGCCTGCGAAGTCCAGCAGGATCGCATTGCAGGTGTACCGATACTCGAACGAAAGCGATAGCGCGCCAGTCGCGGCGATCGAGCCCGCGTCGATCATTACGGTCAGTTTGTCGGGGTCGGTCGCGAGCGCCGGGATAGCTTTCACGATCGCGGCGCGCAGGCTCGCGGGCTTAATCATGCGTGGTGATCCCCTGCCCTTTCTTCGCCTGGCAATCAAAAGTCATGTCGACGATCGCCGCGCACGAGGCCCATGCGGCGCGCGCGATGTGCAGCGCGTCGTCGAGCTCGCCGTTACTGCGGGGCGCCATCGCCGGGAACGTACAGCGGCTCACTGACTGGCATTCCTGCACGGTAATCTGCGGCGCCGGTTGCGGCGGGGGTGTTGTGCAAGCGGGCAACGTCGAAAGGCAGAGCAGTATCAGACCACTCGCGAACAGACGCATTTTCATCCCTGAGTCTCCGGTTTTCCTGCAGTACGTCGGTGAGCTGCGCGGCGACGCTGGCGCGCGTCTGGTCGAGCTGGCGCTGTTGCTTCGCCTTGTCCTCGGCGTCATCACGCAGGCGCTTGATAGTGGCGTCGCGGCTTTCGATGCCCTTGTTTGCGTCGTCGAGCTCGTGCGTGCGCTCGGCGAGCTCGGTGAGCAGCTCGCGCACATAAAACGTGCCGGCGGCGATCGCGAGCAGCACGAGCGCGCCGGCGGCGAGTTTTGCGGCGAGGCTCATGCGGCCGCCTTTTCGCGCTCGGCATACTTTTCATATGCCCGCGCGAGCTTCACGTCGTACAGGTTGCGCGCGTAATCCGGGCCGTTGTAGCCCTTGGCGAATGTCGCCCACTTCCGGCCCTTCAGCGCTGCGACGAGCCCGCTGTCGGCCACCACATAGCGCACAAACCCGTCGAGCTGGTCGGCTTCGCTGTTTTCCATGCGGCTTACAAAGTCGTCAGCGCTGGCATAGCCCAGGCGTTGCCAGTTCTCGCCCATCACCTGAAACGCGCCCCAGCTCGCCGACTCGTATGCGGCCGCCGGGTCGATCAGCTCGGCCGTCGCGAGGCGCGTGTATTCGGCCGCCCCGCCCTGATATCCGCCGTACACCTGAGAGACGACGTTCGGGTATTTCGCGGCGAGCGGTGCCGGATCGATGCCGCGCGCCTTCAGCCGGCGCCAGAAGACGTGACGCTCGAACAGGATTTTCGGCCGGCCGTCGAGGAGATAGCCCGAGCCCGTCGATTCGACTTCGTTCACGGCACGCACGCAGGCGAGCGGCACGCCGAGTATGTCGGCCGCGCGTATGAGGTCGGCGTCGGCGAGGTGCTTCGGGTCGCGCTGGCCGGTGGCGAGCACGGCATAGGTTTTCGGGCCGGCGATGCCGTCGTCGACAAGGCCGGTTTTAATCTGCAGCGCCCGAACGGCGCTTTCGGTTGCTGCGTCGTAGAAGTGCGAGACGGTGAGCCGATAGCCGGCGCGGATCAGGCGCGTTTGCAGCAGGCCAACGTCGGCGCCGCGGTCGCCGAGAAAATGGGTTTTCATGCGGATTCACTCCGAAGTAGTCGCGCGACGTTGCCACGCGAGCCGAACACGAACACGGCCAGCAAAATCGCCTTGCCAGCTTCGAAAAGGCCGATGTGCCTTGCGTGCAATGCGAGCTCGATCGACGAGCCGCCCATGATGACGACGAGCAGCCACGCGAGCCATGAAACGTGGCTGCGGTGGCGCGCGCCGTTGCGCCGGTACACGAGCAGGCAGACGACGGCCGCGAGCTGCGCGGCGAGCGCGACATAGGCGAGAGCGGCGTGCATGTCAGCGGCCCCCCTTCAGGATCGAAAGCAGGTCGATACCCTTGATGCGCTCGATCAGTTGCAGCGTCACGGTGATAACGAGCGCGGCCGCGAAGAATGCCGCCACGCCAGTTGACCGGATCGGCGTCGAATTGACGATTTCAGGCGCGGCGAGATAGCCCATCACGAGCGAGATGAGCAGATACGCGAGGCGTGTGAGAACGCCGAGGTTTTTCGACGTAACGACGACGAGCGCGGCGCCCGTGAAAGCCCCGATCAGGGCGTTGCCGTCGATGCCCGGTGCGAGGCCGGCCAAGCCGATCGCGGCGGATAGCGCTGCTGCGGTAGTGGTGTTCGGTTCGGCCATGCGGTCGGCTCCAGAGTCAGTCAAACAGTTGCAGTAGTGGCGCGCTGGTCTGCACGGTGTCGAGCTCGGGCAGATCAAGAACGGTGCCGATCGGCAGCACGGGGCCGAGGTCGGCAAGGCCCGCATTGGCTTCGAGTACCGCCTCTACGGTGCCGTCCGTGCGACCGTAGTGACGCCAGCAGAGCAGATCCACGGTGTCGCCTTGCTGGGCGGTGACTTTCATCAGATCAGCTCGACCGTCGTGCGACGGATGCCGCGAATGTCGGCGAGTGCGATGCGGACGTTGCGCCGCGCTTCGCAGATCGTTCTTTCCAGGGCTTCGGCCGCCTGGCCGCCCGATTTCGTCGAGTCATAGCCCCGGTATTGCTCGGTGAGGTCCGCGCGCACGAGGTTGTAAATTGCGCGCCGATAGCGGATGACGTGCGTACTCTTGCCGCCGAGCTGCGGCGCCGGCACGCTCGCGAGGTCGGCATGGCCGTCGGCGAGCTGGGCGGTCTGCCATGCGCGCAACTCGGCGTTACAGCTCGCCATCGCATCGAGCGCGGCCGAGCGCAGGCGCGTATCGGTCACGGTGCCATCAAGGCGCGTTTCCTCGCGCAGGTCGGCGAGCTCGATATTGGGAAACCATCCGTCGTTTTCGAGCGTGGTTGCCGGTGCCGGCGCGCTGCCGATGGTCGTGTCTGCGGTGGCGAGAAAGCTACTCATGACGGGGCTTTGAATAGGTGGCGGTGGACCGGCGTTCGAATCCCGTTGCCGTCAGGTGTTGGGAAAGAACGCCGGTGCCGCCATTGCCGGGGGGGCTCTTTACGTGCGGGAGGCCTTGCGGCGGCCTTCCGCATCACTCAGCAGCTTTTCGAGCCGAGTGATGTTCTGTTTCACGCCGGCGCGGGCATCGAGCCGCAGCGACGTTTGAAGGTTCTGGACGGCCTGCGACGCGCGCGCCCAATCGTAGGTGTCGTCGAGCTGGTCGTCGCCGATCAGCTTCATGGCAGCGAGGCCGAGCGCCTTGTGCAGCTTGGCGCGGATCTGGTCGTGCATGTCGACCGGTTCGGTCAGCTCGCGCACTTCGTTGAGCTGGTCAGCGTCGAACGTACCGCCGTCGCGTAGTGCAGTAAGCGCGGCGTCGGAGAATTCCTCGGTGATTGCCGCGGCCGTCGAGCGCTCGTAATGGTTCGGCAGCGTGAGGCCGTGGCGCAGCGCGTACCGGGCAATCTCCAGCGCGCCGGCGTAGTCGCCCGCGTCGATGCGCCAGATCATGACCGTCATCAGTACATCGTCCTGGGCGCCCCGCCCGCCTTCGAGCGCGCCAGCGACATAGCTGACGTATTCGGGCAGCACCTCGCGTTTGACTTCGACCTTGCGTGCGACAGACTGGACAGCCTTAAGGCGTCGCCTGTCGGCCGCGAGCTTGACGAGCATCAGCTCGTAGTGGCTCGCGCCGGCGAGCTGCTGGCCCGGCCCGGCGCTGGCCGCTTCCTTCTCGGCCCGCGCCTGCTCGAAATGGCGTCGTGCGGGGCTCGTCATCGTCAGCCCTGTGCGATTTCGATGTTTTCGACCACGCAGCCCGAACCGAAGTCTTCGACGACATACGAGTCGTTCGAGGATTCATAATTCTCGATCCGGTCACGCTTCGGGTTGTCGATCACGGCACGGCGGCGACCGCCTTCCTGATAGTAGATCGACAGGTGATCGAGGCGCTGGACCATCAGTGCGTTGGCCGGGAAGTACGGAACCGAAACCGCCGGAAGGCCGCCGATTCGCTTTTGGCTCACAATCATGTCGGCCGCGAGCTGTTCGGTCGGCGCCTGCTGCGTGTTCAGGATCGGGAAATACTTGTCATGCAGTAGGCCACGGCCGCAGATCACGACGAGGCCGGTGTCGTCGCGATACCACGGATCGACGAGATTCGAAAGCACGTCATACACGAGCGCGTCGAGCGTCTTGTAATCGCCGCCGGCGCCCACGACAACTTTTCCCGAGGCCTTCACGACCTCCTTGAGCACGCGCTCGACGGCTTGTTCGCGGTACTTCTGCAGCCAGCCTTTGTTCACGTCCTGCAGCAGCGGATTGGCGTTGCGATCCGAGGTGGCGGCGCGGCTCGTGCCGTTGAAGCCGATACAAATGCGGTCGAGCGCCTGACGCTGCACGATCGCATCGCGAATGCGCGTCTGGAAATCCTGAAACTTCGCCCAGGCATCGAGCCGCGCATACGGAATGTGCGTGTCGAAATTGGTCTGTGTGCAGACGTAGCCATTCGCGTCAAGATCGCTCGGATCGCGCGTGTCGCGTTCCTTCGCGCTCGTGTCGGTGGTGCTCGCGATCGGCGAGCCCACGCCGAGGCCGAGCTTCTGGCCTTGCTGCTCGGTCACGCCGATCACGTTGATCTTGCCGAGGAACGCGCTCGATTCGGTGATGCGGCTTTCGAGCTTCTGCTGTACCGACGGGTCGACAGAGAATTTCTCGCCAGCGTCGGGGACGCCGTTGAGCTGCGCAATCGCCTTCGTGTAGGCGTTGAACGCAAGCCGGGTTTCGTTACGCATGTGTCTTATCTCCGGGGGCGTTGAGTGAATGGCCGGTTAGCAATCGGTCTGAATGGTGCCGCTTTGCCCGGTCACGGAGGGGCGCTGGCCGCCGGCTCTTTCCATCGAGAGCTTCACCGTCAGGTCTGCGAATGCCTGGTCGGATGCTTCGCGAGCTTTCTTTTCGGTGGCGAGCTCGGCGCGCACTGCGTCGAGCTGCGCGGTGAAGCTGGCGACGCGCTCGGCGTGCTCGCGACCGTGGTTCGCGAGGGCCTCGACGGCCTGCGTCATATCTGCGAATCGCGTGTCGTCTGCGGCGCCCTTCTTCTTCGCGAGGCCGATGATTTCGGACACTCGCGCAAAGAGCGAGGCAGCGGCACCGACGGCGGGCTCGCCGGCCAGCTCGAACTCGATCCCGGTCTCGGCGGCAGCGGTAAACAGGTTGTCGGGGCCTAGCTTGCGCGCGGCGAGCGGGCTGGCTTCGCCCTTCTTCACCTGACTGGCCGAGAAAGCCAGAATGTCAGTGCCGAGGCTCGCGGGGCTGTCGGTCACGGCAAGGCCGACGAGATAGGCCTGTTTCGTGTCGGCAAACGACGGGTCGACTTCGATTGACGTGAACACCTTTTGGCGTGCCTTCGTCATGGACACGAGCGAGGGCGTCGGTGAAATCTGTGCGTACAGGCCGAGCTTGCCGGAGAACTCTCCGGTTTCGTCGCGTGCTTCCAGTGCGAGAACGTCGCCGTATGCATTGAACGGGCCATCGGGCAACACGCCGCGAATGTGTTCGAGGTTCACACGTGCGCCGTACAGCGTCGGGCTGTAGTTCTTCGCCATCTGTGCGATCCAATCGCGCGAGATGCTGCGGCCGTCAGTCGTCGCGCCTTCAACGGCGACGCGGAACCACTTCGACGTGCTCGCGTGATTCGTGTTGCTCGATTGCCGGTTCATCTGATTTGGACTCCATCTGATTTAATCTTGTAATCGAATGTTGCCTGGATGAAAGCAGGCGGGCAATCAAGCTCCACAGTGGTTTGGCCGGGTACAAACGCAAACGCTGCGCGCGCGCGTGATAGATCGTTACGCTCCTGCCATGCTTGAGACGAACGACAACGTAGCGCCCGCATCGGACGCAAAGAACGCAGCGCGCGCCTTGTACTGGCAAGGGTGGCGCGTGTCGTCTATCGCACGTCATCTCGAACTGAAGCGCTCCACCGTGGAAACGTGGAAGCAGCGCGACGGTTGGGATAAGGCCGCGCCGGTCGACACGATCGAGCTGACGACCGAAATGCGTGTCAATGCGCTGATCGCGAAAGAAACGAAAGACCCAGGCGACTACAAGGAAATCGACCTGTTGATGCGTCAGCTCGAACGCATCGCGCGTGTGCGCAAGTACGGCGAGACTGGCAGGGAATCGGACCTGAATCCGAACATCGAGGCACGCAATGCAGCGCCGAAGAAAAAGGCCGCGCGTAACGCGTTCAGCGACGAACAGGTCGAAAAGATCAATGACGTGTTTCGTGAATCGCTATTCGACTACCAGAAGGTATGGTTTCGCAGCGGCGAGCAGCGCACGCGCAACGTCCTCAAGTCGAGGCAGATCGGCGCGACGTGGTATTTCGCGCGCGAGGCGCTGGTCGACGCGCTCAACACGGGCCGCAACCAGATTTTCTTGTCGGCCAGCAAGGCACAGGCGCACGTATTCAAGCAGTACATCACGCAGTTTGCACGCGAGGCCGCCGACGTGGATCTCTCCGGTGACCCGATCGTGCTGCCAAACGAGGCGATTCTCTACTTTCTCGGCACGAACGCGCGCACGGCGCAGAGCTATCACGGCAACTTCTATTTCGATGAGTATTTCTGGGTGCCGAAATTCACGGCGCTCAACAAGGTCGCGTCAGGCATGGCGATGCACAAGCACTGGCGCAAAACCTACTTCTCGACGCCTTCGAGCATCGGGCACGAGGCCTATAAATTCTGGAGCGGCGAGCACATCAACCGCGGCCGCGCGAAAGCCGATCACGTTCACTTCGACGTAACGCACGAGGCACTTGCGCGCGGCCGTCTTTGCGAGGATCGGCAATGGCGGCAGATCGTCACGGTCGAGGATGCGGCACGCGCAGGTTGCACGCTGTTCGATCTTCACGAACTGCAGCTCGAATACAGCGCCGAGGAGTATGCGAACCTGCTCATGTGCCAGTTTATCGACGATACTGCGTCGATTTTCAGCCTGGCAAACCTTCAGCGTTGCATGGTCGACTCGTGGGAAGTGTGGGAAGACTTCGAGCCCCTGCTCGCGCGCCCGTTCGGTTATCGGCCAGTGTGGGTCGGGTACGACCCGGCCCTTTCAGGGGACTCGGCGGGCTGCGTGGTGGTCGCGCCGCCGGTGGTCGAGGGCGGACCGCTGCGCGTGCTGGAAAAGCATCAGTGGCGAGGCATGGACTTCGAGGCGCAAGCGCGGAGCATCGAAGAAATCACGAAGCGCTTTAACGTCACGTACATGGCGGTCGACACGACGGGTATCGGCCAGGGCGTCTATCAGCTCGTGAAGCAGTTCTACCCGCGCGTCGTCGCGTTCAATTATTCGCCCGAAGTGAAAGGCCGGCTCGTGCTGAAAGGCCTGTCTGTCGTCGGCAATGCCCGCCTGCAGTTTGACGCGGGCTGGACCGATATGGCGGCCGCATTCATGGCGATCAAAAAGACAGTAACGGCGAGCGGGCGGCAGGTCACATACGAGGCCGGCCGCAATGAGGAAACGGGACACGCTGACCTCGCTTGGGCGGTCCTGCACGCAATTTCAAACGAGCCGCTGGAAGGCATGGCGGCCCGCAATTCTGGTTTCATGGAGATTTCCGCATGAGCGCGAAACACAAACGCAACGCACAGCTCACGCGCGCCGTCGAGCCGGTCGCCGAGGTATCGCGCGCACCGCAGGCAACCGCATTCACGTTCGGCGATCCGATGCCGGTGCTCAACCGCGTCGATCTTCTCGATTTCGCTGAGCTGGTCGAGGTCAACGGCTGGTATGAACCGCCGATTAGCTGGACGGGGCTCGCGAAGTCCTTCCGGGCCGGTACACATCACGCGTCCGCGCTCTACTTCAAGCGCAATGTGCTGGCGTCGACGTTCATTCCACACCCCCTACTCTCGCGCGACACGTTTCGACGCTGGGCGCTCGACTTCCTCATGTTTGGCAATGGATACATTGAGCGGCAGACGAATCGGCTCGGCGGGACGCTGAAATTCGAGGCGGTGCCAGCGAAGTACACGCGGCGGCGCGTCGACCTGTTGCGCTACGTCCAAACGGACGGCTGGAAGGCTGTACACGAATTCGACACCGGCACAGTACATCACTTGGTCGAGCCTGACGTGAACCAGGAGGTGTATGGCCTGCCCGAATATCTCGGCGCCCTGCACGCGGCCTGGTTGAACGAGTCGTCGACGCTGTTTCGTCGGCGCTACTACGAGAACGGAAGTCACGCCGGCTTCATCCTGTACCTGACCGACCCGGCACAGAATCAGGATGATGTTGATTCGTTGCGCGATGCACTCAAGCACGCGAAGGGGCCAGGGAATTTCCGTAACCTGTTCTATTACGCGCCGGGCGGCAAAAAAGACGGCCTGCAGCTCATACCGGTGTCGGAAGTGGCCGCGAAGGACGAGTTTTTCAACATCAAGAACATCACTCGTGACGACCTGCTCGCGGCGCATCGCGTGCCGCCGCAGTTGCTCGGCATTGTGCCAAGTAATACCGGCGGCTTCGGGGCGGCGGACACGGCAGCGAAGGTATTCGGGCGGAACGAAATCGCTCCCATGCAAGCGCAGTTCCTCGCGCTAAACGATTGGGCTGGCGATGAGATCATTCGCTTCTCCCCTTACGCGCTTGACGTTGAGATCTAGCCGTTGTCCGGTTGGCGACGCCCATTGTTAATTATCGCTCTAACAAAATGATGCATACCGGTCGTGGGATTCCCGTACGGCATACCGTTCTCCTTCGCCATACGCTCAAGCTCCCGCGCTCTGCGTTCAGCGTGGTCAACGCGATCGGCCAAATCCTCGAAACCGACAATAGGGTTATTTTTGTGATGATATGGCGGCGCGATCTCCGCGAGTCTTGCCTGCATCACGTCGCGTTCGACGTGCGCGTTGCAGTCGGCGTAGTGGAGATAAGGCCAAATCTCGAAGCAAGGAGTAGACACCGCAATCAAGATCTTGTGCTCGATTGCAAGCTTGATCGCTTCGTCAAAATGCGGATGCTCGTCGCGATCAAAGATAGCCCATACGACGAATCCATAGCCAATTTTTTCAGGATTCTTCCGGTATTCCTCCATTAGCCGCTCGCGCTCATCAATAGCAAGTCTCACTAGGGTAAGTGGAACCCCCTTTTCTTTCAGAATGCGCAATCGCACGGCGCCAACACCGTAGTAGTTTGTGCATGCTGTCAGGTATTCCGGTTCCGTCGAAACGCCTTCGCAAGCAATCACAAACTCAACTTTCGGCTGTCTAACCGGACCATGCCGTGTAATCGAAGGGACCGCTGGGGCAGCTCGTCGCTTAGGCATCCTCATGCTCCCCTCGCAGGAGAGGCAGATCTTCCGTCGTCTCCCATTTGATATCGGGTTTGGAAAAGAACGGAATAGCGCCGAAGCGACCATTTAGATAACCTTTTTCGAGATTATCGCGTTTATCAACGTCAATTTCAGTCAAAGGAAAGAAATGCGTAGCGCCTTCACGATCTTTCTCTGCAAACCAAATCTGATCCCTACGGAACATACCGTCACACAACAGATTCGTATCGTGCGTACTGAATACCAATTGGGCACCGCCGACGTTGATTTTTTGGTCTCCGAATAGTCCTACAAGCTTTCTCGACATCAAGGGATGGAGAGAATTACTCAACTCGTCGATTATGAGAACCCCACCCGAACGGAGAGCAGACAAAATAGGACCGATTGCGGATAAAATTGCCTTTGTCCCGGCACTCTCGGCATCCAGCTTCAAACGGTACTCTTTCCCGCCTACACCTTTGTGTGTAAATGAGGCTCGTCGCCTAGGGAAATCTGTTGCTTCATCTAAGGCAGAAATCGAATGTCGCTTGAGGAAGGTACGAAACTCTGTAACGAAATTCTTCGTTTGGTCATCCTGCTCGATGACCTCGTACGTTACGTTAGAAATACCCGTATCGGCCACCTTTAGGAATTCCAGTGCGTCGCCCTCCAACTCCTTATGCTCATCGAAGAACTTCGCAACCGCGCTCCCCAAAATCACGGCATTAGAATCTGTCGAAAGCACTTCCATTTTTGCAACAATGAGTTCGTAAATTTTCGATAGCTGCTGATGCGCATTTTGTGCCGCGGCGGACAAAAATAGGCTGTTCGCGCGAACTATCTTCTCAATTAGCTTATTTTCCCCCTTCAATTCTTTTCCGAAATAAATGGGCTCACCGTCATCCGTACGATGAAACCATGTTTGACGTGATTTCCGCGTCTTGTTGAGCGGTATCGCGAACAGCCATTCTTCATTGACCTTTTTCCCGTCAACGATGAACCCGTAGTGAAATCTCGTCTCGTCAAACTCGAGGTCGATATCGTACCGAGACGGTCTCGTGCTCGAGACTTCGTCTAGGGCGAAGGGGGCGTAGGCGGTCCCGCCCGTGGCATCGCCGCGGGTGTGACTGAACCTCACGACCGATTGCATGAACCGGAGCGCATCTAGCAGCGTACTTTTGCCCGAGGCGTTCGCCCCATAGATTGCCGCAACCGGTACCACCTTGACGCGCGAATCGCTCGACTGCAGCAGGCGCGTTGCGTCATCCTTGATAGAAGACGCTGTCAAAAGGATCTGCTGATAGTTCCTAACGGACTTGTGATTCTCAACACCGAAACGAAGAAGCATGACGCCACCTCCTATAACTCTATTTTTCCGAAGATTATACGGAAAAATAGCCTTAGAGGGTTGATTCGCAGCATGTAGGTACAACTTGTTCGCGTGTACCGACTCACTTTCGCGGCTTTGATATGACCCCATTAAAAGTTCGCGTTTTTTGCGTCATCTTGCAGCAGGCTGCAGGGTCTAATTAAGCTCTGTCCCCCCCAGTGGGACAAGCCCAGCGGTTCTGCCGGTTTGCGTCGAAAATTGAGGTCCTCGACTCGCGCAGGCGGGGAGGGGGACTGCGTTTTTTGGTGGCTGGATGGACGTGCACGCGCCCCACCCCGGCGAATCTGGCCGCCGCTTGATGGCCTGCGCGTCACGCCACGCCTCCGCAGATGCCCGGTCGCCCCCTTCTCGCACTCTACGTACGTCGGCCGCTCCTAACGCCTCCTATCGAGGCCGCCCGCCGTGCTCCAGCGTCGGCATTGGGCGTTACACTGTATATTTATACAGTATAACGCCCAAATCAGTCATGCGAGACCGGCCGCCGCTCACCGCCGCCCGCCTTGCCCAAATCTGGGATGAATTTCCGCACCCGATCGTGCTCGAATTGCTATGGGAGATTCATCGGCTGCGCTCGACCATCTCGCGGGCGAACCTTTGGCGGACGGGCCAAGATCGCCGAGGCGCGGTCGGTCGCCCCACTGAAGTGGGTGACGCCATACCGACGCGAGACGGCCGTTCACTTGTTCAGATCGGCGAGTCTTTGCCGATAGTGTAGGCTTGGGGTTTTTCTTCAATAACCGATAAAGAAATGGCCGACCAACAAGTAATTTCTGACGATCCATTTGCAAACGATCAGTTAGATAGGAAAAAAGCTGCCGAATTTCTAACTAACTTCCTCATCGGTCGGCATCGAGTCGCGGGCAGTGTTGAGGGAAACCAGAGCTTTGTCTTGAATGTAAACGCAGAATGGGGCCTCGGCAAAACATACTTTCTTCGTGAGTGGGCAAAGATGCTGCGCAATCAAGGTCACTTCGTAGTGTACTTTGACGCGTGGGAGAATGATTACTCAGCCGATCCCTTCGTCGGCTTCATGTCAGCGATCAACGCTCAACTGAAAGCTAGTCTGCCAACGAAAGGAAAAATTTCTCTGCAAGCGCAAGCAATGACCCGAGCAGGGAGCCGCGTGATTAAAACAGCGGCTCCTAGTATCGCTTTTGCAGTCATCAAAAATTTTACCGGTGTAGATGTAAAAAGCGATATTTTGAATCATGTCGATAAAGCAACGAAAAGCGCTGGAAAGGAAATCGCCTCCACCATAAAGGCCGATCTTGAAAAACAAAACAAAGACCTGAAAAATGCAATTGGTGATTTTAAGAAATCATTTTCGTCTTTCGCGCAAATTTACGAAAAAGAACATCCTACCAAATTGCCAATATTTCTGATGGTTGACGAGCTGGATCGATGCCGACCGTCATATGCGATTGAACTTCTTGAAAAGATAAAGCATATTTTTCGCGTTGATAACGTCTATACCGTAGTTGCGACAGACTCTCAGCAACTAGCCCATTCCATAAAGGCGGTGTATGGATCCGAATTCGATTCGCGCAAATATCTGCGACGTTTTTTTGATCACGAATCGCGCCTTGATACCCCGCAATTCGCACAACTCGCTGCAGCTATGTTGGAGCAACGCAAGTTGGCCGATGACCCTAAAATCGACAACGTAATACAGCGACCGGGCGGATTGCCAACAAGTTCTGAGGTTCTGGCCAAAATTGGCCAAGCGATGAAAGTTACGACGCGCGATTTCATGAGATCGATCGATATATTGGATACGATCCGGATAACGCAATCAGATCAAATCGACCTGATTGCGATGACCTTTCTTATCATGTTGTACGTCTCTCATGTGGACCTTTTCGATGCCTACACTCGAACCCTCAGCGCGTCTTCAATTGTGAAGAACACAACAGTGCACTTTGATACAAGTATTACTTGGAATGAGATAGGAGAACGTTCTGACGGTTTTGGCGGTCAAATCGAGATTCAGGTGCCTGCAATTGAATGGGTGCTGGATTACATGACGGGCGTCTGGTCCGACAGACCACTCGAAACCGACCATTCGTGGGTTATTTTGCGCAACGCGATACGGAAACTCGGTATGGGATCCGCAAGCAATACGAGTCAAAGCAGCCTGCAGAAGTATCACCGAGTTGTCTCTATGGCGGGGCACTTCAGTATTTGAGCGCTACGCTATCGGCTCTTCGGCTTGTGAATTGGGTACGTCGCTATCTTCCTTTCGACTTTGCTTCACAGTGCGCTTAGTGATCTCGTCCGTTGCGTGATTCCTTCTACTCGGCGTAGAGGAATCTCGCCATCGCAAGATTGATCGCTGCCGCGCGCGAGAGCCCTCGCTGCGCGGCGCGCGCGTCGAGCCGTTTGAGGAGCGCCCCGTCAACGCCGAGGCTTATTACCTCTTTCCGGCGCCGTATCGTTTCCACCACCTGCTCGTGCGCGGCATCCAGCCCCGAGCATGGTAAGAAGTGAACGCAGCTATCAGTTCGATAGCGGTCCGATTACGTTTAGGCCGCCCGTTACTCGTCAAATTGCAGTGTGGCCGTCTCGCGCCGCTCGCGGCGCGGTATTGGCGTTTCCGGCGGGTACATGTCGAGCTGGGTGCGATATGTGTGGCCGCACGTCACGTCGTCGCACTGGAAATCAAGCAGCCATGACGTTGGCGACACCTTCTCTATCGATCGAGCAATGCCGCGCGCGCCGCAGTGCGGGCATTTGATAGTGAATCTCATACCGTCCTCGCGAGCGCCACCGTCGTGCGCGCGTTGACGCCACCTCGCAGCATTGGCGAAGGCCGTACTTCGAGTACAACGTCGGCGCGCGGCTTCGCGGATGCCGAGAGTGAAAACAGGATTTCAAAGCCAGCGGGCGTTCGATAGCCGCAGTCGTCGCAGACGAAATACATGCGCCGCATCGTGTGGGACATGCTCTCGGTGTGCCGCGCGTCAATATCGCCGCCGCAACATGGGCAATCGATTCTCATGGTCATTCTTCCGGCCTCCAATGAGTGCGTATGGCGCCGCCCCGGGCGAAATGAGGGGCCGCGCTGTCGATATCCGCATCGAGCGGCACGGCCGCGTGATGGTCAAACGTCAGCTCTGGGGCCGGTCGCGTACAGTTATTCACACAGGTCCGAGGCGCGCGCTGCGCGCGCTCAAAACCGACACCCCCCGCGCGCGTTGCGGCGCGCACTACTTCCCACCGAAAGCGCTTCGAATCAATCGTGACCGTGCGCGGCATCACGTCAATCCAGTTGCCGATCGCGTCGCGAATCTTGGCGACTTCAAAATACTCAATGCCGACCGGCTTCGCGGCGGCTTCTTCGCCGTAGGCTGTGCGTGAGCCGTCGCGGAATGTCGCGAGACGCACCAGGTAATCGCGGCCGCAATGCACGCCGCCTTGCGCGTTGACGTAGTGATCCCACGCAACGGACGCGTTCTCGCGCCCTTCAAGCTTCGCGACGCGGTTCACGGCGTTATGCGCCGCGCGCACGTGCGCGGGTGCATCGGCCGGAACAGATTCGACACGGCGCAGCTCGCGCCAGATCGTTACCGGCGGGCCGCCGATCTGCTGAAACTGGCGAATGCGCCAGCGCGACGCCCACGCCTCCACGCGCGCCGAGGTTTCGAGTGCGTCGTTTCCGATCAGATCCTTGTCCACCTTGTAGCCGTCGATGTTCTTCGCCACGTACTTCGCGATATAGGCGGCGGCCGTGCCAAGTGCGGCGTCCATACGCTTGAAGTCGCAGCGCTTTTCCTGCGCGCCCGGTTCATCGCCGTCCATTGCGAGCGCATAACGGCGCACGGTCGATTCAACGGTCTTGTCGTGCTGCGGCGGGTAAAAAACGAGCAGATGCCAATGGGGCGTACCGTCGTGTTGCGGCTCGGCGATACGGAAGCCGTAGAGCTTGATTCCGCGTCGTGCGAGCGCCGCGCGAATACAAGCCCACACGCTGCGCAGATACGCTTGTGCTTCGTCGGGCTTCGTGCCGTCGTAGTTCTTGTTGCGGATGGCCCTTTCGCGGCCCTTCGGCCCGACCAGCTTGAACGCGTGCATTTTCGACGGGCAGGTGATCGTCAGGAACAGGCCAGCATGAGCCGAGGCGATCGCGATGCGCTCGAAACCTGCAATGCGTGTCATGAGTTCGGCGCGGCGCACGGCCTTATTTGCCGGTCCCTTTGCCGACAGTTCGGCAAGCGTGAATTCTTGGTCGGTGTCGAGGTTGTGCGCGATCGTCGTTTCGAGCATCGCGGCGTTGCGCGCGTTCTGCGCTTCGCGCGCGGCGAGCCCTTCATTGGACACGTACGCGTCGCGCGAGCGGTTCACGAGTCCGAAGTCGATCGCGGCCGCCTCAACGGCGCGAGCGTGCGCGCGGCGCATGCGCATCGTCCACCACTTCGGCGCGATCATACGGCGCACAGCGCCTTCGTCCGCAATGCGGCCAGTCGCGGGCATCACGCCGCGCGATACGCAGAAGTCGGCGAGCATCGCGCGCGCTTCGAGCACTTCGAGCGGCGCCAACTCAAGCGCCGAAATGCCCGCGGCTCGTGCGGCGCATCGCCCTGCTTCCTGCCACGCTTCAAGCGAGAGCATGCGCACGCGCGCTTGTTCGGCGCACTCGCGCGCATGGGTAACAACGTCGTGTTCGAGAGCATCGAGCGGTAGCTCATCGCTAACGGCATGGCCGGCGAGCGTCGCAACCGCGTCGCGCAATGCGACGTTGGCCGCGCGCTGCGCGTCGTTCTCTGCCGTGACCTTTTTCGGGTTGAACGATGCGCGGCGGCGATCCCACTCGCGCATCATGCTCGCCTGCCAGCGACGCGGGAACGGCGCGACGAGCCCGGCGGCCCATACGTCGTTTGCGCCGAGCATTACGCGAAGCCCCGCACCGCGCGGGAGATTGCAGCCCAATAGGCGTCAGGCGTCACGTTCAAGCAGCGCGGAGTTGTGCTTTGCACTGCGCCGTGCGTTGCCTTCGCCGTGGTGGTGAGAATGGATTTGATGAGGGACAGCTCAGCATCGCCGCGCTCCGTTGCGCGAATATGCGCGACGCTCGGCGCCGCCTGCGGCTTGAACGACAGGTGCGTATCGCCTGCATAGCCGATATCGCCGTCCTCCACGCGATACCCGATCTCCCCGAAAGCGGTTGATGTACGCATAACCGTTAGGCGCCGAGCCAGTAGAAAAAACGTTCGAGCGCATGAGCGATGCGCGAGGGGCGGCGATTGAACGGACCTTCGATGGTGTAGCCGCCGAGCGCCGAGCGATGAATTGGCGAGACGGTTTTGAGGGAGGGTTTGCGGGATTCAGTGTGCTTGCCAGTCGCGGAACCGGCGCCGAAATACGTGATCGCACCCCTTTCGAGGGTCGCGAGCCGTTGCAAATTGGTGAGATATGTAACGACTTGTTGCTGCGAAGCTTGCATTTTGCCTTCCCCTTGTCAACCCCGAGAGCAATGTTTTTGAGAAACATCGCCCCGGCGGCCGGGTAGCAAATCCAGCACTGGCGGGGTTGAGGACCAGTAGCCGGGGCGACAGGCGAAGGATAGTATCAGTCACGGAAACGTGTCAATAACTGATACGTCTCATTACCAGAGACTGTTGCATTGAATGAAGCGTCGCAGTACCTTTGACGCCGGGTTGATTCACTTTGATTTACAAGGGGTTGTCTATGAAAACGACAGTCGAATGGCTCGACGCGGTGAAGATCCGCCTCGACCTGCCCTCCGATTACGCTGCGGCGAAGGCGCTGAACGTGACGCGCGGCGCGGTTAGTAAGTACCGCAACCAGCAGTCAGTTTTTGACGAAAAGACGGCGATCCGAGTCGCCGAGATTCTTGGGACTGATCCGCTTGAAGTGATTGCGTCCGCAAGGGTCGAGAGCGCGAAAGATGCCGAAACGCGTGGCGTTTGGATGCACGCCCTGGAAATTTTTTCCAAGGGTTTTCGACTGCTGGCGCTACCCGCTAACGCTTGTGGGACTTGGCTCCCACAGGTGTAACGCCAGCTAAAGTTAGCTTCCGCAACGACTAGTTTTTATCTTATGTAAAATCATGGGCCGAGAGTGAGCGGGCCCAGTTCCCCCATGACTATCGCGCTGGAGCCCACCGTGTCACTTGTTTCCGCCCTTCGAAGTGCTGTGAGTCGCGTCGAGCGGCTTATGCTGCTCGTCGCCTTGTCCAGGAAAGAATGCATTCCATGCCGCGCGCACGCCTACAGCGGCCGTCGCGGCCGCATCGATCGTTTCGGCTTCGCCGGACCTGGCCGGATCGGAGCGCAGGCCGCGCCAGTGTGTAAAAACGAGCGGCGGCTTTTGCGTCCACTCACCGGCATCAAAATTCGCAAATGCCGTGTCCCCGCTCACAAGCCGAACCTCGTACCACCCGTCACGGACAGGCGCATACTGATTCAGTGGAAACCATCCGGTTGATTGAATGCCCATAGCGTCCTCGCAAAGCCGTGGATCGTTGCGAATCGAAACGCATTCCTCGTGCCCAAAGTGGAACTCAGGTCACTGCAGTGTGCTGAATCCTGGGCCTGCTCTGACGACTGCCATGAGCACACGCGCGCCATCCGGATCGCGCGAGAACGCTACCCAAAACTGCGCAACGATTGGACGTATCCTCGCCGCCGCTCTATGCACGGCAATCGGGGGCCTGCTCGCCGCGTGCGCCGATACACCACCCATGCCGCCTGCGATACCCACGGCCTTAAACGGGCCCGCCGCGACCACCATCGACTTGGTCCAGCGCGACTGGCATACGGATATTTGCGTTCGTAGCGAAGACATGGATGCGTCGCTTGCCGCACTGACTCTTGGTTTCGACGGCGCCCGGTTTCTCTGTTTCGGCTTTGGTGAGCGCCAGTATGTCGTCGAGCGTCGGCATGACCCGCTCACGATGCTCTCGGCCCTGCTTCCGAGTCAAGCCGCGCTTCTGATGACTGCGCTACGCGCATCGCCCGAACAGGCCTTTGGTACACCTAACGTAGTCCACCTCGCAATCGGCGCCACCGGCAGAGACGGTCTACAAAGCTATTTGCGGGCATCGCTACGCACCGATACGGCGGGCCATCCAGTGCGCCTCGGCGCCGGTCCTTACCCAGGAAGCGTGTTCTACGCTGCCACAGGCACTTACGATGCCTTTCACACTTGCAACACCTGGACTGCGCGCGGATTGCGTTCGGCGGGTTTGCCCATCGACGATGCCGTGTTGTTCGCCAGCGCCGTGATGCGCCAGGCCCGGCATTCGAGCGCCGCCCTGCCGCTTGCGCCGGCCGGAGCTTCGAGTGTTCCTCATGTCGAGCCCTGCGCTTTCGCCGCGAAAACGCCCGGACCTAGCAAGGCGCAGGACTGCATACCGGAGCCGGCGTGGTGACGGTCGACTGCGCCGGCACCACGACCGTCGTGCGCGGCGGTGGACTCGGGTCGCTACTGCTGAAGGAAAGACAGCCGCCGAGCGCCAGCGGCAACATAATTGCGATTAACATTGACCGGTGCATGAAGACCTCCCCTGTTCTCGTGTGAACACGCATGCAGGCTCCGTTGCGCGACGCGCACCAGGGCCGGCAGCAATGCGACGGCACGCGTAGTCATCCAGACGTGCACCGCCATGTCCGGAAACGCAGCTTCCATGCCTGATTGGTCTGTTGGTAGCGGAATTTGATGCATCTGTCCCGCCAAAACGAGACTTGGGTAGGTGGCCTCTCGAGATGCACGATGGGAGAAAATCCATCCAGGCCCACAACCATGAACTTCTGTTCACGCTGACGCCAACCCAAAACTGCGGTGGCGTTGAGTTTGGCTCGGGCACACCTGTTGCGACTGTTTTTCACATGGCGACGAAATCGCCGCAGGCCGATTCCGCAGGGAGACAGTCATGAGACAAACCGTGTTGGGCGTGTACGACAGCTACGTGGACGCCTGTACGGCACAGCGAGCGCTAGGCGACGCTGGCGTTGCGCAAGCCGATATTGCCGTTTATTCGATGTCGGTCGCCGCCGTCGAAAAAGGACCGCGTGTCTATACACCGGGCGGGGGCGATGTGCGCCATCGCAAGCCTGTATTCGATCAACTCGAGCAATTATTTGCACGGCTCTTCAAGCGCGGCGCGTATCCGCCGGAAACTGAGGACTACAGGGAATGGATTCGCCGCGGCGGAGCGCTTGTCAGCGCGGACGTTTCCGAAATGCAAGTCGATCTGGCCCGTGACGTGATGTGCCGCGCGGGCGCAGCCGACATCGATGAACGCAGCAGTGGATGGCGCAATGGTTCCGTGAAAATGGGCATATCAGGTTACGCGCAGTCTCGCGCAGTGCCATCGCCCGATGGCCGCACAGGCGTGTCCACGCAGACGTCCAGGCCGGGTGTCGTGGGCGATCCAATCAAGGAAGCGCCGCTGGCGAGCGCCCCCAGCGAAGATGAGTTTCGGAAAGACTATGAGGCTCACTACGCGCATACCGGCATGTCGTACGATGAGTATCGGCGGGCCTGCGCGCACGGAGCCGCGCTTGCACAAGACGACCGATATCGCGGGCATGACTGGCAGTTGATTGAGCCGAGTGCGCGCGAGCATTGGGAATCACACTATCCAGATAGCGCCTGGGCGCGGTTCAAAGCTGCTGTCCGTCACGGTTGGGAGCGTGTCAGGGGGCTCTGATGCGGTCTGTCACCAGGCTGCTGCGCGAAGCAGCGCAGGAAAAAGCCGCTTCGGCAGCGAGGCGGCATCAAGAGGATTCTCGTGTTGACACTAATGGCCGATTGCCCCGGCAGCTTAAGGAGCGGCTGCCTCTCTAATCCCGAGGACTACGACTCTCACCACCGTCACTAGATCGTTCCCATCAACAGGAGCACGACAACAATGACAACCACGATCCCCAGCGTGCCGGATGGCGCGTAGCCCCACGACCGGCTGTACGGCCATGCCGGCACGGCACCGATCAGCAGCAG
This sequence comes from Paraburkholderia oxyphila NBRC 105797, assembly GCF_000685075.1. Taxonomy (GTDB): domain Bacteria; phylum Pseudomonadota; class Gammaproteobacteria; order Burkholderiales; family Burkholderiaceae; genus Paraburkholderia; species Paraburkholderia oxyphila. The sequence continues at coordinate 50,176 of NZ_BAYD01000011.1, forward strand.
GATCAGGACGATAAGAAGCAAGGTGCTGAGCATAATGCCTCCGTGACTTGTCGAACGATGATGCACTTCATGCCGCAACGTGCGTGCCCGAAGTCACCGGCTAGTTCAGCGGACGATATCGAACTCCAGATGATCAAGCTGGAGGAACCAAAGAGTGACTTGATGATAAGTATAACTACTCAATTGCCGCCACCAGGATCCCACTGGCATCGGGCCGTGCCCTCAGAACCTGCGCGCATAACCGCCCTACAGCGCCAACCATGCGTGCGCTGCGGGTTTAATCTGTCCGGCACTACGGGTGCCGCACGCTCGCAGCCTACGCGTCGTTACGGGACTTCTGCGCAGTGATGGACGGCGCACCCGACAGCAAGGACCTGATGGCTGAAAGCAGATCTGCAATGCCGACTGGCTTCGTCAATAACGCACTCCATCCGTCACGGGGCACGGTAAACGCGGCCGTGATGACGACAACGGGAATGCCGGCTGTGGCACGATTGGCCCTCAATCGTCGGCAAAGCTCCACGCCATCGACCTTCGGCATCATGTAGTCCGTGACGACAATGTCCGGGTGTTCAGCGGTGACAATCGCCATCGCCGTTTCCCCGTCCGGTGCCGTGAGCACGCGAAACCCTTCCGTCTCGAGAACGGTCTGAAAGGCGCGCAGAAGTTGCCGGTCATCATCTGCGAGCAGGACAGTAGCCATGGTAAGCCCCCATGTCTTCTGGTCATACCATTTGGAGAAGCAAGACACGTACCCCGTGGTCTTGCGAGGCCTACAATTCAGTTTCGGCTGTTCGTTTTCAGGTCCGCATGCCGCCACCCGGCTTTGCATCTTGCCGGAAGGAAATGGAAGATGGCCCGATCGACATCATCCGCCGCCGTTGACCGCGCAAAGCGGTCCGGCGTACTCGCTACCGCCGCGCTCGACCAGCGAGCACGTCGTGTCGCGGATTTCGCGGCGGAAAACGAGGCACTCCACAGCCTCGCCCACGCGCTGACCACGTCGGCCGGGGCCATGTTGCGGGAACTGGCGCGCCTGGCACGCGAATTGTGTGGAGCGACGCTCGCCGGCATCGACCTCATCGAGAACGCCGGAGGCACACAGTGTTTTCACTGCAAGACGCTCGATGGCGGCCTGGACGCCGGGGCGCTGGCAGCCATTCCTGCCGACGACAGTCCGGATGGACTGACGCTCGAGCTTGGCACCAGTCAGCTCTTTGCGTACCCGAAGCGCCACTTCACGACGCAATATGCACAATTACCCGATGTCGTCGAGCAACTCGTGGTGCCGATTCCGGGTCTGCCCGAACCGTGGGGCACCCTGTGGGTCATGTCCTGTGATAAGCAACACCGGTTTGATGCAGAGCATCGCAGAATCCTGACCGGACTTGCGAATTTCACGTGTGCCGCACTGGCGATTGCGAGAGCCGAGTCGGAAGCACGGCGCCATGCGCTGGCGGCCGAGGCGGCGAACCATGCCCTTGCCCTGGCTGAGGAACACAAGGACAATTTTATCGCCACGCTCGGCCACGAACTGCGCAATCCCCTCACCCCCATCGAGGTCGAACTCAAGGTGCTGCGCAAAGTCTGCAACGACAACGGTACCGCACTCTCGGCGCTGGACGTCGCCGACCGGCAGATCGCGCAGTTGCGACGCCTCGTTGACGACCTGCTGGACCTCTCACGGATGCGCCATGGCAAGCTCTCGATGCATCGCTCCTGTGCTCTGCTGCAGGACATCGTCGGTGATGCCGTGAGAGCCGTGAAAGTGCAGGCCGACCACCGGCAACAGCGGTTGGCCGTCAATCTGCCGCCCTACCCGGTTCATGTCTACGCCGACGCCGCGCGGGTGATACAGATTCTCACGAATCTTCTGACCAATTCAGTAAAGTACACGCCGCCCGGCGGCGAAATTGACGTATCAGTGAAGGCGCCCGACATCGGCGACCGACCCGTGCCCCATACAGACTGCGAAGAGGTCGTCATCACGGTGCGCGACAACGGCCTCGGGATTACGCCGGCACTGCAACCGTACGTATTCAACATGTTCTCGCAGTCGGCTTCCGCGCGCACACGCGCAGAGGGCGGCTTGGGTATCGGCCTCGCGGTCGTGAAGTATCTCGTTGACGCCCACCATGGCGACATTGACATCTCCAGCGACGGTGAAGGCAAGGGAACCCGGGTGGTCGTACGCCTGCCGATTGCGTGTGCGCGGCCGTCCGGGCAGGATGCCACGCCTGCGCCGGCAGTCGCGCCGCTGCGCCTGCTTGTTGTCGATGACAATGCAGACGCGGCGGAGGCACTCGGCACGCTGCTCGAACTGGATGGCCACGACGTGAGACGGGCACAAAGCGGCGCTGAAGCGCTTTTAATCGTCGAAACCTTTACACCCGATGTTGCCCTGATTGATCTCGCGATGCCCGGGATGGGCGGCGCGGAACTGGCCCGGCTGCTGCGCGAGCGCGTCCGGTGCTCGATGACCCGGTTTGTCGCGGTGACCGGATACAGTCAGGGCGAAGGCGAACAGACGACCTGCGGCAGCCCATTCGACTACAGGCTCATCAAACCGATCTCGCTCAACGACCTGGCAGACATCCTGCGATGATCGTGCCGCCGTTCACGAAGCGGGACATCACCCGATGCGGCACCCTACTCGAGCAGCAATTGGCCTCTTCCCGTCACCGGATGAGCGCGGCATGTGATCGCGCTGATTCCAGGAGCGCCTCGCCTCATGGCACGGCTGGACAGTCATTGTCACAGTCGAACAGGATATTTAATCAGGATACCTACATTTACAGGTATCCGGGCGCCGGTTTTCGGCTCCAGATCACGTGCGCCTGAGCAGATCAGATGCACACATAGAGTATGTCCCGCTGCTTCAGGTCGCGGTCCTGGCGGATTCTCGCATTGATCTACGCGGCGAAGTAGTCCATATTCGAGGCAACGCTTTCTTCCACCACGCGGTAACACGCGATATTCGCCATCGATTGCGCGCCACTCATCCCCCTCTGCGATGTGCCCGCGGACTGCGGCGGCCAACTGGATCTATCGAAGTCGTAGCGTGCCAATGTTCAATCAATCTCGCCGAGATGGCCCTGATTCGCGGCAGTGTCCCAGCTGTGGGACCCGGCTCAATGGGGCCATGAAATTTTGTCCCGAGTGCGGTGCGAAACAGCGCGCCGCGGTGTCTCGTGGCGCGGCAGCAAGCGAAGCGGCCGCGCATCACTCGCTGTCGCCCTACTATGCGTTCGCCAGCGTAGCGGTGTTCGCGCTCGTATTTACCGCGTACGGGATCTCGCGTTACGACCAACGGGAACGGACCCCCGAAGCTCTGGCGATACAGGGGGCCGTGCGCGAGCAGTCGCGTGCGCTTGCGGTTCCGGCGAGCGGCGAAGCTGCGAATGGCACCGCTCAGCCAGTGGTCGCATCCACGCCGGCACATCGTCTATCGCAGGCGCCAATCCACACGGCGCATAGGCATAGCGCCAGGCAATACGCCGCTACCGGAGATGATATTGCCGACGAGGGCACCTACTTGCGTGAAGACAACACCGGTGCGGGCGCCGATGTTGCCGGAAGTGTCGCCCGAGCGCGCGCAAGCCTCGACAGGAACAGCCTATGGCCGGCGCGCAGAGCTGTCATGGTCGCGCTTGCCGCGCAGCCTGGCAACGGGGAAGCGCTGCAGCTGCGGGCCGAGCTGGTTTCGCGAGAACATGAGCGTGACGCCTTGCTCGACTACGCGCGGCAATGCGCACGCGAGGGACGGTGGACATGCGTGTGGGATAACGCAAGTCACGCCCGGAGTGTCGACGTATCGAGCCGCGAGGCGCAGAAGCTGCTTTCCTATGCCGTTGCCAGGCGCGGAGCGGACTCGGGAGGTAGCTTTGACCCAGTCGCCTCCGGTGTAATGATTAATCAGTAATGCTTTAGATATTGATGAGCCAAAGCATATGAAGGGCTTGATGCTTGCAATAAATTGACGGATAAATTCAAGCGTACCGAACCCCGATATTTCCTCACTCGCTGAGCTCAGTTTTCCCCCGCATCTCCCCAACAACCTTGGCTATCCCGCGTGAGAGGCGCGCGATCTGCTTGTATTCCTCGATCATGTCGACAGCCAATTGATAGTCCAGCACCTCCGATTTCTGCGCGAGTTGCAGATCACCCAGGATGACTTGCCGCGCCTGCGCCGCGAGCGTCTTGATCTCGCCCTTCGTCCCGATGCCTTGCGCCCCGACAATCGCACCGGCTTCGCCAATCGTCTCGACGATCGCCGCCAGATTCTGCATCACGACTTCGGCAAAACGTGAGTTCGCGATCTCGTTCAGCCGCGTGAGCTCGATACGCTCGGTCAAGCGCTGCTGGCTCACCGCCATCAAATTGGTGCCGATAATGTCGCTGATGTTCTCGAGATTCGCGACGACCTGGGTAAAACCCACCATCTGCAGCCCTTCCTGTTCCGAGTGCTCAGCCTTCGAGAGCCGTCCGACGTAGTGAAGAATTTCGGCCGAGAGCCGGTCGGCTTCCTTGTCCCGGTCCAGCAACGCGTTGATCTCTTCAATCGATCCGTTCACCACGACGTGTGTACCATCACGGACGATGTCGACCACTTCATTGCCCAAGCGGCTCACCTCCAGGCGAACGCGCTGTAGCCCAAGCGAAGGCACGCCCAACGACGTTTCATCGAGGTAAGCCGGATCGCCAAGCGGCTTCGTTGCCGGCGTCCGCGTACGGACGATCATGCGCGCAAGCCGCGCGATCCACCCCGAGAACCAGATCAGCACCAGCGTGTTTGTCACGCTGAATATCGTGTGAGTGTTGGCAACCTGGCGCGGCGTTTCGGCAGCCAGGCGGGCAACGCCTTGCAACTCGGGGTACGACGGGGAGACGAAGCGCGCCAGTTCGGCCATTTGTGGAATGAAAAAGGCCCAGAAAAGCACACCCAGCACGTTGAATATGAGGTGCACCACGCCCACCTGGATGGCTTCGGCAGACTTGCCTATCGAGGCCAACAGAGCCGTTCCGCAAGTGCCCACGTTCGCGCCCAGAATCAGCGCAATGCCCGCCTCGAGCGGCATCAACCCTTGTGCGCCCAGGGCGATGACGATGGCTAGCGTTGCAGCGGAACTTTGTACGATCGCGGTAAAAGCGGCGCCCACCAGGATGCCCAGCAACGGGTGCTCCATGTTCTGCATGGCATCGATGAATGGCGGGTACGTGCGCAGCGGACGCGTGGCGTCGCCCATGAACTCGATGCCCAGAAACAGGAGCCCGAGCCCCATCACGACTTCGCCGATCCTGCGCACCAGCTCGCGCTTGCCGAACGCGTACATGGCAAAGCCGATCGCCAGCATGAACGGCGTCAGTCTGGAAACGTCGAAGGCGATGATTTGCGCCGTGATCGTCGAGCCGATGTTCGCGCCCATGATCATCGGAACCGACTGGGCCAGGGTCATCAAGCCGGCGGAGACGAATCCGACCATCAATACGGTGGTGATCGTGGACGAATTCAACAGCGCCGTCACCAGCGCGCCGGCCACTACGCCACGGAACCGGTTTGCGGTGAGTACGCCGAGCAGCATCTGGAGCCTCGAGCCGGCAATGGCCTTGAAGCCTCCGGTCATGAATTGCAGCCCGAGCAGGAAAAGCGCCAGCCCGCCGATCAGGACGCCAAACATCTGCACCAGATTCAGGCTGGCCTGGTCGATTGTGGTGGGATCGGGACTCATCGCTGGGCGCCTTGTGCTGACTGTCGAGTCCCCTATTCTCTTGCAAAACGGGAAATTGGCGCGGATGTTGGGCCGGCGCGTTTTGTCGGCATGTTGGCATTTCCGGGGCGCAACAACAAGCCGCTCCTTGCCGGTAAGACCCCGCGGCCAAACCAGGTGGGCCGGCCGCGGGGCCGGGCTCAGCACTTGGCCGACGAGCCTTTCAGATGCGCATGCCCATGCAGCGCCGGCGGCGTTGCGTGGCCGCCGTGCTCCTCGAGGTATCGGCAAGCTTCGATGATGTCGCGTCCGAGATTGCTCGCAACGTTGAGGTTGATGTGAGGACGCACGACAACGCGCAGGCTCCTTACCGCTTCCGCGTCGGGCGGCATCGTATAGGCCGATAGCACCCAGCCCTTCTCGCGCACCTTGTTCGACACGTCGAATTCATTGAAGCGGGTGATTTTCTTGTCCAGCGTGACGGCCACCACCGGAATGCGCTGCGTGTCGTTCATGATGGTGAAATAGCCGCTTTTCACGAGCATTTCGCGCAGCGCGAGCGCGTTGTCGAGCGTGTGCTGCATGACGCGTCTGTAGCCCTCGAATCCAAGGCGCAGGAACTGGTAGTACTGGACAGCCAACTGGAAGCCATTGCGGCTGAAATTCAGCGTCGCCGTGGGCATTTCACCGCCCAGATAGTTCACGTAGAACACCAGGTCCTCGTTGAATACCTTGCGGTCGCGGAAAACGACCCAGCCAAGCCCGGGCGGTGTGAGGCCGTACTTGTGCCCCGAGGCATTGATCGATTGCACCCTCGGCAAGCGGAAGTCCCACTTGTAATCCGGATAGAGGAACGGGTGGATGAAGCCGCCCGACGCGCCGTCGATGTGCATCGGCACCGACATCCCCGTGCGCCGTTCGTAGTCGTCCAGCCACGCATGGATGCCGGCGAAGTCGTCGTCCTCCCCGGTAAAGGTCTGCCCGGCAATGGCGACAACGGCAATCGTATTCTCGTCGACATATTGGTCGAGATCGTCGGCGGTCAGGCGGTACTTGCCGGGCTTGAGCGGGACGATGCGTGGCTCGACATCGAAATAGCGCATGAACTTCTTCCAGACGATCTGCACGTTTCCGCCGGTCACGAGGTTCGGCCGGCTTGCGTCCTTGCCGGCCTTTTCGCGGCGCTGCCGCCAGTTCCACTTGTGCGCGAGGCCCGCAAGCATGCACGCCTCGGACGAACCCACTGTCGCCGTCCCGTACGGCTCCACGTCGCCCGGGCCGTTCCACAGTTTGTGGAGCCAGCGCACCATTCGCGTTTCCATCGCGAACAACTGCGGGTACATGTCGTGATCGATATAGTTCTTGAAGATATTGCGTTTGGCGGTTTCCAGCGCTTCGGGTTCGGCGAAGGTCGTCACAAACGACGACATGTTCAGGACCGGATTGGTGTCCGTCCATTCATCGCTTTCGACCAGCGCGGCCGCAGCCCGCGCAGACATCCCCGTTTTGGGAAACGCGTTTTGCGGCACCTCGAAGTTGAATTCGTCGTACGGGGTAATCTTCCCGATATCTAAGGACATCTGAATACTCCTTTCAGTTTGCGTCCGCGTGGACGGACGCGTCGTGACCACCAGCACTGCCTCAGCCGAAGGAACGGGTCGGGCGAGGCGTCGCCAGGCTTACCGCGAGACGTGCTTGCCTGTCTGCGCGCAGAAGCGCTCCACGTATTCGTGAAGGAGCGTTCGTATCGCCTTGCCAATCGCGCGATAGTCGACCTCATTCAGGTTGGCCAGCGACACGCGTCCGGATGGATGCGGCGTGCCGAAGCCCTGGCCTGGCAGGAGCACGACATGGGCATCTTTGGCAAGGTGGAACAGCAGTTCGGAAGGCTCGGTGTTCTTGAGCAGCCAGTCGACGAACTCGCGGCCGTAGGCGCGTTCACCGAAGTACTCGAGGTCCAGCAGCGTGTAGTAGTCGACTACGTTTGGATCCCCTTCCTTCAATGGAATGCCGATCGTCTCGAAGAGCGCGCGCTTGCGGCTGCGGATCAGGCGCTTGAGTGCATTCTTGTAAGCGTCGGGCGTGTCCATGAGCGAGAACAGCGAGAACAGCACCATCTGCACTTGCTGAGGCGTGGAGAGACCGGCGGTATGGTTCAGTGCGACGGTGCGGCTGTCGGCTACGAGGCGGTCGATGAATTTCAGGTTGTCCGGGTCGGTCGTGATCGACTCGTAGCGCTTGTGCAGCGCCTGCTTCTGCGCTTTCGGCAGTTTCGCGAGCGCAGCGTCGAGCACGTTCTCGCGGTGCGTCGCGATCACGCCCAGGCGCCAGCCCGTCGCGCCGAAGTACTTCGAATACGAGTACACGAGAATCGTATTCTTCGGCGCCAGTGCGAAGAGCGAGACGAAGTTGTCGGCGAACGTGCCGTACACGTCGTCGGTGAGGATGATGAGGTCCGGGCGCTCCTTGACGATCTCGGCAATGTACTCGAGGCTCGCCTCGTCGATTTTCACGGAAGGCGGATTACTCGGGTTCACGAGGAAGAACGCCTTCACCTTCGGGTCGCGCAGCTTGTCGAGTTCCTTCTTCGAGTACTGCCAGTTGTTCTCGACGGTCGCGTTCAGGTGCACGACGTCGAGCTGGTAGTCGTTAAGTTCCGGAATCTCGATGTACGGCGTAAAGATCGGCATGCCAAGCGCGATGGTGTCGCCCGGCTTGATGAAGAAGTTCTCCCGCATCGTGTTGAAAATGTACGCCATGGCCGCCGTGCCACCTTCCACCGCGAACACGTCGAACTCGCCCACGAACGGATGCTTGCCGATCATCTCGCGGCGCAGGTACTGGCCGACGATGATCTCGGAGAGCTTGAGCATGCGGTCCGGCACCGGATAGTTGCAAGCGAGGATGCCTTCACACATCTCATAGAGGAAATCGCCAGCCGAAAGGCCCAACTGGTCGCGCACGTATGACACCGCGCCGGCCAGGAAGTCGATGCCGGGCTGCCCCTTGCTCTCGCGCACGAACAGGTCGAAGCGCTCGACGATCCCTTCGCGCTGCGGGAAGCCGCCCACGCCTTCAGGCATATACGCGAACGAGCGCTCCGATTCGCGCATGGCGAACAGGCCGAGCTGCCAGAAGCCGTGGCGCGGAATCGTGGCCAGGAAGTTGGGGTTGCCGCGGCCAGCGTTGAGCATCGGCAGATTTGCCGCGGGCCGCGCGGTCGCCCCGCCACCGGCAGCCTTGATCAGTTCGTCCTTGAGTTCGAACGGGCTCAGAGCGGCCAGCTTTTTCGCCTGTGTTGCGTTGTCGTTTCCTGAATTCATCTACTTGCTCCGATTGATTAGTTAGCGAAACATCCGATATGTCCAACACGTCCAACCATCAGCTCAGGATCATCACGAGCACCATTCCCCAAATCGTCAGGAGCGTATTACCGACCGCGTAGGTCACCGTATAGCCGAGTCCGGGCACCTGACTGCGTGCCGCGTCGCAGATCATTCCCAGTGCGGCCGTTGTGGTTCGTGCGCCCGCGCATACGCCGAGCAGGATTGCGGGGTGGAACTTGAACACATACTTCGCGATGAACATGCCGATGATCAAGGGAACCGCCGTAGCGAAAATCCCCCAGAGAAACAGGCTGATGCCGAGTTGCTGCAAGCCGGCGACGAATCCCGGGCCTGCCGTGATGCCAACCACGGCGATGAAGACGTTCAGGCCCACGGAGTTCATGAACCAGACGGTAGGTTCGGGAATACGTCCGAAGGTAGGATGGATCGCCCGCAGCCAGCCGAACACGATCCCGGCAATGAGCGCGCCGCCCGCCGTGGAGAGCGTGAGCGGAATGCCGTGCACGTTGATCACGATTGCGCCAATCAAGGCGCCTACCGTGATGGCGAGGCTCACGAAGGCAACGTCGGCCACCGTGGTGGAACGGTCGAGAACGCCTAGCGCCCTGGCGGCCGCGGTGGTGTCCTGCGTCCTGCCCACGATCGTGATGGTGTCGCCGCGTTCGAGCTTCGTATTGGGTAATACCGGGATCTGCGTTTCGGTCGGCCCCCGCTTGATCTTCTTGAGGTAGATGCCGCGTGCGCCGGGCAGGTTCGCCAACTCCTGCAGCGTCTTGCCGGCCACCGCCTTGCTGGTCACGTAGACATCCACGCCTTCCGTGGTGACCGCGAGCAGATCGGCGTCTTCGACTTCGTCGCCGCGCGAACCGAGTCTCGCCACGAGCTGATCGCGAGGGCCAGCGACCGCCACGATATCGCCTGCTTGCAAGACGAAGTCCAGCGTGGCTTCCGTGACGGCGCCCGCGCGTCTGACGCGCTCGATGAAGAGCCGCACGCCCGCGGGCTCGGCGGCTTCCACCTGGCTGATCGTCTGGCCGATGAACGGGCTGTCGGCGGCGATGCGATAGGCGCGCAGCTGGTAGTCATGCCATTCGCGGCCTTCCTGCGCGCCGGCGCCCTTGCCGCCGAGGGTGGCTTCATATTCCTTGCATGCCGCGGGCAGGTCAATGCCGAGCAGCCGTGGTCCGAGCGTTGCGAGAATGATGGCCGAGCCGATCGTGCCGAAGATATAGGTGACCGCATAGGCGGTAGGCATGGCGTCGAGCAGCGCCTTGGCCTGATCCGCCGGCAGATGGAGCCGGTTGATCGCATCCGTTGCGAGCCCCATCGAGGCCGAAATGGTTTGCGAACCGGCGAACAAGCCTGCGGCGGAGCCCAGGTCGTAGCCGGCGAACTTCGCAGCGACGATGGGCGCCGCGAGACACAGCAGACACTGCACGACCGCGAACAAGGCTTGCGGCAAGCCATCTTTCGCGATGCCGCGCACGAATTGCGGCCCCACCCCATAGCCGACGGCAAACAGGAACATCAGAAAGAACACCGACTTAACGTTGGCCGACACCGTAATGCCGAGCTGGCCGATTGCGATTGCCGCGAGAAGCGTGGCCGTAACGGCCCCGAGACTGAAGCCCTTGAAGCTTTTGCCGCCCACCCAGTAACCGATGCCGAGTGAAAGAAAAATGGCGATCTCGGGGTAATGCCGAAGTGTGTCTGTCAGCCACGACATAATGGTTCCTTTTCATGGTCATGCCGAACGGCGCGAATCGCATGTGCAAGCGCGGCTTTCGTGCCATCCTGTCTGGAGCGCCAGCATCGCATGGCACCCCCAATGGCGACCTACGTTTTTGTCAAACCATCGCGTAATTCATTTAACGCTTTGACGAAGCTCTATTCCTTGTGCAAATCGCTCGAATTACGGTTGAACGAAATAGCGCGTCATGTTGATGCAGAGACTTTTCCAAAACTTGAAAAGTCATTTGTATCAAGCAGAGAAGTGAATGGAGATTCCAGTCAACGCGAAATATCGTGGGCTGTGCGGGTGATGGTGTGGTCAACTCGCCGGTGGACGGCGAGTCGTGCAGAGTGCACAAAATATGAGCAAGCGTCTTGCTTGCTCATCAGCCGGATCGTGACTTCAGAGGATATATCTGCAAGAAAGACTACGATTCCACGCCGTCGGCGCCATATTGCCAAATGAAAGCGTTTATGCATTATTGAAAGTATTTATACATAAATCGGCATACGGATTAAGCCCATTCACCCCGCTCAAACCGTATTTTCTATTGACGCGGCCTATGCCCACGCTTCGAGCAGCACGGGAACCGCATAGGCATTCAGCGGCTCCCGTATGACGCCCTACGCCTCAAGGCCGCTCCAGCGCCGCCATCGCCCTCACGATCACCAGCAGCACCGAAAGGCTCACGCCGCTCGTCGCGCGAAACTCGGCGAGCAGGCGTCCATAGCGCTCGAGCGCAGCCTCGTGCTGCTCGCACCAGGCATCCACGAGCGCTTGCGCATCCTCCGTGTCGGGGGCCTGCGCGAGTGCGTTGGTCGTGAGCGCACGCTTGAGGCGCGCGACCTCCGCAAGCGCCGCCGCGCGCGCCATCGTGTCCCAATGCGTGGGTGTCGGCAGCGCCGCCGCGCGCTCGCCGATCCAGCCGTAATTCAGGCGCGTGTCCAGCGCGAAATACGCTGCCGCCACGTGCTCGAGCGGACGATCGCAGGCGGCCGCCACATCGGCAATATCAAGCAGTGCGATGGAAGTCTCGCCACTCGCCACGCGCACGGCCAACGCGCTTTCCACGCCGGCGTTCACGAGCTCGGCCTGACGCGCCGACAACGCTTCGAGATCGGCGGCGGGCAGCAACGCCGGCAATTGTGGCGCGAGCCGCTGTGCCGCGTCGCGGCAACGCGCGAGCAGCGTGCCGCCGTCGTCCACGGCGCCCGACTGCAAATGCCGCAGGAACCAGAGCGCCGCGCGTTCGAGCAGTCGCGCGACGTCGACGAACATGCGCGCCTGCACGTCGTCGGGCACGCGGTTGTCGAGCGCGTCGATGTCGCGCCACACGTCGTTCAGGTCGAACACGTCGCGCGCCATGATGCAGGCGCGCACGATATCGCCGGGTTGCGCGTCCGTTTCCTCCATCAGGCGATGCACGAACGCGCAGCCCACCCGGTTCACGAGCGCGTTCGTCAGATGCGTCGCAAGGATCTCGCGGCGCAGCGGATGGCGCTGCATCGGTTCGCTGAAGCGCTGCTGCAGCGGCTTCGGAAAGTAGTCGATCAGCAAATGTGCGACGAGCGGGTCTTCCGGCACGTCCGATTCGAGCAACGCATCGTAGAGCCACATCTTGCTGTAGGCGAGCAGCACGGCGCGCTCCGGCGACGTGAGGCCGAGCTTCTCGCTCTGGCGCTCCGTGATTTCCTCGTCGGTCGGCAGGAATTCGATCGCGCGGTTCAGACGGCCCGCGCGTTCGAGCCAGCGCATGAACCGCGTCTCCGCGTCGAGCAGTTCCGCGCTGTAGCGGCCCGCGATCGAGAGCGCCTGGGTCTGGTAGTAGTTGTCGCTCAGCACGAGCAGCCCGACTTCGTCCGTCATGTCGGCGAGCAGCATGTTGCGCTGCTTCATCGTCATCTCGCCATCGGCCACCACGAGGCCCAGCAGGATCTTGATGTTGACTTCGTGATCCGAGCAGTCGACGCCCGCGGAATTGTCGATGGCGTCGGTATTGATGCGTCCGCCGCGCTGCGCGAACTCGATACGGCCGAACTGCGTGACGCCCAGGTTGCCGCCCTCGCCCACCACCTTGCAGCGCAGGTCCGCACCATTGACGCGCACGGCGTCGTTCGCCTTGTCGCCAACCTGCGCATTGGTCTCGTGCACGGCTTTCACATAGGTGCCGATGCCGCCGTTGTAAAGCAGATCGACCGGCGCGAGCAAGATCGCGCGGATCAATTCGTTGGGCGTGAGCGCGGCCGCATCGATGCCGAGCGCACTCTGCACAGCGGGCGAAAGCGGGATCGTCTTTACGGTGCGCGGGAACACGCCGCCACCCGCCGAGATGGCCGCGGGGTCGTAGTCGGCCCAGCTCGAGCGTTCGAGCGTGAAGAGCCGGCTGCGTTCCGCGAAGCTCGTCGCTGGGTCGGGGTTGGGATCGAGAAAGATATGCCGATGATCGAACGCCGCCACGAGCTTGATATGCGGCGAAAGCAGCATGCCGTTGCCGAACACGTCGCCCGACATGTCGCCGACGCCGACCACGGTGAAATCGGTCGCCTGCGTGTCGACGCCCATTTCGCGGAAGTGCCGCTTGACCGATTCCCAGGCGCCGCGCGCGGTAATCGCCATCTTCTTGTGGTCGTAGCCCACCGAGCCGCCCGAGGCAAAGGCATCGTCGAGCCAGAAGCCATACTCGCTCGAGATCGCGTTCGCGTAGTCGGAGAAGGTGGCCGTGCCCTTGTCCGCCGCCACCACCAGATACGGGTCGTCGGGGTCGTGGCGCACCACGTCGGGGGGCGGCACGATCGCGTTGTTCACGAGGTTGTCGGTGAGGTCGAGCAGGCCGCGCAGGAAGGTCTGATAGCACGCGATGCCTTCGCGCATCCACGTTTCGCGATCGGTGGGCGGCGGCGGATTCTTCACCACGAAGCCGCCCTTCGAGCCCACCGGCACGATCACCACGTTCTTCACCATCTGCGCCTTCATGAGGCCGAGCACTTCGGTGCGGAAATCCTCGCGCCGGTCGGACCAGCGCAGGCCGCCGCGCGCGACGCGTCCGCCGCGCAGGTGCACGCCTTCCACGCGCGGCGAGTAGACCCAGATCTCGAACATCGGCTTGGGCTCGGGCAGCCCCGGCACTTTCGCCGGATTGAACTTGAACGACAGCGACGGGAGCAAAGCGCCATCCGCATCGCGCCGGAAATAGTTCGTCCGCTGCGTCGCGTTGATCACCCCGAGGAACTGCCGGAGAATGCGGTCTTCGTCGAGATTGGGCACCTGGTCGAGCGCGCTTTCGATAGCCTTGAGCGCGCGCTCCGTGCGCGCCTCGCGCCCCTCGCCCAGATCGCCCACGGCCGGGTCGAAGCGGATCAGAAACAGCTCGACGAACTGGCGCGCGATGGCGGGGTTGCCGGTCAGGGCGCGTTCGATATAAGCGTCGCTGAACGTCGAGCCCACCTGGCGCAGGTACTTCGCGTACGCGCGCAGGATGGTGACTTCGCGCGCGCTCAGATACGCGCGCAGCACGAGACGGTTGAAGTCGTCGTTTTCGATGCGCGCGCTCCACACGGCTTCGAATGCGTCTTCGAACAGGTCCTTCACGCGTTCGATGTCGAACTCCGCGTCGTCGGCGAGTTCGAGCCCGAAATCGTGCACCCAGGCGCTCTCGCAGCCCGGCGCCTCGATGACGTACGGCCGCTCTTCGTCCACGCGCACGCCGAGATGCTCGAGCATCGGCAGGCTGCGCGACAAGGCAATGGCCTCGCCCGTGCAATACACCTTGAAGCGGAACGCGCGCGGCCCGGCTTCAATGGGCCGGTACAGATTCATCGCGATGCGCCGCGTGCCCTGCACGCGCTCGATGAGCTCGATGTCGCGCACCGCCGTGCGCGCCGGATAATCGTCGCGATAGCCCGCGGGAAACGAGTCGGCGTAGCGATGCAGGAGCCGCGTGCCCTGCTCTTCGCCGAACGCGTCGAGCAAGGCATCGGCGAGATCGTCCTGCCAGCGCCGCGTGACCTGCACGAGCCTCGCCTCCAGCTCGCGCGTATCGACGTCGGGCATCTCGCCAGATTTCGCATGGACAACGAAATGAATACGGGCGAGGGCCGACTCGGATAGCAGTGGCGTGAATTCCACCGACTGGCCGTTGAAGGCCTCCATGAGCAGGCTTGCAATGCGGCGGCGCAGATCCGTGTTGTACTTGTCGCGCGAAACGTATACGAGGCAGGACACGAAGCGCCCAAAGCGGTCGCGCCGCACGAACAGGCGCGTGCGCTGATGCTCCTGCAACCGCAATACGCCCATTGCGACATCGAAGAGCTCGTCTTCGTCGGCCTGGAAGAGCTCGTCGCGCGGCCAGGTTTCGAGCACGGTCACGAGCGACTTGCCGAGGTGCCCCTTGGGCAGGAAGCCCGCGCGCAGCACGATGTTCGCGCACTTGCGGCGCACGATGGGGATCTCGGAGCTCGAGACCATATAGGCCGTGGAGGTGTAGAGGCCAACGAAGCGCCGCTCGCCGCACACTTTGCCGTCCGGCCCCACGAGCTTCACGCCCACGTAGTCGAGGTAGCCGGGGCGGTGCACGGTCGCGCGCGAGTTCGCCTTGGTCAGGAAGATGGGCCACGCGCCGGTGATGATCTCGGTCGCGGCGCTCGGCAGCGGCGTGATGTCGGGCGCGC
This sequence comes from Paraburkholderia oxyphila NBRC 105797, assembly GCF_000685075.1. Lineage (GTDB taxonomy): Bacteria > Pseudomonadota > Gammaproteobacteria > Burkholderiales > Burkholderiaceae > Paraburkholderia > Paraburkholderia oxyphila. Next base: position 65,630 of record NZ_BAYD01000011.1, read on the forward strand.
CGGGCGCGCGCAGCGACTCGCGCAGGATGCCAAGGCCCGAGCCTTCCACGCCGCGCAGCGCGAACCCGTCGCCGTGCTCGACGAGCGCGTAATCGCGCTGGCCAAGGAACGTGAAATGGTCGGCCACCATCCACTCGAGGAACGCGCGTGATTCGACGTCTTCCGCGCTGCTCTCGCGCGCCTTCATGGTCTTGATCGTGCCGCGCGCCACCTCGACGATCTTCGGCCAGTCTTCGACCGCCGCGCGCACGTCGCCCAGCACCTTCGCGATAGCGGCACGCAACTCCTCGAGTTTTGCTGCATCGCCGCAGCGGTCGACTTCGAAATGAATGAATGAGGCGAGTTGCGACTGCCCGTCATCGGCGCCCACCCCGCCCACGTCCGTGCGCACGATGGTGCCGTCCTGGCCGCGCCAGAGCCGGAACACCGGGTGCATGACCGAATGCAGCGCGAGCCCGAGCTTGTTGACGGCCATCGAGACCGAATCGACGAGAAACGGCATGTCGTCGTTGACGATCTCGATCACGGTGTGGTCCGAATGCCAGCCGTGCTGCTCGAGGATCGGGTTGTAGACCCGCATGCGCTCGGCGCCCGGGACGAAGCGCTGCGCCGTCTGCCAGTGCGCCATGGCGGCGCCGTAGAGATCGGCGATGCTGCGGCTGCGCAAGTCCTCTGCATCGACGAAGTCGTAGTAATGCCGCAGAAAGGGTTCGACGATCTGGAAGGTGGGTTCGGGTAATCGCGCACGCGCGAATTCCACGACGTCGGAAAGCAGATGGGTGACGAATTCCTCGTTTCTCACTTGCATGGCGGACTCCAGGAAGGACGGCCATGGACTGCATCGGCGGGAGGTTCATTATGCACCGGCGAGGTGACAGAAAGGGGCTGCATGTACACGTTGCCGGGCCGCTGCGTGGCACGGTTTCCCGCACCGCAGCATTTTCATCGCCGCACTTGCGGCTCTTTCATCGTCCCCGTCTTTTGCGAATTTCCGGGGTCGAATCATGGTTGCGCGGATAAGACAATTTGCGGTCCGAATTGTCTTCACTTCTCTCGATTGATTCGTATGCTGCGGCGGTAAAGTCGAATCTGCCGGGATGCCGAGCACAGGCTTCCCGGCTCTTTGGAGAGAGACGGTGGATTCGGTTAGCAATGCGATGAAAGTGACGCGGCGTGCGACGACGGTGTGTGTGGCGCTATGGGTTTGCGTGCTCGCTCAAGCGCAGGAAGTGGGCACAGCGGGCACCGCGCTAAGCGGCGCATTTTTTTACAGCGCGAGCCTCGCGGCCAAGGCCGCGCACAACGTTCTCGACAGCGCCAGGATCGACAACATCGCCGTCCCCCAGCTCGATTCCGCCGGGAGAGCACCGCCGACACGTGTGATGCCTTTCTTCGACGGCGGCTATGGGCACAGACGGCCCGCGATCGGGCTCAATTTCTCGTTCGATCTGGGCGAGGCAAACAGCAGCCCGCCAGTTTCGTTACACACATAGATGGGGTGGGCACAATGGTCCGGCACTCGCCACGCAAGTCCGCCAGGTCCGGCGCCTAAAACCGGTCGATCATTCCGAGCTGCACACCCCGCACCGTCGCCCCCGGCCATGATGGCGGAAGACCCGTGACGTTCACGCCGCGCAGGGTCATTTCGCCTTGCCCGCGGTTGCGCAGCCACCCTGCGCTCGCATACAGCAGGACGCGTGCGGAGAGGTCGTACTCGCAGGCCGCGCTGAACTGGTCGGCGTTGTTGTCGCCGCCGGAACGGTCGCGCATATACGTGTAACCCAGCGAGGCCCGAAAGCGCGCGCTCACCGCATAACGCGCCGAGACCGAGACGCCGTCGTTGTGATAGCGCGGCGTGCCGCCGTCGCCGTTGAAGAACGAGAGAAAGCCCGTGATCGTGCCGTATACGTATGAAACGCCGCCGAGATTCGCGCGCAGCGCGCCATCGCCGTGCGTCTGCTGATGCGCGTACGAAATGCGGAACGGGCCGCTGGCATACACAAAGGTTTCGATGTTGCCTGCGATGCCGTTGCCGTCCGCATCGCTCGCGTCGCGCAGCGCGGTCATCAGCGTCGTCGAAAAGCCATGGAATTCGGGCGACAGGTAAGTGATCGCGTTGCTTTCGTACGGCGTGATCTTCGAGAGATTGTCGAGCCCCGAAGCGATGGTGCCCGCGCCGAACGCGTCGAGCCCGCCCTTGAACGGGATGTAGATGGGCGAGTATTGTCGGCCCACGCGCAGCGTGCCGTAAGGCGTGCCCACGCCAACCCACGCCTGGCGGTTGAAGATCGTATTGCTCACGGCGTAGGTGCCGTCGTTCGAGCCGAAACCGTTCTCCAGGTCGAACAGAATCTTCACGCCGTTGCCGAGGTCTTCGGCGCCGAGCAAGCCCATGCGCGAACCGCGATACGCGCCCGAGTCCATGCGCGCGACGTAGCCCGCGCCCGGGTTGGTGAATTCGATGCTCGTGTCGAGCGCGCCGTAAAGCGTGACCGCGCTTTGCGCATGCGCGCTCATGGCGTGCGCCGCCAGCGCGAGGAACATGGCGAGCGTGACCAGTGCGCCTCGCGGCGCACTCGGTCCACATGAGCGGGTACAAAACCGCACGCGTTACTGCGGCAACGCGTAGGCGATCACGTAGTCGCCGAGCTTCGTACCGAACGAGCCATGCCCGCCCGCGGCGATCACGACGTACTGCCGGCCGTCGACCGAATAGGTCATCGGGGTGGCCTGGCCGCCTGCGGGCAGACGGGCGCGCCAGATTTCCTTGCCGGTATTCACGTCGAACGCGCGGATATAGTTGTCGGCCGTCGCGCCAATGAACGCCACGCCGCCGGACGTCACGATCGGGCCGCCCAGCATCGGCATGCCCATCTTGAACGGCAGCGGAATCGGCGAGCTGTCGTGCACCGTGCCAATGCGCTTCTTCCACACGATCTCATTGGTCTTCAGGTCGATCGCGGCCATGTAGCCCCATGCCGGCTGCTTGCAAGGCAGCCCGAACGGCGAGAGGAACGGGTTGAGCGTGACGCCATAGGGCACGCCGTATTGCGGCTGGATGCCCGACTCCGTGCCGCTGCCCTTGGCGCCCGGCTCCGGCTCGATCGGGTTGCCCGGGCCGCGCGGGATCAGCCGCGAGACGAACGGCAGCGCGATCGGATTGGCGATGGCGATTTGCCGGTCCGTGTCGATGGCAATGCCGCCCCACTCGAACATGCCGAGGTTGCCCGGGAACACGAGCGTGCCTTGCAGCGAAGGCGGCGTGAACGTGCCTTCGTAGCGCAGCTTGTGGAACATCACGCGGCACACGAGCTGGTCGTACATCGTGGCGCCCCACATGTCGGCATCGGTGAGCAGATTCTTCGGGCGGAACGTGAGCTCGGAGAACGGCTGCGTCGGCGAGACGTGGTCGCCGGGCGCCGCGCCCTGCGGCACCGGCATTTCGGGCGCTGGCACGACGAGCGCGCCGGTGCGGCGGTCCAGCACGAACAGGTTGCCCGTCTTCGCGGGACCGTACACGACCGGCACGGTGTTGCCGTCCTTGTCGGTGATGTCGGCGAGCGTCGGCTGCGAGGGCATGTCCATGTCCCACAGGTCATGGTGCGCGGTCTGGTAGAACCAGGCGAGCTTGCCAGTGGACGCATGCAGCGCCAGGATGCCGCTCGCGTAGCGCTCCATGAGCGGCGTGCGGTCGCCGCCCCAGATGTCCGGTGTCTTCACGCCCATCGGCAGATAAACGATGTCGAGCTTCGCGTCGTAGGCGCCGGGCGCCCACGAGTTCGGGGAATTCCACGTGTAGTGCTCGCCCGGGCCCGGGATCTTGTTCGGATCCTCCGCGCCCGTATCGAACACCCAGAGCAGCTTGCCCGTGCGCACGTCGAAGCCGCGGATCACGCCGGAGGGCTCGCGCGTCGAGAAGTTGTCCTCGACCGCGCCCGCCACGATGATCACCGTGTTCGTGACGACCGGCGGCGAGGTGGGCTCGTACATGCCCGGCGTGGTAACGGGCATGGCGTGCTGGAGGTCGAGATCGCCGTTGTTGCCGAAGCCCGCGCAGCGCTCGCCGGTGATCGCGTCGAGCGCGTAGAGGTGGCCGTCGTTCACCGGCAGCAGGATGCGGCGCGTGCAGGCGCCGTTCGCCGATGTCGCGGCCGGCGCCGCCGAGGTGGCATCGCTCGCGGGCGCTGCGGCCTGCGTGGACGATGCGGCGGTGTCGCTGGCAGGCGCTGAGGCTTGCGTAGAGGACGCAGCCGCGGTATCCGATGCGGCAGCGCTCACATCCGAGGCTGCACCGGCAACATCGCTTGCGGCCGCAACGGGTTCCGCCGACACCTCATTGGCCGAGAGATCGACATACGACACGCCGCGGCAAGTCACGTGCTGAAACGACGGATCGGCCTGCAGCTTCGGATCGAACTTCCACTTGAGCTCGCCCGTCTGCGCGTCGAGCGCGAAGAGCTTCTGGTGCGGCGAGCACAGATAGAGCAAATTGCCGATCTTCAGCGGCGTGACTTCATTGGTGATCTCGACCGGATCGTTCGGGCCTTTCGTGTCGCCGGTGCGGAAGGTCCATGCGACCTGCAGGTTCTTCACGTTTTCCGGCGTGATCTGCTGCAGCGGCGAATAGCGCGTGCCTTCCTGCGTTCGGCCGTAGGCGGGCCAGTCGGCGGGATCGATACCGTCGGGGTTCGCAGCAGGCGTCGTGCCCGCCGACGCGCCGAATGTGCCGTTCACCGTTTGCGGATCGTGGTAGCACGCGTAGACCAGCACGCCCGCCCAGATCACGAGCGCGCCAAGGAGCGCGCTCACGCCAAGCGTCTTCGCGCCCTGCAGCCGCCAGCTCACGAGCAGCAGCAGCCACACACCGAAGACAACCAGCACGCCAGAGCGCGGCGCGAGCGCCCAGAAGTCGGGCCCCGACTCCCAGAGCGACCAGATCGCCGTGCCGACCAGCACGAGCGCATAGAGCACGAGCGCGCTGGGACTGCGCCGGTACAGTTGCAACGTCACGACGAGCAGCACGACGCCGGTCACGACGTAGTACGCGGAGCCGCCGAGCGAGAGCAGCCATGCGCCGCCTATCAGCAGATAAAGCGCGGTGAGCGCGGTGAATACCAGCGTGATGCCGCCGATGAATCCTGTCGATGTCGACGATGCCGATTGTCTGGACATGATGATCTCAACCTTCGTGTGAGGACGCTGCTTTCATCACCGGGAATCAGAACACGTGCATCATGCCGATGTACGCTCCGGTCTGCGACTCGCCGGCCATCGGGCTCGAGGGCGAGCTCGAATCGCGCGGCGTGGCGAACACCGAGAAGGTGCCGGCCTTGCTGTTGTTCACGTAGGCCACCGTGCTGTAGAGAAACGTGCGCGCGCTCAGGTTGTAGGTGGTGCCGAGCGCATACAGCATGGCGTGGCTCGACGGATCGTGCGCGGCGTCGCCACTGGCCACGGGGCGATTCATCCAGTACCGCTGGGCATGCTCCACGCGGCCGCCAGGCAGGTACGCATCGTTCGATGCGTACCTGCCTGGGTAGACTGCGTCTGAAAAATATAGCGCGTCATCGAGAATGGTGCTTTTCCGGTGCCTCCCAGGGCGTTGCCATGACGTCGGAACCTCGCCGGCGCGCATTCGCGCTGCGTATGCACCTCATTGATGCTTTCGCTGTCTTCCCTCACGGAAGCTTCATGGCACTGAGCGTAATTCGGTGCGATCGGCGCCCATGGTTCGGCCGCTGAATGCCACTGCTGCTTTCCTGGGCGCAGCATCACTTTCAGGCTGATTGGATCGCCATGAAGGAATGCCAAGTTCACGCCGCTTCAGGTTAGCCGACTTGGTGCAGCATCCCACCCGTTTCGCCACTTGCGCATCGGACAGGGTTCCGAGCAAGGCGATGGCATCGTCCGTCCACGTGTGCTGCGCACGGGCGATGCGAAGCTCCTGGCGCTTCTTGTGAACGGCCGTATTCGACACGCCGATCCGGGCCGCCACCTCTGCGTCGGTTATCTTGCCGAGCAAAGCGATTTCCGCGGCGCTCCACTCACGGGGCCCGCGCGTGGACGGGATGCCAAGCGCGCACCTTTTCACGCGCACGACGTATTCCGATCTACCCAGTCTTCGCGCAGCTGCGGCATCGGACAGGGTGCCGAGCAAGGCAATATCCTTTTCGCGCCAGGTGTCACGCGGCGGCGCTGGAGCGATTCGCAGGCTGCGCCGTTTCTGCGTGACGGTATACGCGCTCAATCCAATCTGCCTGGCCAGATCCTCGTCGGGTAATGTGCCAAGCAAGGCAAGCTGGCCCGGGGTCCACTTGTGACAGCCCGCATTGCCCTGTGCGCGTGCCGATGCAATACCAAGCTCGTGCCGCTTCAGGTTGACCGCCTTCGTCGTCACGCCTAGGCGTCTGGCCACTTCCGCATCGGAAACCACGCCCAGCAGTGCGATCTCCCCAGCGGTCCATGTGTGTTGTACGCGTGTCGATGGAATGCCCAGCGCCCAGCGCTTTTTCTGTACCGTGGTAAGGGTGACGCCCAAGCGCTTTGCCATGTTCGCATCGGGCACGGTCCCAAGCATGGCTATCGCCTCGTCTGTCCATGCGCAGCGCTTCAGGGTCTCTTCGACGCCTGATCCGTATCGCCGCGCGCGTATGCCCGGAGACAGACAGGGAACGCCTTTCGAGGGTGTCGCGAGTTGCTCGACAACCTGATCGAAGCGCCTCATGGGCTGCGCATTGACCACAAGCCCCTGCCTGGTGCGTTTGCTATGTGAAGGAATCCCTAGCTCATGCCGCTTCTTCCAGACAGCGAAGGGCGTGACGCCGATTTGCTGCGCAATGGCTGTGTCCGGCTTCGTGCCCAGCAGGGTAATGTGTTCGTCTGTCCACTGAGCTTTCAGGTAGCCCTGCTTGAGCGCCGAAGGGATCCTGCGCACCTTGCGCGCCTTGAAAACGGTCAGGAGACAGACGCCAAGTCGTTGCGCGACTTCGACGTCGGGCATGGTGCCAAGCAGTGCGACTGCATCCGTTGTCCAGTCGTGACCGTGGCGCCTTTCACCGCGAATGGACGAGATACGCAGCTTGCGGCGCTTTGCCGTGACAGTCGACTGCGGTATGCCGAAGCGCTCCGCAATTTCACGGTCGCGATACTTGCCAAGCATGGCGAGAATCTCCGCGCTCCATTCGTGATGGACACAGGTGCGCACCGATGGAATACCGAGTTCGAGCCGCTTGCGGTTGACGGTCGCTGCGTTCGAACCAATGCGCCGTGCAACTTCGATATCGGGCATCGTGCCGAGCAGTGCAAGCTCGCTCTTTGTCCATGCGCGGGGCTGCTTCCCCCTGGATTTGACGCCCCTGCCTGAGGTGCTTCGCCGTTCGTATGCGCCTGCCCTGGCGTTGCCAGCTCGGCGCGTCATCCTCTCACGGTCCGTCGCCGATGCGGCGTGGTCGATTTGTGAAATCGTATGTTCGAACCGCTGGTTCATTTGACCTCGGCGCCGTGGTCTGAGACATCGCCAAGGCGCGCCGCCTCACGTCCTGATGCTGCGTCCTGCATGTGCCGCTACCTCCGTTGCCAAGGAACAGGTGGAGCAATTGCGATTCATTGCCCGGTTCGGCATCTTGTTTTGCAGGCTTTTTCTGATCTACGAGAAAACTCTTAATTAGGTTCATCATTCCGCCCCATGACTGTCAGATTGGTCAGAAATAGTTAATCAATTTGATATTCCGCAATGAGTGTAATGACGCAAAGCCAGGCTAGAATCGACGTTCCATCACTCATCTCACTGCCATGACAACTGCACTGCTTGTCATCGATTTCCAGCACGGACTCGTGTCTGTCGACCCGTTGCCAGGCAACGCGGCCATGGTGACCGCCAACATCAACGTGCTGATTCAGCGCGCCCGCGCAGCGGGGGCGCCCGTGGTATTCATCCAGCACGAAGACGAGGAGCTCGTGCGTGGCGAACCAGCATGGGAGATATCGGGAGATTTACGAGTGGGGCCGCAAGACCATACGGTCGGCAAGCGCACGCCCGATTCCTTCATGAACACGGAATTGGGATCGATACTGGAGCGGCACGGCGTGAAGCACGTGGTCGTGTGCGGATATGCGAGCGAGTTTTGCGTCGATACGACCGTGCGCCGCGCAGCGGCCAACGGCTATGCCGTCACGCTTGCCGCCGACGCGCACACGACCCACGACAAGCATCACGCCACGGCAGCCATGATTCGCGAGCATCACAACCAGACGCTCTCGAACATCCGCAGCTTTGGCCCGCGGATTGCCGCTGTGCCTGCCGAAGCCATCGCATTCGGTGCATAGGCACAGATCGCATCGGGAGGGGCGGCGCACCCCGCGCCGCCCTGCTGCTTTTATCGGCTTTATCTGCGTTCAGGCGGTGTAGATCACGCTACTGCGCGTTGTGCTGGTCGCCCGTGGAGTCCACTGGAGCATGCGAGCGCTTCACGCCTTCACGCGTATGGAACACGGGCAGGCGCCAGCCGAAATACAACGACGCCAAGCGCAGCGCCACGCAAGCCAGCGTCGCGACCCACGGCGTCCAGAACGACGACCAGTCATTCGCGGTGAGGCCAACTTGCAACGCCGCACCCAGCAGCGCCGCCGACGCATAGATTTCGCGCTCGAGAATAGCGGGCACACGCGAGAGCAGGATGTCGCGCAGCACGCCGCCGCCCACCGCGCTCACCATGCCGAGCAGGATCGCGGTCTCTGCACTGTCGGTCCAGATCCACGCCTTCTGCGCGCCTGCCACCGCGAAGAGCCCGAGCCCGATCGCGTCGAAGAACAGGACCGGGTGGCGCAGCCGCCGCACCTGCGGATAGGCCGCAATGGTGAGCACCGCCGCGAGCAGCGACACCGCCAGATAGGCCCAGTTCGAGAGTCCCGCAGGCGGAATCGCGCCGATGCTGACATCGCGCACGATGCCGCCGCCGCACGCCACCATGAAGGTCACCACAATAATGCCGAACAGATCGAGCCGCCGCTGCCGCGCGGCCACGGCGCCCGAGATCGCGAACGCGAAAGTGCCGATCAGATCGAGAACCGTGTACGCCGTATGGACGTTCATATGCGCGCTCACGTGCGCGCCCAGTGCTGCACTCACGCTGCCTCGCTTTCCTGTCCGGTTTTGCGTCCGTTTGCAGGTTCGCTGGTTTGTAGTTCGCCTTCGCCGCCAAGCCATGCGCCGGCCGCGCACAGCATCGCCTCGAGTCCCGTACGCAGCGTCGTGTCGATGACGGGCGCGAAGCGTGGGGAGTGATTGCTCGGAATCTCGTTGATCTTCTTTGCCACCCGGGCTTGCGCGAACACCTCGGGGTCGGTGCCGCCGACGAACCAGAACGCGTAAGGCACGCCCCATTCGCGCCCGAACACGCTGAAGTCTTCGCTGGCCGCGGCGGGTTGCGTTTCGTAGGCCCGCTCGCCGAAAACCGCTTCGAATGCGGTGCGCAACCGCGCGGTGGTGGCGTCGTCGTTCTCGGTGAGCGGAAAGCTCGAGAGCGTGGTGAACTCGGGATCGCGGGGCGCGTTAGAGGCCGCGCATTCCGCGCAGCAGATGCGGCGGATCGCACCGAGCATGTATTCGCGCACGTCTTCGTCGAAGGTGCGCATGTTGAGCTTGAGCGTGGCGTCGTCGGGGATGATGTTTTCCTTCGTGCCCGCCTGCAGCGCGCCGATCGTCAGCACGGCGCTGTCGCGCGGCGAGATCTCGCGCGAGACGATGGTCTGCAGGCGCAGCGTGGTGGAAGCGGCCATGATCACGGGGTCGATCGAGGTCTGCGGCTGCGAACCGTGCGAGCCGCGGCCGAAGAGCTTGACCTTGAGGCTGTCGCCAGCCGAGAGGATCGTGCCGCTGCGATACCCCACCGTGCCCGCCGGGCCCACCATCACGTGCTGGCCGAGAATGACATCGGGCTTCGGAAAGCGCGCGATCATGCCATCGTCGATCATGCTGCGCGCACCGCGCCCTACTTCCTCACCGGGCTGGAAAACGGCCATCAGGGTGCCGCGCCAGGCGTCGCGGTGCGTCGCCATGAGACGCGCCGCGCCCAGCAGCCAGGCCACATGCATGTCATGGCCGCAGGCATGCGCGACGCCCACCTGCACGCCGTCTTCGTCTTTCGTGGTGACCTGGCTCGCATAGGGCAAACCCGTTGCCTCGGTCACGGGCAGCGCGTCCATGTCGGCGCGCAGCATCACGACCGGCCCTTCGCCGTTGCGCAGCAGCGCCACCACTCCGGTCACGCCGACTTCACGTACGACTTCGAAGCCGAGCTTCTCCACGTAATCGGCGACGATTTGCGCGGTGCGGAACTCCTGCATCGAGAGTTCGGGATGCGCGTGCAGATCCTTGTAGATCGCTTCGAGCTCGGGCAAAAGCGCGTCGATGTCGGGCGCGAACGATTCGACCAGATTGGTCATGGTTGACTCCTTGTTGCTGGCATAAGGCGCTACAGCGGGCGATGGTGGGTTGAGCGCGCGGCTTGCGCAACGCATGGGCTTGCGCGCCTGGGAGGCCGTCATGTCAGGTTGCGCCGGTGGCGCTTTCCAGCAGGCTATCCGAAAGTTTCTCCAGCAGGCGGTCCAGGGTCTTGCGCTCATCGAGCGTGAGCGCGGCCGAGAGATCGGCTTCGAGCGCGGCCCCGACCTTCGCCGTTGCCTGCGCCACCTTGACGCCTTCGGGCGTGCCGCTCAGCGCGACGCTGCGGCGGTCTTCCGCGTGCGTGTCGCGGCCGATCAGCCCGCGTGCCTCCAGTTCGGCCAGCGTCTTCGAGAGCAGGGTTTTCTCGATCAAGGCGCGCTGCGAGACGGCTTTCGGCGTGATGCCGGTCTCGGCGCAAACGAGCCGCAGCACGCGCAGCGCGCGCACATCGAGGCCCCAGCGCTCGCGGTAGACCGCGTTGGCGCGCTCGCTCAAGAGCGCGCTCGCGAGATCGAGCCTGAAGGTGAGAAATCCGGAATAGAGAACTGTGGACAAGCGCGCACTCCCATGGCGTGCGCCGGCTAGTGCCGGCGACGCATGGGAGTATAGTCACTTAGTTGAAAATTTCAACTATTTTTGCCGCGGGCATTGATCCGGCAACGTGCGGGGTCGGATGCCCCGCGCTCGTGGTTTCGCGTCATTTCCGAAGCAGGCTCATGCCGGTCTGGCGTGACCACTTCCATCGCAGCAACGCGTGCGCGCCGAGGCCGAACAGCAGCCCCCAAAAGGCCGCGCCCAAGCCGAACAGCGACATGCCGGACGCCGACACGATAAACGTGACCAGCGCGGCGTCGCGCTCGCCGGCATCGGCCATCGAGGCGGCCAAAGCACTCGCGATAGTCGGGAACAGGGCAAGGCCGGCAAGCGCGGCGATGAGCTCGCGTGGCAGCATCGCGAACAGCGAGAGCACCGTTGCGGCGATTACACCGAGCGCGATATACAACAAGCCGCCCGATACGCCGGCGACGTAACGCTTTGCCGGATCTTCATGCGCCTCATGGCCCGTGCAAATCGCCGCGGTGATCGCAGCCAGATTCAGGCCATGGCAGCCAAACGGCGCGAGCACGGCGGACGCCGCGGCTGACCACGCAATAACCGGCCCCGCGGTGGGTTTCGTGTAGCCTGCGTTGCGCATGACCGCCATGCCCGGCACCCATTGCCCCGTGAGCGCCACCACGACCAAGGGCAGCGAGATGTTGACGATGGCCTGCCAGTCGAAGCGCGGCGTGGTCCAGACCGGGCTCGTGAATTGCAGTGACGGCACCTGCCCGGTGAGCTTGCCACCTGCAACCGAGACCAACGCACCCACAATGAGCACACCGACCACGGCATAGCGCGGGAACGCGCGGCGGCCGATAAAGAAGGCAATGAACATCGCGCCCACCAGCACCGGTTGCGCGGGCAACACAACGAACATCTTCGCCGTGAAGCCGAACAGGATGCCCGCCAGCATCGCTGCCGAAATGCCCGCCGGCAGCCTGGAAACGATCTTGTCGAAGGTTCCGGTGATGCCCGCAAGGAAAATCACGAGGCTTGCCGCGAGATACGCACCGACTGCCGCCGCATAGTCCACCGTCGGCAGCAGCGTGATCAGCAGCGCCGAGCCCGGCGCCGACCACGCGATGACCACCGGCACCTTGTAGCGCAACGACAGCACGATGCCGAGCACGCCCGAGCCCACCGCGATCGACCAAACCCATGATTCAAGCAGCGCATGGGGCAAGCCTTGCGCCGCCTGGAACACGATGACGAGCGGCCCGGCGAATGAGATCAGCGTGGCGATACAGCCGGCCAGCAAGGCCGGCAGCGAGCAATCTTTGACCAACTGGCGCAAGGCGTTCATAGGTCAGCCGTTGTCTCCACCCGCAACCGGCAATACAGCGCCGGTGATGTAGCTGGCCTCGTCCGAGGCGAGAAAGAGGATCGGTGCTATCTGCTCGTCGAGCGTGCCGTAGCGCTTGAAGAACGTCGATTCGGTGACTTGCTTCACCGCTTCGTTCATCCATGCCTTTTCCTGCTCGCTGTCTCCGGCGGTGTTGCGCGGAACGCGTCGGGGAGGCGCGCTGGTGCCGCCCGGCGCACTGGCGACCACACGAATATTGTGCTCCGCGTATTCCATCGCCAGCGCCTGCGTCAACGCGTTGACGCCACCCTTGGCCGCCGAGTACGGCACGCGACGAATGCCGCGCGTAGCGTTCGACGAAACGTTGACGATGGTCCCGCCGCCGCGCGCGAGCAGATGCGGCAGCACCGCGTGACACGTGTACAGCGTGGGCATCAGCGAGCGGCGAATTTCCGCGTCGATCTGCGCCGGCTCGAATTCGGCAAACGGACGCATGCGAATCGCGCCGCCCACGCCGTTGATCAGAATGTCGATGCCGCCGAACTTCTGGGCAGCGAACGCCATCGCCGCCTGGGCACCCTCGTACGTCTCCAGATCGGCGACGAATCCCGCGGTATCGGCGCCCTGCGCTTCTGCGGCCACGTCAGCAACGAAATCGGCGCGATCGACAAACAGCACCTTGCCGCCTTCGGCGGCCGCGCGCAGCGCCACGCCACGGCCAATGCCCTGCGCGGCGCCGGTGACGACGATGACCTTGCCTGTGAATCGTTGCATGATCAAGCCGCCTTCGCCGGTGCGTTAGGAGTGAACTTCTCGTAGTGGAAGCTGTTCGGCTTCACGCCCTCGTCGTCGAAATACTTGCGCACGGCGTCGACCATCGGCGGCGGGCCGCACAGGTAGACATCGACGTCGCCGTCGTTCAGCGCATTGGCCGGGATGTGCTGCGTCACCCAGCCCTTGCGCGGATGGCTCGATTGCTCTTCGGCCACCACGGTGGCAAAGCTGAAATTCGGCAGCTTCGCCGTGTACGCCTCGACCTCCTCCACCTGCACGAGATCGAGATCGCGCGTGACGCCGTAGATCAGATGCACCTTCTGCTGCGAATTCGTGCGCGCCAGCACTTCGAGCATCGAAAGGAACGGCGCGAGGCCCGTGCCGCCGGCGAGGAACAGCAGCGGCCGCTGCACGTCGCGCAGGTAGAAGCTGCCGAGCGGGCCATGCAGCTCCAGCTTTTCGCCCGGCTGCGCGGCTTCCAGCCAGGTGCTCATCACACCACCGGGGATTTTCTTGATCAGGAAGCTGATCTTCGCTTCGCCCGGCGCCGATGAGAACGAATATGAACGATGCTGGCCACTGCCGGGCACGTCGATATTCACATACTGGCCAGGCAGGAACACCGGAGCGTTCGCATCCACATCCATTTCGAGCACGACGGCCGCATCGTTGTGCTGCTCGACTTTCGACACGGTGGCGGCGAACTTGCTGTGACCGGTCTTGCATGCGGTCGACGACGTCGGAATGGCGATTACGCAATCGCTTTGCGGCACCATCTGGCAGGTCAGCACGAGGCCCCCATCTTTCTCGTCCTCGGTCAGCGCGTCCTCGATGTAGTCGTCGCCGAGATCGTAGCTTCCGCTTTCCGCGCGGCATTTGCAGGTCCCGCAAACGCCATCGGAGCAATCCATCGGCAGATTGATCTTGGCCCGAAAGGCAGCGTCGAGGACTTTCTCACCCGCCTTACAGTCGATGAAACGGGTAACGCCGTCTTCGAAATTCAGTGCAATTTTGAAACTGGACATGGGAACCTCCTCCGCTGCCTCTGATGCCTGGTGGCTACGACGTCAAACGTGGTAGACGTCGAGAACCTGCCGGATATAGTCGTTCTTCAGGACGATCTTCTTGTATGCAATCAACAAGTCGTCGCCAGACTTACGCAAGGTCACGAACATCGTGCCGAAGTATTGGTCGTTCACCCGGTAGCGGTGGCTGAGCGTGTGAAAGTTGTAGCGCACGTCCACTTCTTCCGCGCGCTCGGCCAGCACTTCCACGTTCGTGACGTTGTGGCTGGTGCGCGGCTCGGGCGTCGAAGCGCCGCTGCGCTCGGTCTTGATGCGAAAGACGCGATCCTCGAGCCCACCCTTGTCCGGGTAGTACATCAGCGAGATCTGGCTTTCGTGGTCGTCGGTCAACTGGTCGTCGTCATCCCATGCCGGCATCCAGTAGGTGACGTCTTCCGCATAACAGGCCAGCCATTCGTCCCACTGGCGGTCATCGAGCAGACGCGCTTCACGGTAAAGCGCGGCACAAATTTTCTGGTAATCGAAGCTCATGCCAGCGCCCCTTCCTGTTCCTTTTTCAGCGCGTCACGCATCACGCGCACCCAGTATTCGTGCTGACACACGAACAAGCCTTCGTCTTCACTGCGCTCGCCCGAAATGAGCGGCTTCAGCCCCATCTTCTTCGCGTTCTCGTCCGCGCCTTCGACCCACAGCGGCGCACCGCGCGACAAGTCGTTCCAGAGCGCGGTCGTGCCGGCATAGCCGTTCTGGCAGGCGCGGAATTCTTCGAGGTCGTCGGCCGTGCCCATGCCGGAGACGTTGAAGAAGTCTTCATACTGGCGAATGCGCGTCGCGCGGTCGTCGGCGCTCTCGCCCTTCGGCGCGAAGCAGAAGATGGAGACTTCGGTCTTGTCCACGCTGATCGGCCGCACCACGCGAATCTGCGTGCTGAACTGGTCCATCAGGAACACATTCGGATACAGGCAGAGGTTGCGAGTCTGGTTCACGATGAAGTCCGCCTTCACCTCGCCCACGCGTGCCTGGATTTCATCGCGCTGGCGATAGACCGGCCGCACTTCGGGGTTCATCGTCTGGGTCCACAGCAGGATATGGCCGTGTTCGAAACCATAGACGCCGGCCACCGACTTGCTCCAGCTGTTCGCATCCACGGCCTGCGTACCGTCTTCCTTGCGGCGCCCCATCGTGGCGGCGTAGTTCCAGTGAACGGTGCTGACGTGGTAACCGTCGCAGCCGTTCTCCATCTGCATCTTCCAGTTGCCTTCGTAGACATACGAGGAATTGCCGCGCAGCACTTCGAGGCCTTCGGGCGCCTGGTCGACGATCTGGTCGATGATCACGCGGGCTTCGCCAAGGTAGTCCTCGAGCGGCACGACGTCCGCATTGAGACTGCCGAAGAGGAAGCCGCGATAGTTCTGGAAGCGGGCGACTTTCTTCAGGTCGTGCGACCCCTCAGTATTGAATTGCACGGGGTATTCGGTGGTCTTCTCGTCCTTCACCTTCAGCAGCTTGCCGGTATTGGAGAAGGTCCAGCCGTGGAACGGACACGTGAAGCTGCCCTTGTTGCCATGCTTGCGCCGGCACAGCATCGCCCCCTTATGCGCACAGGCATTGATGACGGCGCGCAGCTCACCGGTCTTGTCACGCGTGATGACCACGGGCTGGCGGCCGATCCACGTCGTGTAGTAATCATTGTTGTTCGGAATCTGGCTTTCGTGCGCGAGATATACCCAGTTCTTTTCGAAGATATGCTTCATCTCCAGTTCGAACAAATCGGCGTTGGTGAAGATATCGCGACGGCAACGGAAGATACCGGCCTCTTTGTCGTCCTGCACCGCGGTGGCGAGCAGGTGATCCAGTTCGTTGGCTTTGTCGATAATGGCGGACATGTTTCCTCTCCGTAGACGCGAGCTGGCCCCTGCACAGAATTCGCGCACCGGTATCGAATGATGCTTGGGGGATCCCGCTTTGGCGGCGGCGCTATCTGGCCGCCGCCCTGGCGGGCGTTGAGGGCGCGTAGTGGCCTGTTACGCCTCGGCTGAAACGCGCGGGCGGTTGACGATCTGGTTGTCCTTGCCCTGCACCAGCGTGGTCAGCGCAAAGTTGAATTCGATGTCCTTGTACGTGTCGGCCTTCAGGCCCAACGCCGTACCACCGGTCTTTTCCGTGACAGCGGGAATCAGCTCCTCGCGGGTGGCGTAGGCGAAGTCGTCCCAGATCAGCGGATCGCCTTCGATGTTGAACTGCGTGGTGAGCTTGCGGTGGCTGTCGCTGGTGACGAAGAAGTGCACGTGTGCGGGGCGGTTGCCATGGCGGGCAATCGCATCCAGCAGTTGCTGCGTCGCGCCTTGGGGAGGACAGCCGTAGCCCACCGGCATCAGCGTGCGGAATTCGTACTTGCCGTCGGCGCCGGTCTTCACGGCGCCACGCAGGTTGAAGTCGCTCTGCGCACCCGTGGGGTCGAAGTGCGAATAAAAGCCCTTCGAATTGGCATGCCAGCACTCCACCACGGCACCCGCGACCGGCTTGCCGTCCGGACCGGTCACCGTGCCGTGGATGACGAGCGGGCCCGCGTCGGCGTCGGCATTGATGTCGATCTTCGACACGCCGTCGCGCAGCGGCACGCCAGCCACATACAGTGGGCCTTCGATAGTGCGCGGCGTGCCGCCTTCGATGCCGACCGCCTTGTCCGCTGCGTCCATGCGAATGTCGAGGTACTTCTCCAGGCCCAGGCCCGCAGCAAGGAGCGCGGCTTCGCCGTCCTTGCCGAGCTTGTTCAGGTAGTTGATGCCGGCCCAGACTTCATCGGGCGTGACGTCGAGATCGTCGATGGCCTTGAACAGGTCGCCCAGCAGACGATTGAGAACCTGTTTGAAGCGGGGGTTGCCGCCCGCGCCGCCGAGATTGGTGGCTGCTTTCAGGAGTTCCTGGACTTCCTTGCTGTCGAATACCTTCGCGCTCATGGCTACTGTCTCCACTTCGTTATCTGCGGGGAAAAATGTCTCGGGTTCCTCTCGCCGCCACAAACCGGAGTTCTCATGCTCCGAAGGTATAATGAAATGCGGCGATTGCTGTGAGAGAAGCATAGTTGGGCAGCGACAGGCGCGTCCAACACTGATTTAGTATCAGGACCATATCCAGCAGGTATGAACATGGAGCTGAGACACCTGCGCTACTTCGTGGCCGTGGCCGAAGAGCGCAATTTCACGCGCGCCGCCCAGCGGCTGCACATCGCGCAGCCGCCGCTTTCGCGGCAAATCCAGCAGCTCGAGGAGATGCTGGGCGTGCAACTCTTCGAGCGCGACTCGCGCCCGCTCAAGCTCACCGACACCGGCCGCTTCTTCTATCAGCACGCGGTGCAACTGCTCGCGCAGACCACTGAGCTCGAGTCCATGACGCGGCGCGTGGGCAAGATCGAGCGCAGTCTTTCGGTGGGTTTCGTCGCCTCGACGCTTTACGGCATGCTGCCGAAAATCATCCGGCGTTATCGTCAGGAGAATGCTGCCGTCGAACTGAGCCTCGTCGAAATGACGACGATGGAGCAGATCAAGGCCCTCAAGGAGGGCCGCATCGACGTGGGATTCGGCCGCATTCGTCTGGAGGATCCGAGCATCCGCCGCGTGGTGCTGCGCGAGGAGCGCCTGATCGTTGCGCTGCCGCTCGGACACCCGCTCATCGATGCCAAGGAGCTGCTCTCGCTGCGCGAGCTCGTCAACGAGACCCTCATCATTTACCCGAAGCACCCGCGCCCCAGTTACGCCGACCAGGTGCTTGCGGCCTTTCACGACCGCGCGCTCGAGCCGCAGCGCATTTATGAGGCACGCGAGCTGCAGATCGCGCTCGGCCTCGTGGCGGCGGGCGAAGGCATATCGATCGTGCCGAGCAGCGTCTATGGCCTCAAGCGCGACGACGTCGCCTACAAGGATCTCGACGACGCGAAGCTCGTCTCGCCCATCATCATGAGCATGCGCATGCTCGACGAATCCGAGGACGTGCGCCGCATGCTCGAACTCATCTACGTGCTCTACGAGGAAGGCAAGATGGAGCACCTTGCGCCGCCCGAGCGCTGAGCCAGCACCGACCCGCACCCGCCAGCACCATACCCGGCGAGTATCGATTTAGACATTTTCGGTGTTGGACACGCCGATCGAACGGCCTGCATACTCGGCTCAAATCACTCGACCCAATCTGCCAGGTATGAACGCAACCGTAAGCTCCGTTGAAGCGATCCTCGTGGATCTGCCGACCATTCGCGCCCACCAGCTCGCGATGGCCACCATGCAGCAGCAGACGCTCGTCATCGTCAGATTGCGCTGCAGCGACGGCATCGAAGGCATCGGCGAGGCCACCACCATCGGTGGCCTGTCGTATGGCGACGAAAGCCCCGAAGGCATCAAGCTCACCATCGACACCTACCTCGCGCCCGCGCTCAAGGGTGTGGACGCAACCAATGTGCACGCGGCCATGGCCCGGCTCGACAAGGTCGCGCGCGGCAACCGCTTCGCGAAGTGCGCGCTGGAAACGGCGCTGCTCGACGCGCAGGGCAAGCGCCTTGGCGTCTCGCTCTCCACGCTGCTCGGCGGCGCGGTGCGCACCGCCTTGCCCACGCTGTGGACGCTCGCGAGCGGCGACACGCAGCGCGATATCGAGGAAGCCGAGCGCTGGCTCGCCGAGCGCCGCCACGATACCTTCAAGCTCAAGATCGGCCGGCGCAGCGTGCGCGAAGACGTGGCGCACGTGTCGGCCATCAAGCGCGCGCTGGGCGACCGTGCCCGCGTGACCGTGGACGTCAATCAGGCCTGGAACGAAGCCGAGGCCGCAACCGGCATCGCCATGCTCGAAGCGGCCGGCATCGACCTGATCGAGCAACCGGTGCCACGCGAGCAGCGCGCGGCGCTCGCGCGGCTTGCTGCACGTTTCGTCGTGCCGATCATGGCCGACGAAACGCTGATGGGGCCCGAGGACGCCATCGACCTCGTGCGCGGCGCGTGCGCGGACGTGTTCGCGCTGAAGATCATGAAGTCGGGCGGCCTCTATGGCACGCTGCGCACCGCCGCCGTGGGCGACGCGGGCGGCATGGCGCTCTATGGCGGAACCATGCTCGAAGGCAGCGTGGGCACGCTCGCGGCAGCGCATTGCTTCGCGACGCTGCCGAGGCTTGCGTGGGGCACGGAGCTGTTCGGGCCGCTGCTCGTGAAGGACGATATTGTGGTCGACCGGCCCGCGTATCGCGACTTCTGCCTGCATCTGCCGGATGGCCCCGGGCTTGGCGTCGCGCTCGACGAAGACAAGCTCGCGCATTATCGTCGCGACAAGCCGCGTGCGAGCGTCGCGGCTTCCTGATTACTTTAATTGACTGAGGATCGAACGATGCTGTTTCTGGTACGTATGGATGTGCACATCCCCACCGACATGCCCGCCGCCCAAGCCGAAGAGATCAAGGCGCGCGAAAAGGCCTACTCGCAGGATCTGCAGCGACAAGGCAAATGGCAGGCGCTCTATCGCGTGGTGGGCGAATACGCGAACTACAGCGTCTTCGACGTGGAGTCGAACGACGAGCTGCACACGCTGCTTTCCGGACTGCCGCTCTTCCCGTACATGAAGATGCACGTCACGCCGCTCGCGAAGCATCCCTCTTCTATCCGCTGATTTCCCCGTTCGCTGCGCGCCTGCAGCTTCACGAGCGCGGCGGCGAAGCTACGAAGCGAGCCGCTGCGCGGAGAAGCGCAGCCCGTCGAACAGCTTGGCGGCCACGCGCTCCGGAAACCCCTCCGGCAACGTGGCCGCCACTTCGTCGATGACTGACGGGGTACGCGCGACCAGACGCTCGACGACAGGCGCGGCATCGGCGCCGTAGTGGCACAGCTGCGCGGTGGTGTCGAAATGCGCACGCTTGACGTCGCGCATGCGATAGTGCCGCCCCTTGCCCCACATCGCCATCGCCAGCGTGGCCTTGTGCCACGACCATTGATTGCCGCCGTCGCCCTCCACGGGCCAGATCGACATGACGTCGTAGAGCGGCGCGAGCTGAAAGCGGCCGCCCGGCAAGAGGCGCAGGCTGAAATTCTTCGCATGGCCGTCGGGCGCGGCCATCATCCAGAATACGATTTGCGCGGTGAGAAACGTTTCGATGTCCTCGCGCGCGGCCTGCGATTGGCGCAAAAGGTCAGCGATCTCGCGCACGCCAGGGCCACCCTGGGATTCGTACTTGAAGTGCGGCGGAACGCCGAGCGCCTGGCAAAAATCCTCCTGTGGCAAACGCAGCAGCGCACCACTGCGCGAGACGGCGCGGTCGAATCGCTCGACGGCCAGCACTTTCTGCGCGCCGAATGTGGCGATGCGCGCCGATGAAACCGGCAGCCCATAGGCCTTGAGCAACGCGAGGCAAAGCCACTCGTTCTCCACCGAGGTCAGAAAGTCCACTTTGCGATGGCCGATCAGGCCAAGCGGCAGCTTGAGGATATGCGTGGTGGGCGTGGCGCCGTGCGGCAGATGCCAGCGGCCCTCGTGATGGAGCAGCGCGGTCTTTTCCTGCGCGCCCGCGAGCGAGATGCGCAACTCTTCGTCGGGGTCGCCCGTGCCGCCCGGCAGCGCGCCCGAGGTTTCGAGCAGGAGCCGCTCGATGGCGGCATCGTCGAGTGGCGTGCCCTCGATGCGTTCGATGCGCTCTGGCGTCTCGTCCTCGCCCAGCAGTTGCACCGCGCCGACACAATCGCGTCCGATCGCCTTGAGCAGATCGAACGCGCCGAGTGAGTCGGTGCCAAAGCGCGCCGCAATGCGCCGGCGAATGTGCGTGCTGTCGGGCAGCAGATTGTCGAAATAGTTATAGACGCGCGCGCCGCGCAGCGGCCGCTCGCCCACGCCGAACGGCAGCGAGAGCGAAAGCGGCCGCCCCGCTGCCGAAGCCTTCCACTCCGGGTCGTAGCGCAGTTCGGTCTCGCCCGTTGGAGGCAGCGTCCAGGTGCCGACGCGCTCACCGTTGGCCCAGATCGAGAGCGTGCGCGAGTGCGATTTGCGCCCCATCGCCTACCACTCCGGCTGGTCTTCGCGCGCCTCGTAGAGCTCGCCCCGGTCGCGCGACTGCACGCACAGTTCGAGGTCGTAGAGCGCGAACAGGGCGAGCATCTGGTTGAGCGAGATGCTCGCCGTTCCGGTGGTTTCTAGCGCAGAGAGGCGCGGCTGCCCAATGCCGAGCGATGCGGCCGCCTGAGCCTGGGTCATGCCGCACGACTTTCTGGCCGACTGCAGGATCTCGGCGAGCCCCGTCGGCGTATGGACGATGATCTTCATGTGATATTCCTGTGAAGCATAAACCGATTATATGCCTGTGGACGATATCTTGACAATATCACTTGCAAGCATAAACCGGGAATATCACCATAGCCGATATTGCGGAAACCTCCTCCAATCCGCACGTCAGGGGCATTGAACACCGCTACGCCGGGCGTAGCGACGCTCACGCGGGCGTGGCCACCTCATGCCGGAACGTCGCGCCTGCGTGACGTTCCGGCAGCGTGTCGCCCGCGCCAAACAGCTTGTGGCGCAGTGTGCCCGCCTCGTACGCGGTCTTGTAGAGGCCGCGATTCTGCAACTCGGGGACGATCAGATCGACGAAATCCTCGTAGCTTTCCGGCACCACCGTGCGGCTCAGGTTGAAGCCGTCCACGCCGGCCTCTTCGACCCAAGCCTGCAGTTCGTCCGCGACCTGCGCCGCACTGCCGACGATCGCCGGATATCGGCCGCCCAGCTCGAACATCTCCAGCAGCGCGCGGCGCGTCCAGCCCTGCTGCTTCGCCGTGCGCGAGGCCGATTCGATCGCATTGCCCCCGGCGTAGTCAACCGGTGCGTCGAGATCGTATTGCGCGTAGTCGATGCCCGTGCTCGCCGCGAAATGCGCAAGCCCCGCCTCGCGGCTCGCATAGTGGCGATAGTCGGCATACTTCTCGCGCGCCTCCCGCTCGGTCGCACCCGGCACCACCGCAGCGCCGACAAACACCTTCACGTCATCGGGCCGCCTTCCGGCGCGCACCATGTGCTCGCGCAGCGCGCGCACGGTCTCGCGTCCCACCGCGCGATTGGGCGGCGAGATGAACACGCATTCGGCGTGGCGCGCGGCGAAGCGCTGCCCGCGCCCCGAGCTGCCCGCCTGAAACAGCACCGGTGTGCGCTGCGGCGAAGGCTCGGCAAGATGGTAGCCATCGACGTTGTAATAACGCCCCGCGTGCCGCACGCGATGGACCTTCGCGGGATCCGCGTACACGCGCGCCGCCTTGTCGCGCAGCACCGCGTCCGCTTCCCAGCTGCCTTCCCAGAGCTTGTAGAGCACCTCCAGATATTCGTCGGCCCGCTCGTAGCGCTCGTCGTGCGGCAGTTGCTCCGGCACGCCCATCGCACGCGCCGCGCTGTCCAGATAACCGGTCACGATGTTCCAGCCAATGCGCCCCTGGGTAAGGTGATCGAGCGTGGAAAAGCGCCGCGCGAGCAGATATGGCGCCTCATACGAGAGATTCACCGTCACGCCGAAGCCCAGATGCTGCGTAACGGCCGCCATCGCGGGCACCAGCAGCGTAGGGTCGTTCACCGGCAACTGGATCGACTCGCGCAGCGTCACGTCGACATTGCGTTGATACACGTCGTAAACGCCCACGATATCCGCGAGAAAAAGCCCATCGAAGAAACCGCGCTCGAGCGTGCGAGCGAGATCGGTCCAATACGCCAGTTGCCGGTAATCGGTCGAGCGGTCGCGCGGATGCGTCCATAGCCCATGATTGATATGCCCCACGCAGTTCATGTTGAACGCGTTGAGCAGAATCTTCTTGTCCGGTTTGGTCATCACAAGGCTCCGTGCCGCGGCGGCAGCGCATCGTTCAGATAGAAGTTGCCGACAGCGTGATACTTCCAGCGCACGGGGTCATGCAGCGTGTGCGTGCGCGCGTTGCGCCAGAAACGATCGAGCCCGAGACCGTCGAGCGTGGCCGCCGTGCCCGCGAGCTCGAAAAGGCGCGAGCCTGCCTCGAGCGAAACCGTCGTGGTGAGCGCGCGCGCTTCGGCTACGGCAATCGATGCCACGGCTACGGCGCGCTCGCCCGGCGCGGCTTGTGCGGCATCCACGTAGCGGCCCGCGCGGCGCACCAGCGCCTCGGCGGCGGCCAGACGCGCGGAAAGATCGCCGAATTGAGCGAGCGTGAGCGGATCGTCGGCGGCGCGCTCGACCTTTGCGTCGATCCACGGGCGCGAGTGCTCGCGCACGAACTGCAGCGCCGCTTCGAAGGCGCCGCGCGCCTGCCCGAGATCGATGGCCGCGTGGAGGATCTGCGCGAGTGGCCCGATGGTCGTCGGCCGCTCGAACGACGCCTGAAACGGCACGATCCATTCCTGCTCGACGCGCACGTCGTCGAACTGCACGGAGCCGCTGCCCGTCACGCGCTGACCGAAGCCGTCCCAGTCGTCGGTGATCGTCACGCCCGGCGCGCCACGCGGCACGAACGCGAGATACGTCACGTCGCGCCCCGCTTCCTCGCTCACCACCAGCGTGGGAATCCAATGCGCGTAGAGTGCGCCCGTGCAATAGAACTTGCGTCCGTCGACGCGCCAGCCGCGCGCATCGCGCGAAAGCCGCGTGCGGCGCTGGAAATCCTTGTGGCCGATCTCGGCCAGCGCGTTGCCGAAGCGCTCGCCCGCAAGCACGCGCTCGTAAAAGAAACGCTGCTGCTGCGCGCTCCCGCCCACGCGCAGCACTTCGAGCGCGTAGAAATGATTCTGCGGAATCTGCCCGAGCGAGCCGTCCGCCGCGGCGATGGTCGCCGTCACCTCGGCGAGCGTGCCGCTCTTCACGCCCGGGCCCCCATGTTCGCGCGGCACCGTGATCGTCCACAGCCCGCTCGCGACGAACGCGTCGAGTTCGGCCCAGGGCAAACGGCGCTCGCGATCGCGCAGCGCGGCGTCCTGTGCAAATGCATTCGCAAGACGTTGTGCGGTGGCAATCGCGTGTGCGTCGTCCTCGATGCGCGCCGGTGGATTCGAAGGCGCGTGCGCGCGGCGCGGCTCGCCTGTCTCGGCAGGCGGCTCCAGAAGCGTGGAAGAAATTTCGACGTTCATGCTTCAGTTCCCTTCAGTCTTCATACGATGCTTCATCAGTTCCAGGAATGTCGCGCGGGCAGCGCGCCGTTCAGGTGATAGTTGCCAAGCAGATGCAGCTTCCAGCGCACAGGGTCGTGCAGCGTATGCGTGCGCGCGTTGCGCCAGTGCCGGTCGAGATTGTGTGTGGCGCGCGTGGCTGAGGAGCCGGCGAGCTCGAAGAGCTTTTCGCTCGCCTCCAGCGCGATGCGCGTGGTCAGCACCTTTGCGCGCGCCACGGCTACCGAGGCGCGTGCGCTCGCTTCGGCACTGAGACCATCGCCGAACGCATCGGCGGCGAGCCCATCGAGCGTGCGGCCCGCTTCGAGCAACACTTCGCGCGCCGCGTGCAGATCGATTTGCAGCCGCCCAACGTCCGCGATGATGTAGGGGTCGTCCGCCGCACGGGCCACGCCCGAATCCACCCACGGCCGGGCACGTTCGCGCACGAAGTTCAGCGCGTCCGCAACCGCCGACTCGGCGATGCCCTGATCGATCGCCGCCTGGATCAACTGCGAAGTGGGCCCATACAGGCCCGGACGGTCCGCGAGCTGCCAGATCGGCAGCACGTCTTCGGGATCGATGGCAACGTTGTCGAAGCGCACGGTACCGCTTGCCGTCGTGCGTTGTCCGAACGAACTCCAGTCGTCGATCACGGCGAGCCCGGATGCGATACGCGGCACCCAGACCTGTACGGCGCGCCCTTGCTCGTCGATGGCGCGCGTGGGCACCCGGTGCGCGAACAGCGCGCCCGTCGAGTAAAAGCGCTCGCCGTTCAGCCTCAAGCCTTCGGGCTCTGCGGACAAACGTGTCGCGCCTTGCAGGATCGTGGCCGAAGCGGCAGAGCGCCGTTCGGGCCCGGCATTGCCAAGGCGGTGTCCCGCCAGCACTTCTCCGTAAAAGCGCGCCTGCTGCGCGGGCGAGCCAATCTCCCGCAGGATGCCAAGCAGCCCAAAGTGATTTTGCGGAATCTGTCCGAATGCAGGATCGGCCGCGCAGAGCAGCACGAACACTTCGGCGAGCGTCGCATACGAAACATCGGCGCCGCCGAACGCACGCGGCACGGTAATCGCGCCCAAGCCACTTTCGGACCAGCTATCGAGCTCGTCCCACGGCAGCACGCGTTCGCGATCGCGTTGCGAGGCGCCGGGGGCGATGGTTTGCGCGAGGGTATGTGCTGCCGCGAGCGCTTCGGCATCGTTCGCGATGCGGCGTACGCGGCGCGGATCTGGAAGCCGCGGCAGACGCGCCGCGGCGTTGGAGAATTCACTAGTCGGCATGGCGATTCGAACTGATCGGGTTAGCGTCCCACTCGCGCCGTACGGCGCCGGGCGGGTCCCGCTAATCATTTGAACAGCGCGACACGCAATCCCCTACCAGTTAATCCATGATTGCATATGACGATTATGGCTATGCGCGCATGCACGCCGGGCAGTCGTCGGGCGGCGCCTGTTTGGCGCTGGGCCGGTAATCTTCGCTGTCGATGTCGTAACCTGAAGGCTCCCAGCGGATCGCGAGCAACACGAGCAGTGAAGCGAGCGGTGCAATCGCGATCACCCAGAACACTTTCGTGCCGAGCGCCGCCGCCAGCACCGGAAAGAGAAACAGCGAAACAGTGGACGCCGAGCGCACCAGCGTCTGATTGAAGCCCACGCCTATGCCACGTAGCGAGGTGGGATAGCTGAGCGAGGCATACGTCATCGAATGCGAGCCGGGCCCGAATCCCTGAGCAAACAGATACGTCCCCAGCAGCAAGATGGCGAGCGCGACGAACGTCCCGCTCGACGGATGGCCGATCAGCGCAAGGCCAACCAGCGCGCTCACCTGCAGCGCGTGCCCGAGCACGGTCATCTTCCACGCCCCCACCGTGGGCGCGGTGCGCACGCCAATCAAGCCGCCCACGAACGCGAACAGCAGATTGAGCAGCAGCGAAGCGACGATGGTGGTGAGCGGCCCCTGCTGCAGGAAACTCGCAATGATCACGGGCAGGCCGAAGATGATGGCGTTGTAGCCGAACGAAGACGCCGCGCCTATGGTCGCCGCGAGTATCGTGCGGCGTCGGTAAGTGGCGTTGAACAGCACGCCATAGTTGCGCCACGAAGCGGCGCGTGGCGCGTGCGCGGGCACTGAACCGCCCGCCGCCTCTCCCACGTTGCGCTCGACCACAGCGTCAACGCCCCAGGACTGCTTCAGAATGCGAGCGGCCCCTTCAAGATCGCCTTGATTCGCGGCCCACACCGGCGACTCGCTGATATAGCGGTGCCGCACGAGAATGATGACGATCGCGGGCACCGCGCCGAACGCGAGCGTGAGGCGCCAGAGCCAGCCCGAATGATGCGCGGGCAGCACCGCGTAGAGCGCGAGTATCAGCAGATAGCACGTGCTCGTGGCCGCGTACCAGGCGGGGCACCATGCCGCGACGCTCGCCGCCTTGTTGCCGCGCCCGGCCACGCGCGAGAACTCCGCGAGGAACGCCATCGCCACCGGCAAGTCGAGCCCCACGCCGAAACCCATCAGGAAGCGCGCGCCGCCGAGTACCCACGCATTGGGCGCAAGACCCGCGATTATCGCGGCAACGACGAAGAACAACATGTCGGCCATGAAGACACGATAGCGCCCGATGCGGTCGGTGAGATAGCCGCCGAACAGCGCGCCCAGGATCGCGCCAAACGCGATCGCAGCGGAAACGAAACCCACTTGCGCGGGCGAGAGCGCGAATTCGCGCGCGATGTCTTTTACGCCATACGCGAGCGACGTGAGATCGTATGCGTCAAGAAACACGCCGCCCAGCGCGATCGCGATAATGGCGCGCGTCCTGTTGCCCTGCGCGGG
Source organism: Paraburkholderia oxyphila NBRC 105797 (assembly GCF_000685075.1). Taxonomy (GTDB): domain Bacteria; phylum Pseudomonadota; class Gammaproteobacteria; order Burkholderiales; family Burkholderiaceae; genus Paraburkholderia; species Paraburkholderia oxyphila. The sequence goes on from NZ_BAYD01000011.1 coordinate 92,721, forward strand.
GCCCGCGTTGACAATGCGCGCGACGTCTTCGGCAGAGCGGATAACCAGGTGCGGATGAACGGCATCGGTGGCGGCGGCCGAGCGCGCGTCGATACCGCCGTCGCGCGAAGGAAAGACCAGGGTGGACATGAGCGAAACCCGTATGAATGGCGTTCGCAGCATCGTAGACATAGCCCGGCACGCGGCAAAACGACGTTTTCGCATATGCTTTGCGCCCGTTGCGAAAACCGGCATGCAAGCCGCCCACCGGCGGCGCTATGCGCTTGCCGTGCAGTGCTTATCGGCGCACATGCAATAAACATTGCGCGCGAAATTGTTTGGCCATGGCGCGGGCGCCCTCTAGCATCGCCACATCTTTCACCACCTCACGGGCACACACGCATGAACAAGAACAAGAGAACACTGTTGGCAACGGGGCTTGCCTCGATCGCGCTCATCGCCGGCGCGACGCTCATGCAGTCCGCACAGGCGGCGCAAACCGTGCGCGTTGGCATCATGTCGGGCGAAGATGAAGACGTCTGGCGCGTGGTGGCCGCCAATGCCGCCCAGCACGGCATCGAGGTCAAGGTGAGCACCTTCTCCGACTACACGCAGCCCAACGAGGCGCTCACCGAGCACGACCTCGACGCCAACGCGTTCCAGCACAAGCCCTATCTGGATGCGCAGGTCGCCGCCCGCCACTACGCGATCGTGCCTGTGGGCTTCACCTACGTGCAGCCGATCGGCCTTTATTCGCGCAAGCATGCTTCGGTTTCGGCGCTGCCGACGGGCGCGACCATCGGTGTACCGAACGATCCGAGCAACGAGGGCCGCGCATTGTTGCTGCTGCAGTCGCAGGGGCTCATCACGCTGCGCGGCGACGTTGGCCTGCTTCCCACCGTTCGCGACATCGCAAGTAATCCGAAGCAACTCAAGATCAAGGAACTCGATGCGGGCATCGTCGGGCGTGCGATCGGCGACCTGGACGCCGCCGTGGTCAACACCGACTGGGCGATCAAGGCCGGCATCCGGATTCCGCAAGAGCGCATCGCGCAGGAGAAGGTGGACGGCAGCCCGTACCGCAACTTCATCGCCGTCAACGAGAAGGACGCGAATGCACCCTGGGTGCGCACGCTCGTCGCCAGCTATCAGCAGCCGAACGTCGCCGCCAAGATCCGCGCCGTGTATCACGGCGCCACCCTGCCCGCCTGGAACGGCGCGCCGCAGCAATAACGCTGCGCGCGCGGCACCCGAAAGCAGTCCAAGCGGCAGAAGCGGTTTTCGCCCTACACTGCAAGGCATCGGCCGCGAGCCGCGTCAGCGCGCTCCGGCCCCCGATTCACGCCTGCAAGGAGTGCAGCCATGCACACGAAAACCGTGAAGATTCCCGGCCCGGACCATCCCATCACGATCGAGCCCAGCCCGTTGCGCGTGGTCGTGAAGGTCGCGGGCAAGACAGTCGCCGATACGCGCCGGGCGCTGATGCTGCGCGAGGCGAGCTACCCGGCCGTGTTCTACGTGCCGCGCGAAGACGCCGACATGTCGTTGCTCGCGCGCACGGACCATGCCACCTGGTGTCCTTACAAGGGCAACTGCAGTTACTACTCGATCGTGCCGGGCGGCGAGCGCTCGATCAACGCAGTGTGGACCTATGAGTCGCCGCACGACGCCGTCGCGCAGATCAAGGACCATCTGGCCTTCTACCACGACCGGGTGGATTCCATTGAGGAACTAGACACCTGAAGAAGCCGGCGTGGCTACCCGGCGCGCCCTCAGCGCGCCTTTTGCGCGGCGGGCACGCCGAGCAGCAACGCCACGCCGCTCGCCATCAGCAGCGCGGTCAGCACGTACAGCGCGCTGTCCATGCTGCCCGTATGCGTCTTGATGAGCCCGATCGCCCACGGGCTCACGATCCCGCTCGTAATGCCAATGCTGCTGATGAACGCGATGCCCGCGGCGGCCGCCTTGCCCGTGAGGTAGGCGGACGGCACCGCCCAGAAGATCGGCAGCGCGGCGAAGATCAGCACGGCGGCCACCGAGAGAATCGCCATCATTGCCGCAAAGCTCGCCAGGTGCAGCGTGAGCAACGACAGCGCGATGCCGCCGCCGATGGTGCACGCCGCGAAATGACAGCGGCGCTCGCCGCGCCGGTCGGAGCGGCGCGCAATCAACATCAGGCCTACCGCACCCACGGCGTTCGGAATCACGGTATAGAGGCTGATCGCCAGCACGTCATGCACGCCGAAATCGCGGATCATCAGCGGCATCCAGAAGTTGAGCGTGAGCGAAGCGCAGGTCAGCGAAAAATAGATGAACGCGAACAAATAGACGCGCGGATTGCACAGCGCCGCGCCGAACGAGCGTGACGAATGCGCCGGTGCATGCGTGCCCGCGCCCATGGCTACGCCGTCACGCTGCGCGATCAGGTGGGCTTTTTCCGCATCGCTGAGCCAGCGCGCCTGCTGCGGGCCGTCGACGAGCCAGAACGCCGCCATCAGACCAAGCAGCACGGCGGGCAGGCCCTCGACCACGAACATCCAGCGCCAGCCTTCCAGCCCCAACACGCCGCCCATGTCGCGCATGATCCAGCCCGAGACGAGCCCGCCCAACACGCCGGCTACGGCCACACCAGCGAAAAAGATCGAGAACACCGCGGCACGCCGGCGCGCCGGAAACCAGTAGGTCAGATACAGCACGATGCCCGGGAAGAAACCCGCCTCGAATACGCCCAGCAGGAAACGCAGCGCGTAGAAGTGCGTGGGCGTATGCACGAACATCATGCAGGTCGATGCGATACCCCATAGCAGCATGATGCGCATGAACGTGCGGCGCGCGCCAAAGCGCGCGAGCAGCATGTTGCTGGGCACTTCGCAGAGCACATACCCCACGTAGAAGATGGCGGCGCCGAGCCCGTACATCGCGTCGCTGAAGCCGAGATCGTGCTTCATCTGCAACTGCGCGAAGCCGATGTTGATGCGGTCGAGGAACGACACGACGTAGCAGACGAACAGAAACGGAATGACATGCCACGAGACTTTGCGGTACAGCAGGTCGTCGCTGGTTGGGGACATGCCCGTGTGGGAGGCGGCGGCGAGCGTGGGGTCGGACGCGCGGTCCGTGATGATCGATTGCGGCATGTACCTGTCTCCAAACTTTGAGGGGAGATCAGCGCCATGCGGATCTCCGTTCAGTGGCGTCTAGCGCGCCTTGGGAATGACTCGATGAAAGCTCCGGCAGATCCAGCCCCAGACTCCGGGGCAAGCAAATGCCGCATCGCAACATGTCTGCACTGCGACGACAAACCACTTGCAACTACCGTGTGCGCATCATAGGAGTGCCGGAATTTATTTGTCAATAGCAAATCAATTCGTCCAAAGTAAACTCACGTAGCCATCGTGGCTGCCGCGGCTTCCAGGCGGCCGCACTCGCCCCCCGGATTCCGTGCGCACGTCTATGCTTCGTCTGGTGCCCAAGACAGCAAGCTAGCCAACACCCACGGCGCCGCGCTGCGGCGTCTCCAGGAGATTTTCATGAAAGCCATCAAGCTGATCGCGCCCGCCGGACTCGACAATCTCAAGCTCGTGGATATCGCTGCGCCAGGCGAACCGCAGGCGGGAGAGATCCGTGTGCGGCTGCACGCCAGTTCGCTGAACTATCACGACCTGGGCGTCGTTCTCGGGCACATGGGCGCCGCCGATGGGCGCATTCCCATGTCCGACGGCGCGGGCGTAGTCGAGGCCGTGGGGCCGGGCGTGAGCGAATTCGCCGTGGGCGATCACGTGGTATCCACGTTCTTCCCGCCCTGGCTCGACGGCGAGCCCACGATCCCCGACTTCTCCGCGACGCCCGGTGACGGTGTCGACGGCTACGCGCGCGAAGCCGTGGTCGCGCCCGCCACAGCGTTCACGCGCAGCCCGCGCGGCTACAGCCACGCCGAAGCGGCCACGCTCACGACGGCTGGGCTGACCGCGTGGCGCGCGCTGGTGGTGGACGGCGCGCTCAAGGCCGGCGCAACGGTTTTGGTGCTGGGCACCGGCGGCGTATCGATCTTCGCGCTGCAGTTCGCCAAGGCGATGGGCGCGACGGTGATTGCCACGTCGTCGTCCGACGAGAAGCTCGAACGTGCCCGGCAGCTTGGCGCGGACCACACGATCAACTATCGCCGCGAGCCGCAATGGGCGCAGAAGGTGCTGGAATTCACGGACGGACGCGGCGTCGATCATGTCGTCGAGGTGGGCGGCCCAGGAACGCTCGAACAGTCCATTCTGGCTACGCGGGTCGGTGGCCATATCGCGTTGATCGGCGTGCTGACCGGTCTCGCGGGCCCGGTGCCTACCGCTACGATGATGCGCCGCCAGCAGCGCCTGCAGGGTTTGATCGTCGGGAGCCGCCAGCACCAGATCGACCTCGTGCGGGCCATCGACGCGACCGGCGTCAAGCCGGTGATCGACCGCTCCTTCCCGCTGGAGGCAATCGCCGATGCGTTCCGGCTGCAGCAAGCGGGCGGGCACTTTGGGAAGATTGTTCTGGAGTACTGATGCATTAAGTGCGGGCGTGCCTCCCGGGCTCGCGGACTATCCAATGGACACGCTCTTCGTGACCTGGTGCGCGGGCCCCCATTGCAACGGCGCGACACGTGGTGCAATCCGCCTCGCGCGGCTCGGCCGCCCGGTCAAGATCATGATCGGCGGCATCACGGGTTGGCTAGACGAAGGGTTCAAACTGGACGACAGCGAGGCCAAGCTGTGACCTGCCGTGCGCCGCAGGCGGTGCCCTCCTGCAAGCCACCGCTCCATTACACTCGCCCCTGCACCCCATTCACTCTTTGACTCGTCACTCAAACCATGATCACCTGCACCCTGCGCTACGTCATCGACCCTTACCGCCTGGCCGAATTCGAAGCCTACGCAAAGATGTGGATCCCGCTTGTCGAGAAGTTCGGCGGCCAGCATCACGGCTATTTTCTGCCCTCCGAAGGCGCCAATAACATCGCGCTCGCGCTGTTCTCGTTTCCGAGCCTCACCGCATACGAAAGCTATCGCACGCAATCCCAAAGCGATCCGGCCTGCCAGGCCGCCTTTCAGTACGCAAACGATACACGTTGCATAGTCAGCTATGAACGCAGTTTCATGCGTCCTGTATTCGGGTAGGATGCGGGTTATGCACCGCGCCATCCGCGCGGCGGCCACCCCACTTCACTGCTCCCGACATGCAACAAGGCACTCAGGCAAACGCCGCCAGCTTTGCCAAAATGGGCGTCGACCTGCTCGACTTCTTCGACGTCACGCCCACATCGCTCTGGCTCGAAGACTATAGCCAGTTGCGCGCCTTGTTCGGGCGCTGGCGCGAGGCAGGCGTCACGAACCTGCGCGCGTGGCTGGAAGAAGACCCGCGCCGTGTGGCCGAGTGCTCGGCGTGCATCCGCGTGCTGAAGGTCAACCAGCATACGCTCGCACTCTATGGCGCGCGCAACCATGAGGAACTCACCGCGGGTCTTTCCGACGTGCTGCGCGACGACATGTTTCAGGCGCACGTCGGTGAACTCGAGCAAATGTGGGCGGGCGGCACGACGTTCCAGAGCAAGAGCGTGAACTACACGCTCGGCGGCCGGCGCATGGACATCCTGCTGCGCGGCGTCATCTTGCCCGGGCACGAAGACGACTGGAGCCGCGTGCTCGTCTCGATCGAAGACGTGTCCGCGCTCGAAGAGGCGCGCCATCGCGCCCACTTGAGCGAACAATACGCGCACGGCATCTTCGAGCACGCGCCGGTATCGCTGTGGGTCGAGAATTTCACGGCCATCCGCCAGTTGCTCGACGAAGTGCGCATGCAAGGCATCGTCGATTTCCGGACGTTCACGGATGTGCACCCCGACTTCGTCGAGCGTTGCATGAGCGAAATTCAGGTCATCGACGTCAATCACTACACGCTCGGCATGTACCGCGCGCCCGACAAGGCCACGCTGCTCTCACGTCTGCCTGAGGTGTTCCGCGACGACATGCGCCCGCACTTTCGCGAGCAGCTGCTCGACCTGTGGGAAGGCCGCCTCTTCCAGCAGCGCGAGGTCGTCAATTACGCGCTCGATGGCAGCGAGCTCAACGTGCATCTGCAATTCTCGGTGTTTCCAGGCCACGAACAGGACTGGGACCTCGTGCTGCTCGCGCTCACCGACATCACGGCGCGCAAGAAAGCCGAAGCCTACCTCGAATTCCTCGGCAAGCACGACGTGCTCACGAAGCTGAAGAACCGTTCGTTCTACGTGGACGAAATGAACCGCCTGCAGCGCAAGGGGCCGTTCCCGGTGAGCGCGATCGTGGTGGACATGGACAACCTGAAGGCCGTGAACGACCAGTTGGGCCACGCCGCCGGCGACGCGCTGCTACGCCGCGCAGGCGAGGTGCTGGCAAAGGCCATTCAGAAGCCTTACCACGCGGCGCGCATCGGCGGCGACGAATTCGTGGTGCTGATGCCAGGCGCCGAGCTGCGCGACGCCGAACTGGTGGCGGACAGCATCGCGAAACTTGTCGAATTGAACAACCAGTTCTACGGCGGACCGCGCCTGAGCTTTTCGCTGGGCTGGGAAAGTTGCGAGGAAGGTGAAAGCGTGGAGGCGATGTTGCGTGCCGCCGACTCGGCCATGTATGAGGCCAAGCGACGCCGCAACGAGCTGCATCGCCCTGGGGTGGACGGCGAGCGCCTGCACAGTCCCGCAGCCAAAGACGGCGCATGAATTTGACGCGGGTGCGCCGCCCTTACTCACGAGCGTCACGAACGACGTCCACGAGCGGCACAAGCGATTACGCGAACGCGTAGTGGCTGCTTGAAACGCTGTATTGAATTGAAATAAACCGACAACCAGACGGACACCTTAGCGATTCGGCGCCGCAAAAACAAACCACCGGGAGCGAGGCGTCATACGCCCTGCTCCCGGCTTACGATGCGCCCTGCCGCCACGGCTGCGCGGCAATTAGCCGTGCAGCCGCGCACACGAGCAACAAGATCGCGAGGACAGCCATGCGCCGCCCCCGCTATCCTGCCTGGCACGCGTGCGCGCTACGCAGCGGCGGCCTGCATCACGCCGCGTTGACGGCGTCCTTGAAAGCCTTGCCGGCCGTGAACTTCACCGTCTTCGCCGCAGCGATCTGGATTTCCGCGCCCGTAGCCGGGTTGCGGCCCACACGAGCAGCACGCTGGCCGGTCGAGAACGAGCCGAAGCCGACGAGCTGCACGGAATCGCCCGACGTGACCGCCTTGGTGACCACTTCGAGGATCGCGTCGATTGCGGCTCCGGTGGCTGCCTTGGTCTCGCCCGTGCTTGCGGCGACTGCGTCAATGAGTTCCTGTTTGTTCATCTGCTACCTGTGTTGAGTTGAGAAAACCTGCATACCCTACCTCACGCGAGCCAAACAGGCAAATCGCGTTGCATATGGAAACGCAAAGCACACGGGGCTTACAGCCCGTCAGCGCCCCTGGAATGATTCGTGCAAGCGATTTTCTCGCCGATTTTGTGACCATTTAGCGTCATTTTACAAAAACCAGCGATATTCTCGCGCGCCGATCGCATTCATAAAATCGAGGTGATCCTGCCGTTTATTTTCGCAATAAACCATGGTGAAGTCGTCGCCGAGTCCCTCGCGCACCCCGGCATCCCCGCGCATGGCGGCCACCGCCGAGAGCATGTCGCCCGGAAAATCGATGCCGCTCGAGCGGTCCTCGTTGAGCGGCGCGATCGGTTCGCGGCCCGCTTCCAGGCCGTGCTCGATGCCGGCGAGGATGGCCGCGAGCACGAGATACGGGTTGGCGTCCGCGCCTGCGAGCCGGTGTTCGATACGCAGATTCGCTTCGTCGGACTCGGGAATTCGGATGCAGGCATCGCGGTCCTCGAAACCCCAGCTCGCCCGGCTCGCCGCGTTGACCATCGCGCCATAGCGCCGGAATGCATTGTGATTGGGCGCGAAGATGGGCATGCAATGTGGCAGCAACGCGAGGCAGCCTGCTACCGCATGACGCAGCGCGCGCCGCTCGCGCGCCGCCAGCACGTTGCGCCCCGCCTCGTCGTAGAGACTCACGTGCACGTGCATGCCGCTGCCCGGCACGTCGAGCAGCGGCTTCGACATGAAGCTCGCCCGATAGCCGTGCCGTAGCGCCACGCCGCGCGTGCTCCGGCAAAAGAGCGCCGACCAGTCCGCCGCGCGCAGCGCGTCGTCGCAATGGCCGAAGTTGATCTCGAACTGCCCTGGGCCGAGCTCGGCGGTGATGACCGTCGCGTCCACGCCCTGCTCGCGAGCGGTCTCGACCATCTCGTGCAACACCGGCGAAAAACGCGAAAGCCGTTCGATATGCATGTTCGGCTGATCGTCTTCGTCGTCGCTTAGCGCATCGCGCGCATGCTGCGGCAGCCCTTCGCGCAGCTTCGCGTCGAACAGATAGAACTCCAGCTCGAACGCGACCACCGGCTTCAGTCCGCGCCGCGCGAAGCGATCGAGCACACGCGCGAGCACCTGGCGCGGCTCGAACGCGATCGGCGTTGCGGTGCCGTCCGAGGTCATCAGCATCTGCGCGAGCGGCTGCCGCTCCCAGCGCACCGGCTTGAGCGTGCCGGGAACGAGGCGGCGCGGCACGTCGGGGTCGCCGTCGTGGAAGCAATATTCCCCGATCGGATACACGCCGCCTTGGGCACCCAGCAGGATGCAGTTTTGCGGCACCTTGAGCAGCGAACCGGCCGCCACTTTCTCGAGCATGGCGATGGGATAGCGCTTGCCGTAGAAATGCCCGGGAATGTCGAGGGAAATCAGGTCGACGTATTGCACGTCGGGATGAGCCGCACGAAAGGCGCGTACTTCGCTCAGGAGGTCAGTTGCGATGGCACTCACTTCGGGTTCCTCGTTAGCGAGAGAGGGTGGACCTGCTGTTTAATATGGACTCCAAATCATGACGCAAGCGCGCGCTCCGGCAACGCGCGCGCTTTTGAATCAGGCGGGCATCGAGCCAGGCGTCAGGTGAACACCCACAGCACGCGTGCGTCCTTGTCAGAACGATTCGCGTAACTGAAGCGGCAGCGTGCCGGCAGCTGAAAGCTGTCGCCGGCCTTGAGCGTGACCTCTTCGCCCTCGCCATCGAGCCAGATGGTGAGCTCGCCCTCGAGCACGAAGCCGCCCTGCTCGTCGCTGTCGTCCACGGGGCGTTCGCCACTCGTGGCGCCCGGCTCCAGCAAACTCTCCAGCATCGAGAAGCCCGAGGACATGCTCGGCGAGACCAGCACGTCGGTGATGCCGCCGCCGTAATAGAGCGTGCGCCGCTCGCCGGGGCGCGTGACCCACGGCAGTGCGCGCGGCTTGCTCACACTGTAGAAGTAGGTGGTGGGCGTTTGCAGCGCCTCGCCGATGGCGGTGAGATCCGCGACGGTGGGCCGCGACATGCCGCGCTCGACCTGCGACAGAAACCCCACCGAGCGGCCGATCCGTTGCGCGAGCTCGGCCAGCGTCACCTTCTTGTGCTTGCGCAGATCGCGAATGAGGATCGCGAGTCCTTCTATCTCTTCGTCCCTGTCCATGCCGGATACCTCTGTCAAACTACATCGCGCATGCGATACCACAGCTTGCCGAGCGCCTCGAGCGGCGCGGCCAGCGCGTCGCCGCCCGGGAAACGCGGATTATGGATGCCTTCGTAGAGCGAGAGCAAGCGCGTGTCGCCGAGGATCGCGTCGGACACCGCGCGCGCCGCGGCCAGCGTCGGCAGCACACCATGCCCCGAGAAGCCCTGCATCCAGTAGCGCCCGCGCACGTGGCCCACGTCGGGCGTGCGCCGGATGCTGATGTCGATATGGCCGCCCCAGGCGTATTCGAGCTCGACGCCGCGCAATTGCGGGTAGACGCGTTCGAGGCTCGGCCGAATCGCCGCGCGAATGTCCTTGGGGATGCCGCCGAGATAGGTGCACGCACCACCGAACAGCAGCCTGTTGTCGGGGCTCAGCCGAAAGTAGTCGGGCACAAACTGGTTGTCGATCACGCAACTATTGCGCGGCAGGAGCGTCCGCGCCAGTTGCGGGTCGAGCGGCACGGTCGCCACCTGATACGTGCCAACGGGCAGGACGCGGCGCGCAAGCTCACGGTCGAGCCGGTCGATATACGCGTTGCAGGCAAGCACGAGCGTATTCGCGCGAATCAGGCCACCGGGAGTACTCGCGACGAAACCGGTCTGCGTTTCGCGCCATTGCTGCACGCGGGTCTGCTCGAAGATGCGCCCACCCGCACGCTCGATGGCGGCGGCAAGGCCGAATGCGAGCTTGAGTGGATTGAGGTGGCCGGCCTCGGGATCGTAGAGCGCCGCGAGATAGCGCCGGCTGCCCACCCATTCGGGCATCTCTTTCTCGGGGATGACGCACAGCGCATCGTAGCCCCACTTGCGGGCGGCATCGTCGCGCGCCTCCTCCAGCAGGGCGATGCGGTTGCGCCTGACTGCGGTCCACAGGCTGCCGGGCCGGTAGTCGGCGTCGAAACCATGGCGCCCGGGCAGTTCACGCACCTCGCGCGCTGCCCAGCGCATGCTCTCCCACAGCTCGCGCGCACCTTCGCGCCCCAGCGACTGCTCGATCGGCGGCATATCGCACGACCAGCCGAGCAGCGCCTGCCCGCCGTTGCGCCCCGATGCGGCCCACGCCACCCGGCTCGCCTCCACGACAACCACGCGCCGGCCGGCCAGCGCGAGGCGCAGCGCCGTATGCAGCCCGCTGAAACCGGCCCCGACGATCAGGACATCGGCATCGCACTCGCCCGCCAATGTCGGACGCGCGGGCACCTCGCCGGGCAAGGTTCGGGCGTAGTAGCTCTCAACGTGCTGGGTCGATTCGACGAACATGGCGGCATCCGTGAAATTCTATCAGAATAATTTCATGAAAAAATATCACAACAATTTCACGAATGCAAATTGCGTTCTACCCCAGGCTTGACTGATGCGCTGTCCCAGTCCGACGAACTCGAGCTGCTCTCGCGCTCACAGGCTATCGCGTTGCCTCAGATACCGCTGTGGGCTCGCCCCTAGCGTCTTCCTGAACATCGAGGTGAAAGCACTCGGACTCTGATAGCCGAGTTCGGCAGCTACCGTCGCAACCGGCGCCCCCTGCGCAAGCCGGGCGACAGCCTCGACCAGCCTCAGGTGCTGCCGCCATTGGCCGAAGCTCAAGCCGGTCTCGTCGCGAAAGAGTCGCGCCAATGTGCGTGTGCTCGCCCCGACGCGCGCGCCCCAAACATCGATCGTGTCGTTGTTCTCGGGGCATAGCAGCAATTGCTCGCAAACCGCGCGCAAGCGCCGGTCGTCGGGAAGCGGAAGCCTGCCGCTCAAAGCCGGCAATGCACGCGCTAACTCGTGCATGAAAAGGGGCAGTGCGAGTTCGGTGCGCTGCGTCTCGCCGCTGCCAGTGCCTACCGCCAGTGTAACCAGCAGTGCATCCAGCAACTGCCCCACCTGCACGACCCTGCACTGCGTCCAGGCCTTGAACTGCGGTGCCGCATCCGCATCGACATAAGCGGTACGCGCGGTGACCTCGCCGATTGCGTGCAACTCGTGGAGCATGCCCGGCGGCATCCAGATCGCCTGGAATGGCGCGAGCGTCCAGATGCCGTTCGGCGTGACGGCACGGGCCACGCCGCGCGTCACATAGATGAGTTGCGCCTCCTCATGGGCATGCCACGCATCGCGAAAACCATCTTCGAAGTCCCACATGCGCGCGACGACGGGGTTCTGCGCATCTGTCCGGATCGGCAGGAAGCGGCGCCGCCAAACAGCTTCCAGATTTTCAAACTTTTCCGTTTTCATCGAGATTCAGCAACAAAATGGCACGATTGCGATAGATGTTGTCATTACGTCGGCTGTCGGTCGCATGTAAGCTTTCAAGTGTCCTGCCGGGTGCAAAACCCGTCTCTAAACCGTAATAGTTCTCATTCTTACACAGTCCGATGCGTAATCTGCCCTGCTCCCTGGCCGTCAGACGACGAGTGCCGCCGCTGTTGGCCGCCGGGGTCAGCTTCGCTTGTGTGCTGGCGCGTTGCAGGCAGAAAAGACAAGGCAACAACGCTTGACGGGTAGAGCCGGGAGCCAACCCGTCCAGCAAGACAGCGCCACACGCTAAATCCAGAGGATCAACCGTATTTCGCTGCGCGACAGCCCGTCGTCGCAGCGCGCCCGCTGCTTGCCGTCTGAAAGGCGTATCCGCTGACTGCCCGGCGCGTTCCGGCGAGATGGATCGCAAACCCAAACCGCCCGGATAGCGCAACACACCCAACAACACGCAGAGGCCGCGACCGTCGAGGTCCGTCCTCCTTGACCACGGCTTGCCCTGCGGGCGGGCCGCACACACTACTGGAGAGCAACAACCGATGGAATGGGCAACCAGCACGCGCTTGCGCGCGATTTCGGCCGCCGCCTGCACGGCGTTCTACGCGGCGGCCGCGAGCCACGCCTGGGCGCAGGCGCAGCCGCCACACAACGCGACTGAAGCGCAGCACGGATCGGACAGTGGCCCGAAAAGCGCCCCCGCGAGCGGCACGCATCAGCCCGGCGCAACCGACGCGACCCTGCCCTCGATTCACGTCTCGGGGAATGCCGGCAATACGGCAACCGTGGGACTCGTGGCTCGCCGCAGCACGACTGGCACGAAAACGGACACCCCCATCAACGAGATCCCGCAGACGATCAACGTCGTCACCGCCGAACAGATCGAGATGACGCGAGCAACCGATATCAATCAGGCGCTGCGCTATGTGCCGGGCTTTTCCAGCTACGGCACGGACAATCGTTCGGACTGGTACTCGGCGCTGCGCGGCTTTACGCCGACGCTTTTCGTCGACGGCCTTTCGGTGCCCAACACGATCAATCTGGCCAGCTGGCGCGTCGACCCCTATATGATCGACAGCCTCAGCGTGCTGCGCGGCCCGACCTCGGTGCTCTACGGGCAAGGGGACCCGGGCGCCATCGTCGATGTGCAGAGCAAGCTCGCCAATGGCGAGCGCACGCGCGAGATGGAACTGCAGATCGGCAACTTCGCGCGCAAGCAGATCGCCTTCGATATCGGCGACACGATCGACAAGGACGGCACGCTCTCATACCGCGTGGTCGGTGTCGCCCGCGACGGCAACGCGCAGCTCGGTCCGAACGCCGATCAACGCGTGTCGCTCGCACCTTCCATCAAATGGCAACCGAGCGCCGCCACGTCGTTCACACTCTATGCAACCTATCTGCAGGACTGGACCGACACGGCCAGCAATTTCCTGCCGGCAAGCGGCACCGTACTGCCCAATCCGAATGGCGTGATCTCGAATGATCTCTACGTTGGCGATCCGGACTTCGACCGCTACGACAAACGGCAAGCGTCGATCGGCTACACGTTCGAGCACCAGTTCAACGACATATGGACGGTCCGGCAGAGCGCGCGCTTCATGCACCTCTCGACCAACGACTGGTCGGTGTACGGCGGCGGTCTGGATGAGGCCGACCCGACCATGGCGTCGCTCACGCGCTATGCCGGTATTTTTCAGTTCAACTACAACCGCTTCGACATCGACAATCAGGCCGTGGCGAAATTGCGCACGGGTGAACTGGACCATACCGTGCTGGCCGGTTTCGAGTACAACCGCCAGACGACGACCGACAGCGAACAACTCGCGCTCGCCCCGGACCTGAACCTGTTCAACCCGGTCTATACGCCGGTCACCTCGGCCATCTTCTCTTCGCCCAACGCCTATCCGCGTACCGACGTCAAGAGTTCGATGGACGAGTTCGGCGTGTACCTGCAAGATCAGATCAAATGGCGCCGCTGGGTGTTCACGCTCGGTGGCCGCCAGGACTGGTCCATCACCACGCAGAACGATCTGATGGGCGGCACGCAGCAGACCCAGGCCGATCACGCCTTTACCGGACGCGCCGGCCTGACCTTCCTCGGCGACTATGGCTTGTCGCCGTACCTTAGCTACTCGACGTCGTTTAACCCGCTGCTCGGCGTGAGCATGGCGAATGGCGCGATTGCCGAACCCACGCGCGGACGCCAGCTGGAGCTGGGCATACGCTGGCAGCCGCCAGGCAAGAATCTGATGCTCAACGCGGCGCTCTATCAGATCAATCAGACCAATGTGCCGACGCCTAACCCGGCGGATCCCACGCTCAGCACCTACGTGCAGACAGGCGAAGTGCGCTCCCGGGGATTCGAGTTCAGTGCAGTCGGCAAGCTGACGCACAATCTCTCGATCATCGCGGCGTATGTGTATCAGGACGTGAAGAACATCGAGGCGAACAACGACACGCTGAACAAGTGGCCAGTCGATATCCCGCGTCCGCGCCAAATGGCCTCGTTGTGGGCCGACTGGACCTGGCACGTGGGCGCGCTTGCCGGGCTGGGCTTTGGCGCGGGCGTGCGCTATCAAAGCTCGGTAGCGGGCGCGGCGGACAACTCGATCACGGTGCCCAGCTATACGCTCTACGATGCGGCCATCCACTACGACGTGCGCGACTGGCGCTTCGCGATCAACGCGACGAACATCTTCGATCGCCGTTACGTCGCAGGGTGCCAGTCGTCCGCGGTGTGCATCTACGGCAATCCGCGCACGGTCATCGCATCGGCGCGGTACAACTGGTAAGCGGGCAAGCGGCTTTCGCACGGTCCGCAGCGCTCACGCTTGCGGACCCGCGCCACTTCAACTTAACGAGCCAATGCCCGACTGTTGATAATTTTCGATACCGACCTTGTCGATCAGGCCAAGCTGGGTTTCCAGCCAGTCGATGTGGTCCTCCGTAGCATCGAGAATCTCGACAAAGATTTCTCTCGACACGAAGTCCCGAACGGATTCGCAGTAGGCGATGGCTTCCTTGCATTGTGCCTGGGCGGTCCGTTCGAGCGTGAGATCGCACTCGAGGATCTCGCGCGTGTTCTCGCCGACCAGAAGCTTGCCCAGGTCCTGCAGATTGGGCAGTCCGTCGAGCATGAAAATCCGCTCGATCAATTTGTCTGCATGCTTCATTTCCTCAATCGACTCGTCGTACTCATGCTTGCCGAGTGCTTCGAGACCCCAGTGCTTGTAGAGCCGCGCGTGCAAGAAATACTGATTGATGGCCGTGAGTTCGTTCTTGAGTTCGGCGTTCAGATATTCGATAACTTTCGGATCGGCTTGCATGGCTCTTCCTCCTGGCGGTTGTTCGTTAAGGCGAGGAACGGATAGAAACAGCATAGACATTGGATGGCGACGGCGCGCGAACGATAGCGGTAACGAGAAGAATTTTCATTCTCTTCCGCTCAGACGCCTGGACGGGGTGACGCTCCGACTTGCTTGATAGCGTCGGATTGGCGTGATTCCCCCGCGTCCGATTGCGTCAGAACCTCGTCTGGATACCGATCCGTCCCACAAACTGCTGATTGCTGCTGGAGGGTCCGAACGTGCCGTCGATGGCCGCGGTCGCGCCGGCGTTGGCGATCTGATACGCCGTTTCGGCATAGACCGTCGTGCGCTTGGACAAGCTGTACTGGACCACGGTATCGATTTGATGTGCGTGGTTGTTATCGACACCCGCGTTGCCCCACATGTACATGTAGTTTGCCCCCAGCCCGAATGCGGGCGTCACGTGATAAGTGCCGCCAGCCTCGACCATGTTCACGGCGGCACCATTTTGCGTGTTGCGCGTATTGGTGTAGAGCAGTGTCAGCAGTGCATTGCCGATCGTATAGCGCGCGCCGGCACCCCAGTTCCGGATGCTCTCGCCTTCGAGCACCGCGTACTTGACGTTCGTGTAGGCGGCGCCCACCGCGATCGGCCCCCTTGCGTAGCTCACGCCGTAGCTCGATGCGCTGTTCTGGCTGAAGTTGCCGGCGGTTCCGCCGAACGCATACATGCCGCCGAACTTGAGTCCGCTGAAGTCTGCCGAGCTGTACTTCACTGAATTCGACAAGGCTTCGGCGCCGTCCATATGGTCGAAGTCGTAGGCGTCGCCGGGCGGCGAATCCGGCAGATTCAACCCGGCGAACGGACCGTCACGAAAGTTGTAGAGGCCGCCCACGTACAGCGCGGAATCCGCGCCGACATCCGCGAGCAAGGTATCGACCATGAAGTCCTGCTGGCGCCCCATGGTCAAGCTACCGTAGCGATCGTTCGCGAGGCCCACCCAGGCTTCGCGGGCGAACAGGCCGCCACTCGTCATCGAACTGTTGCTGGGCGAGGCGATGATCGAGCCGTTGCCGAGCGAGAACTGGTTGACGAGGCGAAACTTCGCTTTGAGACCGCCGCCCAGGTCCTCTGCCCCCTCCATGCCGAAAATGTTCGGCACGGCGATGCCGTCCGCCATCTGCCAGTTCGATTTTCCACCCTGATTGCTGATGTACGACACGCCAGCGTCCAGCAGGCCGAAAATCGTGACGCTGCTCTGCGCGTGAGCAATTGGCGCTGCAAGGCCAATCATTGCCGCAAGCGCGCATTTCCTGCATTGCCTTCCCATTGACACCCTCCAGTTCTTGCATATATTTCGGTATGCTTAGTATTTGGCTTGAAAATTTCACCAGATCGCACGACCGGATTCGCCTCGATCGCCCGGACGCCCGGAATCAGCGTCCCGGCGCAATCGGGCCGGCGGGAGCCGTATATTGTCCCTGCCAGTAGACCAGCGGACGCGGTGCGGAATCGTCACGATTGACCGCGCGCACGCGCCCAATGATGAGCAAGTGCCCGTGGCGCACGATCAGCTCCTCCACCTCGCAGTCCATGGCAACGACGCTGTCCACCAGCAGCGGTGCGCCGCCCGGGATCGCGTGCACCCATTCGTCGTCGCCATAACGCGCCTCGCCCTGCTCGCCCCGAAAACCCGTGAAGCGCTCGGCGATCGCGCGCTGCTCGGCGCGCAGCAGATTGACGCCAAAGCGCCGCGTGCGTTCGAGCAGCCCGGCAGACGAACTGGACGCCTTCAGCGAAGCCACCACCATGGGCGGCTGCGCCGAAAACGACGATACGGAGGTGGCAGTGAAACCGCTGCGAAACGCGCCCTCCGCGACGGTCACGACGCATACCGCGCCCGCGAAACCGCGCATTGCCTGCACGAAGCGGCTACTCAGCGCACCGGTGTCATCGAAGGCTTCAGGCTGCATGGCGGCTCTCGCGCGGGTGACGCAGCCCGTGTGCCTCGAGGATCGGCAGCACCGTGTCGCGGAAGTACGGGAATTCCTTCACGTAGTCCACGAACGACAAGGTCGTGCCCTTGAAGCCAGCTTCGGCAAGCGAAATCAGCCCCGCCGCTACCTGCTGAGGGGTCCCCACGAGCGGGAAGCCACCGTGACCCGCGGCCATCCGGTCGCGGATCAGCGCGAGCAGATCGTGCGGGAACGATTGTGCATTTGCGAACTGCAGTGCAACCAGGTTGTCGACCGCGCCCCAGTCGGCGTTGTCCTGTGCAAAATAGTGCAGATACTGGCGCGCCTCCTCCTCGGTCGGGCGACAGACGACATGGGAGAACGTCAGCACGTTCACATCCTTTCCGGCCGCGGCGGCCTTCTGCTTGAGCTCGGCGACTTCCGTGCGCGAGCGCTCGAGATCGATCGCAGGCGTAAACAGGAAGTTGGCGTTGCCGATCGCGAATTCGCGCCCTTCGCCCGACCCCGCCGCGTTCAGAATCGGCGGACGCTCGCCGTTCCACGGGCGCGGCAAACCATAGACGTTCTTCAGGTGGAAATTCTCGCCGTCCCAGTTGAAGGGGCCGTCGTGCGTCCAGATCTTCTGCACGACGTCGAACCATTCCTGCGCATACGCATAGCGCTTGTCGTGGCCGGTCGCGAGCGGCAGCCCGAGCGCTTCGTACTCGGGGCGATTCCAGCCCGCGACGATGTTCAGCCCGGCGCGGCCGGCGCCGATCTGGTCGAGCGTCGCAATCTGCTTGGCGACCACGACCGGGTGATTGGCCGCCGTGTGGATCGTCGCGAACACGGTGAGGTTGCGCGTCCTGGCGAGCAGGCCCGCGGCCCAGGTCATGGTCTCGAGCACTGACCCGTGGAAGTCCGTCTCGCCGCCGTAACCGATCCAGCGCGCGATGGGCAGCATGAAGTCGATACCGGCCTCGTCCAGCATGAGCGCGAGCTTTTCGTTGTTCTCCCACGAATTGTCCCAGCGCTCGCCGATCTTCGTCACCGACATCCCGCCCGAGCAGTTCGTCGCAAACGTCCCCAGAATGAAGTCCTTCGTGTTCAGAATTCGTCTCATGTCAGTCCTGGCGCAGTAAAATTTGTTTCCATGACGGGCTGCCTCGCGGCAGCCCCGCTCTCCCAACCCAGTCGACGGCATGGGCCGCAACCGCGCGATTCCGCAATGACCGAACCTTCACGCAGAACCACGAAAAAAACCGCTAGAGCCGAACATCGCTGGCACCTTGCGATGGACGACTTCGGCGTCGAGATCACCGACCTCGAATATGCCGTCATGCGTTTGAACCAGTCGTTCTCGCGCTGGCAGTCCGAGTGCATGGCCGCCGTGACCGGCACCACACTGAGCGGCCAGGAGAACGCACTGGTGCACGTCATCCACATGCACGAACGGCCCAAAACCATTCGCGATCTGCTGCATATGACCAACCGGCAGGACGTCGCTAATATGCAGTACGAACTACGCAAGCTGATCAAGGCCGGGCTCGTCGAAAAATCCGGAACGGCGCGCGCCGGCGTCTACTACACGACCACCGCGGAAGGCGCGAGCGTGTGCGAGGAATACGCACGGCTGCGCGAAACGGTGCTCCTCAAGATGGCCGAGGCGACCGCAGGCATCCAGTCCGCCGCCGCGCAGGCCACCGCCTGCCTCGAGCAGATGGAGCGCGTGTACGAATCAGCCACGCGCGAGGTCGCCACCTTCCATCGGCGACGCTGATGGTGCAGCGCCCGTCGCCAGGAGCATGAAGTGCACTGCACCCCCCAGCCCCCAAGCCACTTCAAATAGAAATTTACATTGAATTTCTATTTGATCGAATCGTAGTGCAGCCATTTTTTGGCTGCAACCCATTTCACCTAAGGGAAAACACCGGCCTTCCGGCTGCACTTTTGTGCAGCCACCGAGCGCGCGATTGCCCACCGGGGCGCGCGCTCGCTGCGCGCAACCCGTTTCGGCTCTTGCAGTTCAGGGGTTCGGAATAGAAGCGAGGCGCGCCAATGGTGCGCGCCTCGGCGGACAGGCGGAAGAACAACGATGGATGCGACGGCTTCGCGCTGTGCATGGCACTCCGGGCAAGCCGTTGGCGCCGCCCGGTGCAGGCGCCATGGGCAGTTGCCGCCACCGCGGGGAAGGTAGCTCGGGTTCAGTGGACCTCTAGCGGCCCACACTCCCCGCGCGGCGGGCCCACGCCGCCACATAGTCGGGTACGGCACCTTGCGTCTGCGTGCCGTCAGGCTCGGGAGCGAGGGGCTGGAGCTCTAGCGGCAGCACACCCGCCCAAACGGGGCGGTCGAGATCCTCTTCATCGTCCTTCGGGCCGCCGGTCCGGATCTTTGCTGCCGCTTCGTCGAGCGGCAGCCGCAGCACCGTTGTCGCGGCCAGCTCGTTGCGGTTCCCGGCACGCACTTCGTGCGCGCGGCCCTGCGCGATGTGATTGAGAAAAGCGTCGAGCGCCGCGGCCTTGCGGTCTGCGCCGACCACTTCGAACACTCCGTAGATCATCGCCGAGCGGTAGTTCATCGAATGATGGAAAGCGGAGCGCGCGAGCACGAGGCCGTCGAGGTGCATGATCGTCACGCAGACCTGTGCGCCCTCGGCCGCGAGCTTCAGCATGCGGCTACCGTTGGAGCCATGGATGTACAGATGATCGCCCTCGCGCCAGCACGCCGTGGGAATGCAATGCACACCGTGCTCGTCGGCGAACGCGACGTGGCACACGTAGGCCGCGTCGAGAATCGCGTACAGTGTATCGCGCTCGTAATGGGCGCGCTCGGCGATGCGGCGCACACGCGTGCGCGGCGACGGCGCCTGACCTTTGGCGGAAACGGTATCGGTCTCGGACATCCTCGACATCTCCTCGATTGGGTAGGGATGCCGAGTACGTTAGCGAAGCGGTGGCTCTATGGGTAGACCCAGCAAGGCGCATTCGTCTGGGGCCACGGCGCCAACAGGGAATCGGGGCTCATCCAGACTCGCAAAGGTCGCGTGCCCCACGGTTCTCACCGGGTACGTGCCACCAGTCTCACTTTCTCGTGCCCGTCTTGCGCGCGGCACGCAGCGGCTTTGCCGGGACGTCGGCAGAGCGGCCTGTGCGCCGCTGCACACGCCGGACCGGCGCCACACCACTGGCATCACCGTCTGCGGCCGCCTGCTTGCGCAGCGCGTCGAGCTCCTGCGCCTGCGCCGCATGCGCCGCGCGCAGCGTCTCCAGACGCCCTTCCTGCAAGCCCGCCTGATGCCGCAGATCGCCAAGCTGGCCTTGCAGCGATTGAATCTCGGCCCGCGCACTCTCTTCAGCCCGCGCGGTGCGTTTGGAGGCCGCCTCCAGATCGCGCTGCAGGCGCGCGTTGCTCGTGCGCTCGCGCTCGATTTCCAGCAGCGCGCGCTTTTCCGCAGCCTGCAAGCGAGTTTCCGCGAGCTCCGCTCCGGCACGAAGCTTGTCGAGCTCGGCGGAAAAGTCGGCGCGTGCCTGCGCGAGCGCGCCGTCGCGCTCGCGGCCATCCTGCTGCAGCCGCTCGACCTCGCTTTCCAGCGCGCCGCGCGTGGCGGCCGCGGCCGCCTGCGCCTGCTCAAGTTCATGAATACGCACCTGCGCCGCGAGCAATGCGGTGGTGCGTTGTTCCAGCGCCGTCTCCGTGCGCGCGAGATCGCCCTGCACAGCGGCAACGGCCGCCTCGGCATCCTGGCGCGCCTGTTCGACCTCGACGCGCAGCGCCTCGAGCGAAGCCTGCGCGGCAGCCGTGGCACGCTTCCAGAGCGCGGCCACGAGTTCGCCCGCCGCGCCCTGCAACTCTTCCGGCAAGTCGGCGTGCTCGATGCGCACGCGGCTTTTCTCCCGTAGCTCCGCCCAGAATTCGGAGAGCACCGCCGTGGGCGTGCCCATGCTGCCCCGGTGCACGAGCTGATAGAGCCGATTGGCCGTGGGCGTAACGCCGAAGCGGAAGAATAGCAGCGCGCACACTTCCCGGTAGAGCTCGCGGGTCTTGGGGAATTCGCTCTTCAACCGCTCGATTTCGGCGGTGAGACGGATTTCGTCGAGAGGGGCGTCGGACATGGCATGAGGAGGAAGGATCAGACAATTTGATAATACAACGTAAAACGTTTAATTTCTACCAAATTCAATCTTAATTTTGACATTATTTTTATAATGTCAAATTATTAGCCGGGCGATGACGCAGCGCGACGGCGGCCGCCAGAGCAACCAACTGCCCTGTGCAGCGCGCCAGGCGCCATGGGGGGCTCAGTCAGCTTGGCCTACGCGGCATTTTTTTCTTGGGCAAAGGAAGCTCGGCGGCCGTGACCGCTATGAGACGAGACAGCCACTCGCGGTCGTCGCACCTTTCGCCGGAAAGGAAGAAGCACGGCTTGGCGCCGGCATACGGCGGCCTTTGTGGGAGCGAGCCGGCATGATCCTGACCGGCTACGGTGATCTTGACGAAGAGCTCATCATCGCAGACAAGCGCGACCATCTTCCCCTGAAGGAAGAGCCCGTATTCCCCAAACATCTTCTTTGCAGTGACGGCGCCCGCACCGGTCATCTGCTCGATGACGAAATCAATCGTACTTTGCTGTGTGGCCATTTCAGCGTGGCTTACGGGGAAACGGGGGAGCAAAGCTCAACGAGCGTGCCGTCTGGACAGCGGACGTACGACACCATCTGCCCCCAAGGCTTGAGCAGGGGCTCTTTAATTGAACGAGCGCCGGCGCTGACGGCCCGCGCGTGAGCGGCGACCACCGATTCGGTGACGAATGCGATCTCAATGCCCAACGGTTTGTCGGAGGCATCGGCAGCCTCGTAGCCCGTGGGTAAGTTGCTGCTTCCCAGCTCGTGGGACGCAAAAGCAAATGTTGTTTGGCCAGTCTCAAGTTCACCGTACCCTGACTCGAGGACAAATCGCGCCTTCAGCCCAAAAGCTTTCTCGAAGAAAGCCAATGAGGCCACCACGTCGCTGACATAGACGATGGTGTAGCCAGATTTCATAAGCAGTCCTTTATCGAAACCCGTTGAGACAGCAAGCCATTGAGAATAACGCTTCAAGAACTATCTTCGAGAATCGCAACGCCCTGATTTCGCGCGTCAGGCCGGTTGCCTTGGCGCGCTCATCACAAACGAACGTTTTCAAGAAGAAGGAAACCGCATGCCCCGCCGTTCGATCCTCTCCGCCGCCGAGCGTGACAGCCTCCTGGCGTTGCCTCATACCGCTGCTATCGGCAGGGTAACTGCAATCGGAGCGCTGACGAGGAACCGTGGGAATGAGCAACGGCCATCTGACTGCAATTGCGCATAATTCAGTTGTGCGAATGTTGTCGCATCCTTGAGCTGGTAGAAGCGAACGACCGTCGAGAGGGATTGCCCCTTAGCGTCCGAGTTGACCGACGCCCGGCCGGTGAGATCTACATTCATTGTCTTGACCTGGGTCGTGAACGCCCACTTCGCGGCAGCTACGGTTGCATCGCCGACCGACTGCGCAACCCCGCAACCGCCAATGAACTGCGTTGCCAGTATCGCGATTGCGAAACCTGCCCGATGTGCGGTTTTTTTCTTTTTATTCATTTTGAGGATGCCCTTTTTGTGCTGTTCTTCATGCATGTGCGCCCGCCGCCCCGTTCCAGCGGCCGAGCTGGACGCGCGTCACGCGCGCCTGCACGCCGCTCGCAGACCTGGCCGGCGCTTCCAGCTGTACCGTATATCCCAGACTCGTCTGGCGTGTTTCCAGCGTGGGCGGCGGCATGAGCTCTGGCCGCACATGCATTTCCAGGTCGGCTTCGCTTTCGTAGCCCAGATAGAAGCGCAACAGCGCCATGATTTCCCGATGGGCGGATTGCCATTCGAGCCGCGTGCCGGCTTTCTGCGGCTCGCTGGAGGGCCATGTCATCGGGCTCCACGTTTCGACCTGGTTGTAGTAGTGCAGTGCCTGCCCGTCGAGCGTGAGCAGCGTGTCGGTCACACCGGGCGTCGGCACGGGTTTAAGGCTGAATACGTACTGCGGCTCACCCTGGGCAAGCAGGTGGCCAGCCACTTGCTGCAGGGTGTTAATGGCCTTCAGGAACGCTGGATCAAACGCGATCGCCGTGCTGCCCCCAGCGCCGCCAGAGGTCGCGATCCACTGGTCACCCTGCAGTTGCAGGGCGCCGGCAAGCTGCGTGGACAGGAACGTGTTGATGAGGCCGCCCTGGGGTCGCAGAAAGCGCGCGAGCTCGGGCAACGACGCGTCATTGGTCGTACTCGCAAACGGATATCGGTGCCGGCGGTCAGCGAGGCAAGCGTCTGGTCCGGGTACTTGTGGCCGACCGAATCGAGAATGCCCTGGTAGATCGTGTCCTCCGAATTCTTCACGCCGATGATGGCGAGGAGCGTCTGGCGCGCGCTGCCCACGAGGTCCTCGCGCGGCTGGATGCGCCAATCCGGATGTGTCGGAAAGTGCTGGGCCCAGAAGCCCATCAGCTGCGCAGAGTAGTCGAGCTTTTCACCGGGCCGAAGGCCAGTGTCGATGTTCCAGTGATGCTCGAGTTGCGGTGTCAGGAAGGCCGCTTCGGCACGTTGCGGTTCGGCCATCATGAGGTAGGTTTTGAGCGCCTGCTGGCCGTCCTGCGCCATCTGGCTGCTCTGGGTGTCGATCTGGGCGGTCTGCATCTGGCCGAGATCAACGAGCTGACCTTCGAGGTCTTGCTGGACTGGCGAGACGAGCAACGGGCGCGCGGCGCGCGCATAGGGCGTCCACAACGCATCGAGCACGGCCCTGTCGTGATTGAGCCCGAAGCCGATCTGAAGCACAGGCATTCGTTTCCATGGTTTAACTGGGCATACAGCCGGCCATGGATCCTGGTTGCGGGCACGATGCAATAGCGACGAGCGTCGGCAGCCACACACGCAGGGAGATCGGCTTGGGAAATTCGATTTCCAGGAAAACAGGGATGGGCCAGGACATCGTAGTACTTTGACTATTCACGTTCGAAATACGCTCGATGAAACCCGAGATTTTTTTCGGGACTCCATCGTCTGGCACGATGGTAAAAACCGCGTCGAGATTCAGATAGTCGGCGCGGGCAAGCTGCTGCGCATGGGTCGCGACAATGCGCAACTCGGTCGGCGCACCCATGATTTCCGTCGCCTGGAACTCCACGACCGAAAGCCCCTTCGCGCTCTCCGTTCCCGGCACGTCCAGGAAATACGCCTGCCGCCCCGGTATGGCGGTCAACTTGTTGATGAACTCTTTTGCTGATCCTGCTTCGTCAAACAGGCTTGCCATCTTCGCCGACTCCTCACCCGATTAGCACTGCATCGAAATCGATATGCGCAGGGAATATCGTTGCGCGTGCAATAGTGGAGAATGGACATTACCCGCCTACCTGCCGCGGGTGAAGGGGCGAAGGTAATAAACATCAAGCCATATCGAGTGTTCATTGTTCGTGGTCAGTCACTGTCAATTGGTCATTCACCAATGTGGTTTTGAGATGAAATGCGTGTTAAACATGCCCGGTTATGCGATGCCGATCAAGACCTGAACAATGAGCGCAAGCTTCCAGAACAGCACGCAGCGAAACAGCACAGCGGCAACGCCCGGGTCATCTGAGTCGCAGGTGAGCTCGCCCGTGCGCGTGGATCCGCTATGTACGTTACGCATTGATCACGACGTCGCTGCGATCGACCGGATGCTCAGCCGTCAGATCGATGCGATCCTTCATCATCCTGCTTTCCAGGCTCTCGAATCCGTGTGGCGAGGTCTGCAGTTCCTGGTGGATCGCACGGACTTTCGCGGTGACGTCAGAGTGTGCATCGAGGTGCTGGACGTCTCGAAGGAGGTCCTGCGCCAGGACTTCGAGGACGCGCCAGAACCCATCCAGAGCGGCCTGTACCAGCACACGTACGTCCAGGAATACGACACGCCCGGTGCGTGGCCGGTCTCGGCCGTCATCGCGAACTACGAGTTCGACGCCGGTGCACAGGACATTGCCATGCTGCGCAATCTGTCGAAGGTGGCCGCCGCCGCACACATGCCGGTGATCGGATCGGTTTCGCCAGCCTTCTTCAGTCGCACCTCAATGGAGGACGTGGCGGGCATACGCGACCTCTCCGGTCACTTCGAGCGCGCATCCGTGCGATTGACGGGCGTCTGGAGCGCGCCATGGGCGGCGTCACACCGGAGCGCTCGGGCCCAGTGGTGGTGAGCCCGTCGCGCTGGCGCAGACGGTCGCTGTCACCGCTCGCGTGGGTGGTCATTGCGTGCATTGTGACCGGCCTCGTCTGGCTCGCCATCGACCGGTGGCTGCTGTCGTCGATAGCCGGTATGGGACGGTGAGGCAGTGATGCGTACAGGACCAGGACTCTTCGAGCGGATCACGGGACATTTTGCCGATGGGGCGGTCGTGAAGGATTTCACGCCGGAGGATCAGACGTTTCTTTCGGTGCGGGATAACATCGAGCGGATCCTGAACAGCCGGCGTGGCTCACTCGCTCACCTGCCCGATTTCGGGCTCGACGATCTGTCGGAGATCTACCGGCATCTGCCCTCGTCAACACACCGGTTGCGCAATGCCATCGAGTCGACGCTGCTCAGGTATGAGCCGCGCCTGAAGATGATTGAAATCGAAGTGCAGACCCCGGAGCCCGGCATCATGGTGAGCTTCACGATGAAATGCCACCTCCGCAAGGAAGGGCTGGTGCGCTTTGACACGGTATTCACACCGGATGGCAGGACGCGCCTGAAGTTACTGCAGACGGCGCTCGATCAGTATTGACGCGGTACGGATCATTTTCAACCCACGAGGAAAAATGGCATGGCAACGATGCTGGCAGTCAAGGGCAACAGGACGACGACCGGAGGGGTGGTGCTGGACGGCGACGAGTCGTTCTCGGACGAGAACGGGGCGCTCGCGCCGGATGGTGGAATGGCTTCCTGCGGGCGCTGTGGACACAACGGCCCGATGTTGGGCACGGCAAAAAACTGGGGGCTGTCCGGCACGACGGCTGTCAAGGACAACGACATCGTGGCCTGTCAATGCCCGCGCGGCGAGAACCGCGTGATTGCTCGCTCCGGGTTCTACGACGAGTAGTCCGGGGCCGGCCATCAGGTGATCGCGCGATCATACTTGCTGTCGAGCGCCTTCGCCGATCGCGCTTCATGGCCGGCAAGCTCACGAAAGCCCCAGTGCACGCGCCGGGTCGAGTACGGTCATCTCACCCTGCAACTCGGCGATGCGGCGCGCGAGCCCCGGCTTGTCTGCGTCCTTGCGGCTGCTCGCGGCTTTCAATGCGCGCGCGAGCTGGAGCTTGACCTCGAACACCAATGCGGGATCCCAGTGCACGAGCGGCAGCGCTTTCGCGGCGCCATCGAGCTCGAGCAGCAGCGCCATGGCCGTTTCCGCGCGTTCGGCCTGGGCTGCAAGCCTCGCCATCACAAACCTCTGCAAGAAGCGGTGCCGCTGCGTTTTCATACCGGGCAGGCCATCGAGCCACGCGAAAGCCGCTTCGATGTCCTCGCGCGCCATGAGATCCTTCGCCTGCGCCTCGATTTCCGGCCAGTCACCGGCCTCCCCTTGTGCGCTGTCGGCCGACACCGGCAGAGGCGCAACGCTCTCCCCTGCCTCCAGGTCACGCACGACCGCGTGCCGTGCAATCCATTCGAGTGTCGAATCGTCGGCGAACGGTGTGCCGTCGTTGAACGACAGGCGTTCGATGCCGGGCAGACGCTCCAGGAAAAGCGCAAAGTCCGCGCGCAGCAGCTCACGCCAGGCGTTGTACGGCGCGCCGGCATGATCGAGGGCAAGGTGCTGGAAATACTGCAGGTCGAACCACAGGTGATTGACGCCCTCCATGAAGGCGCCCTCAACGCGCTCGAGGAGCTCGTGCCATTGCTTCTGCAGGACGAGCCGCTTCATCTGCGCGCGCAACTCCGGGCGCGGCGCAACGAGCCGTGTATGCGCGGCCGCACTCGCCGGTGGCACCTCATGCAGGGTGTCCCAGCGCACGCAGCGCACGAGCCGCACCGAAGGCAAATAGCCCGCTTCCTGGTCGCGCAGCCAGGTGGCCATGCCCCGCGCCTGCTCGAGCAGGTCGCGTGCAGACGTGATCGCGCTGGAGGTGCCGCCTCCCGCGATGGGTGAGGGCACGTCCGCCGGCGTATCAGCCGCCACACCAACGGGTTCTTC
Organism: Paraburkholderia oxyphila NBRC 105797; assembly: GCF_000685075.1. GTDB lineage: Bacteria > Pseudomonadota > Gammaproteobacteria > Burkholderiales > Burkholderiaceae > Paraburkholderia > Paraburkholderia oxyphila. The sequence goes on from NZ_BAYD01000011.1 coordinate 120,008, forward strand.
CCGGCGTTCAAACCGGGAAACGAGGGGCTGCAGATTCGGGCGTGCGGCCTCAGCCCAGTTGCCCGTCTGCGTCACGAGCACATCGAGTGCCGCGAGTGAGCGTTCAAGATCGGCCGGTGCAGGTTCGCCCCGGCTCGCGAGCAGCTCCATCATGCGCGTGGTGGCCAGCATTTCCAGCGCGCCCTTCTTCGCCTCCGCGCGCGCCGGGAGCAGCGCTTGCCCAAAACGTTCCACGAGGGCTGCGACCAGCTCCAGCCCGTCCGCAAATCCGGCTGTCCCGCCCTGCCTCAGGCGTGCTCCGGCGTAATAGCCGGCGACCCGAAGGTCCTTGCCGGTTTCCTTCAGCAGCTGTTCGCACGAGCCAGTGATCAGGGCATCATCGATACCCGAGAGCTTGTTCGTCTCATCCTTGAGCGCGAAGAACGCGTCTTCGTAGCCCGGATCGCGTCCGACACCGTTCTCACCAGGCAGCGGCTGCAGCCACTCACTCCAGGTGTCCAGCCGTGAGCGTGTGAGCTCCCCGGCGTCACGCGACGGGAACAGCGCCTTGAGCAGGCCAGGCATCTTCACGCGAACTCCCCCCATCTACAGGTAAAAGCAGGAACACAAAAATAAACGCCGGGGCGGTACGGTGCCCCGGCGCGCTTACATGCCACGATATCCGTCAGCTTTTGGCTTTCGGCATCTGCGACACGAGCGACAGGCCGATGTCCATGCCTTCGACCTGGAAGTGCGGGATAACGAAAAGTTTGATGCGGAAGAAGCCCGGGTTGTCCTCGATATCCTCGACCGTGACCTTGGCCTCGCGCAGCGGGTGCGAGGCTTGCAGTTCGTCACCAGGGTCCTTCATCTCGGTGACGAGACTCTTGATCCAGTTGTTGAGCTCGAGTTCGAGCACGCGCCGGTCCTTGGTGGTGCCGATATTCTCGCGCTGGATCACCTTCAGGTAATGCGCGATGCGCGAGAGCAGGAAGATGTAGGGCAGGCGTGCGTTGATACGGCTGTTGGCCGTGGCTTCCTTCGTCTCGAAGAGCGCCGGCTTCTGCGCGGAGCTCGCCGAGAAGAAGCACGCGAAGTCGTGGTTCTTGTAAAACGAGAGCGGAATGAAGCCCAGGTTCGCGAACTCGAACTCACGCGTCTCCGGGATCAGCACCTCGGTCGGAATCTTCGCCTGAGTACCGGTGCCGAGATCGTACAGATGGACCGGCAGGTCTTCGACCTTGCCACCCGCCTGCGGGCCGCGGATCTGGACACACCACCCGTTATTCACGAAGCTGCGGCTCATGTTGGCCGCAAACGCGAACGAAGCGTTGACCCAAAGGTACCTGTCGTGGTCCGGGCCCTTCACCCCTTCTTCGTAGTTGAAGGCGCGCACGGGTACCGTGTCCTTGCCGTACGGCAGGCGGCCGAGCACGCGCGGCATCGTCAAACCCACGTAGCGCGCATCGTCCGTATCGCGGAAGCTCTTCCACTTGATGAATTCGGCCCGATCAAAGTAGTTGGCGATATCCTGGATCGCCGCCACTTCTTCCATCGACTTCTTGCCAAAGAACGCCGCGCCAACCGAACCGATGAACGGCATGTGTGCAGCGGCGGCTACCTTCGAGATATTGCGCAGCAGTGCAACATCCATCGGCGAGTTTTCGAACTCGTAGTCGCTTATCATCGCACTGATCGGCTGGCCACCCGGCGTGTCGTATTCCTCAATGTACGTGAGGCGATAGAGGCCGCTCTGAATGAGTTCCGGTGTATCCTCGAAGTCGCGCTGCAGCGCTTCCTTGGAGACGTCGAGCACCTCGACGCGTGCGTTGCGGCGGAAGTCGGTACGCGAGACGAGCATCTTGAGACCGCGCCAGCGCCCTTCGAGCGCCTGGAATTCCGCCGAGTGCATCACGGCGTCGAGCTGACGACTGATCTGGCGATCGAGCTGGCCGATATGGAAATCGAGCAGCGACTTGTCGAGCCGCTCCACAGGCTGGCTCGACTTCGCGATGAGCTCGAGGAACGCGCCCATGCCGCGCGCGATGCGTTCATCGGCCGAAGCTTCGGAGAGCGTGTCGCTGTCGCGGAACGCCTCGATCGGACGCGCCTCGGCAACGGGCTTGAGATTGATCTTGCTGCACAGCGAGGCATATACACTGTCGGCACTGCCGGGCGCGTCGAGCACAACGGTCTCGGTTGCGCCCTGGCTGGGTTCGTTCTGTTTCATTGGAATTCCTGTCTGCATTAGAACTGCGACCTGATTGCGAAACGCGGTGAAGGCCGATTTCGGCCGCCGGTGCTTAGGCATGCCCTTCCGGCTGCGTGGCGACCGTCGCCAGTTGGGCGAGTTCGCCACGCAGCTTCTCGGATAGACGCTTGTCCTTCAGGATCTTTTCGAACTCGCGACGAAAGGTCGCGTTATCGAGCAGGTTCGATTTCAGGTCGCGCAGCAGGTTGCGCATGGCAAGCATCGCCTGGAGCTCCGGAATCTGGCGGGCCACTTGCTCCGGTTCGAAGTCCTTCATTGAACGGAACGAAAGGTTGACCGGCAGTTCCGAGCCGTCGGCAGCCAGCGTGTTTTGCGCTGCGAATTTCAGATCCGGTGCATAATCGGCGAGCACTGAATCGAAGTTGTTCTTGTCGATATTGATCTTCTTGCGAGCGGCCAGCGGCGCCTGCTCGCGGCCTGCGCTAAAGTCCCCGGCGACGAGCAGCTTGAGCGGTAGCTCGACCTTCTTCTGCGCCCCGCCCGTATGCAGGTCCAGCGTGATTGAAACGCGACTTTTCGGAATTTCTCTCTGGAAGCTGTCCATCAGTAGTCCTCAGAAATGAGGTTCACGTTCACCGCAGGAATCAACCGCAACGACGAAGAGACTCCCGCATACGCACCGCGAATGCTCATTCCGACATCTCCCCAAGGTGTGGCTTTCATTCATGCGACCCTTATGCTGGACAGTATTTAACAGGTTATCCGGCATTCCGTCAAAGCCTTCTGAATATGATTGAATGACCCAACGCTTCGTCATAATTTGTCAATTCAACACAAACCCATATCCAGCGCAAATTTTTGTTGCATGCGAGTCTCCACGTACCCGCTTCCCGCTTTCTCCTGACGCAGAGAAGCACGGAAAAACACTATTAAAATCAACTCACTAATGGATATGTCACTGAGTTATATCAATATAGGCGCATTCACTAATGCGCATTGTTTATCTCAAAATAAAATGATGATGAACAAATGACAATTGTTCGAAAATACGCTATCCATATCGCACTAGAATTCGCTATGCTCCGGATAAAAGTGACATAGAGAATCTCTCTCGCAACAGGAAAAGAACTTAAACACTGCAGACCGGCCGCTCACACGGGTCAAGACCACCCCGTCGAGCCATCAGCATCACCGGTCCTGCGTCAAACATCATCGCGCATGAGCACACTCACATCGGGCCTGGACCCGCACGCCCCCCAGATCCCCGCCTCCGACGTCGCACGTCCGGCCGGCGTTGGCATGCGCGATCTGATGCACAACACCGCCCTGCTGGTGACCTCCGTTACCTCAGGCGGAACCATGAGGAACCCTGATCAGCTTCGTGAGCGCTGCGAACTGAACGTCGACCAGTTCGCGCATGCGCTCGCGCAGCGCGACTATCCCGAAGACGTCCAGCGCGAAGCGCTGCTCGCCCAGTGCGGGCTGCTCGACGAAATGGCGCTGCATTATCTGCCCGCCGAGGCACGCGTCGCGTGGGAACTGCGGCCGATGCAGGTAGAACGTTTCTCCGTCCACGATGCCGGCCGTCGGGTTATCGACAGCATCGAGTCCCATCTGCGTGAAGCCTCTCCGAACATCGAACTCCTTGAGTACTACGCGGCGATTCTTGGGTTGGGGTTCGTTGGCCGTTATGCGCTCGATGGACAGGCGAAGCGCACAGCGTTGATCGCATCGCTTCACGCGAAGCTCGAGACGTTTGGCCAGTCCACGGACGAACCCTTTGTGACCGATCAGACGGGAGGCCGGCTCTCCGGTTCAATGGGCGGGCTCGCGCCGTGGATCCCCGTCGCCCTCGCTGGCCTTGTGGCAATGGGGGTCTGGGTAGCCGCGAGCCGGGCGATCGACACGCAGCTTATACAGATCGAGTCTGCCAGGGTGACCCGACAATGAAATCCGACCTGTCCACACTGGCAGTCAGTTCCACTTCGCCGCAGGCCACGGGACACGACGGGCTGGGCTATCCCCTGCGTCTGATCGTGGTGTTGGCCATTGTGCTTGCACTCGGCGTGATCTGGCTCGTGGCGAAACCGGGCCTGGGGCTCGCATGGGTGCTCACGGGTGTGATCGTGCTCGCCGGGGCCTTGCTGATAGTCTGGCGCACGTGGCTGCTCGGCGGTGCGCGCGAGCGTGGCGCACATGTGCTGGCCGCGCTGGGCGCAGCCACCGCCGATATTCCGCTGCGACTGCGTACGCGCATGCCGCTCGTGCTGGTCACGGGCGATGACCTGAGCGCGCTGTTCGACCGGCACGACGGCAAACGGTTTGCGCATGTCGGCGATGGCGCGATCTGGCTGCGCGTGGACCGGCCGCAGGATCTCGCCCGTATGGCGGTCGTCGTACGGCAGTGGCGCGACGGGCGTGCTCCTGACGGTGTCGTGCTCTGCGTGGCACCCGCCCGGCATACGGATGTGGATGTGCTCACGCAATCGCTTCGCGTGGTGCGTCAGGCGGTGGCGGATGCCGCACGCATCCTGGGTTCACGTTCATTGCCTGGATATGTCGCGGTCTATCAGCGGCTCGCCACCGAGGGTCTTTCCAGTTCCCTGATGGAACTCGCGATGGCGCGTGGCACAACCGCATCGACGGACCTTCTGACGCCCCGGTGGTATGGCATCTCTTCGGCCTCGCACCTGATCGATACGCGTCAGTATGGGAGCATCGTCCGTGCCGCCGAAAATGACGCCTGGCGTGTGGCGGACAGCCGCGTGCCGGCGACCCGTGCAGCCGCGCTTGCTTCGATCATGGACTGGACGCAGCGGGTCGTGATCGACGCGCTGGCCGATCGTCGACAGCCCGACATGCCTGTAGCCGTGTACGGCGTGGGCTGGATCGACTGCGGGCCCGCTTGCGGGCCGGGTCATCCGTGGGAGAGCGACGTGCAACAACATACCGCGGTCGCGCGGGCGCCGGGCGCTGCTTCGCCCAGGCCGTGGCCGCTCCCCCAGCCGCTCATTCGCGCCATGCCGCAGCGTTTCTGGATGTCGCCACGGGTGGTCGCACTTGCCCACGCACTTGCGTTGCTGGCCTGCGCGGCCGCCGTCGCGTTCTTCTTCTCGATGCGGCACAACCAGGCCCTGCTCACGCGCATTGGCACGGACCTCGGTCGCTACTCGATGATTCCCGCCGCGCACGACGCTGCCAGACGCGATGCGCTGCAGGCGCTTGTCACCGATCGTGACGAGCTTCAGCGGTTTTCACGCTCGGGCGTACCGCTGCCGCTGTCATTCGGACTGTACCGTGGTGCCCGGCTGATAGCGCCGCTGAACGAGGCAATCGCGTCGTATCAGCCCCCCCCGCCGCCGCCCGCCGTGGTGACGCTCGACAGCATGTCGCTCTTCGACAGTGGCCGCGCCCAGCTCAGGGAGGGCTCGAACCGCGTCATGGTCAATGCGCTGGAGATGATCAAGGCGCATCCCGACAAGCGGATTCTCGTGGCCGGCTACACCGATAACGTGGGCGACCCGGACAGCAACCTGAAGCTGTCGACGGCGCGCGCCGAAGCCGTGCGCGACTGGCTCATTGAAGCATCCGGCATTCCGGCGACGCAGTTCGCCATTCAGGGTTACGGCGACACGCGAGCACTCGCGGATAACACCACCGAGTCCGGGCGGGCGAAGAACCGTCGTGTGGAGATCACCCTGGTGCCCGACGCCGCGAAGGACACGCCCCAGACTGGCGCTGCACCGGTCAGCACGCAAGGCCCACCTGGATAACGCGTTTTAGGACCCCGAAACTCCTGCTTCGGGATTGTGATGCCCGGTTTCTGATCATCCCCGGGCGATTGTCGTAGTAGAAAAAGGAGTGAAACAATGGCAATTCCCTCATACATGTGGCTCAAGGACGACGGCGGCGCGGACATCAAGGGTTCGGTGACCGTCCAGGGCCGCGAGGGCAGCATCGAAATCACCCAGTTCGCTCACAGCCTGCATATTCCGACCGATGGCAACACGGGCAAGCTGACGGGCACGCGTGTTCACGCACCGATCACGCTGTACAAGGAGACCGACGCCTCCACGCCCTATCTTTACAAGGCGGTCACGAGCGGCCAGACGCTGAAGTCGGCCGAAATCAAATGGTACAAGATCGACGACGCCGGCAAGGAAAAGGAGTACTTCAACACGAAGCTCGATAACGTGAAGGTCGTGTCGGTCAGCCCGGTGATGCACGACATCAAGAACCCCGACTTCGAGAAGCATAACCACCTCGAGAAGGTCGAGCTGCGCTACGAAAAGATCACCTGGTCGTACAAGGACGGCAACATCATCCATGCGGATACCTGGAACGAACGTTCCTGATCCAGCTGTGTTCTGAAGGGCCGGACTTGCCTGCCAACGGATCTCCGGCCCCCCTTCTTCTGATGTGCGAACAGCCCGAACATGACCGTGTACCACGACCGAAACGCTTCCTTGCGCGACGCCAGCGAGCTTCTGCAGCGGCTCAATTCCCACTGCGCGAACGCGCTCGAGGCCGCAGCCAGCCTGTGCCAGACACGGCTCGCGGACGAAATTACGGTCGAGCACTGGCTGCTCAAGCTGATCGAGGCCGGGGACGGCGATATCCCGGCCATCATGAACCATTACGAGCTGAACATCGACGCCGTGTGGGACGCACTGCTGCGGGCCATCGACCATACACCGCGCAACCTGCGTGGCCGTCCCAGCCTCTCGCCACAACTGGCCGTCGTCCTCCATGACGCATGGTTTCATGCGTCCACGCACGCCGGTACCCACGACCCTGCCATCCGCTCGGCCAACGTCCTTCAGGCGATCATCGAGGCGCCCCATGTCCTGCGCGCGGCCAATGCCTGGCAGTTGCTGTCGGTCAGCACGGCACAGATCGAACGCCTGCTGCCACGCCTCGGGCTGCGAACCTGTGAGAACCAGCCGGAAGAACCGGTAGTTTCCGCGCACCAGAGCGCTGCTCCGACGCAAGCCGGTGTTGTGAACGAAGCGCAAGAAGGAAAACCGGCGCCGGCTTCAAAGCGCAGCGTGGAAGGCGAAGCCCTCGCCCGCTTCGCGATCGACATCACGGCAAAGGCACGCGAGGGCAAGATCGATCCGGTATTCGGACGCGACCGGGAGATCCAGCAGATGGTCGACGTGCTCGCACGGCGCCGCAAGAACAACCCGATTCTCGTGGGCGAACCGGGCGTGGGCAAAACGGCGCTGGTTGAAGGCCTCGCGCTGCGCGTGGCCGAAGGCACCGTGCCGAACGTGATCCGCGACGTGCGCATCCTGACGCTCGATCTGGGGCTGCTGCAGGCGGGCGCTGGCGTCAAGGGCGAGTTCGAGCAGCGCCTGAAGAATGTGATCGATGAAGTGCAGGCTTCGAGCGTGCCGATCCTGCTATTTATCGACGAGGCGCACACGTTGATCGGTGCAGGAAACGCAGCAGGGGGCGCCGATGCGGCCAATCTGCTCAAGCCGGCGCTCGCGCGCGGCGAACTGCGCACGATCGCTGCGACCACCTGGTCGGAATACAAGGAATACTTCGAACGCGACGCCGCGCTCGAGCGGCGCTTCCAGATGATCAAGGTCGAGGAGCCCGATGACACCGCAGCCTGCCTGATGCTGCGCGGCCTCAAGGAGCGTTACGCGACGTATCACAACGTGCACATCCGGGATGAGGCGCTGGTGGCTGCCGTCAAACTTTCGCGCCGCTACATCCCTGCGCGCCAGTTGCCGGACAAGGCCGTCGATCTGATCGACACGGCGGCCGCACGCGTGCGCATGGGTCTTGAATCGCCGCCGGCGGAACTGCAGCGTGCCCACGCCGCAGTCGCAGCGCTCGAGCTTGAACTCGCCACGCTTGAAGACGACGCGCGCGCCGGTGTCGACGTCACCGGGGAGCGACGCATAACGCTGGATTCCGCGCTTGCCGATGCGAAGGACCAGCTGGAAACCCTGCAGCAGCGTTACAGTCGCGAACTGGGCCTTGTGCAGGCGCTGCTCGAACAACGCGGCACCACGATGGCCGGCAGTACCGCCGAATTGGCCCAGACGCGCGATGCACTCGCCGAGGCACAGGGCAAGGCACCGCTTGTCTTCGCCGACGTGGACGCCCAGGCGATCGCGCGTGTGGTGGCCGAATGGACCGGCGTGCCGGTCGGCAACCTGCTTGAAGACGAGTTGCAGGGCCTGCTCTCCCTGGAAGGCCAGCTCTCAAAACGTGTGGTCGCGCAGGACGAGGCGCTGGCCGCGCTCGCGGAAAGTCTGCGCACTGCGAAGGCTGGTCTTAAGAGCGAGCACGCGCCGCTCGGGGTGTTTCTGCTCACGGGCCCGTCTGGCGTCGGCAAGACGGAAACAGCGCTTGCTCTCGCCGACCTGCTGTTTGGCGGCGAGGCCGCGCTCACGACGATCAACATGTCGGAGTATCAGGAATCTCACACCGTGTCACAGCTCAAGGGATCGCCGCCGGGCTATGTCGGCTACGGCCGCGGGGGCGTCCTGACTGAAGCCGTGCGGCAGCGCCCATACAGCGTCGTGCTCCTCGATGAGGTGGAGAAGGCTCATCGCGACGTGCTAGACATCTTCTATCAGGTGTTTGACCGCGGCGTAATGCGCGATGGGGAGGGACGCGAGATCGACTTTCGCAACTGCGTGATGCTCATGACGTCCAATCTCGGCAGCGCACAGATTGACGAGGCTACGGCCGACAGCCCGGATATCGCGCAGACGGCACTCCTCGAGGCCATCCACCCGCAGCTTCTCGCGCACTTCCAGCCGGCCCTGCTCGCGCGCTTCCAGACACTGGTGTACCGTCCACTCGATGCGACCGCGCTCACCGCCATCGTGCGCCTGAAGCTGGCGAAGGTCGCCGAGCGTCTGTGCCGCCAGCACGACGTCGAGCTGGTTTGCGACGACTCGCTCATCGGGTCGATGGCCGAGTTGTGCCTCGCGCGCGAAGCCGGGGCACGCAATGTCGACGCGTTCCTGAACCAGCGTATCCTGCCGTCGATTTCCCGCGAATTGCTCACGCGCATGGCCACCGGCACCGCGCCCGCGAAGATCCTGCTCTCAAGCTCAGCAGAAGGCAACCTGACGATCGACTTCCTCAATCACGGTGCACCGGCTGCTGCCGAGCCTGCAGCACCGGCCACGTGAGCGGGACTGGATCGTGCCGCTGGGTAAACCGCTGGCTAACGGTTGCACCGGCACGGTCCGATAACAGAAACAGATAGTTTGAAACGACACACTATCACGTTACACACCAACACATCGATGACGCGCTTTCTCCGGCGCGAAGCCTCACGGTTCGCGCGCCAACCGCGCACTGAGCGCATCGATTTCCGAATCCGCGAAGACTTCGATGCCGTGCTTGCGCAGCAGCGCAGCCGTCACCCCTGCCCCTGCGCGTCGCTGGCCCGAAAAGCTCCCGTCATGGATGAGGCGGCTGCCGCACGACGGACTGCCATCGACTAGCAATGCGAAGCGGCAATCATGCTCGCGTGCGAGTTCGAGCGCGGCTTGCGCGCCCGCGAGGAAAAGCGCAGTCACATCGGCACCTGCCGTATCGACAACACGCGCCGCGCCCGTGAGCACCGCCTCGCCCGATTGCGCCCGTGCAATTTCGGCCGCCGGGCGCGGCACACCGAATCCCCCGCTCAACTCAGGACAGACGGAGACGATGCGGCCCTCGCGCCGCCACGCATCGAGCGCCGGATGGGCAAGCGTTTTGGCCGAGCCGTTATAGCGAACCGGACTGCCGAGCAGGCAGGCGCTGACCAATATCTTCTGAATCATTCGCGATCTTCCCTCGCTGCGTGCTGCGCCCTTGATGCACCCGGCGGCCACGGCCTGCCCTCATCTCGCGTGGCGGGCCCCATGTTGCCATGCCCTCGTCCCGCGCGCACCAATGAAAAAAGCGCACTCGAGGTGCGCCAGCTCTATGCCTGAAGTCTGCCGGAAATCCGCCGGATGCGCATCCCTGCGCGCACGCCGGCCGAACGGCACCCCGGCGCCGCACGAAACGGCGCCGGTAACCAACCTATCATCTCATTGGAAGTTCTCGCGCAGCCACTTCTTGTTCAGCTTGCCCACACTGGTCTTTTCGATCGCATCGACGAACTTGACGACCTCCGGCACCGCATACTTCGAGATCTGCCCGGTTTCGCTGAAACGCAGGACATGCTGCCGGATATCCTCGGCGCTCACGGGCGTGTCGCGCTCGGGGCGCAAGACAACCACGGCGGCCGGCCGCTCGCCCCACTTCTCGCTCTTGATGCCGATGACGGCCACTTCGGCCACGGCGGGATGCTGCGAGATCAGGCTCTCGATCTCCAGCGAAGAGACCCATTCGCCGCCCGACTTGATCACGTCCTTGATGCGGTCCGTGATCTGCAGATAACCATCCGTGTCGATGCGCGCAACGTCCTGTGTGTGCAGATAACCGCCCTCCCACAACTGCGTGGAGGCCTCAGGATTGTGCAGGTAGCCCTGCGTGAGCCAAGGCGCGCGTACGACCACCTCGCCGGTGGCGCTGCCGTCGTGCGGCAGGTCACGCATTTCGGCGTCCACGATGCGCAGGTCGACGAGCGGCACCGGCAGGCCGGTACGGCACCGCAGGCTGACTTCCTCGTCGATGTCGAGCGGCTCCGCCGTCGGCTTCAATTGCGCGAGCGTGAGCAGCGGACACGTCTCCGACATGCCGTAGCCCGTAAAGATGTCGATGCCCCGCTCCAGCGCGGCACGCGCGAGACCATGCGGAAGCGCCCCGCCGCCGATCACCACTTTCCACTTGCTGAAGTCGGCGCTCTGCGCCTGCGGGCAGCTCAGCAGCATGTGCAGGATCGTGCCCACGCAATGCGAGAAGGTCACGCCTTCTTCGCGGATCAGCTCCACGAGCCGGTCCGGCACGTAGCGGCCAGGATACACCTGCTTCACCCCGAGCACCGTCGCGATGTACGGGATGCCCCAAGCGTGCACATGGAACATCGGCGTGAGCGGCATATAGACATCGCCGCGATGAAAACGCTGGCCGGACTCCGGGCTCGCCAGCGCCGCCATCCCGGTGATGGTGTGCAGCACCAGTTGCCGATGCGAGAAATACACGCCCTTCGGCAGCCCGGTGGTGCCCGTCGTGTAGAACGTCGTGGCGCGCGTATTCTCGTCGAAGTCGGGGAAATCGAAGTGCGTGCCGCTCTGCGCGAGCAGGTTCTCGTATTCGTCGGCGAATGCCATGTCGGACGTGGCCGCCGCATTGCCTTCGTCGTCGATGAGCACGACCGTGCGCACGTGCTCGAGCTTGTCGCGAATCGCGGCCAGCACGGGCAGAAAATCCGCGTTGACGAGCAGCACTTGTGCGCCCGCATGATTGATCGTATACGCGATCTCGGCCTGCGAAAGACGAATGTTCACCGTCTGCAGCACAGCGCCCATCATCGGCACTGCGAAATAGCATTCCAGATAGCGATGGCTGTCCCAGTCCATCACCGCCACCGTGGTGCCGTGCTCCACGCCGAGCCGTTGCAGGCCGTTGGCGAGCCGCGCAATGCGCTCGTTCAACTGGGCGTAGGTCATGCGCACCTTGCCCCGGTAGACGATCTCCTGATTGAGCGCCTGTGTCATCGGCGTGTGCAGCAGGCGCTTTATCAAGAGGGGGTAGGCATAGGCGGATGCCATCGTTTCGGAGGCCTGATCGTACATGGCTGTCTCTAACATTCGGTGTTTTCAATTACGAGGCGCGCCGTGTTCGACTACACGGCGCGCCGGCACTATCGAGGCGCTTTCGAGCCTTAGCGCAGGTTCTCGAAAATCGCTGCAATGCCCTGGCCGCCGCCGATGCACATTGTCACCAGTGCATAGCGGCCGCCCGTGCGTTGCAACTCGTGCAGCGCCTTCACGGTGATGAGCGCGCCGGTCGCGCCAATCGGGTGACCAAGCGAAATGCCCGAGCCGTTCGGGTTCACCTTGGCCGGATCCAGGCCGAGCTCCTGCGTGACCGCGCAGGCCTGGGCCGCGAAGGCTTCATTCGACTCGATCACGTCGAGGTCTTCGACGCGCAGGCCCGCGCGCTGCAAGGCAAGGCGCGTGGCCGGCACGGGACCGATGCCCATGTGCAGCGGATCGACGCCCGCGTGCCCGTAGGCGACGAGCCGCGCCATCGGCTTGAGACCACGCTGCTCTGCGGCTTCGCGCGACATCAGCAGCACGGCTGCGGCCGCGTCGTTGATGCCCGAGGCGTTGCCGGCCGTCACCGTGCCGTTCTCCTTGGCGAAGACGGGCTTGAGCTTCGAGAAGTCTTCGATCGTCGCGTCGGTGCGCAGATGCTCATCGGTATCGAACACGACTTCGCGGCCCTTCACCTTCTGCGTGACGGGCACGATCTGGCTCGCGAAGCGGCCCTCGGCGATGGCGCGTGCGGCGCGCTGATGCGATTCGAGCGCGAGCGCATCCTGACGCTCGCGCGAAATGTCGAACTTGCGCGCGACGTTTTCGGCGGTCACGCCCATGTGCACCGTATTGAACGGATCATTGAGCGCGCCGAGCATCATGTCGACGAAGCGAGAATCGCCCATGCGCGCGCCAAAGCGCATATCGGGCGCGAGATACGGTGCGCGGCTCATGTTCTCCGCACCCGCGCCGATCGCGACATCGGCGTCGCCGAGCAGAATCGTCTGCGCCGCCGACACGACAGCCTGCAGGCCCGATCCGCACAGGCGGTTGACGTTGAAAGCGGGCGTCGAATCGGGAATGCCCGCGTTGATGGCCGCGACACGCGAGAGATAGAGATCCTTCGGCTCGGTGGCAATCACATTGCCGAACACGACATGGCCCACGTCCTCGGGCTTGACCTCGCTGCGCGCGAGCACCTCGCGCAGCACGATCGCGCCCAGCTCAGTGGGCGCGACGTCTTTCAGGCTGCCGCCGAATTTGCCGATTGCGGTCCGCACACCACCTACCACCACGACTTCTTTGCTCATTTGCCTGTCTCCTTCAATGGCTCGCGCGCGATTGCGCTGCGGGCATTACATGTTCGGATAGTTGGGTCCACCGCCGCCTTCGGGCGTGACCCACACGATGTTCTGCGTCGGATCCTTGATATCGCAGGTCTTGCAGTGTACGCAATTTTGCGCGTTGATCTGCAAGCGATCTTCGTCTGAATCGTCCTTGACGAATTCGTAAACGCCTGCTGGACAGAAACGCGACTCGGGACCCGCGTAGGTCTTGAGGTTGATGCCGACCGGCACTGTTGCGTCTTTCAGCGTCAGATGCGCGGGCTGGTTCTCTTCGTGATTCGTATTGGAAATAAACACGGAAGAGAGACGGTCGAACGTGAGCTTGCCGTCGGGCTTCGGGTACTCGATCGGCTTGCACTGTGACGCCGGGCGCAACATCTCGTGGTCGCGATGCTGGTGATGGAGCGTCCAGGGCACCTTGCCGCCCAAGAGCTTCTGCTCGATGCCCACCATCAGCGTGCCCAGATACAGGCCCTTGCTCATCCACTGCTTGAAGTTGCGCGCCTTGTACAGTTCTTCGTGCAGCCACGAATTCTTGAACGCGTCCGGGTAGGCCGTGAGTTCGTCGCTCTGGCGGCCCGCCTGCACCGCTTCAAACGCTGCCTCGGCTGCCAGCATGCCGGTCTTGATCGCCGCGTGGCTGCCCTTGATGCGCGCCGCGTTCAGAAAGCCCGCATTGTCGCCCACCAGCGCGCCGCCCGGGAACGCCAGCTTCGGCAACGACATCAGTCCGCCCGCCGTCATCGCGCGCGCGCCATACGAAACCCGCTTGCCGCCTTCGAGATACTTGCGGATCGCCGGATGCGTCTTGTAGCGCTGGAATTCCTCGAACGGCGAGAGATACGGGTTCGTGTAGGCGAGACCAACGACAAAGCCCACCATCACCTGGTTATTTTCAGTGTGATAGAGGAACGAACCGCCGTAGGTGTCCTTCTCGAGCGGCCAGCCTGCCGTGTGGATCACCAGACCCGGCTTGTGCTTCGCCGGATCGATCTCCCACAGTTCCTTGATGCCGATGCCATAAACCTGCGGGTCGGCGTCCTTGCCCAGCTTGAAGTGCTCGCTCAGTTGTCGGCCCAGGTGGCCGCGACAGCCCTCGCAGAACAGCGTGTACTTCGCGTGCAACTCCATGCCGAGCTGGAAGTTCTCGGTGGGCTCGCCATCCTTGCCGACGCCCATGTTGCCGGTGGCCACGCCCTTGACCGAGCCATCGTCGTTGTAGAGCACTTCGGCGGCCGGAAAGCCCGGGAAAATCTCCACGCCCAGCGCCTCGGCCTGCTGGCCCAGCCAGCGCGTAACATTCGCGAGGCTGATCACGTAGTTGCCGTGATTCTTGAAGTTGTCCGGCAGCGCCCAGTTGGGCACGGCCTTCGCGCCGTTTTCCGTCAGGAAAAGGAATTGATCTTCGGTCACTGGCACGTTCAGCGGCGCGCCCTTTTCCTTCCAGTCGGGAATGAGCTCGCCGATGGCGCGCGGGTCCATGACCGCGCCCGAGAGGATATGCGCTCCGATCTCCGAGCCTTTCTCCAGCACGCATACGCCGATCTCGACGCCTTTCTCTGCTGCCAGTTGCTTCAGGCGGATCGCCGCGGACAGGCCCGCCGGGCCGCCGCCTACGATCACCACGTCGTATTCCATCGACTCGCGCGGGCCGTATTGCGCGATCAAATCATTCGAATTCATGCTGCGTTTTCCGTTTCGGACGGCATCGGGCCGCGATCAGAACTGCTCTTCGGCGAGCGCGAGCACGCCTTCCCCGCCGCGTGCGCCCTGCACCGCGGTGGCAAGGCCGTTGGCCTGCGAGAGGACATGTTCGGCATAGAACTGCGCCATCGCGATCTTCGCACCATAGAACGACGGATCGTCGGCGAGATTGCGCTGCGCGACGAGCAACGCACGCGCAAGCTGCCAGCCGCACAGCACGATGCCCGCGAGCTTCAGATAGGGCACGCTCCCCATGAACGTGCCGTTCGGATCGCGCTTGACGTTCTCGATCATGAAGTCCACGGCGCGCGCGAGTGCCTGTGCGCCCTGCTCCAGCTGCGTGCGCATCGAAGCGGCCGCCGCGCCGTCGACTTGTGCGAGCGACTCAACCGTGTTCGCCACTTCATCGAGTAGCGCCTTCGCGACCGCGCCGCCGTCGCGCACCGTCTTGCGGCCGATCAGGTCGTTCGCCTGGATCGCCGTCGTGCCTTCATAGATCGCGAGAATGCGTGCGTCGCGATAATGCTGCGCGGCGCCCGTTTCCTCGATGAAGCCCATGCCGCCGTGCACCTGCACGCCCAGGCTCGTGACCTCGTTGGCCATCTCGGTGCTCCAGCCCTTCACGATGGGCACGAGGAACTCGTAGATCGCCTGATGGCGTGCGCGCACGCTTTCGTCCGGATGACAATGCGCGAGATCGCAGTGGCCTGCCGCCACATAGGCGAGCGCGCGTGCACCCTCGGTCATTGAGCGCATGGTGGCGAGCATGCGACGCACGTCGGGGTGCTGCACGATCGTCACCGACTCCTTGGCCGAGCCATCCACCGGGCGGCTCTGCACGCGCTCCTTCGCGAACGCCGCCGCCTGCTGGTATGCGCGCTCGGCAATCGCCACGCCCTGCGTGCCCACGCCGAAGCGCGCCGCGTTCATCATCACGAACATGTACTCGAGGCCGCGGTTCTCTTCGCCCACGAGGTAGCCGATCGCACCGCCGTTATCGCCGTACTGCAGCACGGCCGTCGGGCTCGCCTTGATGCCGAGCTTGTGCTCGATCGACACGCAATGCACGTCGTTGCGCGCGCCGAGCGAGCCGTCCTCGTTGACGAGGAACTTCGGCACGATGAACAGCGAAATGCCCTTCACGCCTTCGGGTGCGTTCGGCACGCGCGCCAGCACGAGATGGACGATGTTCTTCGCCATGTCGTGCTCGCCCCAGGTGATGAAGATCTTGGTGCCGAACACTCGGTACGAACCATCGGCCTGCGGCTCGGCGCGCGAGCGCACGAGCGCGAGGTCGGAGCCGGCCTGCGGCTCGGTCAGGTTCATCGTGCCGGTCCATTCGCCCGAGATGAGCTTCGGCACGTAACGGGCCTTCTGCTCTTCGGTGCCCGCAGTCAGCAGCGCCTCGATCGCGCCATCGGTCAGGAGCGGGCACAGCGCGAACGAGAGATTCGCCGCGTTGACCATCTCGTTGCACGGCGTGCCGATCAGCTTCGGCAGGCCCTGGCCGCCGAACTCCGCCGGATGTTGCAAACCTTGCCAGCCGCCTTCGGCGAACTGCTCGAACGCGGCCTTGAAGCCCGGCGTTGCCGTGACTTCACCGTCACGCCAGCTGCTCGGCGCGCGGTCGCCTTCCACGTTCAGCGGCGCGAGCACTTCCCCGCACAGCTTCGCGGCTTCGTCCAGCACCGCCTGCGCGGTCTCGAAGCCGGCATCCTCGAAGCCGGGCAAAGTGGCGATTTCGTCGATGCCGGCCAGCTCTTTGAGCACGAACAGCATGTCTTTGACGGGGGCGGTGAAGCTCATGGCGAACCTTTCTCTCAAGCGTGGATCTGGGGGCCGCGGTGCCGGGCGGCTGGGAGCCGGCGCGGCAGGGGCGATGTGCGATTGATCGTAGCGGCAAAGCCCGGCCACGGAACTGTCCAAACCGGACCATCTAGTGACAAATCTGGCCACGCCGTGTCTGACATCGGCGGCGAAAGTGCGGGCTACCAGGGTTGAACCTGGTGCGTTCGAGGCATAGCCCCCCAATGCTGGGGGTGGCGCCGCAGGCGTGTGAGCGCTAGCGAAACCGGGCGGCAATCAGCACAGGATGGCGCACACCCAACACAGGATCGAGCCCGAAACCAGACGCAAATTCGGCCATCGGGGGCGCGATGTTCAGGGGCGCCCGGCTCAGGGGCGCCCCCGATACGTGCCGGGCGTGCTGCCGGTCCAGTGACGGAAAGCGCGATGAAAGGCGCTGGGGTCATCGAAGCCGATATCGGCGCCAATGGCGGCGATGGTGTCTTGCGTGTCGGTGAGGCGCTGGATCGCCACATCGCGCCGCAAGTCGTCCTTGAGCACCTGAAACGAGGTGTCTTCGGACGCGAGCCGCCTGCACAGCGTGCGCACCGAGCAGTGCAGGTGCGTGGACGCCGCCTCGATCGTCGGCAAGTCGGGCAGCGTGCTGGCGAGATACTGGCGCACCTGATGGCTCACGCGTTGCTCGCTGAACGACTCGAAGATCCACTCCCCGGGCGAGCGCTCGAGAAACTGGCGCAGATTGCGCTTGCTCTGCCGGATCGGCATGTCGAGGTAAGCGGCGCTGAAACGGAACAATGCAGTCTCGCAGCCAAAGCGCACCGGGCACGAGAAAAAGTAGCGGTGATCGAGCGCGTGCGGCTGCCGCTCGCAGGCCAGCTCGACTTGAAGCAGCGGAATCTTCTGGCCGATCAGCCACGAGGAAACGCCGTGCGCGAGCTTGAGCATCAGCTCCTGGCCGAGCGGACCGATGGGCCCGAACGCAGCATGCGGGCGCAGCTCGACCTGGGCCACGAGTTCGCTGCGGCGCGATTCGAGCCGCAAGTCGTCAATCACGATATGAAAGAACTGCCCGAAGCGATGCAGCGCCGTCTCGAGATTGCGCGCGTCCAGCAGGCTCAGGCAAAGGAATTTGAGCGTGCCGCTGCGCAACGGGCGGCTGAAGATGCCTGGCATTTCGTCGTCGAGCTCGATCGCCAGCAAGCGGTAGAGCGTGGAGAACTGCTCCTCCGTCACGCGCGCGCCCGGCTCGTCGAGCAACTCCGCGGGAATGCCCGCCTGCTCCAGGTAGCGGGCCACGACTTCCGGCCGCGCGCGCGCAGCGGCAAGAAAGCCGCGTACGAGAGAGATGGGAACCGTCGAGCCGGTGAGTTGCATGCCAGGGTAACCGGCCGGATAGCCGAAACAGAATCGTTATACGGGGTTGTACTGCGGGGCGCGCTTCGGCGCAAAACCGACATGATACGTCTGAACGGGGCCAAGGCCCGCGATCCGAAGCATGGCACCCCGGATTGCCCGGCGCCCAGTGCGCAGCAATCGCACGCCGCCGCCTCTCGTCATTCAGGTCACACTGAACGCATTTCGCGACGCCGGCCGGCCTTTCGTCGCAATGCGCTCGCACGCGAGCGCCGGCGCTCCGACTATAGGCGACATCGATTCGCTCGCTGAGCCAATACGGAGGTCGCCGCCATGTACGCCAGCCTGTTGCAACACGCGCCCCATTGGGTTTGGGGCGCGCTCGCCGCCCTGACTTTTGCCGGGGTCCGCCAGTCGGTCCCGCGCCGCCGCTCGATCCGCAGTGCCACGTCCCTGCCGCTGCTGGTGACCGCGCTGTCGTTCTACGGCGTGGCGTCGGACTTCGCGCATCAGCCGCTCGCACTCGCCGCGTGGGCGCTCGGCGCCGCTGCGCTGTTCGCCCTGGCGACACTGCGCGGCGCGTGGCGAGGCGTGCGCTGGTCGCCGGCCCACGACAGCCTCATCGTGCCCGGCAGCTGGCTTCCGCTTGCGCTCTACCTCGGCCTCTTCGGTGTGAAATTCGCCGTGGGCGTCGCGCTCGCGTTGCATCCGTCCCTCATCGATGAAGCGCATTTCGCCTGCATGACGGGCTTCGTCTACGGCGCGTTCAGCGGCGTTTTTCTCGCCCGCAGCTTTGCGATGTTGCGTGTCGCGCGCGAGGTATTGATGCGTGGCGCCGCCCCGCTCTGACACTCGCTGCCAGAGCATCGCTCTGCCGCGCGCATGGCGAATTCGCGCATCGGCGCAAGCGCTACAATCCGCAGCATGCGGCAAGCGCTTGCCCGATGGCCCCGCCACAGCGCCTCCCCGCCTCGCGCCGAAACCGCACCGCTTCCGGAACCCGACATGCACCCGTACACCAAAGCGCTCGCCTGGCTGTGGCGCGAACTGCGGATCGCCATTCCGATCGGCGCGCTCAGTACGCTGCTGTTCAGCACGCTCGCCGAGAATTCGCTGGTGTCGAACCTGAAGTACTCCTTCAGCATCACGCTCTGCATCCAGGCGCTGATCGAGGGCGGACGCTACGGCCTCGCGGCCCTTGCGAGGCGGCGCGGCGATGGCGAGCACGCGCAGGCAAGCGCCCAGCGCGTCTGGCCGGGCTGGCCACTGATGGCGCCGTGGCTGGTGTTTTCCGTTTTCGTCGGCTATTTCGCGGGGCACGCGCTCGGCGATCGGCTCACGGGCGTGCATCGCGACGCGTTCGCGTTCTTTCGCAACACCAATGTGCTGCTGCCCGCCTTCGGACCCACCTTCGCGCTGTCCATCGGTTGCACCTGGTTCTTCTATACGCGCGGGCGCCTCGCGGCGATGGAAGCGCGCACGCAGACCGCGCTGCGCGCCGCGGCCGAGAATCAGCTCAGGCTGCTCGTCTCCCAGCTCGAGCCGCACATGCTCTTCAACACGCTCGCCAATCTGCGCGTGCTGATCGGCAGCGATCCGCCGCGCGCGCAAGCCATGCTCGATCACCTGAACGCCTTCCTGCGCGCGACGCTCGATGCCTCGCGCTCGGACTCGCACGCTCTTTCAGCCGAATTCGCCCGGATTCGCGACTACCTCGAGTTGATGCAGGTCCGCATGGGCGCGAGGCTGAACGCCACGCTCGATCTGCCCGAGGCCTTCGCCGCGTTGCCGGTGCCGCCGCTGTTGCTGCAGCCGCTGGTTGAAAATGCGCTCAAGCATGGCCTCGAGCCGAGCGTGGCGGGTGGTCAGATCGAAGTCTGCGCCCGGCGTGAAGGCGACGCGCTGGTCCTCAGCGTGCGCGATACGGGCGCGGGTCTCGCGGACAAACCCATCGATGGCCCGGGACCGGGTACGCACTTCGGCGTACGCCAGGTACGCGAGCGGCTCGCGGCGTTGTATGGCGACGCCGCGCAATTCGAGCTCACGTCGCCCACCGACGGACGCGGCGGCGCGCTCGCAACCGTGCGCCTGCCGATCGCACCTGCATGTTGATCGAAGTGCCAACGTGCTGACCGATGAGCACCGAGATAAACGCCGATGCATGACCCAACCACCGACACTGCGAAACAGCCCATGCACGCCACCGCCCTGATCGCCGAAGACGAACCGCTGCTGGCCGCCAGCCTCCAGGCCGAGCTGCTGCGGCTGTGGCCGCAACTGAGCATCGTTGCGATGGTGGGCGATGGCGCGTCCGCGGTGCAGCAGTGCCTGGCCCGGCGGCCCGATCTCGTGTTTCTCGACATCAGGATGCCGGGGATGAGCGGGCTGGATGCCGCTCAGGCCATTGCCGAGGACTGGCCCGACGCAAACGGCACGCCGCCGCTGCTGGTGTTCGTCACCGCATACGACGAGTACGCGGTGCGCGCGTTCGAGCGGTCCGCACTCGATTACGTGCTCAAACCCGTGCAGTCCGAGCGCCTCGCTCAGACCTGCAAGCGGCTGCAGGCGGCGCTGAGTGTGCGCGCACAGCCGGGCAGAAGTGACGCAACGCTGCGCGCCACGCACACGGCCGATCCGCAAGATCCGCAAGGCTCGCACGAACCTCCCGATGCGCTCGAGCCGCTCGTCTCGCAACTGCGCACGCTGCTGGGCATCGCGGGCTCCCATGCAGTGCCCGCCGCCGAACCCCTGCGGATGATTCAGGCGAGCACCGGCAACACCATCACGATGATTCCCGTCGACGATGTGCTGTATTTCGAAGCGGCGGACAAATACGTGCGCGTGGTCACGGCGCAGCGCGAACACCTGATCCGTCTGTCGCTGCGCGAGCTGCTGCTGCGGCTCGACCCACAGCGGTTTTGGCAAATCCATCGCGGCACGGTGGTGCGCGTGGACGCGATCGCCAGCGCATCGCGCGACGAGGCAGGCAAGCTCACGCTCGAGCTACGCGGCCATCAGGCGTTGCTCAGCGTGAGCCGCCTCTATGCGGAGCGCTTCAAGGGGATGTGAGCGCGGCAAGCAGATCGATGCGCACGCATCGATCTGCGACTCCGGGATGTTGCCCGGATCAGTGGCGCTTATGCGGTAGATGCAGGTGCGGCAAACGCAGATGCGGCACCTTCCGCGCGTGCAGCTCGTCTTCCAGGTACGCCTGCACGATGGCGTGATACGAGGCGTCGGCCGGGAAGTGGAGCGCTCGCGCACGCTTCGTGTTCCAGCTTGCCGGCCAGCTGCAGACGATCCGCTCCACGGTCGCGTCCGGCTCCCATTCGACGCGCGCGACGGCCGCCGGGCCGCCCACCTGGCTCAGCGTCTCCACCATCTCGTCGACGCTCGTCGAGATCCCCGGCAGATTGACGATACGCCGCTCGCCCAGCGCGGCCGCGTCGATCTCGCTGCCCGCCACGAGACACTGAATCGCCATGCGCGGCGAGATCAGCAGCACGGGGGTCGCGCCGCTCACGGGGCACACCGTGGTCTCGCCATTCAGCGGCTCGCGCATGATGGCGCTCGCAAACGACGAGGCCGCGCCGTTGGGCTTGCCGGGCCGTACGCTGACGGTGGGCAGGCGCAACGCGCGCCCATCGACGAAACCGCGCCGCGAGTAGTCGCACAGCAGCAGTTCCGCGATGGCCTTTTGCGTGCCATATGAAGACTCCGGATTGAGCGCGGTATCGTCCTGGACCTCTTCGGGCAGCTCGCCGCCATAGACGGCAACCGAGCTCGTGAACACCACGCGCGGCTTGTGTCCGCGCGCGCGGCACACGTCGAGCAACGTGCGCGTGGCGTCGACATTGATGCGCATGCCGAGTTCGAAATCGGCCTCGGCCTCGCTGCTGAGGATGGCCGCCAGATGAAAGATCACGGCCGTCTCGGCGTCGATCACACGTTCCAGCACCTCGCGCTGCGTGATGTCGCCGACCTCGACGCGCACCCGCGCGTCATCCGGTCCGGTTGCCTGTGTCATGTCGAGCAGCACGAGCTCGGTGATCGGCTCGGACCCCGCGCCCGCGCCTTGCGGCGCCATGCGCAATGCGCCGCGCGCGAGCAGCTCGCGCGCCAGACGCTGGCCCAGAAACCCCGCACCGCCGGTGATCAGCACTTTCATGTTCGAACGCTCCGTTCATGCATCATGGGACTGACAAAGGACATTCCCCGCGACGCGCGCCGCCGCTGCGAGACGTTCGACTCACGCGTGCGCGTTGTACGTCGTCGTCGGATTGGCGGCGAAGCGGGGCCTCGAAAAACTCCAGTCTAAAGCGTGGACCGCGAGTGAGCCAATGATAAACCCGGATCGCGCTCGCGCCACGCCTTACGCGCTTCAAACGATCACATCCACACTTCCTTACGAGCGCATTCGTGCTGACACCGGGGCCCAAAACATGCGCACTGGCCGATGAAAACCGCGTCAACCCGAGGGGTATTCACGAGCGCCGACGCAAAGCAGAAGCTGCGCACGATTCAGCCACGCACCACTTCCACCCAGTTCGCGCCTTTGCCGACCGGATACTGCCCGGTCTCGTGCAACGCACCGGTCTGGGCGTCGATACGATAGACGCTCATGACCGGCGACTGCTGTCCCACCGCGAACAGATAGCGCCCGGACGGGTCGATATTGAAGCCGCGCGGCTGCTTTTGCGTCTCATACGTGCCGATGCGCGCGAGCTTGCCCGTGTCCGCCTCCACGCGAAACGCCGCGAGCGTGCTGGACGTGCGCTCGGATGTGTAAAGGAAGCGCCCATCCGGCGTGAGATGCAGGTCGGCGCCCCAGGGCTTGTCGCCATGAAAATCGGGCGGCAGGATCGACACGGACTGGATGAGTTGCACGGCACCGCGCGCGCGGTCGAACGCAAGCGCGTGCAGCTTGCCATCGAGTTCGTCCAGCACGTAGACGAAGCGCTCATCCGCGGAGAACACGAAATGACGCGGGCCCGATCCAGCCGGCAAGGTCCACGCAGGTACCGGTGCCTGGGCGAGCTGCCCTGTCGACGCATCGAAATCGAGCCGCACTAGCTGATCCGCACCGAGCACCGCCGCGAACACGAAGCGATTGTCAGCCGACGCGCGGATTGCGTGCGCGTTCGGCCCCGTGCCGACGATCTGCTGCACGCCGCCGGCCACGCCATCGTCGCCAATGTGGTTCACCGCGAGCAAATTGCCGCCATACGAGGCACCCAGCAGATAGCGCCCCGCCGCATCGGTGGCGATATACGCCATGCTCCCGGCAAGCGGCGCCCGCCCGAGCGCGGTGAGGCGCCCGTCGAGCGGATCGATCGCGAAGCTCACCACGCAATACGGTTGCGAGCGCAACGCCGCGTAGAGCCGGCGCCGATCGGGCGAGAGCGCCATTGGCATGATCGACCCGCCTGCCGGCACCGTCTGGACCGCGACGAGCCGGCCTGCCGCTTCGTCCATGCGGTCCATGCGGAACACCGAGATGTCCTCGCTCTCCGAGTTCGACACGTACACATACGTCGCGCCCGCCATGCGCTGCTCATCGTTGTTACCCATGTTGTCCTTTTCGTCGTACGTGCCTCTACCGCCCGCCGGACGGCGCCGCCGCGACCGGCCACCCTGCAAAGTTGCCAGACAATTTGTCAAACAACCACATAACCACTGAAGTGCGGAAATTCCACGTTTGCCCGGAATTTGCGCGACAGCACACGCATTCCGATTGATTCAGCGCTGAGCGACATTGTAGGATGGCCCCTGACAAGCTGACAACACGTCTTACAACACTAGCCCACAGACACCCATTCGCTCACTTTCGCCCACCCACCAAGGTCCATCCCCATGCCGTTGAGCCGTACCGCAACCCCGGCCGATGTCGCGACGCGTACGAAGGTCCGTTACCTCATCCTCGCGCTGATCTTCATCATCACGACGCTCAACTACGCGGACCGCGCCACGCTCTCGGTCACCGGCTCCGCGATGCGCACGGAGTTCGGCCTCGACGCCATCCGCATGGGCTATATCTTCTCGGCGTTCAGCTGGGCCTACGTGCTCTCCCAGGTGCCCGCGGGCTGGATCCTCGACCGCTTCGGCGCGCGCCGCGTCTACGCCGCCAGCATCTTCTTCTGGTCGCTCTTCACGCTGTTGCAAAGCGCGATCGGCGTGCTGGGCAGCGCGGCCGCCGCGATTGCCGCCCTGTTCGTGCTGCGCTTCGCGATGGGCGTCGCGGAATCGCCTGCCTTCCCGGCCAACGCGAAAGTGGTCGCGAGCTGGTTCCCGACTCACGAGCGCGGCACCGCGTCGGCCATCTTCAATTCGGCGCAGTACTTCGCCGCCGTGGTCTTCACGCCGCTGATGGCCTGGGTCACGCACGCATACGGCTGGCATCACGTGTATCTGATGATGGGCGTCGGCGGCCTCGTGCTCGCGCTGGTCTGGCTCAGGGTCATGAAACATCCCGCAACCCATCCGCATGTGAACCGTCAGGAGCTGGAATACATCGAGCAAGGCGGCGGCCTCGTGTACGGCCATCAGCCGAAAGCACGCGAACGCGCGGCCGGCGACGGCTGGCAGCGCGTGCGCCAGTTGCTCACAAACCGCATGCTGATGGGCGTCTATCTCGCGCAGTTCTGCATCAACGTGCTCACCTACTTCTTCCTCACGTGGTTCCCGATCTATCTCGTGCAGGCGCGCGGCATGACGATCCTGCAGGCGGGCATGGTGGCCTCGCTGCCCGCGGTCTGCGGCTTTCTCGGCGGCGTGCTGGGACGCGTGATCTCCGACGCGCTGATTCGCGGCGGCCTTTCGCTCACCATGGCGCGCAAGGTGCCGATCGTGGGCGGCATGGCGCTTTCGGCCTGCATCGTCGGCTGCAACTACGTGCACAGCGACTGGATCGTGGTGGCGCTGATGTCGCTCGCGTTCTTCGGCAAGGGCGTGGGCGCGCTCGGCTGGGCCGTGGTCGCCGACACCGCGCCGAAAGAAGCCATCGGCCTCTCAGGCTCGATCTTCAACATGTTCGGCAACGCGGCGGGAATCGTCACGCCCATCGTGATCGGCTACCTCGTGGCGAAAACGGGCTCGTTCGACGGCGCGCTCGCGTTCGTGGGCGTCAATGCGGTGGTGACCGTGCTCAGCTATCTCGTGATCGTCAAGGAGATCAAGCGAGTCGAGCTGGTTTGAACCGCGCATCCGTGGCGCCGGTGCAGCGCCTCTGCACGAGCGCGCGCTGCCGGGCCCCTTGTGCGACTCAATCCACATTGAAATGAACGCGGACGTCCTGATGGCTTTCGACGGGGTGGCCGTTCTCCATGGCCGGGAAGAAGCGCCACTGCCGAAGCGTCGCGAGCAGGATCTGATTGAGCCGCGGGATTTGCGTGGGCTTCACGAGTTCGACGTCGAAAGTGCCGTCCGCATGGACGACGAAGCGCGCGACAGCCACCGCCTGATAGCCCTGCTCGCGCAGGTCGTCGGGCAATTCGGGCAGCGGTTGTGCCAGCAACCGCGCCTGCTGGCTGATGCCCGCGGACGAACTCGGCGCATGTTGGGGCTCACCCGGCGCCGCCGTGCCGCCGCTGGTGGGCGGCGTGTCCTGAGGCCCAGGCGCTGCTTTGGCCACGGGCGTTGACGGTGCGCTTGCGTCATGCTGCGCGGGCGTCGTGTCCCGCGTGGCCTCAAGCGAGGGACGTGGCGGCCGTATCGCACGCGGCACGTCGTGCACCGCACTGCTACGCGGCGTCTGCGATGGACGCGCAGGCACAGGCTTGTGATGAGACACAGCAGGGGCTTCGTCGCGCGGAACGCTCGGCCGCGCCGTCTCGCTCGCGCGCGGCGCGCCGGGCAATTCGATCACCTGAAGCTCGATCGGCGAGCGCGGCGCGGCGGCGGCGGGCTGTTCGCCGCCAATGAGCCAGCGGGCATTCGCCAGGAAGAGCCACCAGACAAAGGCGGCGAACATCGCGGCAACGATGAACCTCGGCGCATTGCCATGACCGCTGTCGTTGCCCGCTATGTTGCCGGATGTGTCGCCCCGTGACATCTGCACGCTACTCACGATGCACGGCCACCAGAAAATGCTCGGCTCCAGCCTTGCGCGCCTCGAGAATGGCCTTCACGACCACGCCATGCGCAGCGCCGTCGTCCGCGGCCACGATCACGTCGCCATCCTTGCGAAGCAGCTTCGCCACAGCGCGGTCCACCTCATCGAGCCGCACAGGCTGCTGATTCACGAAGATCTGGTTGGCGCGATTCACGGCCAGCGTGAGCGGCTTGTCGGCCTGCATCGGCTGGGCCTGGCCGCTGGGCAAGTCGATATGCACCGCGTCGAGCCTTTGCATCGCCAGGGTCGTGAGCATGAACGTGGCGAGCAGAAAGAACATCACGTCGATCATCGGAATGATCTCGATGCGGCCACGCCTCGACGTGCGCGCGCGACGCAGCTTCATGCCGGCGCTCCCGAACGTTCGCGCGCGAGCCGCACGGCCCCGAGCCGCGTGTTGGCGAAGGTCTCCAGCTCATCCATGAGCCGGTCCATGCGGCGCGAAAAGTAGTTGAACGCAAAGAGCGAGACCAGCGCGATCACGAGCCCGATTGCGGTGGCCACCAGCGCCTGCGCGACGCCTCCGGACACACCCGTGGGATTGACGAGGCCATCGCCGCCGATGAGCCGGAACGAATGCATCATGCCGACGATCGTGCCGAGCAACCCGAGCAGCGGTGCGGCCGTCACGATCGTTTCGAGCACCCATAGGCCGCGGCTCATGTCGCGCTGGATCTGCGAGGCGGCCGTGTCGACCTGGGTCTCGATGAACCAGATGGGCGCGCCGTGTGGTGCGCCGCCCTCGTCGAACAGCGCATCGATGCGCCGCAGCACATGGCCATCGGGCAGCGCTCGCGCCGCCTCGCCGCGTGGCGCGCTGGCGTAGCGCCACCACACCCAGGCACGATCGAATGTGACGGCCAGCGCGACGATCGCCAGCAGGCTTAGCGGGTAGACGACCCAGCCGCCGAGCTTCAACGCCTCGGCAACACTGTTCCAGTCGCTCATGATGGGACTCCTTTACCTATACGCGGGAAACAATCGATCAAAAGTGCTTGGTGAGGCCCGCGTAGATCGCGCGCTGCGGACCATACTGGGGCGCGCCCACGCCGATGCCGGAGCCGTCGCGCAACTCGTAGACGCGGCCGAACGCATTGACGAGCACGAGCCGGGCGTCGAACTTGCCGATCATCGGCTCGTTGAAACGCTGGATCACGCCCAGATTGACCTGCGCATACCATGGCAGGCGGTCGGTATTCGCGAAGCCGCTGCGCAGCCCGCTGCCGACGATCGCGTCGGCCGTGAGCGTGGTCGCGCCGAGCGTCCAGGCACCGCCGAACGACGCGGTGATGCGCTGGTCGTGATCGAGGTAGACCCAGTGGTTCGCGATATAGGCGAGCTCCTCGGCATCGAAATTGAACTGCGCCGATTCGATGTTCTTGCCCTGCGCCCGGCTGTACGCGACGTTCAGGTACGCGCTCACGTTGTCCTGGTGGTAGCTCGTCGTGAACTCCAGGCCATAGACGCGCCCGTACTGATAGTTGAACGGCGTGAAGATGAGCGCGGTGCCGAACTGCCCTTCGTCGAGCAGGTCGCTTGCGCGCTTGTAGTACGCGTCGAGCCCGACGGTCAAGGCAGGCGTCAGGCGCTGCGTGATGCCGATGTCGAAGTAATCGTCGCGCTCGGGCTTCACCGGATCGTTCTGCGAGGTCAGGCTTTGATTCGTCGTGCCATTGAACTTGCTGATCGTCGAATCCGAAACGAGCTCGAACGCCGGCGGCGTGAAATAGCGCGCATAGCCCGCATGCAGTGTGGTGGCATTGGTCGGCTGATACACGATGCCGATGCGCGGGCTCAGTTGCCCGGCCTGCACGTACTCGTCCATGCGGTCGTAGCGCACGCCGTAATTGAGCGTGAGCTTGGGCGCGAGCTTCCATTCGTCCTGCAGGTAGAGACTGTAGAGATAGCCCGTTTTGGTATTCGAATCCTGCACGGTGAACGGCTGGTCGGAGGTCTGGTTGCCATTCGCGTCGACGGGGAATACGGCCACGCTGTCGTCGAACACGGCGTGCTCCTGCTCGAACATGAGCCCGGCGCGCAGCGTGTGGTGATCGTTCAGACGATACGTGAAGTCGGCCTGCACGCCGTTTGCCTGGTTGCTGTGGAAGTCGTTGGACGCCACGCCGTTGAAGATCAGGTCGCCCACCGGGTCCGGATTGAACTGCGTGCGCGTATAGCGCGTGAAGAGCGCGACCTGGTAGTCGAGCGCCGCGCCGTTGGTGCCCTGCAGCGCCACGACCGCGAAATTGTTCAGCTCCGACTGCGTCTCGTTCAGATTTGCCGAGTTGAAGGTGGTCTGTCCATTGAGCGTGTAGACAGGGGCGAGCCCCGGCGTATTCGGAATCTCGAACTGGTTGCTCGCGGTGCCGAACATCACGCTCACGCGCGTGAGCGGATTGAGCAGATACGACATGTAGCCGAAGCCGTTGCCCTGGCGCGTGTGGTCGTGCAGCGGGCTGCCGTCCGCGGTGGGCGCCTCGATGCCCAGATTGTTCTCCCCGAGCGAGCCTGAGAAGTAATAGCTGAACGGGCCGCTCGAGCCGAACACATCGGCGCTCGTCTGAATGGTCTGGTGGCTGCCGCCGTACACGTCGATGGTGCCGCCGTCGCCGGTGTCGCCCGATTTCGTGCGGATATCGACGATGCCCGCCGTGCGATAGCCGTACTGCGCCGGCAACGCGCCTGTCACGAGATTCACCTGGTCGATGATGCGCGCGTCGAGCGACTGCCCGAAACCGCTGATCGGCTCCGGGATGATGATGCCGTTCAGGCGGTATTGCAGATCCGCGTGATCGCCTCGCACGTGCAACTGGCCGTACGAATCGTTGGCGACGCCGGGCGCCTGCAGCAGCACCTGATTGAGCGGCGTGTTCGCGCCTTGCGGCGAGTTGTCGATGTCGGTCTGCGTGATCCGGTAGACGCTCGCGCCCACTTCGGGCGAGAGGCCATTGCGGGCGCGGTCGAGGCGCTGCGCGTTGACGGTCACGTCGAGCGTGCCGTCTTTCTGGAGCACGACGGCGAGCGGTTCGGGGGCGGTCCCCGGCGCGACGGTCGCGACACGCGTGACGGCGCCGTATCCCTTTGCCTCCACCGTGACCGCATAGGTGCCGGGCGCGAGGTGGTCGAGACGAAAGTGCCCGCTTGCATCGGCCGTGGTTTGGGCAACGGCGTGGCCGCTGGCGTCCTGAAGCGAAATCTGGGCATGGGCCGGCGCGTGGCCTTGCGCGTCGGCCACCGTGCCGGAAAGCGCGGCTTCGCCGCTGGCGGCGAATGCGGGGCTGCAAAGTGTACAGGCGAACAAAAGCCTACCGGCCTGCGTGATCAGCGAGCGGTTCATTGTCTTGTTGTGGTTCAGGAGTGGAAGTGCCTCTTGTGATGCGAGGACGTGCCGGATTCAGGCATCGCGCATTTTTTGAGATGTTATAACATAACATTCAATTGAGGCAATCCCTGTCCATCGGCGCGATTCACAATGTGAAGATCTCAGCGATGCGGCCGTGATCCGTTCAACCTTCCGGAATAAGTGGCCGGCACATGCGTTAGCCCGATCGAGTACGGCTGCGCGCCTATGCGGCCCAAGCGATGGTTTGCGAAGCATGGGACCGCACTAAGCGCTAAAGCGCCAAGTGCGGTCGACCGCGAAGCATGGGGCCGGAGTAAGCGCTGAAGCACTCACTCCGGCCGACAGGAGAACGTTCATGATCTTGTTTTTGATTGCCTGGCTAGGCGGCGTCCTGACGATCGCCAGCCCCTGCATCCTGCCCGTCCTGCCTTTCGTGTTCGCACGCGCGGGCCAGCCGTTTCTGCGCAACGGCCTGCCGATGCTCGTCGGCATGGCCGCCGCGTTCAGCGCAGTCGGTGCGCTCGCCGCCGTGGGTGGCGGCTGGGCCGTCGCGGCCAATCAGTACGCGCGCTACGCCGCCCTTGCGCTGCTCGCGGTATTCGGCCTCGCCCTGCTGCTGCCCACGCTCGCCGAGCGGCTCACACGCCCGCTCGTCACGCTCGGCGAGCGGCTGTCGGCCTCCGCGGATGCGGCCCAGCACGGACACGCGAGCGTCGCGCCCTCGCTGCTGCTCGGCGTGGCAACCGGCCTGCTGTGGGCGCCGTGCGCAGGCCCCATTCTCGGCGTGATTCTCACCGGCGCCGCCCTGCAGGGTGCGAGCGCCCGCACTTCACTGCTGCTTTTCGCCTATGCGCTTGGCGCGGCATGCTCGCTCGCGCTGGCACTCGCCGTGGGCGGCAAGGTGTTCGCCGCGATGAAGCGCAGCCTCGGCGTGGGCGAATGGATCCGGCGCGCGCTGGGCGTGGCGGTGCTCGCCGGCGTGGCCGCGATTGCACTGCATGTGGATACCGGCTTGCTGACGCGCGTCTCGCTCGCCGGCACCAATCAACTCGAACAGCGCGTGCTCGACCGCCTCGCGCCGGCACGCTCACAGGCGCTCGCACAGGCTGGCGTGCAACCGCCCACAGCGCCGCTCGCCATCAAGGCCTCCACGGCACCCGCGCCGGCTGAGGCCTTGCCGGTCGAAGGCACGCTTCCCCCACTCGACGGCGCGGTTCAATGGCTCAACTCGCCGCCGCTCACGGCCGCCTCGCTCAAGGGCAAGGTCGTGCTCGTCGACTTCTGGACCTACTCGTGCATCAACTGCCTGCGCGCGCTGCCCTACGTGAAGGCATGGGCCGACAAATACCGCGCCGCCGGGCTCGTCGTGATCGGCGTGCATGCGCCCGAGTTCGCTTTCGAAAAGGACATCGGCAACGTGCGCCGCGCGGTGGCCGATCTCAAGATCGATTATCCCGTCGCCATCGACAACGACTATGCAATCTGGCGCGCCTTCAACAACGAATACTGGCCCGCGCACTATTTCATCGACGCGCAGGGCAATATCCGCCACCATCACTTCGGCGAAGGCAACTATCAGGAATCCGAACAGGTTATCCGTGATCTGCTCACGCAGGCAGGCGCGCGCAATCTGCCGGGCGGCTTCGTCACCGACACGGCCACGGGCGCCCAGGCCGCGCCCGACATGAACGCGATGGAGTCGCCCGAGACATATCTGGGCTATGAGAAGGCCCATGGCTTCGCCTCGCCTGGCGAGCCGGTCGCCGACGCCCCGCACCGCTACACCGCAGGCCCGCTGGATTTGAATCAATGGGCGCTCACGGGCACGTGGACGCTAGGCGCCGAGCACACGGACCTCGACCATGCGGGCGGCGGCATCGTCTATCGCTTTCATGCGCGCGATCTGCATCTCGTGCTCGGCCCCGCCGCCGACGGCCATCCCGTGCGCTTTCGCGTGACGGTCGATGGCGCCGCGCCGGGCGCGAACCACGGCGCCGATGTTGACGCGAACGGTGATGGCGTCGTGACGGAGCAGCGCCTCTATCAGCTGGTGCGCCAGCATGGCGAGATTGCCGATCGCACCTTCGAAATCCGCTTTCTCGATCCCGGCGTGCGGGCTTATTCGTTCACGTTCGGCTAGAGGCCGTGGCGGCGGCGCGCCACGCTGCCCGGTTGCCCTCGTCTGCTGAGGCGGGGCGTAGTCAGCCGGCCTTGGCGGTTTGCGTCTTCGGAATATGACGGCGCACCACGGCAAGCACGAACAGCACGCCCGCCATGGCGGCGCCGAGCATCAGCAGATAGGCCGATGCGCCGCCCGTGGTAATGACCGCCGCGCCGGCGAACGCGCTGAGAATCGCCCCGAAGCGTCCGAACGCAATCGCCGACGCCGTACCGGTCGCGCGCATGCTGGTGGGATACACGAAGGCGCACAATGCGTACATCGTCGATTGCACCGCGTTCACGAACAACCCGTGCAAGCCGAGCCCGAAGATCAGCAGCCCCGTGTGCTGCTGGGCGTTCACGCCGAGCAGCAGCCAGGCGCTTGCCGCACCGCCCGCGCAGCAAAGCAGCAACGGCCAGCGCGAGCCGTAGCGCGTGATGGCGAGCGCACAGGCAAGCGCGCCAATCACGCCGCCCAGGTTATAGGCGCTGAGTGCGTAGCCCGCGAGCGACACTGACAGCCCTTCGCCAGTGAGCATCGAGGGCAGCCAGCTGAACGCGCTGTACACCGCGAGCAGGCACATGAAGAATGCGGCCCAGATTGCGGCGCTATCGCGCGCACGGCCGTCGCGAAAGAGCGCCGTAAAGCCGGCGTGCTTTTCCGCTTTCTGTTCGCGCACATCGGTGAACGTGGCGTCAGACGGGACTTCACGCGCCATGCGGCCGAGCAGGCGGGCCAGTTCGGGCCAGCGGAGGGCGCGGCGCGCAAGAAAGCGCGGCGATTCGGGCAACGCGGCGAGCAGTGCGACCACCAGCACGAACGGAAACACTCCGCCCGCGACGAACAGGCCGCGCCAGCCATAGACCGGTAACACCTCCCCCGCGAACAGTCCTGCGAGCATGCCGCCGAGCGGCACGCAGACGATTGTGGCCGTGACCGCAAATGTGCGGTAGCGCGCGGGCGTGAACTCCGCAGTCATCGTCGTCGCGCTGGGTAGCGCGCCGCCGATGCCGAGCCCTGCCACGAAGCGCAATATGGCAAGTGCCTCGACGTTCGGTGCGAGGCTGATCGCGCAGGTGGCCACGCCGAACACGAGCACGCTGCCGATCACGGCCCAGCGTCGTCCGAAGCGGTCGGCGAACAGCCCGGCAAGCGCACTGCCGATGCCCATGCCGACGAGGCCCGCCGCCACCACCGGTGCGAACGCATTGCGCGTGACGCCCCATTCCTTCATGAGCGTCGGGATCGCAAAGCCGATGAGCTGGCCGTCGAAGCCGTCGACGACGATCGCCAGCGCCGTGAGCAAGACGGCAAACCTCTGCAGCAGCGTAAAGGGGCCATCGTCGAGCGCCTGGCCAATGTCGACGGTGCGGCCGTCGTGCGCGATGCCGGCGAGCGCCGCATGCTCGCGCGCGAGTGCGCCAGCCACGGGCTCCGGGGATGCGTAGTTCATCTAAGTGTCTCCATGCTTGCTATGCGCCTGTGAGCGCTTTCTGTTGCTTTGTGAATCGGGTCAATATGGCCGCCCGCGCGCGCCGGGCATTGCCTCGTTGCGCTCAAGTCGTGAGCTTCGGGCATGAGTCAGCCACGCGCGCGCCATACGTCCCCGTCGCGCGGGTCGATACGTGAGTTCACTGTGAACTGCGCACCTCCACGAGCCGCACGAGCTGCAGCAAGGTCTCCGTGCACGGCACCGCCACAGGCACCGTCCGCGCCGCCGCGACGACCGCGCCGTTGATCGCCTCGATCTCGGTCTTGCGGCCCGCCAGCACGTCCTGCAACATCGAGGGCCGATGCGCGCGATGGTGCGCGAGCGCGTGCAATACGGTCTCCCTGATATGCGCTTCGTCCACGGCCACGCCGTGTGCGCGCGCCACGGCGGCCACCTCCGCCACGATCTTCAGCGCAAGCGTTTCGCCGTCCGGCAGGTTCGAAAGCTCGCCCACCGTGCACTGCGTCACGGCGCAAAGGCTGTTGAGCGCCGCGTTGAAGGCCACCTTCTCCCAGATCGCGCTCCATACATCGGGGTCGGCGGTGCAGTGCAGGCCCGCTGCGTTCAGGGCGTTCACGGTGCGCGCGAGGCTCGCGCGCGCCGCGCCTGTCTCGCTATCCGCGCTCATCAAGCGGATCGCTCCCGCGCCGTGCGAATCGACGCGCCCCGGTCCCGGCTTGTCGGCGGGCCAGGTCGTCATACCCACCATAATGCGTGCTCGCGGCACGCTGCGTTCGAGGCGCTCGACATTGCCAAGGCCGTTCTGCAGCGAGAGCACCGCCGTTTGCGGGCCGAGCAGCGCACGCGCCGCGGCGAGCGCCGCCTCCGTATGCATCGTCTTGGTGAAGACGATCAGCAGTTCCGGCGCGTGCTCCGCCTGCTCGGGGCGGCATGTGCGCAGATTCTTGACGACACGCTCGCCCGCATCGGTGACCAGACGCAGGCCGTCGCGGCGGATCGCCTCGAGGTGTGCGTCGTCGATATCGACGAGCGTCACGTCGTGCCCCGCCTCAGCCAGCAGTCCGCCGAAGAGCGAGCCCATTGCCCCCGCGCCCAGAATCGAGATTTCCATCGCCTCACTCATTTCGCATCTTGATCAGAAAGGATAATCGCGCGGCTCGGTCTGCAGCGTGACCCAGCGCAAGTCGGTGAATTCCGAGATCCCCGCCTTGCCGCCGAAATGGCCAAAGCCGCTTGCCTTCACGCCGCCGAACGGCATTTGCGCTTCGTCGTGCACGGTCGGCCCATTGATGTGGCAGATGCCCGACTCGATGCGTTTCGCCACATTTAGCGCACGCGCCGTGTCACGGCTGAACACCGCCGAGGCGAGTCCATACTCGTTGTCGTTCGCGCAGGCGATGGCGGCCTCTTCGCCCCGCACGCGCACGATGCCTTTCACGGGCCCGAACGATTCCTCGTGGTAGATGCGCATCTCGGGCGTCACGCGGTCGAGCAGCGTGGCCGGCATGAGCGTGCTCGTGGCCTTGCCGCCGCACACGAGCGTCGCGCCACGTGCGAGCGCATCGTCGATCAGCGCGTTGCAGCGCTCGACGGTGCGCATGTCGACCACCGAGCCGAGCACGACCGCCCCGCCCTCGCGCGGATCGCCGAGCGGCAAGGCGCGGGCACGCGCGCCCAATTTGTCGACAAATGCGTCGGCGATGCTCTCGTCGACGATGATCCGCTCCGTGGACATGCAGATCTGCCCGGAATTCGCGAACGCGCCGAAGACCGCCGCGTCCACGGCGGCGTCGAGGTCGGCGTCGTCGAGCACCACGAGCGGCGCCTTGCCGCCGAGTTCGAGCACGGCCGGCTTCAGATACCGCGCGCAGGTCTCGGCGATGATGCGCCCCACGCGCGTCGAGCCCGTGAAGTTCACGCGGCGCACGCGCGGATGCGCGATCATCGCGTCGACGATCTGCGCGGCATCCTCGGGCGCATTCGTCACGAAATTCACGGTGCCGCGCGGCAAGCCCGCCTCCTGCATCGCCTCGATGATGAGCCCGTGCGTGGCCGGGCAGATCTCCGAGCCCTTGAGCACGACCGTGTTGCCGCACGCGAGCGGCAGCGCAATGGCGCGCACCGCGAGAATCACCGGCGCATTCCACGGCGCCATGCCCAGCACGACGCCCGCGGGCTGACGCACGCCCATCGCGAGGCTACCCGGCACGTCGGAGGGAATCAGCTCGCCCGCGATCTGCGTGGTGAGCGCGGCCGCTTCGATCAGCCCCGCCGCAGCGAGGTGCACGTTGAAGCCGGCCCACAGCGCCGACGCGCCGGTCTCGGCGGCCATCGCGGCCGCGAAGGCATCGGCTTTGGCCTCGAGCGCATGCGCGGCCTTCGTGAGCAGCGCGCGGCGCTCGCCGGGCCCGAGCGCCGACCAGGCGGCAAACGCGGCGGCAGCGGCATCGACGGCCGCGAGGGCGTCGGCGACGGTTCCGGCGGGCGCGCGCGACGCCACCTGGCCATCGAGCGGATTGCGGCGCTCGAAGGTGGCGCCGTTGCGTGAGGACATCGGTTCGCCGTCGATCAGCATCGACACGGTCTTCATGGTCTGTCTCCTTTCTTGAACGGCTTGATGACAATCGTGAGGCACGCCTGCCGGCCTCAGGCGACGACGATCTCGACGAGCGCGGGGCCGCTCGCGCCAAGCGCCGCGCGCAGCGCGCCGGCGAGTTGCGCCGCCTCGCTCACGCGCACGCCGGTGCAGCCCATGCCCGCCGCGAGCGTCACGAAATCGAGGCCCGGCAGATCGGTGCCCTGCACGGGATCCTCCTTCGCGAAGCCGAACACGGGCGCGAAGTCCTGCAACGCGGCATAGCGCGTGTTATTCAGGATCACGAACGTAATCGGCAGATTCATCTGCACGGCGCTCCAGATGGCCTGGATCGAATACATGCTGGAACCGTCGCCGATCAGGGCGGTCACGCGCTCGCCCGGCCGCGCGAGCGCCACGCCCACCGCCGCGGGCATGCCGTAACCGAGACCGCCGCTGTCCATCGTGAGGAACGTGCCTGCGCGGGCCATCGGCAGATAAGCCTGCATGACCGGGCGCGCACTGGGCGCCTCCTCCACGACGATGCCGTGCGGATCGCGCACCTCCGCAAGCGTCTGCAACACGAATGCGACCGACATGCGCTCGCCCACGGCTTCGGGCGGCAAGGCGCGCGGTGGCAGCGCACGCGGCGCTGGCAGTTCGCGTTCGCATGGCGTGGGGCGCGCGAGCAGGTCCTGCACGCCGAGCCGCACATTGCCGACCGCGATCAGGCCTTCCGGTGTCCATGCGGCCACGCCGGGGTCGTCGATGAGCTGGCACCGCTCGGCGCCCGGCGGGACGTGCGGGCCATGCCCCTCGACGTGATACGTGAATGCGGGCGCGCCAATCACGAAGATCGCATCGTGGCCGTCGAGCAATTCGACGATGCGCTCGCGCATGGCCGGCAGGAAGCCCGCGAACAGGCGGTGGGTCTCGGGAAAGCTGCAGCGGCCCGTCATGGGCGCAACGAACACGTGCGCGCGATGGCGCTCGGCAAGCTGCACGACGTCCTCGGCCGCGCCCGCGCGGTCCACGGCGCCGCCCACCACGAACGCGGGCCGCTTGCACGCGTCGAGCAGCGCGCCGATACGCGCCATCATCGCGGGCTCAGGGCGCGTGGTGTGCGCAAGCGCGCGCGGCGGCACGGGGTCGGCCGGCTGATCCCAGTCGTCGACGGGAATCGACACGAACACAGGACCGCGCGGTTCCTGCATCGCGATGGCATAGGCCCGCGCAATGGCGAGCGGCACGTCCTGCGCGCGTGCGGGCTCGATGCTCCATTTCACATAGGGCTTGGGCAGCTCGGTCGCCTGGGTGGCGGCCAGGAACGGATCGAAGGGCAGGATCGAGCGGGCCTGCTGGCCCGCCGTGACGACGAGCGGCGTGCGGTTGCGAAACGCCGTGAAAATATTGCCCATGGCATTGCCGACGCCGGCGGCCGAGTGCAGGTTCACGAGCGCGGCATTGCCGGTGGCCTGGGCGTAGCCATCCGCCATCCCGACGACCACGGCCTCCTGCAACCCAAGCACGTAACGGAAATCTGCGGGAAAGTCGCGGAACATCGGCAACTCGGTCGAGCCGGGGTTCGCGAAGATCGACGTCATGCCCACCCGGCGCGCGAAGTCGATCACTGCGTCGCGCACGGTCCACGCCGCCGTGGCCCCGGCCGTGGCTGCGTTGCGGGTCTCGCCGGGGCACTGCGCCCCCTGCTGCGCTGAATGCTGTTGCGGCGCGCTGACTGCCATGCGATGTCTCCTGTGATATGGGCGAGTTGGATTGACGACCCATTATCGATGCGCTCAGGGTAACCATAAATTGCCGAATTCGGGAAAAGGCATTACGTTCAGGCATGACTTTTAACCTCCAGCAACTCCATGCTTTCGCCACCATCGTCGCCTGCGGCAGCCTCGGCCGGGCCGCCGATACCCTGCACATCACGCAACCGGCCCTGAGCCGCGCGATCCGCCGGCTCGAGGAACAGGTGGGCGCGCCGCTCTTCGAGCGACATTCGCGCGGCATGCATCTGACCGCCGTGGGCGAAGCGCTGCTGCCGCACGCGATACTCCTGCAGCGCGAAGCCGAGCAGGCGCGCGAGGAGGTGGACGCCATGCGCGGCCTCGCGCGCGGCACGATTCGCGTGGGCGCGGTGGGCAGCATCGCGAGCCTCGTGCTGCCGCTCGCGGTGAGCGGCGTGCTCGCGAAATGGCCGAACCTGCGCGTGGAGATCATCGAAGGCGTGTGGGACCGGCTCGCCGACGCACTCGTCAAACGCGAGATCGATCTCGCGCTGAGCATGGCGGTGCCGGACACGGACGAGATTACGGCCATTACCGATTGCCGCTGGGAAGACGCGAGCTATGTGGTGGCCGCGCTCGACCATCCGCTGCGCAGCAAGCCGGGCCTCACGCTCGCGGACACGCTCCACGAGCAATGGGCGATCCCGCCGCGCGGCACGGGGCCGTTCGAGCACATGCAGCAGGCGTTCGCCGCGCAGGGGCTCGGTTTGCCCAATGTCGTCGTCGAGACGCGCTCGATCACGGTGCTCAAGAGTCTCGTCGCGCGCTCGGGCTTTCTGAGCTGGATGGCCTCGACGATGTATGTCACCGAAAGCAAGGCAGGGGTATTCGATACGCTCGACATGCCGGGCGTGGTGGGACGGCGCACGCTGACCGCGTTCCGGCGCCGCCAGGGGATCCTGCCTAGCCCGGCGGTCAAGCTGCTCGAACAATTGCGTTTGCTGACGGCCCAGGAGATGTAGCGCCGCGCGCGTACCCGGGGGGCCTGCCATTGCGTCAAGGCGTGCCCCATCGACTGTAGCGCGTCGCCAGCTTCGCGTTTACGCCGTTGCTGCCCGCGCGAGCAGCACCTCGCGGTCGCGCGCGTTCTGCGTGAGCGCGGCGGCGCGCTCGAACTCGGCGCGCGCCTCGCTCGCGCGGCCCAGCTTCGCCAGCAGATCGCCGCGCGTGGCGGGCAGCCAGGGATAGTGGCGCAGTGCGGGTTCCTCGCACAGCACGTCGACGATGGCGAGCGCCGCTTGCGGACCGTACGCCATGCCGACCGCCACCGCGCGGTTGAGCTGCACCACAGGAGAGGGATCGATGCGCAGCAGCGCGTCGTAGAGCGCGACGATGCGCGCCCAGTCGGTTGCCTGCGTGCTCGGCGCGCGCGCATGGCAGCCGGCGAGCGCGGCCTGCAACGCGTAGGGGCCGAGCGCGGCGGTGGCGTCGCGCTCCAGCGGTTGAGCACCCGGACGCGGCGCCGCTTCAGCCGCAGTGTGGGCACCCGATTGCGCCACCGTTTGAGGATCGGGTTGCGCCACAGCCAGCGCCGCGCAGTGCTCCGCACGCGCGAGTGCGGCGAAGCCGCGCCGGATCAGCAGCGCGTCCCAGCATGCACGGTTCTGATCGGCGAGCAGCACGGCGCGGCCTTGCCGGTCCACCCGTGCGGGCAAGCGGGACGCCTGCAGTTCCAGCAGCGCCGCGAGCCCATGCACTTCGGACTCCTCAGGCACCAGTTCGCCCAGCATACGGGCGAGGCGTAGCGCTTCTTCGCAGAGCGCCGGCCGCATCCAGTCCGCGCCCGCCGTGGCCGCGTAGCCCTCATTGAAGATCAGGTAGATGACTTCGAGCACCGAAGCGAGCCGCGCCGCGCGCGCCGCCTTGTCGGGCACCTCGAACGGCACCTTCGCTTGCGCGAGCGTGCGCTTCGCTCGCACGATGCGCTGCGCGACCGTGGCCTCGGAAACAAGAAACGCGCGCGCGATCTCGGCCGTGGTCAGGCCGCCCAGGAGGCGCAACGTGAGCGCCAGGCGGCCCTCGCGCGGCAGCACCGGATGACTGGCCACGAACAGGAGTCGCAGCAGGTCGTCGCCAATCTCGTCTTCGCGCGCGGCGTCCAGCGCCCCCACGAAGTCGGGCGCAAAATGCGCCTCGAGCGCTTCGAGGTCCGCGCCCAGCGCTTCGTGCGCGCGCGCATGCGACGCGGCCCGCCGCAGACGGTCGAGCGCGCGGTGCTTCGCGGCGGTCATGAGCCATGCTCCCGGGTTGGCGGGGATGCCGCTCGCGGGCCAGCTTTCGAGCGCCGCGACGAGCGCGTCCTGCGCGGCATCCTCGGCGAGGCCCACGTCGCCGAGCAAGCGCGCGGCGTGGGCGATCACCTTGGCGGATTCGATGCGCCAGACCGCGGCGATCGCGCGATGCGTCGCGGCCTGCCCGGCCGCGCCGTCTTGCTCGGGGCCCTCCTCGTGCATCACGCGCCGTGCGCCCCCTTCTCCACCGCCTCCGGCGACATCCACATCAACTCCCAGATGTGCCCGTCGGGGTCTTCGAAGCTGCGGCCGTACATGGCGTCGCCGCAGTCCATCGGCGGACGCTTCGAGCTGCCGCCCGCCGCCAGCGCCTTTTCCACCAGCGCGTTGACTTCGTCGCGCGACTCGCACGAGAGGCAGACGAGCACTTCGGTCTGCTCGCGCGCATCGACCAGCGCCTTGTCGGTGAACGTGCGCATGAAGTCGGTGGTGAGCAGCATCGCGAAGATGTTCTCGCCGATCACCATGCAAGCAGCCTGGTCATTGGTGAATTTGGGCTCGAACGTGAAGCCGACCTTGCCGAAGAAGTCCATCGAGCGCTTCAGGTCGCGCACGCCCAGATTGACGAAGATGTGCTTGTGCATGATCGTGTCCTTTATAAATTATTTCGGATTGCATGGTTTTTTTTGAATGACGGGATTGCTTACGTGGCATTGCGCCCGGTGTCGAGCTTGCGAAAGCGTTCGATGCCCTCGCACGGCGCGAAATCGTCGAGTTCGAAAAGCTGGCGCACTTCGATCTCGCCAAAGGCGTGCTTGC
Source organism: Paraburkholderia oxyphila NBRC 105797 (assembly GCF_000685075.1). Classification (GTDB taxonomy): domain Bacteria; phylum Pseudomonadota; class Gammaproteobacteria; order Burkholderiales; family Burkholderiaceae; genus Paraburkholderia; species Paraburkholderia oxyphila. The sequence continues at coordinate 160,567 of NZ_BAYD01000011.1, forward strand.
CGAACGGCGCCGGAAAGCGCCGCGCCCATTCGAGCGCTTCGTCGCGCGAGCGCACCTGGATCAGCGTGTAGCCGGCGATCAACTCCTTCGTCTCGGTGAACGGCCCGTCGACGATGGTGGGCTTGCCGTCGGTGTAGCGCACGCGAAAGCCGCGCGCGCTCGGCTGCAGGCCCGAGGCGTCGAGCAGCACGCCCGCCTTGGCCAGTTCCTCGTGGTAGGCGGCCATCTCGGCGAACATCTCCGGGTCGTCGGGGGTCTCGCCGGATTCGCTCATCGCGTTGGCGCGCACCATGATCATGAATCGCATTGCTTGCTCCTGGCTATGTGAGGTGAATGAAGCGGCATCGTTGCGATGCGCTCATGAACACGACGCGCAAGGCCCGCGGAAATCGACATCGCTCGACAGATTTTTTTCTGGCCCAGGGAAACTACCTGGCAACGTGCCTGTTGAGGACGCTCGCCCGCCCTTCGCGCAGGCGCCCGAAGTCCATCGGCGCGCCGTTGAAAGCAACCGAAAGCATAGCGCAGGAAAACGACACCCCCATCGAGCCTGGCCCCGCGCCGGCCACCCCGCGCCAGAGGCATGCCCGGCGCGTGCCGGGATTTCCCCAGGCTGACACGGGCCGTTTTCCGGCATTAAATAAATCAACTTGATTTATTTAGTCAGCCGCACCGTTGCACCGGGCTGCTGGCCTAACTGGAGGAGACACGTGAGAAGTCCGCATGTCGGTCAGGGCAGCAACTCGGCCAATGTCCGCCGCTTCAACGAGCGCCTGTTGCTGCAGGCGCTGCGGCGCGCCGGCGAGGCCTCGAAGGCCGATCTCGCCCGCCTTGCGAATCTCACCAGCACGGCCGTGGGCAGCATCATTACTTCGCTTACGGAGAATGGCCTGATCGAGATGAGCGGGCGGCGTCTGGACGGTGGACGCGGCCAGCCCGCCTCGCTCCTGCGCCTTTCGCCGCGCGGCGCGTTCGCGATCGGCGTGCGCCTCGACCGGACCAACATCGAAACCGTGCTCGTGGACTTCGCGGGCCATATGATCGAGCGCCGCTCGCACGACATGCTGCTGCCGCCGCCCGCCGCGGTGCAGGAAATCGTCCAGCAGGATATCCGCGAACTCTCAGGATTGCTCAGCAAGGCCGAGCGCAGCCGTCTCGCCGGCATTGGCGTGGCGCAGCCGTACAACCTCGACAGCTGGATGCGCGAGCTGGGCCTGCCCGCCGACGCGTTCCGCGCGTGGAGCGACGTCGATTTCGCGGGCGATCTGAGCCGTGCGATCGGGCTGCCCGTGTTCAGCGAAAACGACGGCAACGCCGCCGCCATTGCCGAGATTTTCTACGGCTGCGGCCGCCAGCGCGACGACTTCCTCTACCTCTTTCTCGGCCCGGCGATTGGCGGCGGCATCGCCATCGACGGCGATTGCGTGCGCGGCCTCACCGGCAACGCGGGCGACTTCGCCGTGATGCCCGTGCCGCCGAGCGCGCTGCCTTCGGCGCACAAGCCGGTGGCCAAGTGGGACATCCTGCTTTCGCGCGCCTCGCTCATCGCGCTGCGCCGCCATCTGCAGTACCACGGCGAGAAAGTGGAAAACCGCGCCGATATCGAAGCGTGCATCGCGCGCAGCCATCCGGCCGTCGAGGAATGGCTCGAGGACTGCATCGATGCGCTCGCGCCCGCATTGCGCTCCGCGCTGTGCGTGCTCGACGTGCCGGCCGTGGTGCTCGACGCCGACGTGGATGCGGGCCTCATCGACACGCTCATGCAGCGCCTGCGCGTGGCCGTGGCGGCCACCGCGCCCGAGGCGCGCGGCACGCCCACGCTGGTGCGCGGCACCTTCGGCCCCGACGCGGGTGCGCTCGGCGCCGCCACGCTGCCCATGTTCTACAACTTTTCGCCACGTGCGGGCATCCTGATGGGCGCCGGCGCACAAACGCAGGAGATGAGCCATGTCGCGCTCTGAATCGACGCCCCCGCTGCTGGAGATGCGGGGTATCAGCAAGACGTTTCCCGGCGTGCGCGCGCTCGACAAAGTGCGCCTCTCGGTCTGGCCCGGCGAGGTCCACTCGCTGATGGGCGAGAACGGCGCAGGCAAATCCACGCTCATGAAGATTCTCTCGGGCGCCTATCAGGCCGATCCCGGCGGCGAGATCCTGCTCGACGGCAAGACGGTCGTGATCGACGGCCCGCTCGCCGCGCGCGAGCTGGGCGTGGCGGTCATCTACCAGGAGCTGAGCCTCGCGCCGAATCTTTCCGTTGCCGAAAACATTTACGCCGGCCGTGAACTGCGCCGTGGCGGCGGCCGTTTCGGCACGGTCGACCGCGCCGCCATGGAGCGCGGCTGCGAAGACGTGCTCACGCGTCTGGGCGCCAGCTTTGGGCCCACGACGCTGGTAGGCTCGCTCTCGATCGCCGAGCGCCAGCTGGTGGAGATCGCACGCGCCGTGCATAGCGACGCCCGCATCATCGTGATGGACGAGCCCACCACGCCGCTCTCCTCGCGCGAGACAGAGCGCCTCTTCAAGCTCGTGCGCCAGCTGCGCGAGGACGGGCTCGCAATCATCTACATCAGCCACCGCATGGCCGAGATCTATGAGCTCTCCGACCGCGTCTCGGTTCTGCGCGACGGCAGCTATGTAGGCACGCTGATGCGCGACGAGCTCAGCGCGGAAAGCCTCGTGAGCATGATGGTGGGCCGCGATATTTCGGGCTTCTACAAGAAGGAACACGCGCCCTACGACCCGGGCAAGGTGGTGCTCACCGTGCGCGACGTGGCCGACCACAACCGCGTGCGCGGCTGCAGCCTCGACCTGCATTCGGGCGAAGTGCTGGGCATCGCGGGCCTCGTGGGCGCGGGCCGCACCGAGCTTGCGCGCCTCATTTTCGGCGCGGAGCCGCGTGCGCGTGGCGATATCGCCATCGATGGCCGCACGCTCACCGTACACGGGCCGCGCGACGCCATCGAGGCGGGCCTCGTCTATCTGACCGAGGACCGCAAGCACCAGGGCCTCTTTCTCGACATGAGCGTGCGCGACAACATCAACGTGGCCGTGGCCGGACGTGACGCGCGCTTCGGCGTGCTCGACCTCGCGCGCGGCTCTTCGCGCGCGAAGGATTCCATCCGCGCGCTCTCGATTCGCGTGCCCAGCCCCCGCGTGAACGTGGGCGCGCTCTCGGGCGGCAATCAGCAGAAGGTGCTGCTCTCGCGCCTGCTGGAAACGAAGCCGCGCGTGCTGATCCTCGACGAGCCGACGCGCGGCGTGGACATCGGCGCGAAGTCGGAGATCTACCGCATCATCAACGATCTCGCCAAAACCGGCGTGGGCATCATCGTGATTTCGAGCGAGCTGCCCGAGATCATCGGCGTGGCCGACCGCGTGCTCGTCATGCGCGAAGGCGTGTTCGCCGGAGAGCTGGGCGGCTACACCGGCAAGCCCATCACCCAGGAAGCCATCATCGAACTCGCCACCGGCTCGCAAGGCGCGCTGGACGAGGCCGCCTGATTCTGACGCACCCGACGAAGAGATATTGAGGAGCACGACATCATGAAGCACATTCTCCCCCGCCATGGCGTTGCAGCGTCGCCCGCGCAAGCGGCCCAGGCCACTCGCAGCAGCGCTGTCGACGGTCACCGCGCACGCATGAAATCGCTCATGCGCACGGCAGGCATGCTGCCCGTGCTCGTGCTGCTGTGCATCGGCTTCGGTTTCCTGACCGACGGCTTCGCCACGCTGCAGAACCTCTCGATCGTCACGCAGCAGGCCTCGATCAACATCGTGCTCGCCGCCGGCATGACCTTCGTGATTCTCACGGGCGGCATCGACCTCTCGGTGGGCTCGATACTCGCCGCCTCGGCGGTCGCGGCCATGCTCTGCTCGACCATCGCGGGCTGGGGCTGGCTCGGCATTCCCGCCGCGCTCGGCGTGGGCCTCGGCTTCGGCCTCATCAACGGCGCGCTGATCTCGGTCCTGCGCCTGCCCCCCTTCATCGTCACGCTGGGCTCGCTCACTGCCGTGCGCGGCATCGCTCGCCTGATGGGCCACGACACCACCATCTTCAACCCGCAACTGTCGTTCGCCTTCATCGGCAACGGCGCGGTGTTCGGCGTGCCCTGGCTCGTCATCATCGCGCTCGTGGTGGTGGCCGTCTCGTGGTTCGTGCTGCGCCGCACGGTGCTCGGCCTGCATATCTACTCGGTGGGCGGCAACCCCGAAGCGGCACGCCTCTCGGGCATCAAGGTCCGCGGCATCGAGCTGTTCGTCTACGCGGTCTCGGGCCTGCTCGCCGGCCTCGGCGCGGTGATGTCGGCCGCCCGCCTCTACGCCGCCAACGGCCTGCAGCTCGGCCAGTCGTATGAACTCGACGCCATCGCCGCGGTGATCCTGGGCGGCACGAGCTTCGTGGGCGGCGTGGGCTCGATCGTCGGCACGCTGATCGGCGCGCTCATCATCGCGGTGCTCTCGAACGGCCTCGTGCTGCTCGGCGTCTCGGACATCTGGCAATACATCATCAAGGGCCTCGTGATCGTCGGCGCCGTGGCGCTCGACCGCTATCGCCAGCGCGGCTCGGCCCGTACCTGATACCGCTCACGGGCCCGCGCCCGGCACCAGAAACTTCCTGCCTGAAAGCGGGCGCAGACGGTCCTCCTGCACCCGCACTGCACGACACACACAACTGGACCCCTCTGGAGACATACTCATGTTCAAGAAAAAGGCTGCATTCGCGGTTCGCGCCGCTGCCGCGCTCACACTCGGCTTCGCCCTGCAAGGCGCGCACGCCGCCGACAAGCAACTGAAGTCGATCGGCATCACCGTGGGCTCACTCGGCAATCCTTACTTCGTGACCATCGTGCAGGGCGCTGAGGCAAAGGCCAAGCAGCTCAACCCGAACGCGAAAGTCACGGCCGTGTCCGCCGACTACGACCTGAACAAGCAGTTCACGCAGATCGACAACTTCATCTCGGCCCACGTCGACATGATCCTGCTGAACGCCTCCGACCCCAAGGCGATCGAGCCGGCCGTGCGCAAGGCCCGCGCCGCGGGCATCGTGGTGGTGGCCGTGGACGTGGCGGCCGCGGGCGCCAACGCCACCGTGCAGACCGACAACGTTAAGGCCGGCCAGATCTCGTGCGAGTACCTCTCGAAGAAGATCAACGGCAAGGGTAATGTGATCATCGAGAACGGCCCGCAGGTCTCGGCCGTGATCGACCGCGTGAACGGCTGCAAGCAGGTGCTCGCGAAGTCGCCCGGCATCAAGATCCTCTCCGACGACCAGGACGGCAAAGGCTCGCGCGAAGGCGGCATGAACGCGATGCAGGGCTATCTGACGCGCTTCCCGCAAGTTGCCGGCGTGTTCACGATCAACGACCCGCAGGCCGTGGGCAGCGACCTGGCCGCGAAGCAGCTGCATCGCAGCAACATCGTGATCACCTCGGTGGACGGCGCGCCCGATATCGAAACGGCGCTGAAGAGCGACACGATGGTCCAGGCTTCGGCGAGCCAGGATCCGTGGAAGATGGCACAGACGGCCGTGCAAGTGGGCTACGACATCATGAATGGCAAGAATCCCGCCAATCCGATGATCGAGATGACGCCCCAGCTCATCACGCGTGACAACGTCGGCGGCTACAAGGGTTGGTCGTCGCCGCACTGAGCGGCTTTAACTCCCCCGGCTACTCATGTTTGAGGCGGGCGGCTGCGACAGCCGCCCGCTTTTTTTAAGCCAGCACCGCATCCTTCGTCACGACCTTGCGCGGAATGATCTTGAGGTCGTAGAACGTATCGGCGATCTTCTGCTGGTCCGCGAGCACGGCCGCGTCGATAGGCCGGTATTCGTGCGCATAGTGCTTGAGCCCGGTCTCGATAATCGCGGCGTCCAGACCTTGAATGGGCGCGAGTTGCGCGGCCGCGGCCGCCGTGTTCTGGCGCACCCATTGTCCCGTCTTGCCGAGCTCGTCGAGTGCAATCGCGATCACCTCGCCGCGCTTTTGCGCGAACTCGCGCTGGCTCAGGAAGAACTGGTGATGGCTCGCGACGCCGCTGGCATCCGCGACGAGGCGCGCGCCATCCTGCGCCTGAACGGCGGCCAGAAACGGATCCCAGATCGCCCATGCGTCGATGGCGCTGCTTTGCAGCGCCGCGCGAGCGTCGGCGGGCGCGAGCCAGACGGTCTGCACGTCGTGCATGCCAAGGCCGTGCTGCTGCAGCAGCGCGACGAGGAACCAGTGCACGTCCGAGCCGCGGTTCAGGCCGATTTTCTTGCCCTTCAAGTCGGCCACCGACCGGATCGGCGACTGCTTCGCGACGACCACGCCTTCCGCATGCGGCGTGGGCAGCTCATAGGCGCTATAGACGAAATCCGCACCCGCTGCCTGCGCGAACACCGGCGGCGCTTCGCCCACATAGCCGAAGTCGATCGCGCCCACATTCAAGCCCTCGAGCAGCTGCGGCCCGGCAGGAAACTCGTTCCACGTCACCTTGATGCCTTGTGGCGCGAGGCGCTTCTCGAGCGCGCCGTTGGCCTTGAGCAGCACGAGCGTGCTCGCGGCCTTCTGGTAGCCAATGCGGAACTGGTCGGGCTGAAATTTCGCCCAGGCGGGCAGCGCCGCGCCGGCCAGCGCGGCGCCTAGCGCGACAAGCACGGCGCGGCGGCGCTCGCGGTGGTTCGATGGGGTCGTCTTTTCGCGGGTCATGGTGGATGCGTAGCGTGAAGTTTTCGCGCGCGATGGAAAAAAGTGCGCTGCGTGCATGCAAAAAATGCTACCTGTCACGCCGTGCGAGCAGAAGTAACGAATCGCGCTAAGCAAATCACGCCGCTGGGATAGCGTTTCCGGCGCTCGTGCGTCAGTGCCCCGGCATCACCGCCGGATCGGCGGACACCTCGCTGCCGGCGCCGCTGTACCAGCGGCTGAAGACGTCGGACGGCATCGGCTTCGCGTAAAGGAAGCCCTGAATGTAGTGCGTGCCGCGTGCGCGCAGATAATCGAACTGCGCCTGCGAGGCCACGCCCTCGGCCACGAGGCGCGCGCCCAGGCTGTGCGCAAGGCCAATGATTGCATCGAGCACGACGGCGCTGCGCCCTTCGGCATCGATCGTCAGCACGAAACCCCGGTCGATCTTCAGGATGTCGAAGGGAAATTTCTCGAGATACGAGAGCGCGCAGAAACCCGTGCCGAAATCGTCGATCGCCACCTGCACGCCCTCGGCGCGCAATGCCTCCAGATTGCGCCGCGCCTGCTCGGTGTTGCGCATGATCGAGCGCTCGGTGATCTCCAGCACCGTCTGGATCCGGCGTCCCGCGATCGTCCCCAGGAAGCGCCGCACGTCGGGGAGCAGATCCGCGCCCGAGAGATGCTCCGGCGCAAAGTTGATGCCCAGGTGAAAGCCCGGCCGCGTGCCCCACAACATCACGTCGCGCGCGATCAGCTTCAGCAGATGCTGCGTGAGCGGCACGATCACCCCGTCCTCTTCGGCGCCGGGAATGAACTCGTCGGGACGCACCGCGCCAATGCCCGGCCGGACCCAGCGCAGCAGCGCCTCCGCCCCTTCGCAGCGCCCCGACTCGACGCCAAAGAGCGGTTGATACTCAACATGGAATTCACCCGCGCGGATCGCGCGCAGAAGTTGCTCGCGGCGCGACTGGCGGTTGCGCTGCGCGCGGTGCACGAGCCACGCGAGCAGCCCCGAGAACGCCACCACCCACGGCATGTAGCGCAGCAGCAGCGCGCCCCATTCCCTGTTCAGGTACGCGGGCTCGCCGTAGAGGCGCAGGTCGATCACGCTGCTGGCGAACAGCTTGCGCGTGTCGGCGACAAGCGGGCTGGAGGCCGCCGCCGTATCGGCGCTCGGCTCGCGCAGCGAGGTGCCGGTGCCCACGCGCAGCTCAGCCTGGCGATAGGCGGAAAGCGGCGCGGCCGCGTGCAGCAGGTCGAGCAGATATTGCGAGTCGACCACGGCGACGACGGCGCGCGCACCGGGCGCCCGCACCCCCACCAGCAGCGCCGGGCGATCGGTCACCATCGGCGTGCGCGGCACGATCGCGAGCCAGTCGCCGCGCGGCATGCGTCCATCGCCGGTCATGAAGACGTGCGCCGCGATCGACTGCTGGCCGAGCGCCGAGGAGCAGGAGAGACGGTCGCCGTCGACGATATTGAGCGTGCGGATATAGGGTTCCGTGGCCGTAGCGAGCGTGAGCACGGCCGCCAACTTCGAGCACGGCTCGGCCGCGCGCGGCACGACGCCCTGTGCCACATTGCGTGCGCGCGCGGCAATCGCCACTACCTGATCGACGACGAAGTTCGAGGCCAGCTCGGCCTCGCTGCGTACGAGGCGCACCGCTTCGTAACGCGTGAACGCCACGCACAGCAGCACCGGCAGCGCCGCTGCGAGCACCATCACCCCCACCTGCGAGGCGCGCACCCAAATGCGCCTCGCGCGGGACTGCGCGCTGGGCTGCAATTTCGGCGACGCCCTGGAATCGAACTCCGGCAAATGCGCCTCCCTGCCACCAGGCGGCGGCGTCCGGCGACACCCTTGGAAAGCATGCGCCGCGAACGCGGCGAACACGGCAAACGGCGCTGGGCCACCGGCGCACGAAAAGTATCGGCCTGCGGGAACGTTACACCAAGGGCCAGAATGAAGAGCTGACCGTGCCGTGCACGGACGCCGCCCGCTCGCCTGGAGCGGCGCGACTCAGGCGCACTCGATGCGGTTGCGCCCGTCTTTCTTCGCGCGATAAAGCGCGACGTCGCTGCGCGAGAGCGCGGCTTCGGCGCTCGGATCGCCAGCGTGCATCTGCGTGACGCCGATGCTGACCGTGAGCGCCACCGTGCCGGCCCCGCACTCGAGCGGCTCGCGGGCGATGCGGTCCTGGATGCGCCGCGCGATCGCGCACGCGCCATCGAGATCGGCGCCGTCCAGCAAGACCGCGAACTCCTCGCCGCCGATGCGGCCGGCCACGTCGCCCGCGCGCACATGCGTGCGCAGGACCCTGGCGAAATGGCGCAAGGCTTCGTCGCCTACTGCGTGACCGAAGCGGTCGTTGATCGACTTGAAATGATCGAGGTCGCACATGAGCACGGCCACGCTCGCCCTGCCCGCGCGGCGCAACAGCGCGTGCCGCGCGTCGAGCCGCGCCATGAAGTGGCGCCGGTTCGAGAGGCCCGTGAGGCCGTCGGTCGTGGCGAATTCGTGCAGCTCGGCCTCGATGCGCTTGCGCTCCGTGACATCGGTGATGAAGCCGTGCCAGACGATGGTGCCGTCGGCATGGCGCTGCGGCTTCGCATCGCCCTGCCGCCAGCGCAGCCCCTGGCGCGGCAGGCACACGCGGTATTCGAGGTGCCACGGCGAGAGCGTGGCCGCCGAGGCCGCGAACGAGGCGCGCCAGGCGTCGAGATCGTCGGCGTGGATGAGCGCCTCGATCGCGCGCGTGTGCGCCGCGACGTGCACCGGCGCGAGCTCGTAGATCTCCGCAATGCCCGCGCTCGCGTAAGGTATGCACATGTGGCCGTCCGGCGTGCGGCGGCACTGAAACACGAGGCCCGGCACCTCGTTCGTGAGATTGGTGACGAGGCTGGCCGACTCGCGCAGGCGCTCGGCCATCTCGTGCATCGACGTCACATCGGTCGTGGTGCCGATCATGCGCAGCGCCTGGCCCTCCCCGTCGCGCGCGGTGACCTTGCCGCGGCTGCAGATCCATTTGTAGCTGCCGTCCTTGCAGCGGATGCGGTGCTCCACTTCGTACTGGTCGGTGCGGCCTTCGAAGTGGGCCTGCATCGTCGCCTTCACGTAGTCGACATCGTCGGGATGCAGGCGCCGGTAGCTGTCTTCGATGCGGTTGGTCACCTCGTCGTCGGCATAGCCGAGCATCGCCTTCCAGCCCGTGGAATAGCGGATCTCCCCGCTGGCCACATCGCGGTCCCAGATGCCCGTGCCGCTGCCCGCGATGGCGAGCGCGAGGAGATGCTCGCGGGCGCGCAGCGCTTCGATCTCTCCATGCAGCCCGGCTTCGGCGGCAGGCGCTGCGGCGCTCGCGCCATGGGCGGCTGCGTGCGCGCCCTGCGCTTCGATGATCGTTTCCTGCGCCGCCAGTGCCGCGATCACGCGCGTGAAGTCGTCGAGGCTCGCACGATCCGTGAGTGAAAGCTCGCGCGGCGCATGGTCGAGCAGGCACAGACTGCCCAAGTGATCGCCATGCGCCCCGCGCAGCGGCCAGGCGGCGACGAAGCGCAACGGCAGCGCGCTCGCCCGGGACAGGCACGCCTGCCATGCGGGGTCCGTCCCGAGATCGCTGATGATCAACGGCTCACCCGCGTTGGCGATGTCGTGGGGCGCCAGCGTGCCGTTCGTGCCGATCGTCCGCTGTGCGCGCCGGATTTCGAACAGTGCCTCGCGCAGCGGCGCCGCAACGCTCGATGTGGCGACGCCCGTCCCCTCCGCGCCGACGCCCGTCCCCTCCGCGCCGACGCCCGCCCCCTCCGCGCCGGCGCCGGGCCATCCCGGTGCGCCCGCCGCCGCATCGCCGGGCAGCACACATGCAGCCGCCACGCCGAAATGCCCGGCGACGAGGCGCATCAACGCATCCAGCAGGGAATCGAGACCGCTCACGGCGCACGCCCCGGCGGCTGGCTCGGCGAGCGCGTGGTCGTTGCCGGGCGCGTCACAGGCTGGCGCTGTGGGCGGGACGATCGCGGGTTCGTCGGCAGGCTGGGGAACGGGCATGGCGCGCGCGGTGACAAGGAAGTCGAGCGCCCAGTATACAGTGCGCATTTTTCACCCGGCCGGCGCGCGGCGGATCGAGCCGGGCTGAGCGCCAGCATTCGTTGCAGACGCATCAGAACGCGCTGCGTCGACGGCGGAGCCTGACGGCGTCCAAAGCCGCGCAATGCCTGTCACGAGTCTTCCGGGCGATCGCTGTCCACGCTTGCGCGACCCGCGGTTTCCCCCCCTTCAAATCGGCCTGATCCTTCATCAAATAGTCATGCCGCGAAGCGCTGGAAAAGCACGCGATGAGCGGTAAAAAACGCAGTCAAAAAGCAGTCCTGAACCCGACGCCAGCCTTTCCGTTCGCTACCGGACAAACCCTCCCCCCCACTCTGCGCGCCGTGTGACTACACTATTTTTGACGGCGTCCGCTTGCATCACAAATGCATCCCGGTCTGCGCCCGTCAGCACGATTGCCACTGGGAGGTGTGCTGTGCTCCGCCTGATTTTCGCCCGCACCTCGCGCCCCGCGGCCGCGCTCACGCTGGCGCTCGCCAGCACTTTTTGCCCTCCGGCTAACGCGGCAACACCGGTCCCGCCGCCCACCGGAGCGAAGGCCAGCACCCCTGCCGCAGACAAGCCCGCTACGGCGAGTGCCGCCGCGCCCGACGCCTCCCTCCGCGCGAGCGTCACGCCCGCAGCCATGGCGACACCGGACTTCTTCTCGCTCGCCGAGCGCTACGGTCCCGCAGTCGTGCACGTGATCGCGCGCGGTACCGACGATCAGACCGCGCCGCCCGAGCAGGAAGCCATCGATGCCACGGACCCGTTCTTCGCGTTCTTCAAGCGCGCGCCGCAGCCGCCCGCCGACGGCCAGCCCGGCGCCCCGCGCGCGATGACGGGCGCGGGCTCCGGCTTCATCGTCAGCCGCAATGGCATCGTGCTCACCACGGCGCACGTCGTGGACAACGCCGATGAAGTGACCGTGCTGCTGACCGACAAGCGCGAGTTCAAGGCTCAGGTGGTCGCCGTCGATCCGCAAAGCGACGTGGCCGTGCTGCAGATCGCCAATGCGCACAATCTGCCGTTCGTGAAGCTCGGCGATTCGTCGAAGGTGCGCGCCGGCGAACCGGTGCTGTCGATCGGCTCGCCCGACAGCTTCCAGAACACCGTGACGACGGGCATCGTCAGCGCCACCTCGCGCACGCTGCCCAACGGCAACGCGTTCCCGTTCCTGCAGACCGATGTGGCGGTCAACCCCGATAACTCCGGCGGACCCGTGTTCAATCGCGCGGGCGAAGTGATCGGCATCGACGTGCAGCTCTACGCCGACAGCGGCCACTACGAGGGCCTGACGTTTGCGATTCCGATCGAAGCGGCGAACCAGTTCCGCGCGCAGCTGCAGGCGGCGCTCAAGGCGGCGCCCGCTGCCGCGGCCCCGGCCACTGCCGACCCCGCTGCCCCCGCCGACGCAGGCAGCGGCGGCACTGCGCGCACGACCCACACCTTCGGCATGCAAGTCGAGGACGTGAGCCCGGGGATCGCGGCGGCGCTCGGCTTGCCGAGCGCGAGCGGCGCGCTCGTCGACACCGTCGATCCGGGCTCGCCGGCCGCCGCTGCGGGCGTGAATGCCGGCGACGTCATCATTCGGGTGGGCGACAAGCCGGTCGACGGGGCCGCGGCGCTCGCCGAACAGCTCGCGGCCGTGCCGCCCGCCACGAAAGCCTCGCTCGGGGTGATCCGTAACCGGCAGCCGGCGCAGGCGGGCTTCAAGAACGCCGCCGTCGATCCGAAGTCGGCGCAAGCGAAGCGGGTGAGGAAGGCGGTGCCGCCGGCACCGGCAACACAAGCCGCGCAGGCAGCGCAGCCGGCACAAGCCGCGCAAGCGACACCAGCGGCGCAGCCGGCCCAGGCAGCGCAGCTTGCCGAAGCCACCGACGCGCCGGCCGTGACACCCGTGGCAGCCGTGCCTGCAGTGACAGCCGTCGCCGCCACGCCGGCGGCGGCCGACGCGACGACTGTAAACGACGTCAGGGCCGTGAAAGCCGTGATGACGGACGCGAGCACCCAACCCGCCACGGCCACGGCGCCGAGCCACGCCGCGGATCGGCTCGGCCTCGTCATGCACGCCCTGACCGAGGACGAAAAGCGCTCGACCGGGCTTCCACTAGGGCTGATGGTGGACGACTCGATCGGCCCCGCCGCGAAAGCGGGCGTGCGGCCCGGCGACGTCGTGCTGACGCTCGACGAGACGCTGGTCGAAACGCAGGACCAGGCCGCCGCCCTCGAGGCAAAGGCGACGAAGAGCATGGAAGTGCTGATCCAGCGAAACCATGCGCGCAGCTTCGTTGCGGTCAAGCTCAGGTGAGGATGCGGCGCGCGATGTCCTGGGTTCCCGATCGCTACATGAGGATACAAAGCCGCGCGGAATAACTCCTGTCCACGGCGTGTTCGTGTCTATGTCGGCAGCGTTGAATCGAACGATTCGATTGCAGCCGCGAGACCCATCCACACGATCAGGAATTCGAAATGTCTGGCCGGTGAGCTTCTGCAACATCTACGCCGCACGCTCAGCGCGGCGTCAATTGCGCATACACATCATGGGCGAGCTGCAATAGCACCTTGCGATCGATACCACCCGAAAGCGCATAGCCAAAGTCGCCATCGATCCAGTAGAACACGTTCACGGGACCGTCCTGATAGAGCTTGAACGCAGTCGTATTGCTGCTTGCCTTGCGGTGCGAGATGCACAACGTCACGCGTTCGCCCTGCGCGTTGTGATACATGAACTGCGCGACATCGCCGTCGGCGCCCGGCAGCAAACGCCCGCCCGAGAGCTCGAAGCCGCTCTTCTCCAGCATCGGCGCATGCACGTTGGTGCCGAGCCGGTTCGCGAGCCACTGCACAAAATCCTGTTCCTGGCGCGCGCCCATCGAATCCGGCCGCTCCACCTCGGGCATGTAGACCACGTGCGCGAGCGCAGCCTCGTGCACGAAGTTCATGGTCGAGTCCGCGCTGACCGTATGCAGTTCCGCATGCGGGTCGCCACGGCCCGCTGCGCCGCCCAGCACGTCCGCGCCATAGTGCGTGCCCCAGCCGATGCCCACGCCCAGCACCAGTGCCGCCGCGAGGCCCGCGAACTTCGGCCAGTTTGCCGCTTCACGCGCGTGGCGCCTGGCCGGCCCGGCGGATGCGGCATGCGCCGCGCCTGCGGACTCGACGCGCAGACGCGCGGGCACCGGTTCGCTCAGCACACGGTCGTAACGCTCGTGCAGCAGATTGTTGAGCGCGAAGAAGTCGCTCGCGCGCGCCGCAAGCTCCGGATTGCGTTCGAGCTCGCGCTCGACGTCGGCGCGGCGTGCTTGCGCCAGCGTGCCGTCCACGTAGGCGTGGATTTCCTCTTCGGTCACGGGATTATGTTGGTCGCTCATCGCACCACCTTCAAATTCGCTCGCGGGACGGAACCGGCCATGAGCGCGCGCAGGCGCTCACGTCCCCTCGAAAGCCGCGACATCACCGTACCGATGGGGATGTCGAGCGCCAGCGCCACGTCGGCGTAACTCATTTCCTCCAACCCAACCAACAGCACCACCTCGCGCTGCTCGTCCGGCAGCCGCTGCAGCGCAAAGTCGAGATCGCGCACCTCGAGCGTGCCGGTCTGGGACGCAGGCACCGCGTAGTCGGTCTCGGGCACGCTCTCGTCGTCCACGCTCACGTGCGTGCCACGCGACGCCGACTTGCGCACCTGATTCACGAACAGGTTGTGCATGATCGTGAAGAGCCACGCGCGCAGGTCCGTGCCCGCGCGAAACAGCGCCGTGCGCCCGAGCGCGCGCTCGAGCGTGTCCTGCACGAGATCGTCGGCGAGCTCGCGGTTGTTGATCAGCGCGCGGGCGTAACGCCTCAGGCGCGGCACGTGTTCTATCAGCTCGTCACGGATGTCCATGTTGCATCCTCGCCGTCCTCATTTGAGCACTCATCGTGGGAGCGCCTCATTCGCGACCGCTGCGTCGCGGGCCGGCTGCTCCTGCGTGGCGAGGTCCGCCGCGCGCATCAGGCCGCGCGTCTGCGCATCGCCGGCCAGCACCCAGCGCTCGCCATGCCCCGTCCACCCAAGCAAGCGCAGATTGCCGACGCGCCGGGCGCTCCATTGTGGCTCGGCATGCGCGAACCAGGCGCGCGAGGCGAGCAGCACAACCGGCCGACCTTCACCGCTTTCGTAGATCCACCGGCCGGCCCGCGCGAAAAGCCCGAGCTCGACCGTGCCGGAGGCCACGAGCCGCAAGCCCGCCGGCGCGAGGTCGAACGGCGCCGGGACGCTGGCCGGCGGAACCGGCACGAGCGAATCGGCGAGCGGCGCGCCGGGCGAATCCTGCGCGGACGCCGTTGCGTCGGGAGCGTTGCCGGTCTCCATGAGCGCCATCACCGCCGCGTCGTTCAGAACCTGGGCACTGGGCTCGGAAACGGCAAGCCACGCCAGCGCCGCGCCGGCCACCAGGCAGGCGAGCGCAAGCGCGACAGCCCGGTGGCGGGCGACGCCACCAGCCGCGGCCCTGCGCCGACGCGCCGGCGCGGGCCGCCGCGTTCCGGACAGCACTTCGGGGGCGTGCTCATGCTCAGCTTCACCGAATGAGTGACGAAGCTGGGCATTGAGCCGCCGGTAGAACAGGATCCGATGCCATTCACCGGGACGCGTCGCCAGATAGTGGCGCACACGCGCGATCCGGTCATGCGCCAGCGAACCGTCTGTGTAGGCGTGGATGTCGCCTTCGGATACCGGCCGCTCGTCGTGCAGCCTCTGCAAAGCCATGATATGCCGCCGCGTTGGGTGGAGACGATGGACTAACACGCGCGCCTGGGCGCTTATTCCGCGCGGGGCGCAATTTTATGGGGCGCGGGGGGCTAGTTGCGATCGCGGTGCTGGGTAGGTGGGCGCGCCATTGAGCCGACGCTCTCATCACGACACATCGCTTTGCAGCGGCTGGCCTTTGCCGGATATCAGTCAGAGGCGTATTTTTCGCAATTTTATGCATTTTGAATCAGTGGCTCGCTGTATTTCGGAATTTTCTCCTGTTCAGGCTAATGCACACTCTTTCAGGATAGATAGCTGCGGGTGGTGAGGCTTGCCGCCCTCGCATCGCAGACTCTCTCTTCGGAAGGAAGCGGCATATGAAGGACGCAGTGAC
Source organism: Paraburkholderia oxyphila NBRC 105797 (assembly GCF_000685075.1). Classification (GTDB taxonomy): domain Bacteria; phylum Pseudomonadota; class Gammaproteobacteria; order Burkholderiales; family Burkholderiaceae; genus Paraburkholderia; species Paraburkholderia oxyphila. The sequence goes on from NZ_BAYD01000011.1 coordinate 176,451, forward strand.
AGGGCGTGAAGTTGCCC
>NZ_BAYD01000010.1 GCF_000685075.1 Paraburkholderia oxyphila NBRC 105797
TTAAAAACACCGTTTAATTTCGCTGTCTTTTTCGCGCCCCTCATCAGAAGGGAGGCGAATTATGCAGGCCCGCGAACCTCGCGTCAAGAGTATTTAGAATATTTATTTCCGCGCTACCGCACGCTCCTGTTCGGGCGCTCAAATGACCGGTGACCGAAGGTGGCGACTCCGCCCAACAAACAATCATCAACGGCCGCACAGACCACCATGCTGCTCAGCGCACATTGCTGCCCAGCAGCATGCGACCTGCTGCGCCGCAGCCCCATCGAAGAACCGCTCGCCATCGCCGATAGGTCCGGGGCTTTTTGCTTGCAGCAGAAACGTCGACCACATGGCGCCCGTTGACGTGTTCGACAAACCACTCGGCGTCCGGCGTTATCGTCCGATGGCTTCGTTTGACGCGCCGCCTCGGTGCGGCTACAATTCGCTCCGCGGGGTGGAGCAGTCTGGCAGCTCGTCGGGCTCATAACCCGAAGGTCGCAGGTTCAAATCCTGCCCCCGCAACCAACATCGAAGCCCGCTCAGCGAAAACAAGCGGGCTTTTTCTTTTGGAGCAGCCGCGCGTGACGCCTGGCTGAGCTGGCCTATAAAGGCCGATCCGCTGCTCGCCGCAGATCTCGGCACCAGGGCGCAAGCGCAGCGAGCACCAAGCCCCGGCGCTTGGCGGCCGGGGCTTTCTCTTTCCGCAGACAGAGAGAAACCGCAGCGCGAGTCTGCGAAAATCCATGACCGTTCCCCGCAGCCTCAATTTTGTCTGCGTGCTGCACCATAGCAATCCGTCGTGCCAATTGGATGCCTCTATTTTCCGATTCAAAGACGGGCACGGAGAATCGGCATCGGCCGGTCTCCCCCCTCATCGTGGCTAATCGTAACGCGCTCAGGTACAGTAACAATGCCGATGGCTGGCCGTCGGCGGACATGCCAGGATTTCTTTCAAACAACTCCGGAGAATGCTATGCCGTTCATCTGCGAAAACGTTGAATGTCGTGCCGTGCTGGCTCGCGGGCAGGTCAGACCCAGTTACGAGGACGACGGTTGGTGCTTCTACTGTCCAGACTGCAAAGTCAGAAACGAGTTGAAAGATATCAGCGTACCTGGTAGTCCTGTTGAATTGGCTCAGCCAGAAAGATCCGATCTTCCTCACAAGGTGGTAGCGACTGCACGACCATTGGAGGACGGCAGATACGCAGCGCAATTGCGCGTTCAGAGGGCACTTGGTGTGAAAGGAACCTACGCGGTCGAAGAGCACTGGGAGCAACTCGGTGTATTCCTCGACGCGCAGGAGGCCGTAGCGCATGCGAAGTCTTTCGCAACCGACCTGCTGGAGCGAAAGGCCTAGTCGCGAGTGGCGCGCTGGATTGCGCCATCCGTAACAGTGCGCGGATCTTTACGGGAGGACCACGATCGTAGATCCGCGCAACAACTTGGTGCTGCACAATTTGTGACGCCGTTTTCGCTTTTCATCGACCCCGTTCAGTCTGCAATTCACGAACGACAGTACGTTGACGTTAACTTCCAGCACATGCGGTAGCGCACTCGTCGCGCGTCAGCGTCCAGCCGATACCGCGGACGTTGCGAATGAGCGACTGCCCGTATTTCTTGCGCATCGAATGGATCAATACGTCGAGTGAATTGCTTTCCACTTCTTTGCCCCAGCCATAAAGCCGGTCTTCGAGTTGCCTGCGAGTCAGTATCACGCCGCGCCGTTCCAGAAGAGCATGCATCAACGCGAACTCTCGCGCCGAAAGTGGCGATTCAACACCATTGCGGCATAGCGTGCGCTTATCCAGATCAAGACCCAGCGATTCGTCGCCGATGCGCGAGGTTGCATATCCCGCTGTGCGCCGCACCACGGCTCGAATGCGGGCGAGCACGACGCGGACATCAATGGGTTTGACAACGCAATCATCGGCGCCGACATCGAGACCGTGCACCAGCGTGTCTGGATCATCGTGCCCGCAGAGAAGCAGTACGGGTACTTTGTTGCCGGCGGAACGCGACGCCTTCAACAAGTCTATGCCACGAATATCCGGGAGGCAGTGATTGAGCAGCACCACCGCGTAATAGGCCGCTCCAATGGCGGCGCTCCCCGCTCTGCCGTCGCGCACCCAGTCGACACGGTAGTGTGCATTCTTTAATGCACGAAACAGGTCATTCCCAATGTGAAAATCGTTTTCTATAAGCAATGTCCGCATGATTCCCTCTGTGCCTTGCCGTAGGCGCTTGCACAACCACCTCTCAGGCGCCCTTGCGATTTAATGCGCAAATGATTAAATGAATCTATTTCCACCTTCAAAATCGATAAATTCCCATCCATTCATCTAACGCTGACGCCATACCATTCCCACGCCAGTCTGGGCAAGAACGCCTCCGTCATGGGCCAGATCGCCTGCGTACCGCCTCAAGAAGTCATCTTAGTGCTTTAGCTGCCGGCTTCATGTCGGGGAAAGTGGATTGCATGCTCGGAAATAGCTGGTTCTCGTGTCAGGATTTCCCTGGGATTTATTTCATTCTGTAATCAGACGGTGCCTGATCGCGTAGCGGATCAATTCGGCGTTGTTGGCAAGTCCGAGCTTTTGCATAAGACGCATTTTGTGCGTGCTGATGGTCTTCGCGCTCAGAACGAAGGTCTCGGCGATATCATTGATGCTCTTGCCCTGCGCCAGCAGTTGCAGCACCTGGAATTCCCGGTCCGAGAGAATCTCATGGGGGGGAACGTCGGCGGAATGCGGCTCGAAGACAACCGCATCGACCAGTTGCGGATCGATGAACCGCCCGCCGTTGGCAACCTTGCGGATTGCGGCGACAAGAATTTCGGGATCGCTGTCCTTGGTCACGTAGCCGGCAGCACCGGCGCGCAGCGCGCGCGCCACGACCTGGGTTTCGTTGTGCATGCTGAGCACCAGGATGGGGAGCGCCGGGTGTTCGGCACGCAGGTGCCGTATCAGGTCGATACCGCTGATGCCGGGCATCGTCATGTCGAGCAACACCAGGTCCACTTGGCACGTGCGCAGCTTGCTGATCACCTCGGAACCTTGGGCGGCTTCACCAGCGACAACAATATCCATGGTCGTCGCAACGATCTTTCCCAATCCACCGCGCACGATAGCGTGGTCGTCTGCAATGAGGATCTTGATCATTGGTCTTGTTCGCCGACGAGCGGGACATGAATCGAAACCACCGTTCCTGCTCCGGGCGCGCTGTCGATCTGTAGCGACCCGCCGATGAGTCGCGCACGTTCGCTCATACCGAGCAACCCGTATGAATAGCCTTTGCGCGCCGCTGCCGGATCGAAACCGCAACCGTCGTCACTGACCGTGAGATCGAACGCTGTTGCGCTGCTATTGAGCATCACGTCCGCTCTTGACGCCCCTGCGTGGCGAGCGACATTGGTCAGCGACGCCTGCACGATACGAAATACGGCCGTCGCATGGGCGTCCGGTAAAACAGGCTCGCTGCCCTGGATGCGCAGACGGCAGGGAACGCGATCGCGCTGACCGAAATCATCGACGAGCCACTCGAGCGCCGACACGATGCCGAAATTGAGCGCAGCGGGCCTCAAATGGCTCGCGACGTTGCGTACCATCCAGATGGTCTTTTCAACGAGCTCGCGCATGTCGTCCACCTTCTTTGCAACGTCAGGACAGTCCACGAAACGTCGCTTGAGCAGCGATACATCCATTTTCAGGGCGGTCAGCAGCTGGCCTAGTTCGTCGTGGATTTCCATCGCAATACGCTTCCTTTCTTCTTCGCGAATGGCCTCCATGTAAGCAGACAGTTCGCGTAGCTGCTCGCGCGACTCGAACAGTTCGTGCTCGATGCGCTTGCGTTCCGTAATATCCTGGATGGTGCCGACCAGGCTCAATGGCTGCCCTGCTTTTGCGCGAGTGGTCTCAGCATGAATCTGGACAATGCGCACCGCACCGTCGGCTCCCCTCACACGGTGATCGAGATCTCGCGGCTTACGGTCAGCCATCAACGCCCGCGTTGTCTGCCGCACCAACGCCCGGTCATCGGGATGCACCGCTCTGAGAAAGGTTCGGTAGCCCGGCTTTGATGCTGCCGGGTTCAGCTTGAGAATCCGGTACATCTCGTCGGACCAATGGGTCATGCCGTGCACCGCATCCCACTCCCAGTCGCCTAGCTGGGCGAGCCGCTGCGCATTCGCGAGACGCGCTTCGCTCCCTCGCAACTTTTCCTCAGCGTGTTTGCGTGCGGTCACGTCGTTAAAGCCGACGTAGATAGCCGGTATGCCGGCAAAGGTCGCCACGCGTGCAGTGACCGTCGCCCAGAACGTGCTGCCTCCGGGTCTCCGGAAATGGACCTCGGTATTGCGGAAGTTCCCATGCTCGCGCAGTCGTTGCACCAGTCTGTCGCGCCCCGTCGGATCCACATAGAGGTCCGTCATTTTCGCGCCGTCGTCTGGCCGCGTGAGGCCAAACAGCCGGCAGAAAGGCCGGTTCCCATAGAGAATTCTGCCGTCCTCCACCGAGGTGATGCTCAGCGGCACCGGGCTCGCCTCGACAATGGCGCGAAACCGCGCCTCGCTCGATAGCAACTCCGCCTGGGCCAGCCTGCGCTCCTCGATCTCCAGACGCAGGCTCGCATTCGCTCGAGCGAGTTCTGCGGTGCGTTGTGCGACCTGCACTTCGAGTTCGTCGCGCGCCCGCGAGAGCGCAGCTTCAGCGCGCTGACGCACGGCCACCTCGTTCGACAGCAGCCTGTTCTGAACGATGAGTTGCTTGTGCATCGTCCGCAATGTCAGATGGGTGTCGATGCGCGCCATCATTTCGGCAATCTGGACAGGCTTCGTCAAGTAGTCCACGCCGCCTGCGGAGAAGCCTTCCAGCATATCGTCGGTATCGGTGAGTGCGGTCATGAAAATCACCGATATGTCGCGCGTCTGTTCCTGCATCTTGAGTCGCCGGCAGGTCTCGAAACCGTCGATGCCTGGCATCCTGACGTCGAGCAGGATCAGGTCCGGTTGAGAAAATCGCGCGCGTTCAAGTGCCTCCGCACCATCGAGGGCGACGAGCACGCTGAAGCCCCTGTCAACCAGACCGTCGACCACTACGCCGAGGTTGGCGGGCGTGTCGTCTACGATGAGGATCGCTGGCTGTTCGGTTGCGTTGACTGATACCTCGTTCATGACACCGCCCGCGCTTAGAGAAACTGCTCCACAAGGACGAGAATGGCTTTCGACTGGTAACCCTTTGCCAGCGTTCGGAGTTTTGTCGTCAATGGCCCGTAGCGCGGGTCGAGCGCCGCAACGCGATCAGCCCACAGCACGATTTCATGCATGTTGCCGAGACGCGCGAGCCGATACAAACGATCCATCTCCTGGGCCGGCGCGGCGATAAGCGGGCCGTCCACCTCCTCCGGTTGCGGGGGATGCGCTGGCGGCACGGCATAAGTCCACTCCAGTTTCAACAACGTGGAGATCTGTGCAAGCAGGCGATCGACGACGATGGGTTTGGGAAGAAACGCATTCGCACCGGCCGCGAGACTCTCGTTCTCGTCACTGCCGGAAGCGCTCGCGGACACCGCAATAATCGGCACGTCCGAGAAGGCAGGCGATTGCCGCAACCAGCGTGTGGTCTCGAGGCCATCCATCTCCGGCATCACGATATCGGTAAGAATCAACGCCGGCCGCTCGTTTTGCACCTTGGCAATCCCTTCGCGGCCGGTCCCCGCCTCCGCGGTCTCGAAACCGAGCCCGCCCAGCAGTTCAGCGAGGACGCCGCGATTGGCCGGCACGTCGTCGATGATCAGCACCTTTCTACGAGCGCCCTCGTAGCCGGTCACGCTCCGCGTAGCCGGTGTGAGCGGCGTGCAGGACGGCACCGCGGCGGAGGGAGCCAGGTCAAACCAGAAGGCGCTACCCTGTCCGACCCGGCTATCGGTGCGGATCTCGCTTCCCATCGCACGCACCAGTTGCCGGCTGATCGCCAGTCCAAGCCCGGTGCCGGCGGCACGGCGCTCTCGTTCCCCTAGCTGCTCGAACGGCTCGAATACCCGTTCCAGCTTGTCGGTGGGAATGCCGCGTCCCGAGTCGCGAACATCGAAGCGCACGGCGCCCGAAGCGAGACGCGTAACATGCAGGCTCACACTGCCCTGATCGGTGAACTTGACCGCATTCGCCAGAAGATTCAGCAGCACCTGCCGCAGCCTTCGTTCGTCCGCACGAACCCCCGCCGGCACATCGGGCGCGATTTCGCAGACGAATTTGAGTTGCTTCTGCTCCGCCTTCAAGTCGATCATCTCGCGAACCATTTCGACGAGGCTTCGCAGCGGCACATCGACCACCTCCAGAGGCAGCTTGCCCGCTTCGATCCGGGCCAGATCGAGCGTGTCATTGATCAGCGCCAGCAGATGCTCGCCGCTGCGCTGTATCACCCCCACGCCTTCGCGTTGCTGTTGACTCAGCGTACTGTCGCGCTGCAGGATCTGCGCATAGCCGAGGATGCCATTGAGCGGCGTCCGCAATTCGTGGTTCATGTTGGCAATGAACGCCCCCTTGGCACGGTTCGCCGCGTCGGCCTGTGCCTCGGCGCGGGTTCGCAGCTCGATCTGTTTGACCAGGCGCCATCCGAAGACGCTGACCACGATAACCAGAAAGAGAGCCGCACCGGAATGCCAGAGCGTATCGCGCCACCAATCTGCGAGGATCTCGTCCCTGGAAAGCGCGGTTGATATAAAAAGCGGGTAATTCTTGAGCCGACGATAGCTGTAGAACCGGGTTACACCGTCGTCCGGCGACTTGATTAAAACCATGCCGACGGGCCCTTGCGACGCATACGACCGGAACAGCGGCGTGCTCACCACGCTTTCACCGATCAACCTGTTGTCGAATGGACGGCGGACCATCAGGACACCGCTTTCCGAGACCAGTTCAACAACGCCTTCCTCACCGATCGTCAGGGTGCGGAAGTAATCCTTGAAAAAATCTATATCGATCGTGACCAATACCACACCGCCGAAAGTGCTATCGGCATGGTTGACTCGCCGCGAGATCGGAATAATCCACTTGCCTGTCAAACGGCTTATCGCGGGCACGCCGATATGCGTATCCGTGTCGGCGTGAGTGCGATGGAAAGCGAAAGCATCGTGACCAAAGCCATCGAGATGCTGCGGCGATGCCTGTCGTGCATCGACGATGCATGTGCCCTCGTCATCGTATACAAACATGTCGTCGAGTTGTGAAAGCTCCTGCATTCGCGCCCTCATAAAGCTATGCAATCGCGTGATGGCGGCAGGGCTGATTCGGTCATACTCAATTCGGTCGACGACGTCGACCAAAGTCGTATCGGCTTCCTTGATCGTGTCATTGGCTTGTTGTGCTGTCGCGCGCGCGAGGTTCGCTGTCGTGATCTTCATTTCGTGTAACTTGGCCGAACGCGCATTCCAGCTCTGCCAGCTATCGATAGAGATCAAACAGATGCAGACCACGACCACAAAGGCGATGGCTCGAACAATGATGGACGGTCGCTTCAGCACGCGCCCTCCCCTGTAAACGCTTAAGCATCAATTTTCTTGAAATTGGAGAATCAGGAGGCTAGCCCGGCGTTATACGTCTACACGCCAATCCTAGCGCTTCGGCTAGCCTCCCGCAGTCAGGAAGGCCGGATAAGCTGCCAGGGAAATGCTTCCATGAACGTCAGGAAATCCTTAGCCTGCACCCCTTCATAGCGCACTGGCAAAGGCTCTTTGCGCATCGTCCGCGGACTGGCTGCTGTTCCAGAAATGGGCGATCACGCCCAGCAAGGCATCGTTCATGTCGGGCGGCATGAGCAGTTCCGCGTTTGGCAACAGGCGCGACCTATCCCTCATGATCGCGATGCCTTCTCTCGCGCAAATATCGAGGCTCGAATCGTCAACGTCCGAACGGATCGGAATCGAGCCCTTCTTCGCGCTGAATGCGACTTGAGCCTGCGGTGAGGTGATGACCGTCGCCAGCAATTGTTGCGCTTTGATCGCACCGGGGTCATCCGTCTTGGGGAACACGAACACATCACCGCCGACGATATACGGTGCACGCGGCCCGAGGCCCGGAAAGCAACCGAAGTCCTTGCCCGCTGTCTGTTTCACCACCGAGAACTCGCCCTTGGCCCAGTCGCCCATGATCTGAACGCCGGCCCGGCCGGAAATCAGCAACGCTGTGGCGTCATTCCAGTTGCGCGTTTGCGAATCCGGATCGATGTAAGCGTGCAGGCGCTTGAATGAGGCAAGGACATCTTTAAACGCGACGGAGTTCACGGCATTCAGATTGTGATCACGGTACACCTTCAGGTACAAGTCAGGGCCGCCGACGTCGGCCAGGATTGCGTCGAAGACGATCTTCTCCTGCCATGGCTGAGCGCCAATCGCGAGCGGAATCATGCCCGCAGCCTTGAGCCTGTCGAGATCGGCCACGAACTCGGCGAAGGTCGTCGGCTCGGTCCTGATGCCCGCTTTCTGGAATGCCGGTTTCGAGTAGAAAAACCACACCGGCATGTGAATGTCGACCGGGGCTGCATAGAAATGACCCTCGACCTTGATGCTGTCAAGAATGGCGGAAGGCAGTATCTTGTCCCAGTTCTCCCTGATGGCCACCTGGTCAACGTTGTTCAGCAAGCCCTGATCGATAATGTCGTGGAATTGCTTCGACATATTGAACTGCGCGGCGGTTGGCGGATCTCCGTCCACGATCAGATTGATCGCCGTGGACCGCGCCAGGTACGGGTCCGGCACCGCCTTGTCGATCCATTGCCCACCGGCCCTGTCATAGGCCGCTGCGAACTGCCTGACTGCCGCCGCTTCGCCCTTGGACGTCCACCAGTGAATCACAGTGGCTTTGAGGGGTTCGGCGCTCTCCACGCCTGCTGCGGTCAGCGCCAGCAGCACGGCAGCCGTGATGATACCTGCACGCTTCATGGTCAACTGGTTCGGTAAGTCAGCCTATCCTCTGGGTCCGCAAAACCCACGCGCAGGATGGGCCGCTCGAGCGCCACGCCAGGCCGCAACCCTTTCTTCTTTATAGTCGAGTTCGCTGATTCCTCGACTGCCTTCGACGCGAAGACACACTTCATCTACGCCCCCCGGCGCCGGCGACAACGCCAGGTTAGCCAGAGTCGATCCGTTTTACCAGCAACACTTAATTACTTCATTCCCCGAACTAAATTAAAGCTAACTCTCGGCGCTGACAATGGGTCAATGGCGGATAAGCCCACGCAATCCCATACCCGCGTGTCATGACGACGACCTCCGCCCCGCTGAAACACCTCTATCAGGAGATCCCTTGTGAGTTCCATCACCACGCCGACGACCGGCGGATTCTCTGGCGCAAACCGCTACGCCATCTTCGTCTCTCTCATGGCCGCGCTGGCGGGCCTGCTCTTCGGCCTCGATATCGGCGTGATCTCCGGTGCGCTGCCTTTCATCGCCAGGCACTTCACACTCAATGACCGCGTGCAGGAATGGGTCGTCAGCTCCATGATGGTTGGCGCAGCGGTTGGCGCGCTCGGTTCCGGCTGGCTGTCCTGGCACCTCGGTCGGCGCTCCACGCTCGGCTTGGCGGCGCTGTTATTCATTGGCGGGTCAATCTGGTGCGCACTGGCGCCGAGTCCCGAACAGCTGATCTTCGCGCGGTTGTTGCTCGGCGTCGCGGTGGGTGTCGCGTCGTTCACCGCGCCGCTGTACCTGTCCGAGATCGCACCCCGGCATGTGCGCGGCGCGATGATCTCGACCTATCAACTGATGATTACGGTGGGCATTCTCGCGGCCTTCCTGTCGAACATCGGACTGTCGTACATCGCCGACTGGCGGTGGATGCTCGGCGTCATCGCGATTCCCGCCATGGTCTTCCTGCTCGGCGTCGTCGCGTTGCCCGATAGTCCGCGCTGGCTGCTCCAGCGCAACAGGACGCAGGAAGCACGCGCTATCCTGCAGCGCCTGTGTGACGACCCTGCCGAGGTCGAGACCGAGATGCGCGACATCGAGGAGCAGAGCAAACAACCCAAACAGGGCTGGAGTCTGCTGATGGCGAATTCAAACTTCCGCCGCTCGGTGTTGCTGGGCGCCGTGCTGCAGATCTTCCAGCAGCTCACCGGCATCAACGTGGTGATGTACTACGCGCCGCGCATCTTCGCACTGGCGGGCTTCGCGACGCATGAGCAGCAGCTCTGGGCCACGGTCATCGTCGGGCTCGTCAACGTGCTCGCCACCTTCGGCGCCATTGCGATGGTCGACCGCTGGGGCCGCAAGCCCATTCTCTATGCAGGGTGCGCCGTGATGGCCGTGGGGATGGGCGCGCTGGCCGTGCTGCTCCACCAGGGTATCGATGGCACCGTGGTCCAGATGACGGCCGTCGCCTCGCTGCTCTTGTTCATCGCAGGCTTTGCCGTTTCCGCAGGCCCGCTCGTGTGGATCCTCTGCTCCGAGATACAGCCGCAACAGGGCCGCGATTTCGGCATTGCCGTGTCGACGTTCGTGAACTGGGCCGCCAACATCGTGGTGGCCGCGACCTTCCTCAGCCTGCTCTCTGCAATCGGCGAATCGCACACGTTCTTTCTGTACGCAATCCTGAACGTGGTGTTCGGCGTGGTCGTGCTGCTTTATGTCCCCGAGACGCGCGGCGTGTCGCTCGAGACGCTCGGACGCAATCTCATGTCGGGCAAACGCCTGCGCGATCTCGGCCGGAATCGCTGATCGGCCAACAGCATGAAATCGCTGAAGAACCAAATTACTGTGGCGTTGATCGCGCTCGTCGCAATCGTCGGCGTTGTCGATTCGCTTGCCTCCTACTGGCTCTCACGCAGGCAGATCGGCGCGCTGCTGGACGTGCACTTGCAGGGGGCGGCGGTCTGGATGGCGGCGGGCAAGGTCGGCGCGATCGGCGCAAGCGGTCCGCCGCAACACTCGGTCGACGGCTTCGTTGGGCAAATCTGGAAGCGGGGCCTCGAACAGCCGACCGACGACACCGACCCCGAAGTGCTCTTCGATCGCGCCGCGCCTGAGGGGTATTCGGTCGAGCGCATCGGCGGGAATCTCTACCGCATCTACACGTTGAGAAAGAACGACGGTGAGCTGACGTACCAGGTCGGCCAACCGATTGCCTTCCGCGAACAGACGGCAGGGCGTACCGCGCTGCAGAGCCTCGCTCCCGCGTTCATCCTGATCCCGCTCGTGTTGCTCGCCATCCCGCTAATCGTCAACCGCGCGTTCGCATCGCTCGTGCATGCCGGTGCGCAGGCCGAGTCCGTGGGCATCGGCCGCCTGAAGCCGCTCGACATCCCGGACGTGCCCGCCGAAGTGCGGCCGTTCACGGATTCGATCAATCGAATGATTACCCGGCTTCGGAGCGGTATCGAAGCGGAGAAGCGATTCATCGCCGATGCCGCCCATGAGCTGCGCACGCCTGTCACCGCGATGCAGCTTCGTGTCGACAATCTGGCGAGGGCGCCCGACGAGTCGGCGCGGGCCGAGCGGATGACCGAGCTGCGCGAGGCGATCGCACGCGCGTCGACGATGATCCGGCAGCTTCTCTCGCTCGCGCGCGCCGATGCGCAACTCGATCAGGCGTCAACCGAAGGCGTGGATTTGCACGGGCTGATTCAGAAGCTCGTCGTGGACATTCTGCCCGTCGCGCAGGCACGCTCGATCGATCTGGGTGCGGGACGTTTCGAGGCCGCCAAGGTCCGGGCGCGCGAGGGCGACCTGCGCATGGCCGTGCGCAACCTGCTCGAGAACGCACTGCGCTATACGCCGGCTGGCGGTGCCGTCGACATCGACGTTTACCCAAGCGGCGCCGACGTCGTGGTGCGCGTCACCGATAGCGGTCCGGGCATTCCGGAGGCTTCGCTGGAACGCGTGTTCGACCGGTTTTACCGGCTACATGCAGCGGATTCCGATGGCAGCGGACTGGGGCTCTCGATCGTCAAATCCGTCGTCAGGAAATACCATGGAACGATTTCGCTGCAAAACCGCAGCGACGGCCACAGCGGCCTGATTGCAACGATCGTGCTGCCGACGCAGCATAACGGCACGGCGCTCGACGCCCGATGACGACCCGACTCGCCCTCTTCGACGGGGCTCAATGCCTCCGTGAGCGCAGTTCGCGGTGGCCGGCGAACAGGGCGTCTGCGGCGCATATCGACTCGCGATCGACCGCCTGAAGGCGCCAGTAGCCCGGCGTCTGCGTCTGCGCCTGCAACACGCTGGACGGCCAGATGACTTGCCCGTGCGTTGCGCTGACCTCCTGCCGTCGCGTCACGATGAGGCCGCTAATCGTGCATAGCGGCCGGTCGCTCGCCGGAGCGCAGAGCACGATCTGGCCATCGGACTCCTGAATCTCGCCCCAGGTCGGCAGGTCCACGCCTTGATGCGATTCACGCGACCAGCGCTTTTGCCGGGTGTCGAGCCATACGAGGGCAAAGTGGGGATTGGCGGTCCGCTCGGGACTATTGATGAGGATGGTCAGTCGCATGGATGACTCCAGTGAGGGCTACCTTGGGGCGAATCGCAGGCAGGGAATAGTCTACAGGAATGTAAGGCTATTGAAAGATAATATTGAGGCGCTCACGCGCTCGCCGCCTGCGTGCCCATGCCATGTTCGGATGCGCAAATTAGTAGAAGGTTAGCCGGCTGTTGGAGCGCTCACTCCCCCGTCTCGTTCGGACAGCCACGGCTCGATGTCTCGCGTCGGCGCAATCGGTGCCGGTGGCGAATAGCGGATCCACATAGCGTGCGTCGTCCCGCGCCACGGATTGACAATCCACGAACGATTACAAACATTCGGATGCCGAACCATCTGGCAAGCCGATCAAGCGGAGCCGGGTTCGATCATGTTTCCAGCGGCGGCAGTCGACGCCGCTGGAAACGCGCGAACACTGTCATTCGCGCGCCTCACATCCATCGGCCGGCGGCAGGTCCGATTGCTCGTCGCGGGCGGCCACGTCGATGGTCCAGCCGAAGCCCCGAATATTCCGTATCACGTCGTGCCCGAATTTCTTGCGCACGCCGTGAATGAGCACGGCCACCGCATTGCTCTCGACTTCTTCACCCCAGCCATACAGCCGGTCCTCGAGCTGTGCGCGTGAGAGGATCATGCCGGGACGCTCGAGCAGTGCCGCCATGAGCGAAAACTCCCGCGCGGACAGCCCTTCGCGATGCCCCTTGAAGCAGAGTTCGCGCGTATCGAGATTCAGGCTCAACGTTTCATCGCCGAGCACCGAGACGGCTGAGCCGGCGTGGCGGCGCATCACCGCGCGGATGCGCGCCAGCAGCTCGGAAGTGTTGAACGGCTTGAGCAGGTAATCGTCGGCGCCGATGTCGAGGCCGCGAATGCGGGTCTCGATGTTGTCGCGAGCCGTCACAATGAGGACCGGCGTGGTGCAGGCGCGCCCTCGCGCGGTGGCTAAAACGTCGATGCCGTCCGAGCCTGGCAGACCGAGGTCCAGCAGTACGATCGAATAGGCGTTGCCCACCATGGCCTCCTTGGCCTGCGCGCCGTCCCGGATCCAGTCCACGCTGTAGCCGGCGTCTTTCAATGCGCGCATCAAGCCTTGGCCGATATCGATGTCGTCTTCAACGATGAGGATTCGCATGGTCAGTCATCCGCATGAATGGGCCGCTCCAACACAGACGTCGGTCGCCGGTGCACGCGCGATTGTGATCCAACGAAGCGGGCAAAAGCAAGCGCGGGATTGCGCCAGGCGATGACGAATCGTCCCCGTAATCTGATATCGTTGGCGCACGAGCGAGCGCTGGCGGCGCGGCTTCGGGCTGCTGACCGCCACCGGCCACTGCGGGGCGAACCGTCATGCGCATCAAAACCAGGTCTCTGAGCACCCAGCTGATCGTCTCGCTGGGTCTGCTGCTCTCCATCTTCGGAATCATGCAAGGCGTGAGCTCCTACCGGCTCGCCCTCGTAGGCGTGGATGCCCTGCTGGACGATCGGCTCTCGACCGTTGCAGCGCGCATACGCGACGTGTACGAGGCCGCCATTCCGCACCGCTCCAACGGCTCGGGCAACGCCGACGATATCGTCGTCGTCGTTTGGACTGCAGAACACAAGTCACCCGCCCGTACCACCGATAGCGCCGTCGTGTTCGACCGCAATTCACCCACGGGTTTCTCGCAGCAATTCGCTGCACACGAGGCATGGCGCGTCTATACGCTCGTCACCTATGACGAGGTCATTCAGGTTGGCCAACGGATTTCGGTGCGGGTACGCATGGCGCAAGACAGCGCGGCACGCGCGCTGATGCCCATTTACGTGCTGATTCCAGCCGTGTGGATTGCAGTGTACATTTGCGTGCGCCGCGCGTTCCGGGTGCTCGACCGGCTCGGGCGCCGCGCCCAGGCCATCGATTCGGCGCACCTCGTGGCCCTGCCGGACGAAGGCCTCCCCGTCGAGCTGCTGCCGTTCGTCAGCTCGATCAATCGCATGATCCAGCGGCTCGACGAATCGATGCGGCTCGAGCGCGATTTCATTTCCGATGCCGCACACGAGCTGCGTACCCCGCTCACGGCGCTGAAATTGCAGGCAGACAATCTGCAGGGCGACATCGCTCCGCAAAACCGCGAGCGCTTCCAGGCACTCCGGCGTGGCATCGAACGCACGAGCACACTCGTTGAGCAGCTGTTGCAGCTTGCGCGCGCGGATGCGCAGATGACGTCGACGCCACCTGCTGCGCTCGAGCTCACGGCGCTCGTGGCTTCGGTCGTCTCCGAGCTGCTGCCCATCGCCAACCAGAAGCGTATCGACATCGGCGCAAGCGAATTGACGCCCGCGCGCATTTGCGCAACCGAGCCGGACCTGCACGCCGTGGTCAAGAACCTGGTCGGCAACGCGCTGCGCTATACGCCCGCCGGCGGCTCGATCGATTTGCGCGTGCTCGCCGCCGATGGCTATGCGCGCATCGAAATTGCGGACACCGGACCCGGCATTCCCGAAGACGCGCTTCCTCGTGTATTCGACCGGTTCTATCGAGTGAACCATGGGGTCGAGGGAAGCGGTCTCGGGCTTGCGATCGTACGCGCGATCGTCACACGCTACAGCGGTCGCGTGACGCTCGAGAATCGCCATGACGGCGTGACGGGGCTGCGTGCCGTAGTGGAAATCCCCCTGCTCGCCGAGGACGGCGTGCGCTGCGCCGAAGCGACCGGCTAACTCACGCCTAATTCTGATTGACGAAGATGCTTCTCAACGACGGCCCCACGTCGGCGTAAGACACGGCCTCCAGCCGTGTCCCGTTCAAGGAGAACCATCATGTTCGCAATGCTCATTAGCAAGCTCGAAGCGTACTTCGCCATCGAGGGAGACAAACGACGCGACGCCTACCTCGCGTCATCGGCGGATCTCGCGGAACTCGAGCGCCGAAGCCGGTATTTCGACACTAACCACAATCCGTTTGCGCATTACTACCACGACGAGCACACCGACTCGCGACGTTGACGCGACGGGAGATCACTCAGGCCTAATTTTCCAGCATCAGAATGCTATCCGTGCACTTACTGGATACCCTCATCATGAAATCCTCACGAAGCGCCTGTCTCACCCTGGCGGCCTGCCTGGCAGCCGTCGCCCTCGGCGGGTGCGCCGTCATTCCGCCAACGGGCCCAAGCGTGGTCGCATTGCCGCCGAATGGCAAGCCGCTAGACGAGTTCCGGCAGGAGGACTATGCATGCAGGGATTACGCCTTTCGCACGGACAGCGCCAACCCGCCGCTGGCAAGCCACGATGGGCTGGGCAGTACGGTAATCGGCACGGCAGGCGGCGCGGCAGCGGGAGCGCTCCTGGGGGCTGCGGCGGGCGATGCCGGTGTTGGCGCGGCGATCGGAGCCGGGGCGGGCTTGCTGCTCGGGAGCGCCGTGGGCGCCAATAACGCGCAGGCGAGTTCTGCGAGTATGCAGGCCAGCTACGATGCGGCTTACTCGCAATGCATGGCGTCAAAGGGCAATCAGATTACGCAGCCCGCCGTCTATGCCACCGCGCCCGCGTATGCGCCACCACCCGTCGTGGCTCCGGCGCCCGTTGTCTATGGCTATCCTCGCCCGTTCGGTTACTGGGCGTACTAAGGGCACGCCCGGTGGCCTGCCGGGCAGCATCAGTGGTCGAACCGGCCAGACTGCCAGCGACTGACCCGGACTGACGTGGCGCCAGTTGCCCGGCATGTCCCGGATGTGCCGCCGCGCGTATGCGCTGAATAATCCCGCGCTAACTCGACCGCTTCAAGATGAAAACGCGATCCAGGAAAAGCTAACCGCTATTCCTGCTGTCCTCTTCATTATCCGAGGCCTTGAAATGTCCAATATCATCGTTGTTGCAATCAGCCCGAATCCGACCGACGCCTTCCTTGCGTCGGCGCTCGACGTCGCCAGACATTGCGATGCACGCATTGTCGCTGTGCATATCGTCGACTTGATGCCCTGCTTTTTGGGGGCCGACTTCGACTATGGCCTGATCGTGGGTGCCATGGAAGAAGGCGGCCAGACGACGCTGGCTGACGCAATGCGGATACTGGAGAGCAATGGACGCGGCGTTGAAGCGCAGCTGTTGACGTCATCGCTGTCCGGCTCGACGCTCGGCCGCCAGATAGCTGAAGTCTGTGAAGCAAGGGGTGCTGCGCGCGTTCTCCTCGGAAAGCGCAAAGCGAGCTGGTGGCGCTTCATGAACGAAGACGTCGCCGCTTCCGTGCGCCAGCACACGAGCACACCCGTGCACATCATCGGCAAAGCGCGCTCCGCGCCCACCAGTCAACGCCCGCTCCCACAGGCCGTGCCCACCGGGCGGAGCGCTCCGAAGCCACAGCCGTAAGCACCATCGATCAGGATGAATTCGCTGACGTCGTGCACTCACGTTCTTCCCTTCCCTTATCTAATGGACGGCACAAATGAATTTCCACCCTTCTCTGTTTGATTTTCTTGCCATCGGCGGCTGCATGTTCGCAATCTCAGTCTGGGCTGCACTACTGAGCGAGAAAATCGACCTTTACCTGACTGGCTCGAAATCCCCGCGGCCTTCGTTTGCCGTGCCCCGCGAGAACGCCAGTCAGGCTGAACTTGTTCGCCGCACCACACGCTAGCAAGACGCCGCTCAAAGGGCAAGCGTCGCAATCGACAGCCCTGAGCGGCTTCGGTTGCGACGCTTGCCCTTTGAGCGCCGCGCAAGAGACTGTCTGGCGAAATCGATAACGTGCGGTGCGCTCCGAACGACTTCAACGGCAAGCGCAACGAGCGCTAGCTCGCTTGAGCGTTGCGCTGGCCGGCCACCATAAAGCGCTGGCGCACGAATGCGGCCACCTGATCCGCGAGGATGCGATGGGTCCGTGTGGTGGGATGCAGGATGTCCCAGAAGACAAACGAGTCCGGGTCCTTGCATGCTGGCCGCGGCGCATGTCGCTCCATGAAATTGGACATGCCGGTGCGATTGATATCGAGGCATGACTCCGCGCTATTCTGAAAACCATACGCGCCCGGGTCGTCGAACAGGCGGGTAAAGAGTGCATGGGTGTCGAAGAGCTGGATGTTCAGTTTGGCGCCGTATTGCTGCCGCAGTGAATCAACCATGCTCACCAGTCCGCGATTGATCGCCTGCACCTTGGTCGCCACATCGCCGGAGCCGCGCTTGAGCTTGAAGATCGGCGCCCGGGACACGTCGGGCAGATTCAGCACAAGAATATTTCTCGCACCGCCATCGATCAGGATACCGATGGTTTCGCGCTCCTTCGCGAGAATGCTCTCCACGGGCGTACCGAAGAAGATCAGATCATTGCCGCCAACCAGCACAGTGAACAGTGTCCGCCCCGGATCGTACGATGGGTCGTCGCGCGTGGCGCGCCGCCATTGACGCGACTGCGATAACACGCCGGGAATTTCGGCCCAGGGCAACACGCGGCGATCCGACACGCCCACGCCACCCACCGCCCAGTCGTACAGCGGGACCTGTAGATCGCCTGCGAGATACTCCACCCAGTTCCGGCCGTTCGTGAAACGGCCTGCATACCAGGAATCGTTGTTCGGTATCTGCCGGCGAGATGCGTTATACAGATTGTGAGTGTCGGACAGGCTGTCGCCGAACGCCACCACGCGATCGATACTGTTGCCCGGTGTGCTGGGGCCGGTGCTCCACGCAACGTAGTCAAATGCCAGTGCGGTGTTTCCCGCCGAATACATGACGAGGCCCGCGGCAATACCGCGGTGCTCGAGGGTCTGTTCGCAAAGCGAGCGCAGTTCACCCTGAGACTCGTCCGTATAGAACAGCGCTTGCCAATGATACTGATGCCCGCCGTGCCATTCGCCCGGCAGCCGATGGAACCAGCCGGTACGCGGGTCTACCGCCCAGACGTAGCGGACGTCGAGATGGAATGGATCGCTGGACTTCCTGAAGTAGCAACGCACGTACGTCGTGCTGCGCTGCGCGAGCGCTGGATGGGTGCCAATGCGAACGACCGCTTCCGTCTTGCCAGACTGGCCGCCGCCATCGTTTGAAGTGGCGGCACTACAGCAACCGGCACCGAGCATTGCAGCGAAGCCTGTGAGCGCAATCAGCCGGTTAAACCTGTTCGTGAACATGCTACCGATGCCTTCGAATCATGCCACTGCAACGGCCCAAAGCTTATTGCCAGCTGCCATTGGGCAAACGGCCGTGATAAGGCGTATCCCGGCAGTGTCCCCACGGACCCGGCCAGTAGCCCGGAGGGCAGGCATAGGCGGACACAGCCGGCGCCTGATAGATCACCGCGCGCGGCGCGACATAAACCGGACCCGCAAAGTGGCAATGACCCCACGGACCGCGCCAGCCGCCAGGGCCACACCCTTGCGCGGCATACGCGGTTCCAGCCGACAGGGTAGTGGCCGCGAGCGCGGCGACAGCCAATACAGTGCGAAACTTGATCATGATAGTCCTCTCGTTTTTGGGTTCCATGGCGCATCGATTCGTTTGCCACGGTGCTCATGATCGAGCAGCAAAGTTAGCGGAGGATGAGCAAGGGCGCTTGCGAAAGACGGTGTATTCATGCGCAAGCGGCAAACAGACGGCGCCATGCGAGCATCACGCAGCCGAGCACGGAGATGCCGCCCGCCACGCCCCCAAATCGAACCGCAGCGGCGGCAGGGTCGACGGACCACGCGTTGTCCTGCACGAAAACCAGCAGAAAGGCGATCGTGAACTGGCGCCCAACGTAACTCGCACCCTGCTGCCCTGTTTGCAGATGGCAACCTGCCCAGACGCCGGCCGAAAGCGCAGGCAGATACGCCATCTCGTGGCCACGCACCAGCGGCAATAGCACGATGCCCACGGCCCCGGCAAGCAGCGCGCCGATCATCCGCTGCAGCATCTTTTCGACGATCGCCTTTTCGGAGCGCATCAGCTGCGAAGACGGAAGAATGAGCACGGCAATGATCGTGACGAGTGCTTGCGGCAAAGCCTGAAACTTCAGCATGTAAGCGAACGCCGCGACGATCACGACAGCAAGGGCGGCCTGCCCAGCCATCGCCGCACGCTCCCGGCGCAAAGGCTCAAGCGGTGGCTGCGGCGTTGCATGAGGAGCCCCAGAAGCCGCATCGGTCGGCGCCGGACTGCGGCGCCACCGAGCGCCGATGTGAAAGATGGCCGCTACCAGCACCGATACGCCCACACCGACGCATACGTCGATCACCCGCAGCGCCGCAAACTGAGCGGTCGGGCCCAGCGCATGCAGTTCGTGGGCCTCGTAGACCACCATGACCGCTGTAACGCCCCCGAGCACCCATCCATACGAAGCACGGCTCGCGTTCGCGCGAAAAACCGTGATTGCGGTAATGGCTCCGAGAAGCGGCACGAATAACCATGGTCGCTCTCCGATCCAGGGTCCCATCAGCACGCCCGTCGCAGCGCCCAGCACTGTCCCCAGCACACGGTGCATCGCCCGCTCGGCGGACGAGGCGAAGTTCGCCTGCATGACAGCAAACCCGCTAATGGCCGCCCACCATACGTCGGGCAGCTTTAGCGCGTGGGCAAGCGCCACCGAGAGGCCAACGGAAATCGTCGCCTGGACGCCGAAGAGCGCGCGCGTGCTTGACGGTTTCCATGCGGCGCATTCGCGGCCCAGTGCGAGAACAGCATCGCGGACAATGTGCACAATCAACGTGTCAGACATAGCGTTCCATCGCATCTCGACTTTCGCAGCCGCTCCACTCGTCAAACCGGTCTGCCGTTTTCTATGTGAAATGCGGTGCAGACCGGCCATCCACGTCGGGCGGCGCATCTATCCTCGCGTAAAACGCGCCACGCAGCAAACGCCCGGTGCTACCTGCATGCTGTATACGGTGTGATGGATGCCGCAGGCATCGGAGAAGAGCACGAGGCCGCGGTCCTGGTGTTCGCCAAAGGCCTGGGCACCGGAAAGATCACGGCAAGGGCACCGTAGTTCTACCGCCCCGGCACGCCCGCGACCCTGCCCCCGGGCGTCAGGTTTCGTCCACTCTGGACAGGGTTCCCTGGGACTGCGTATTTTCATCGGTCTCGGTCCACGACTCGCCGAAGATCTCTTGATACAGGTCCTGACCGAAGCTTGTCTGCAGTGGTTTGGCTTCCACCAGCCTGAACGTGCGGACACCGTCGTCCCGACGCTCGGCCCGCAGGAACATCCGCGGGTACGGATCCTCGTCATGGAGGCCCTTCGCCAGTGTGTAAAGGTGGGTCACGAGAAAGACCTTTACATGGTGCTCAAGCAATGCATCGACGATCTGCCGGCCAATTTCAGCGCCTTCCCGCTCGTTGGTCGACGCAAACGACTCGTTAGACAGGAACAGGCCGTTTTCAACCAGATGATCCACCACCTCGCTCATTCGCTTTAGCTCCTCGTCGAACTTGCCGCCATGCATGGTTGCGTCTTCCTCGCGCTTGTAGTGCGTGAAGATCGCCTGCGCAACATTGGCCTCGAATTCCCGGGCGCCGACAAATATCCCTGCCTGTAGCAGGATCTGGGCGATCCCGATGCTGCGCAGAAAAGTCGACTTCCCGCCCTGGTTCGCGCCCGTGACCACAACGAGGTCCTTGCCGTTTGCATCCGCGTCGTTCGCCACGGGTGCCTGCTCCATGCGCAAGGCGAGGCTGACGTCATACAGTTGCTGGCACCGGTGCCGCCGCTCACGAGGCGCGTGCGGCACAGGAAAGCAGACGGGCATCTCACGTCGCAGGAGTTCATTGCGCAGGTTCAGGCATCCAAGGTAGAAGCCCAGTTCCGCGCGAAGCATGAAGAAGAAGCTCTTGATGTGGTCGGCGGACTGCGCCAGTGCGTTCGCCACATGGTTGATGCCCCGTGACTCGAGCTCACTGAGCGCGCGCGCGCCATTTTCGTCCCGGTCCGGAATACGGAACGTACGCGACGGTGGTCCCTTCGTCAGCAGGCGCCTGAAAAGGTTGGGATCCTTTTCATGAGGCTTCCTGAGCACGTAGTGTTCACCCTTGTTCCCCTTTCCGGGACACGCGCTGATCAGCACGCCATGACTGAATTTGAGCTCCTTCAAGCACCGCGTGATCGTCACGAAATACTCGTCAGTCAACTCCTCGATGATCATTGCGTAAAAGCGACGAAAGCCCGATGACCGGAACTGCCCGACGTTATCGTCGGCCACGCGGCGTAGCTTTCCCAGCACGCCCAGCATTGCCTGAACCAGATCCCGCGCGCTGTGCAGGACGCTGCTTGCCGAAGCACCCATTGCCCAGTAGAAGCTTTTCCTTTCGACCTCCAGCGCCTCGACCGCAATCGCGTATAGCTGCCTGACGACCGGCTCATGCTCGATACAGTCCTTGAGCACTGCCTGGCGGTACAGGATCTCGTCGACGTTGCTCAGGCTAAGGGGAACGACCTTCCTGACCGTGTCATAGAGATATTCATCGCCGGCGGCCATGGCCTGATAGACGGTGTTCAGTTCCAGGTCCTGGTTGAGTGTCCGCTCGTTCCAGTATTCATCGCGACGCCAGGGAAAATCACTGGCGACATGGAGCAGGCAGGCTTTCATGATGCGAGACGCTCCTTGATGCGTTCATAGGTGAGCCCATATTGCTCGGCCACGGAAAGCGCATAGGCCCGGCCATCGGCCGGGCGCCTGCGAACCCGGAAGGTGCGAACCGAGGGACTGTCGGGTTTGATCTCGCTTACCATGCTCACGGTCTGCGGACCCAGCCGCGCGAGCTCCTCAATGAACGTCACGCAGACGCACAGCGCGTCGCGCGCCATGATTTCACCGATGATCCTGCGGCAGAGAAACAGCGCATCGGCGAGCGTGGTCGAGCTGAAGATCTCGTTCATCAGGATGATGCTGTTTGGCGTGGAGGCTTGCAGGATGGCGTGCATGCGCATCAGGTCGTCCTGAAGCTTGCCGCGCAGGTCGAGGGTATTCTCCTCGCGCTCGAAGTGCGCAAAGAGTCGATCGTAGAGAAAGAGATGCGAGTCGCGTCCCGGGACCGGACAACCCAGTTTGGCGAGAAAGTGCAGTTGACCGAATGTTCGGGCAAATGTGGTTTTGCCACCGTTGTTGGGTCCTGAAACCACGAAGATCCGCTCCCGGCCCTCAAGAAAAAGGCCGTTGCAAACAACGGCGGCCTTGTCTGCGCAAAGTTTGTGGGCGAGCACGAGATCAAAAGTCTCTTCGCAGCGGATCGACTTCCTTGTGCCGGATACTACGGGATAGCTGAACTGCAGACCCGCGTCCCGACACAACTGGATGTAATTGCGGTAGGCGATGTAAAACTGAATCTCACGATCAAAGTCCGCAATTGTTGCGTCGAGAAAGTCCGCATGGTCGGAGCAGAACGCATCCAGCAGCTGGAACGGTTGCGGATTGAGTTCTGCGACAAAGTCGAGTATGTGCGCCTCGACGTGGTTCATCTCCGGCCAGTCCTTCTGCTCCACGCTGTGGTCCTTGACCGCACCCTGCTTGAAGCGTTCGAAGATTCCCAGAACGTAGGCGCCGTAGTCCTCCTCGTCATCGTAGTTGAGGACGGTGACGGCGCTCCCGTCGAGGTGAATGCAGTAGCGCACGCCTGCCAGCGCGCCCCTGACTTCCTCGATGTCGCGGCAGAGCTTCATGAAAGGCCCGGAACCCACGTGGCCGGTGAGCCACGTGCCGAAGCGCTTCAAGCCGCTGGAATGCGGTCCAGCGTCACTGAGCCCGTCACGGAACGCTCCCACGCCCTGGCAGTAATGCGTCGCAGCTGCGAGCAGCCACCACTGCTTCTGCCGCCGGTAGTAGAGCCGCTGCGCCTCGCCCAGACAGGTCCGGGTTTTTCGCATGGCGAGTGAAAACGCCTGAATGGCAAGCAGCAGGTCTGGACCGTCGAGGTCCCGCATGACCGCGTGCCGATAAGTGACGGCGCTTTCCCGGTTCAGCTCTGCGCGAAAGAACGGCGTGAGCTTGTATTCGTCAAACCCCCGTGTCGCCTCGCTCACAAACTGGTCTAGATTGAGATCGCCGAAGAAGTCCGGTTCGGCTACGTCCCCAGACGGTGGGCCGTCCTCGGGCGTCTCGAAGAGGATGCTATGGAATTCCATTTCTACCCCTTGTCTACCCGCAGGCGCGGTCAACGCGCGCAAGACCACCTCCGGCTAGCTGAAAAAGCCGGAACGGGTGTTGGGGATCTGGGAAACGCCGCCATCGCGGCACAGACTCGGCAAGAGTTGACGCGCTTCTCGGGCGCACGCCTGCAGTACCTGTTCCCAGGCCTGTAGGCATCATTAGCCCCGTGGGGGCAGTTTGAGGGAGGAATGCCATCTCCCGTTTGCAGTCTACGCTGACGCGATCAGGCTTACAAGGGCCGCCGGCAGTCCGGGCATTGGGCAGGTCAGGCCGGACGGGACGCCCGATGTACGTTGCAACTTCCTCGCCCGCAGCGCATCGCGTTCAACGTTCGCAACCGAGCGTATCGCGCTGCTTCCCGCGCTTGACGAGCTGCATCTGCCCAATGCCCCCGCTTTGCGGACGCGCCATCGGCCCGGCAATGTGCGAGAACCAACAGACAGGTTGAAGTCGTCCGGCGCTAAGTGTGTCGATGACAAGTCCGCCAGCGCGAACCCGTCGACACGAGATATTTCACAAGAAGCCGGCAAAGGCATGACTGCCGGGAGCGCCGATGTGGCCCTGACGTGCACGAATGGGCGGATATGCGATGGGTATCGGGTCAGGAATTGGGTTGCGTGCGCCGCTTTCGCTCATACCTGCATGTCGACTCGGCGAGTCAGGTGCAGCGTGAACGCACCCGGAGAGTCCCTACGGAGAGTCACCATGCCCCTTAAGCCAGAGCAAGAAAAATCAATCAATTCGTCCCTGAAGCAGTCAGGGGTGGAGTTTCTGTCGGCTAGCGGGGTGATGGGCAAAGGGTGTACGGCCGAAGAAGCAATCTCCGAAAAAATCGGTGAAGGCACCGCGTCAGCCGCTTACGAGTATTCGCTATTTTGCACGGATGACAGCAAGAGGCGCGAAGCGCAATTGATATATGCTGGCAATACCCTGGCCTCGTTCACGATCTTATCCAGCGGTAGCGTGATTTTGCGGCCAATGATCAAACCCCTTGTGGAAACACTGTCCGGAAAACCCGGGCCTGATACGAGCGCCAGGGATGTCATGGAGAAAAGAGCAGGATCGGATGATTTGTTTCAGCATCCCAAAGATCTTCAAGAAGCGTTTTTGCCTTCCACGGAATTAATAGCATTCTTGCGATATCCCAAGGCCGACACCATAGGTTTTGCTAAAATTTTCTCAGCAAGACCGGAAATTAACGGCTTTCAAGCCTTTGCTTATGGAAGCCCAATTTTAGCTTTAGGAATAGTTCTATTCGCAAAGAGAATTCATAAGCGCATCAGTAGCCGTTGAAACGACCGACGCTTACATTCCAGCCCCTGTTGGCATTCATCTTCCTCGCATCATTGAGGGGCTTGCGGCGGGGATTGCGGCCAGACATTTGATTAGCACAACGATTAAATCGCAGTCCATGACCAGCCAGACTGCGGATTGAAGAAGTTCAGCCCGCTTTCGTCGTTCGGGAACGGCCACTCGTGCACCTTTGGTGCCATCTGGCCGCCCATGCCGCGCTGGCGCTTTGGCACACGCAAGCACTACGGCCCCCGTCGTCCCCGTTCGGAGCGCTCGCCGCCGCGCGCGACGTGGCCCCGGTCTGCCGCGCGATATACTGTTTCGCGCCGCGGGTTTGCGCATGCAGGCCGACAGGGTGAGCGAGCGGCGCACGCACGGCCACTTGTGCAGTGCGGCGTTGACATGATTTTTACGGATCACACCGATATGATCGGCCCTGACGTGCTGTCTTGAGCACGGTCGCGCCGCAGACGTCGTAGCGAGTGCTTCTTCTAACGTAGCAAATTTCGGCAGAGGATGGAAAATACAATGAATCCGACCCGGTTGCGTTACCCCCTCCTTTCGATGTCTGCAACCGCGCTGGCGGGCGCAGTGGCAGCCGGCACCGCATTCGCGGCACCGCCCGAAGCGCTGCTCGCTGCCGCCAGACAGGAAGGGCAGCTTACGGTGATCGCGCTGCCGCACGACTGGTGTGGCTATGGTCCGATGATCGCCGACTTCCAGAAAAAATATGGCATCAAGATCAACGAGCTGAATCCGGATGCCGGCTCGGGCGATGAACTCGAAGCGATCAAGGCGAACAAGGGCAACAAGGGGCCCCAGGCGCCGGACGTGATCGACGTGGGCCTGTCGTTCGGACCGTCGGCGAAGGCCGCCGGCCTGCTGCAGCCGTACAAGGTGGCAACCTGGAAATCGATCCCGGATGCGTCGAAAGATGCCGAAGGCTACTGGTACGGCGACTACTACGGCGTGCTTGCGTTCGAGGTGAATGCCGACATGATCGACAAGGCGCCCACGGATTGGTCGGATCTGCTCAAGCCCGAGTACAAGAATGCGGTCTCGCTCGCCGGCGACCCTCGCTCGGCGAATCAGGCAATCCAGGGTGTCTATGCGGCCGGCCTGTCGCAGACCAGGGGCGACCCAGGCAAGGCCGATCAAGCCGGTCTCAAGTTCTTCGCCGACCTCAACAAGCGCGGAAACTTCGTGCCGGTGATCGGCAAAGCGGCGTCGCTGGCGCAAGGTACAACGCCGATCATCGTGCGCTGGGACTATAACGCACTCGCCGACCGCGATACGCTAAAGGGCAATCCGAAGGTGCAGGTGATCGTGCCGAAGACCGGCGTGGTCGCGGGCGTCTATGTGCAGGCGATCAGTGCATACGCGCCGCATCCGAATGCGGCGAAGCTGTGGATGGAGTACCTGTATTCGGACGAAGGGCAGATTGGCTGGCTGAACGGATATTGCCATCCGATGCGGTACAACGAGCTGGTCGGAGGAAAGAAGGTGCCGCAGGCGCTGCTCGACAAGCTGCCGCCCGCTCAGTCTTACAAGAATGCGGTGTTCCCCACGCTTCAGCAGCAGGACGCAACGAAGGAGACAGTCACGAGGCACTGGGACGAAGTGGTCGGCGCGAACGTGAAATAAGCGCGCGAAAGCGGCACGGTGCCCGGCCGGCGCCGTGCCTGAATTGCCCATCCCGGATCGCGCATGCGCGGTCTGTTCGTGACAGACTGTTTGTCTGAGGGTGAGTGATGAGTGCTTCATCGGATGTCGGTTCCGGTCAGTCCGAAGTGCGGGTCGCGTCGGCGCCCACGCCCAACCCACAGGTCAGTGGACCGGGAAGATTGTCCACGGCGTGGACACTGATCGGCGTGTTGCCGTTTTTCGTCTTCGCACTGCTGTTTCTGATTCTGCCGACCGGTTTTCTGATGGTGGGGGCGTTTCAGGACGCACAGGGGCATTTCACGCTGGCGAATTTCCGCGACCTGTTCCAGCAAGACGTGCTCGACGCGTACTGGATCAGTTGCAAGGTCAGCGCGGCGTCGGCGTTCGGTGGGGCGCTATTCGGTTCGTTGCTCGCGTGGGCCGCGGTGCAGGGCAAGTTACCCGCCTGGATCCGCCCCACGCTGATGACGTTTTCCGGTGTCGCATCGAACTTCGCCGGCGTGCCGCTCGCGTTCGCATTCATCTGCACGCTCGGCCGCGTCGGGCTCGTGACGATGCTGCTGAAGAAGTACGCGGACATCAATCTCTATTCGACCGGCTTCAGCATCCTGAGCTTCTGGGGCCTGACGCTGACCTACCTGTACTTCCAGATTCCGCTGATGGTGCTGATCATCACACCTGCGCTCGACGGCTTGAAGCGCGAATGGCGCGAGGCCTGCGACTGCCTCGGCGGCACTGCCTATCAATACTGGCGCTATGTTGCACTGCCGGTGCTGTGGCCTGGCGTGCTCGGCGCGACACTGCTGCTATTCGCGAACGCGTTCGGCGCGGTCGCGACCGCGTATGCACTCACCGGCAGCTCACTGAACATCGTGACGATCCTGCTGTATGCGCAAATCCGCGGGGACGTGCTGCACAACCCGAATCTCGGCTACGCACTCGCGCTCGGCATGATTCTCGTCACCGGTTTGTCGAACGGCGGCTACCTCTGGCTGCGCGCGCGTGCCGAAAGGGGTCGTCGATGAACCGTCAGTCCCGGGTTGGAGCGTGGACCGCGATGATCGTCGGCACGCTGTATTTCCTGATTCCGCTGATCGCGACCTTCGAGTTCAGTTTGCGGATGCGGCGTGGCGTTTATAGTTTCGAGGCGTATCGCGTCGTGCTGTCCGACGCGCACTTCCAGGCGTCGTTTGGATACTCGATATTGATGGCACTGCTGACGATCGTCGTGGGCGTCTTGCTGGTCGTGCCGACCGCCTACTGGGTCCAGTTGCGCCTGCCAAAGCTGCGCGGCATCGTCGAGTTCATTACGCTGCTGCCGCTCGTGATTCCGGCGATCGTGATCGTGTTCGGCTACCTGCGCATCTACAACAGCAGCTCGATCCTGCCGCTCACCAGCAATGAACGCGCGACCGATTTGCTGCTGGTGTTCGGCTACGTCACGTTGTCGCTGCCGTATATGTATCGTGCGGTCGACGCTGGCCTGCGCGCGGTCGACATCCGCTCGCTAACCGAGGCCGCCGAATGTCTCGGCGCGAACTGGCCGACCATTCTGTTCAGGGTGATCTTTCCAAACATCCGCTCCGGCATTCTGTCCGGCGCGTTTCTGACTTTTGCGGTGGTGATCGGCGAATTCACGATCGCCAGCCTGCTCGACCGGCCGGCGTTCGGCCCGTATCTGCAATTGATCGGCGCTAATCGGGCGTATGAGCCTTCGGCGCTCGCGATCATCGCGTTTGCGGTCACCTGGGCGTCGATGGGGCTGATCCAGGTGTTCGGCTCGGCGCGCCTGCTCGGCGCACCGAAGCCCTGACTCACCGATGACAAGGCGCTGAGGCATCCAGAGATGGCATTTCTCGAGATCGACAACCTGCACAAGACTTTCGGGTCGAATATCGCATTGCATCAGTTCGATATGCATATCGAGCGAGGCGAATTCATCACCTTCCTCGGTCCGTCGGGATGTGGCAAGACGACCGTGCTGCGGATGATTGCCGGCTTCGAAACGCCCACACGCGGCTCGATTCGCATCGACGGGCGCGACGTCACGCATCTGCGCACGCGGCAGCGCAAGGTCGGCATGGTGTTCCAGTCGTACGCACTGTTTCCGAACATGACCGTGGCTGACAACATCGGCTTCGGGCTACGCGTTGCACGTCGTCCACAGGAAGAGATCCGCCGGCGGGTCGAAGAGATGCTTGAGCTGATCAAGCTGCCGACGCTCGGCGAGCGCTATCCGTGGCAATTGTCGGGCGGGCAGCAGCAGCGTGTCGCCCTCGCCCGGGCGCTGGCGAGCAAGCCGCAAGTGTTGCTGCTCGACGAGCCGCTATCCGCCCTGGATGCGAAGATTCGCATCTCGCTACGTCAGGACATTCGCGCTTTGCAGCGTGAACTCGGCATTACGTCGATCTTCGTCACGCACGATCAGGAAGAGGCGCTGTCCATTTCCGATCGGATCGCGGTAATGAACGAGGGCCGCGTCCAACAGATCGGTACGCCGCTCGAAATCTACAACTATCCGCGCACGCGGTTCGTCGCGTCTTTTGTTGGCACGCTGAATATTCTGTCCGGCCATGTCGTCGATCCGGCAAGCGGGAAGATGGCGGTCGACGGCCAGGAACTCGTGACCGCGCACGAGCTGCCCTCCGGTGACACCGGCAAGAAGCGGCTGCTTGCGCTGCGCCCCGAGGCGATCGTGCTCGAGTCGCCGGCGCCGGGGCGCAATACGTTGACGGCCACCGTCGAGGAGGTGAGCTTTCTCGGCGCTGTGGTGCGGATCCGAGCGCGGGTCAAGGAGGCGGTGATTTCGCTCGACGTTTTCAACGACCCAAACCGCAATCTGCCCGAGCGCGGCCAACCTGTCGCGTTGGGATTCTCACATGAGAATCTGCTGGTGCTCGAGGAAGGTGCGTGACCTCGGCCCGCATCATGGCAGCATTCGCCTGATCGGCCATGCCTATGGCGAGGGGGCCGCTTACGTGCCGCTGGCCTTGCGTGCGCAGCAACGCTGAACCGAACTGGAACAGGAGACGGCGCTGCGAAGCAACGGTAGCTGTCGCCCGCGCCTGCCCGCTTTCCCGCGTTTGCCCCGCTTGCGCCCACCTTCCGGCGGCTGGTAAAAGTGTTTGCGGACCCAAACCAACGCCCTGCCTGCGAAATGAAATACGAGTTGACGGATTTGCGCCTCTTCTTCGCGATCACCGAGACGCAGAGCCTCGCTGCCGGCGCGGCGAAGATGCATCTGTCACCGCCTTCGGCCAGCTACCGGCTCAAGAATCTCGAGCAGGCCGTGGGCGCCACCCTCTTCGTGCGCGGCCCCAAAGGGATGGATCTCACGCCGGCAGGCCAGGTCCTCCTCGATTACGTGCGCAACGTGCTCGCGTCGCTCGAGCGAATGCATGGCGAGGTCGCGCGTTTCACAAATGGCGTCAAAGGCCATATCCGGCTCGTCTGCAACAGTAGTTGTCTCGTCGGCTTGACCACCCCGCTCAGCCGCTTTCTCGCGGTTCACCCCGGCATCAATGTCGACCTCGAGGAGCGCCCCAGCGAAGACATCTCGCGTGCAGTGGCCGAAGGGGCCGCCGACATTGGCCTCCTCGCCGGCGACGTCGACGTCCATCCGCTCGCCGCTATCGAGTACGCCGTCGACGAACTGATCCTCGTCGCAGCCATGCAGCACCCGCTCGCCACGCGGCCGCAGATCCGGTTCGCCGACGCGCTCGACTGCGATTTCGTCGCGATGGGCCGCAGGAGCAGCAACTACCATTTCCTGCTGCAGATCGCGGGCAAGCTGGGGCGACGCCTGAACGTGCGCGTGAACGTGGAAAGCTTCCCGGCGGTATTGCAGTTCGTCGAGCAGAACGTGGGCGTCGCGATCGTGCCGCGCAGCGTTGCCGCGCCGATGATCGCAAGCGGCCAGATCGCCGGGATCGCGCTGGACGAACCGTGGGCTTATCGCAACCAGCGTGTCGTCGCGGTGGACTTCGAGCGGCTGCCCTCGTTCGTGCGTCAGTTCGTCGATAGCCTGGTCGCTTCGCATCCTGAGCACGGCGACCTGCCGGGCAGTTGATACGGATTTCCATTTCGGTTGCGACGACCGGCTTTCAGGTCTTCCTTCGGGTCTTCCTTCAGGTCTTCCATAAGCCTTCGAATTTCCCGACGCCAGCATTCGAAACTTTCGACTGGTTTGCGCGAAACGCACCTGCCTATACTGCGTGGCACCTCAACCTGAGCGTCGATCCGCCACGCAAGCCCATGCTCAAGCAAGCAATGAAGGACATCCGGGTTCTCGATCTGTCGAGAATCCTCGCCGGCCCCTGGTGTACGCAGAATCTTGCCGATCTCGGCGCCGACGTCATCAAGATCGAACACCCCGGCAGCGGCGACGACACGCGCGGCTGGGGACCGCCCTTCCTCGAAATTCCCGGCGGCGACGATCGTTTCTCCGCCTATTTCCTCGCCTGTAATCGCGGCAAGCGCTCGATCGCCATCGACTTCGCGAAACCGGAGGGCGCGGCGCTCGTCCAGCGACTGGCCGCGCAGGCGGACGTCGTGATCGAGAATTTCCGGTCGGGAACGCTCGCGAAATACGGGCTCGACTACGCGTCGCTGAACGCACTGAATCCGCGCCTTGTCTACCTCTCGATCACCGGCTTCGGGCAGGACGGCCCCATGGCGGGCAAACCCGGCTACGACTACGTGTTCCAGGGCTTCGGGGGCCTGATGAGCTACACCGGACACCGCGACGACGAGCCCGGCGCCGGCCCGCTGCGCGCGGGCGCCTCGGTTATCGACCTGTCCACCGGGATGTACGCGAGCGTCGCCGTGCTAGGCGCACTGCTGATGCGCGCCCAGACCGGCACGGGCCAGCATATCGACCTCGCACTGGCCGACGTCGCCGTCGCGATCAACGCCAATCAGAACCTGAACTATCTTGTATCGGGACGCCCGCCGGTGCGTACCGGAAACAGCCACCCCAATCTCGCCCCCTACGAGGTGTTCGCGTGTGCGGACGGTCATCTGATTCTCGCGATAGGCAACGACGCGCAGTTCACGCGCTTCTGCGCGCTGGCCGAGTGCCCCGAACTCGCGCGCGACGCGCGTTTCGTCACCAATGCGCAACGCCTCGATCATCTCGTCGAGCTGCGCCGCGAAGTGGCGCACCGGCTCTCACGCAGGACGCGCGCCGAATGGCAGAAGCGATTCGATGCGGCGGGGATTCCCTGGGGGCCGATCAATACGCTCGACCAGGTGTTCGACGATCCGCAGACGAAGCACCGCCAGCTGCGGCAAACGCTCCTGCACCCGGCGGCGGGCGAGATCCCGACCGTCTGCAACCCGCTTGCGCGCTCCGCTGCGCTCGAAACGCGCGCGCCGCCGCTGCTTGGCGAGCACACACGCGAAGTACTGGCCACGTTGAATCTCGACGATGCGGCAATCGCGCAGCTCGAAGCGAGCGGCGTGGTGCGCACGCATTGATCAATACAACGAATTAATCGCCAACAAGGAGACACTCATGTCCGACACGCAACGCTACTACGAACTCGCGCGCGACGCGCGCGACGTCGTCACGCTCAGCATCGTCAACGCTGGCAAGATGAACATCATCGGCACCCCGGCGATAACGAGCCTGACCGAGGCCCTTGCCCGGCTCGCCGCCGACAGGAGCGTACGCGCGGTCATCCTGACCGGCAGCGGCGAGCGCGCGTTTGTCGGCGGCGCCGACCTCAACGAGATGGTCAAGCTGAACCCCACCAGCGCGCGTGCGTTCATCCGGCGTCTGCGCGACCTCTGCCATGCTGTGCGCACGCTGCCGGTCCCGGTGATCGCGCGCATTCAGGGCTGGTGCCTCGGTGGCGGCCTCGAACTCGCCACCGCCTGCGACCTGCGCATCGCCGACGCGGGCTCGAAGTTCGCGATGCCGGAAGTCAAGGTTGGCATTCCTTCGGTGATTCATGCGGCCTTGCTGCCACGCCTGATCGGCAGCGGCCGCACGCGCTGGCTGCTGATGACCGCGCAGACCATCGACGCACGCCGCGCACTCGAGTGGGGTTTCGTCGACGTGGTCGCCGAGGGCTCGCTCGACGCCGAGGTCGAACAGGCGGTCGCCGACGTGTTGTCGTGCGGTCCCGAGGTCATGCGCTCGCAAAAGGCGTTGCTGAACGCGTGGGACGAGATTTCGCTTTCCGCAGGCGTCGAACTGAGCGTCGACGCATTCGGCAGCGCGTTCGAAACCGGGGAGCCCGCGCGCTATATGGGCGAGTTCTTCGCGCGCAAGGAGGCGTCGAAAGCGCGCCAGGGGAGCGCGTAGAAGGATGGGTTAACGACGTGCGAAGGCCGGATTCGGCAATGACGATTTGCCGTGCCCGGGCGACTGGCACAGACTGAATCGCCCGTTCGAGCCCGATTCAATCCAATAAAGCAATCAGCCGACAATCACCCGGCGGGCGTAAACAATTTGTCAGTTGCAAGGCAAAACAGGAGACAAACTTGAAATCGACACCTTCCGTCGCGTCAAGCGAAGGCGAACTCATTGCCCGCCTCGACCGCATCCCGACATGGCCGCATTCCCCGGCTGTGTTGTGGGTTGTCGGCATCGGTTATCTGATCGCGTTTTTCGACATCACGAACGTGGCCTTTGGCCTGCCGGTTTTCAGCAAGGTTCTTCATCTGAGCACCTCGCAGCAGGCCCTGCCGATTACCGCGAGCCTCATCGGCTATGTGGCCGGCGCATGGCTCAACAGCAATCTCGCCGATGCGATGGGCCGCAAGGCCGGGCTCGCATGCGCGACCCTGCTGTTCACCGCTGGCTGTATCGGCACCACGTTTTCCAACAGCCTCTCGTCGATGGTGATCGGCCGTCTCGCGACAGGCATGGGCATTGGCGCGGAAATTGCCGTGATCTCCGCCTATATCGGCGAAATGGCGCCGGCCCCCGTGCGCGGCCGCTACACGGCGCTCACGAACGTGTTCGCCATGCTCGGGCAGGCCGTAGTGCCCATCATCGCTTTGTGGCTCGTGCCGCATTTCGAATGGGGCTGGCGCGCCATGTTCCTGCTTGGCGCGCTCGGCGGCCTCACGCTCTTCGCGTTTCCGCTGCTGCCCGAGTCGCCGCGCTGGCTGCTGAGCCGTCAGCGTGTCGACGAAGCACGCGCCATCGTCGAGGCCGCGGAAGCGAACGTGCTGCGCCGCACCGGCAAGTCGTTGCCACCGCCGCTGCCGTTTGTGGCCGAAATCCATGCGAGCGGCTTTCCGACCCTCGCCCTCTTTCGTCCGCCCTTCGTCGGGCGGCTCGTCCCGCTATTTCTGCTGTGGTTCGTCTGGTACATCGGCGCGTATAGCTGGCTCGGACTCGGTCCCACGTTCTTCGTCGCCCACGGCTACACGCTGACCAACAGCATCCTGTTCCTGCTCGCGACCTCGATAGGCTGCCCGATCGGCTCGCTGCTCGCCACGGCGCTCGGCGACACCTACGAGCGCAAACATGCGATTCTCGTCGGGATGGTCGTCTGGACGCTGTCGTTCGTCGCGATCGGCACAATCGATACGCCAGTCGTCATCATGGTGGCGGTCGGGCTCATCTCGGCCTCGCTCGGCTTCTTCCTGCCGCTCATGTACGCGCTCACTGCCGAGAGCTTCCCGACCCGCGCACGGGCAACGGGCGTGTCGCTAACCGACGGCATCGGCCACTTCGGCGGCGCGGCCGGCCCCGTCATGGCGCTCGCCGCGTATGACTGGGGACGTATCGGCTCGGGCTTCACCACCGTGTTCCTGTTCATGGCGGCATCCGGCCTGATCACCATGCTGATCCTGCCGTTCACGATCAAGGCCACACGGCGCTCGCTCGAAGCCGTCACCGGCGAAGTCGAAGCCGATACCGCGGTGGAACCGAACGTCGCACTGCAATAACGTGCGAAGCCGGGCGGGCGGCACAGGTCACGCCGAACGCCCTGCACGCCGGCACGCAATCCGCCTCAGCCGGACGCCTTCATCGGCCCGTGTCCTGAAGCCTGCTTACGCCACTTCGAGGTTGACGTCGCCGGGCACCGCGTTAACTGAGGAACGTGACAAAGCCATTCCTACTTGCCAGATTGCGACGTGCTGCCGGTACCCGCGCCGTAAGCTGTGTTGCTGCTGTTCTGTTGCGCGACAATGGTTTCAGCGCGCTGAATGTTTGCCGGGTAGTGCATCCAGTCGCCGGGGTTGTAGCCAGCCTGTTCAAGCTGTGCGAGTTGTTCGCGGACTTGCGCGCGCGTCACGGGCTGGGTCGACTGCGCAAAAGCAGCGAGCGGAGCGACAATGAGCGCAGCGATGGCAAAGGTCTTGACGATCGACTTCATGATGACTATCTCCAACTCCAGCGATTATTTTGATGTGAACTACAAACCCCTATGTTTGTAGCAAGCACACGGAGTATATGAGTTGGATGGAATTGGGGCAAATACCTAATTCAGCGATGAACTATTGCGGAAACTGAGATAGTCGGGCTCGGTGTCTGGCTTGCCGGCAGGCGAGGGGAAGGCTTATGCCGTGCCGGGCGGCCATGCGCTTGCATTCGTTGGCGCCAGCCTCACGGCTGCAGCACAGGCGAATCGATTCACGCAGTAGTAGCGGTAAAGATTGGTGCGCCAATGTCTCTCGCACCGTCATTGGGCACCTTGCATGGCAGGCGGCTTTGATCCACGCGAATAGCCAATATGCCTCTTATAAATATGGACACCTTATCGCTTTTACAGGCCATCGGACTTCATCCCCTCGAATTTCCTTGTTGACTCCGGCCGGCAGCGGCAAGATGCTCGCGCCGGCCTGCCTGCGAGAGAGAACTACAGCCCCGGTTGCTTGATAGTGAGGCTCTCGTGGACTTCAGTGACGCCCTGAACGCCCTGCGCAGCCGAAACGGCGAGCGGAATCTGGCTGGAGTCCGGCACAGACCCGCCCAGGGTGACCACGCTGCCCTTCGCGATCACCACGATGGCGCTCGAATTCAGCCCCTTGACCTTCACGAGCACGCTGCGCACCCGTTTCGACAGCAGCCGATTAGCCTTGCGCATCGCCTTCGCGCTGGGTGCCGCGCTCGCCGCCGCCGGGGTGCCAGTTTCGGTATCGCTGGCCTGTGCATACGCGGCCGCCGTGCCCAGCACGACAAACGCAGCGACCGTCCATCTGATCAGAGTGTGCTTTTTCAATTTTGAATGTCCCTATTGAGTGGTTTCCATCAACGTGGTCAAAGACAAAACGCAGAGACGGACTAGAAGATGTGCCGCATCCCGATGGTCACCCCGGTCGTGGTCCCCGTTGGCGCGTTGAGTGAGTCGGTGACCGATAGACCCGTGTCCATGGTTCCATGGTTGTTGACCACGGCGACCTGGGCGTACAGCGTGGTCGCGCGCGACAGGTAATACGATGCGCCGAGGGCCGCCAGCAACGAGTGATTCGTCGCGTCATGCCGCTGCTCGTCATACCAGACACCCGCATTGAGATCCACCTCGGGCTGTACCAGGAAATCGACACCACCGCCATAGACATATTGGTTGTTACCGCTTCCGCCAACGCCGCCCCTGTAGTTGACAAACGATACCTTCGCCGTCAGCTTGCCGATCTTGTACGATGCGCCCAGTTGGCGACCGACGACCGAGACCGGAAACTGGGTAGGCACCGGGGTCGCCAGAGCGCTGCCCGTGCTGGGGTTCGCATTGAAGTACGAGGCGTTGAGCGCCAGGGTACCGTTGTTGTAATTCAGGCTAGCCGAGTACTGGCGACCATTCTGAAAATCGCCCGCGACACCGCCCAGGGAAAGCAGCGCGCTGCCCTGGAAGCCCCAGAGAACCGGGCTGGTATAGGACAGGGCGTTCGGCGTGAAGATGCCGGTCGCAATCACATTGTCCAGGTACGGCAAGAGACTACTGCCGGTCTGCGACAGGCCACGGGGATCGTTTTCATAGACGTCGAGAAAGAACGGTGAATATTGCAAGCCGGCCTTGACCTCGCCGAACCCGCTCGTCAGCCCGACATATGCCTGACGGCCGAAGAAGTTGCCGTTCGAATCGTTATAGCCACCGTTTCCGATGTTAATACCGCTTTCGAGTTTGAATTCTGCCTTGAGCCCGCCGCCCAGATCCTCTGTTCCCTGCAAACCAAAATTCGATGGCGAAAGGCCGCTGTCAGTAAACGAGAACTGGTGGCCGGCGTTCTGCCCGTTCGCACCCAACGTCTTGCTGGTATAGATCAGGCCGCCGTCAACGAGACCGTAGAAGGTGACACTACTTTGCGCCTGCGCCACACCGGTAAAGACGAGGGCAGCAGCTGCCGCACATACCTTGAGTGTGAACGTTCCTTTCATTGACATCCGTAGTCTCCGTTATTGTAAAGCGACAAAGCAGGATTTCTATTCACTAAAGAAAGCTTGCATTTTCATTAGCATGCCTACCGGTATGACATACCGTGCCCTGGCCTGCAAAACCCGTCAACCTGGTAGCACTATTGATTTACCGATCAATAATGTTGGTTGTGGCGCACGGGCGCACGGAGCGAAGCTCAAAAGCGGCACAATTGCGGCCACCATGCTGATCGGTCGAGCATAGTCAGCAACAGGCAACGCTCCCTGTCCAGTACCCAATAGGTATCGATTCCATACCCTGACGGCATAGCCCGGCGAAACACGCGCCGTCAAAGGCCTCCGCGGAGATCGATGCTCACGCATCGATCTCCATGACGTATACCCTGGCATCAAGTTTCCATCGCGTCGATACGATGTATGTCGACGCAGGTCGAGCGCGCATCGGCACTACGTTGGTGCCAGGCGTCGCCTGTCCGCATCGCTGACAGGAAAATGAAACGACATGATGGCTTCAAGACAAAAATCACGCGACAACGTTCTTGAGCTCCGGACACAAGGCACACGTTCCCTTACAGTCCGCCACCGCATCATGCTTGCGTTTGGTGCCAGCGGAACAGCCGCTACGATGGTGATCGCTGTTGCCGCCGCGGCGCTGCGGAAAAACCCGGCGGAATTTCCAACGCTGGCGCTTCAAATTGAAGCCGCTATCGGGGCTTTGTTGCTGATCGGGCCTCCACACCGCTTCGCGCGACCGGGTCAAGCCGCTCCGGCCAGTTTGAGTCCTTCCCGTCACGTTTGGTCCTGGGCGCAGTACGAGCAAATCCGGTCGTTGCGGGTTGAAGGCATTAGTTATAAAACGCGGAAGGCGCAACGCCAAAGTGTCGTTTGAACATCGCCGCAAACGCGCTCTGACTCGTATATCCATGTTCGAGCGCGACATCGACGATTTTCTCGCCGTGAGCCAGTTGTTCCAGTGCCATGAACAGTCGCGCGTGTTGGCGCCAGCGCCCGAATGTCATCCCTGTTTCGCGATGAAACATTCGGTGCAAGGTCTTTTCTGCAATGCCGAGTACCCCAGCCCAGTCCGCGACGGCATGGCGCTGATCCGGGGAGGCCATGATCGCGTCACATATCGTGCGGAGTTGCGCGTTGGCGGGCCATGCGAGATACAGCGGTAGCCGGGGAATCGCTGCCAACTCGGCGAGTAGCAGTTGCATCAACAGTTCATGCCGGCTGCCGCGAGCGTAGTCGAGCGGCACATCGACGGCGGCGAGGATCAGTTCGCGCAGCAGCGGATGAACCTCTACCACGCAATTGCCGCTCGGCAAATGATCGACCGTACCGGGCTCGACGAATACCGTGCGCATCTTGACGTTGCCGCTCATGCGCACGGTATGGTCGAGTCCTGCATCCAGCCACACGGCGCGCGTAGGCGGTACGACCCAGCGCCCCGCCTGCGCCTCGATCAACATCACGCCTTCAACCGCATAGAGCAATTGCGCGCGACGATGCCTGTGCATGGCCACAAAGGCACCGTGCGGATAGTCGGCGGCCAGCGCCGCGACAGGCATCGGCGTAGATTCGAAAGGGACGTGGATGTCATGCGGCGGACGCGTAATCATGACCTGACATTTTTACGATAGGTCCAGTCATTTTAGCGTGAGACGGACGCCGCACGCGGCGGCATGATCGAGCTTCGTTTATTGCTCAAGGAGCACGCCGTCATGCCGCGTCTTTACTTCCTGTTCCCGCTCACCGCGATATTGCTCTGGGCTGGCAATGTGATGGTATCGAAGCTGTCTGCGCATACAATCGATCCGACGGCCATCACGTTCTGGCGGCTTGCACTGGCTGTTGCACTGATGACCTTGTTCGTCCTGAAACCAGCATGGCGAAATCGCGTTGCTATCCGGGCGCAACTACCGAAGCTCGCTTTCCTCGGCTTTCTCGCGATGGCGCTGTTTCAGTGCCTGTCCTATGAGGCAGCGAAGACCACCACCGCAACGAACATGGCGATCATGACTTCGCTCGTGCCGTTGCTGACGATGCTTCTTTCTGTTCCGCTACTGCGCGAGGTGCCAACCGTCGGGATGCTGTCTGGCGGCATGCTGTCATTCTGCGGCCTGGTCTATCTGATCAGTTCGGGGAACCCGGGCACACTTCTGGCCGGCGGCGTGCATGCCGGTGATCTGCTGATGCTGCTGGCGGCGCTGGCCTACGCGCTGTATGGAATTCTGGTACGCCGTTGGCACGTTGGCTTGCCGTCGTGGCAGTCGACCTACCTTCAGGCCATCGCCGCATGGGTCTTTATGCTGTTTCTTGAACTACGACTGCCGGCGCATGCGGCCATGCCGAGCCGGGCGAGTTTGCCGTTGATTGCCTACGCGGGAAC
This sequence comes from Paraburkholderia oxyphila NBRC 105797, assembly GCF_000685075.1. GTDB lineage: Bacteria > Pseudomonadota > Gammaproteobacteria > Burkholderiales > Burkholderiaceae > Paraburkholderia > Paraburkholderia oxyphila. The sequence goes on from NZ_BAYD01000010.1 coordinate 39,231, forward strand.
ACTGGCATCAGTCGTCTTGCCGTTTTTCTGGATGCAGGGGATCAAGCATCTCGGTCCGAATCATTGCAGCATGTTTATGAACCTGTTGCCGGTTGCAACGGCGGCGATCGCCGTCGGATGGTTTGGTGAACGGCTTCACGTTTACCACCTGCTCGGAGGCGGGGCGGCGCTCATTGGGGTGATACTGGCTCAGACGCTGCGTCGGCCATTGCGGACCGAGACAGCACGCGCAGCGATGCAAAGATCGGCAGAACGATGAGCATGCGAGGATGCGTCCGCTGCTCACGATGGAACAGCCATTCCGATCTAAGGTGCTGGATGGCTCAAACGGGTCGATATGACCCATTCCATTTTGCGCCTATCAGGACTGGCCAGCTTCCGCCGGCGCTTCCTGCGCGGCCCCAGCAGCCTCTGTCGTCACCCGGCCATTCTCGACACGATGCACCACCACCCCAAGATGAGCCGGCGACTTTTCCGTCAACCAGGGCTTCTTGCTGATCGCCGCTTTCAGGTCGGCATACCCGGCTGCACGGCGCTCGGCGATGGATTCACGCGAAAACTCCGCATCACTACCGGGCACCTGATCAGGACCCGGTCGATAAACGACATGGACAATGTCGAGCCGCTGAAACGCGGGGGCCTTCGGCGCGGCCGAGGCCGCTGCCGCGTCATGCGTCCTGAGTTGCTGCGCAGCCTGACTGAGCCTGGCGCATGCCACTGCCGTATCGAGGTGATAGCGGCTGCGGCTCGCATACTGAATCTGCTTCGCGCGCCAGAGCACTTCGTTCATGTTTCGCGGCGCCTTGCCCGTGAGGCTCCACAGGTCGATCACGAATACGACGAGATGCGCATGCCCCGAGCGCGCCACGATCTCGTCGAGCGGCGTATTCGATACGCAGGCGCCATCCCAGTACAGCCTGCCGTCGATGGATGTCGCCGGAAAGCCCGGCGGAAGCGAACCGCTTGCGAGCACGTGCGACGGCCCGATGCGCTCGCGTTGACTGTCGAAGTAATGGACGGTACCCGATTCGACGTCGGTTACGCCAAGGCTCAGCCGAACCGCCGCATCATACGCGACCGGAAACGTCGCGAAGCGCTGCAGCGTGGCCAACACCGGCGTGGTGTCGTAGAAGCTCACGTCCTGCGAAGGCGCGTCGGGCAGGAAGAGCGTGAAGGGATTACGCGGTGCGAAGAAGTCGGGCTGCCCGAATACCACCGCACCGGTATAGCTCACCATGTTGTGCAAGTAGCGCAGCGCGGTCGCATGCTCGGGCAGAAAAACGTCAGGCCGCGAAATGGCGTCCCAAAAACCCGTCAGCCTCTCCACGCGTTCGTCTGGCCGGTTTCCCGCGATCACGGCCGCGTTGAAGGCGCCAATCGAGGTGCCGCACACCCAGTCAGGCAGCAGATGGTCTTCGGCCAGCGCCTCATAGGCGCCGATGTGATAGGCGCCGAGGCCGCCCCCTCCTTGCAGGGCGAGCGCGACGGCGGGTGTCGTGCCGCGCGAAGCCGACCCGTTAGTCGTGGCCATACAGACCTCCGGTCTCCGGTTACGAACGTGTGCTTTCCGCGAGGGCCTGTTCACACTATCTGAGCCCATCCACGACGAGCGCGAAATTGATGAAGGCCAGGAACATCACGTCCAGTTTTTCGAACCGGGAAGAGATGCGACGGAAGCCTTTGAGGCAGTGAAACAGGCGCTCAACTTCGTTCCTGCGTTTATACATTTCCCGATCATATTCCCATGGCTCAGGTTCGTCAGGCTGACATTGCCGCGCTGTCGTGACAGGCAATGCTCGATACGCTGATATTGGGTTTCGGTGATTTCCGTCACCGAAGCGTTCGAGAAGCGTGATGTGTTGTCTCCATGTTCACGGCGGCATCTTATTTTCTAGTATTCCTTAATTAATCGAGCCAATGACTCCGCCTCTCGGGCGACTGCTTCGTCTGCGGATACACCGTCACTGATCCAGAGCTGGACGGTATCTGCGAACGCTTTTTTTGCCGCGCCGCACAACTGAGTTATACGAATTCTATAAACACCGTCGAAGCTAAACACTTCCAGTCGCCCCTCGTACTCACACGCATAGAATTTCATCGTTCGCTCCTTGAGTCGCCGCCGTGCGTTCCGTCGCTGCTTCTGGTATCTCCGCCGCGCCCAGGCATGCTGCCGACCTTTGGTACGAGCACGACCACCAAGCCGCGTTCGCCTATCGTGCGCTCAATTGGCCAGCGGTCAAGGTCCTCCTGATCCGTTGCGTGGAGTCACTCGCTACGAGTGCCATTGCTTACCCACGCTCTGCGTTCCGTACGATTGAGTCAGCCGAGTCGGTTTCGCGCGCCGCGTCGGGTAGTAGTCGGCCAGTTCCGGACATCCATCGTCACGCCCGGGTGGAGATCGGAACGGCAGCTTTGGGACCGATGTTCCGTCGATCTTCCTGCCCCATATCGCTCTCCGCCTGATGCCCGTCGAGCAGCCCCGGACGACTGGCGAGCGAAGCGGCACGACACCGCTTGTATTGTTGCCTGGCCCCAACAAAGATCCGTCAACCATAACGAACACCGTTTTCATAACGAACAGTGTTCGTGTAATATTGATCCTATGGCTACAAAGAAACGTCTGGCTGGAGTCGCATCTCGTGAAAATTGGGCAGAGCAGATCGCAGCCTTCGAGGGCAAGCGTTTAGCGACGCAGCGACGCAAGGCGCCGATTACGGTGCAGAGGGTCATACAGGCTGCGCTGGATCTGGTGCGGGAGGAAGGTTTCGTTGCTTTGACGATGCGCAGAATCGCCGCCGCGTTAGACACGGGGCCGGCGTCGTTGTATGCCCATGTGCGCGACAAAGCGGAACTAGACGATCTGTTGATTGGTGAATTATGCACACGGGTGAGTTTGCCGGCGCCGGAACCTGCAAAGTGGATGGCGCAGTTCAAGGACGTGTGCGTGCAGTTGCGCGAACTGTACCTGCAATATCCGGGCATCTCACAGGCCACGTTGGCAACGATGCCTCGAAGTGTGGACACCCTGCGGATCAATGAGGGAATGCTCGCAATCCTGCTGGCCGGTGGAATTCCCGTTCAGCGCGCAGCGTGGGCGGTTGACGCTGCACTGCTGTATGTCTGCGCGTACAGCCTCGAAACATCACTGCGCCAGCGTCCAGGTCCGAACGCGGATAATCTGCCCTTCACCAGGGCTGAACTCATCGAGCGGCTAAAGATGCTGCCGCAAAGTCATTTTCCGAACACAGTCGCTCACGTTTGCGAGGTCACCTCCGGAGAGGGACACGACCGGTTCGACTTCACGCTGGAGCTGCTCTTGAACGGGCTTGCTTCGAGCCCGGTCTAGGCGCACAGCATCAGGGCTGGCAATGCCGCCCTCGGAGATCGCACTCCGAACAGGGGCACAAGAACGAGTGCCCTCTTCCACGCCGCCATCGGATCTACTCATGAAGGCAACTTGTTTTAACGCATTCGGCGGACCGGAAGTTCTGACGATTGCGGAATTTCCCGACCCGCATCCGGGTCCCGGTCAAGTCCGGATCGCGGTCCGGGCTGCGGGTGTCAACGCAAGCGACTGGAAGAAGCGTCAAGGTCTGATGGACCAGGCCCTGCCCCAAACATTGGGCTATGAGGCGGCCGGGATCGTCGATGAACTCGGCGAGGGGGTCACCGACGTGGCCCTCGGTGATCGCGTTTTCGGGTTTTGCATTGACGGCGCGGCCCAGGCCGAGTTGGCCGTGCTGACGTATTACGCGCCGATCCCATCGGCGCTCGATTTCGCTGTCGCGGCGTCATTGCCCGCCGCCATCGAGACCGCAGCTCGCGCACTGGACCAACTCCACGTCACGCGCGGTGCCACGTTGTTGATCAACGGCGCCTCGGGCAACATCGGCGCGGCCGCCATTCAACTCGCGGTGGCGCGTGGCGCGCGCGTGATCGGTACAGCCAGCCCAGCCAATCAAGAATACGTGCGCACCCTGGGTGCCGAACCCGTTGCATACGGAGAAGGCATGGCCGATCGGGTTTACGCCCTGGCGCCAGAAGGCGTCGACCTGGCATTGGATGTTGCCGGAAACGGCATTTTGCCCGAACTCATCGAGCTCGCCGGCGGACCGAACCACGTGATCACAGTCGCCGATTTCGGTGGTGCAGAGCGGTACGGCGTGCGATTCAGCCGAGGGGATGACGGTCGTGCGCTGTATGTGCTCGCCCAGATCGGCGAGCTGGTGACTTCGGGCCGGTTCGTGCTTCCAGCCGTTCATACCTTTCCTCTCCCCGAAGTCGCGCAGGCCCATCGCGTCGGCGAAGCCGGTCGCGCGATGGGAAAGCTCGTCTTGCTGATCGACACGCCGGGCGACCATGTTGGGCGTGATCAAACCGGAGATCACGACGAGCCTGCACCGCGACCAGAGAACCCGAGGCAGCCCGGGAAGACCCGAGCGCATCGCGACAACCCTCCCTCTGGCTTGCAATCCAGAGGGAGGGGGCGCTGGATGGCGCTTGGCGCCTTGAGTCTTGCTCAGTTGATGGATGTACTGGACAACACGATCGTGAACATTGCACTGCCGTCCGCGCAACACGATCTCGGATTCTCTACGGACAACCGGCAATGGATCGTCACCGGATACGCACTCGCGTTTGGGAGCCTTTTGCTCTTGGGGGGGCGGCTTTCCGATCTCTTTGGGCGAAAACGAATGTTCCTGGTCGGAGTAACCGGGTTCGTGATCGCGTCTGCCGTTGGCGGAGCCGCCAACGGGTTTCTTGCGCTTCTTGTAGCTCGCGTCGCGCAGGGTGCGTTTGCAGCCATGCTTGCTCCGGCGGCGTTGTCACTGGTGTCGTTGATTTTCGCGGATAACGCAGAAGATCGCGGTCGAGCTTTTGGCGTGTTCGGCGCGGTTTCGGGCGTCGGCGGTGCACTGGGGTTGTTGCTGGGCGGGGTCCTCACCGAGACCGTTTCGTGGCGATGGTGCCTTTACGTGAACCTCATCTTTGGCGTGGTTGCGCTGTTCGGCGCGCTTGCGTTCGTTCCTCGCGGTGACCGCTCACCACGCACACGTCTTGATTTACCTGGAATCACGACTGCGATGCTCGGCCTGGTCGGCATCGTGTACGGTCTTGGCAACGCTGCATCGCGAGGCTGGGGAGACATCTGGACGCTCGCCCCGCTGGCTGCCGGGGTCATCCTGATGATGATGTTTGTGATGATCGAGCGCCGTGTGGACAACCCGCTGTTGCCACTCAGTGTCGTCCTTGATCGGGTCCGCGGCGCGGCCTTTCTGACGCTCTGGATTTGCGGCATGGGAATGTTCGCCGTGTTTCTGTTTCTGACGTATTACCTTCAGGAAATTCTGAAGTTCAGCCCGGTCAATGCAGGCGTCGCATTCCTGCCCATGATTGGCGCAGTCGTCATGAGCTCGATTGTCTTCGGGACAGCACTCTTTCCGCGCACCGGCCCGCGACCTCTTGTACCGATCGGATGCGCGCTGGCTGCTGCTGGCATGTCGATGTTCACTGGCATCAGCGCGAATGCCAGTTATACCGTGCACGTTCTGCCTGCGCTGCTGGTGACCGGTATCGGATTTGGCATGATCTTCAGCCCCGTTCAGAATGCGGCGACCTCCGGGGTCCACGCCCATGACGCAGGGGTTGCTTCCGCGATGGTGAACACGGTCCAGCAGGTTGGCGGAGCGATAGGGATAGCTGCATTCAATTCGCTCGCCTCGACCGCCGTCAGCAACTACTTGACGAAACATGCCGACGCGGCGACACAGCCCGCGACGCTCACCCGCGCGACCCTCGCCGGCGACCACCTCGTGTTCTGGTCGGCAGCAGGCGTGTTTTTCGCTGGAGGTATCGTGGCGCTCCTCCTGTTCCGTAACGGCCCCATCCCGGTCAACTTGTATGCCAATCAGGCAGCCGCGCGCTGAACAGCGACGCTGCTGTCGTGACCGTTGGAGGACAACGCGCTTCGTTTCCCTGTCCCTGCGGAACACGTTACGTTGACGGCCGGCTCCAGGAGGAGGCAGCGCCCCTGTGTGCCTCATCTCAAGGTCGGGCGGGCTGGACTCAAGAAGCCGGGCTTGCTGCCGATATTGCCAATCAGGTCGTCTGCACCCGTCATCACGCATGGACGATAGAGCACTTGGACCAACTGGACAGGAACAATGAAAAAAAGCGAATACCTCGCGACGAATGACGTCCACGAATTCGTCGCGTGGATGAGCGCGCATCTCGACGATGTCACCTTTGCCCACGCCTGCATCGTGCGCAAGGGAAACGAGCCATGGGCGTGCACCAGCCTGTTCAACGCCTACCAGAATTATCGGTGGGCCCACGTCCCGCTGCCAGAATACGGCCTGGACGCCGGTAGCGACTTCGCGTCAAACGTGAGCGTGCTTGAGCGCTTGCAGAAGGCGTTGCGCACGGGACTGGCGGCGGGCGACACCGGCGGCGTGCTGGCGGCGGCAACCGCAGTGATGAAATGGGGCGGTGTCGTGAACCATAACGTTGGCTGGCTCAACACGTGGCGCGCAGACCTTTGCCGCATCATCGGTGAGACACGCGACGCGATCAACGCGGGCGACACGGATCACCCGGCCTTTGCGCGGAGCGAGCTTCGCTTCACGTCGGGGATGAGCAAGGTGTATTCGCTTGTTTGCGACGATTTCGCGATCTACGATAGCCGCGTGGCCGCCGCACTTTGCCGGGCGGTCGTGCTGTTCTGTCGTCAGACGGGACGCAACCGCGTGCCGGCAGCGCTGAATTTCCCGTGGGCGGCCGCGAAGAGCGCTTCGAACTCCGGCAATCCGCCGGCGCGTAATGCGGCCCAGGACGGATACACGTTTCAGAGGCTGGTACGCGGGCATTCTTACGTCACCTGGAATATGAAGGCGAGCTGGCTGCTGGCTGCGGTCGCGTCGCACCGCAGTACCCAGGATAGCGCATTTGCGCGGCTGGACTCCAGAGCGCAGCGGCTGCGCGCAATGGAAGCCGCGTTGTTCATGTTCGGCTATGACCTGGTGAATGGTCCAGAGCGCGGACAGAGCGGTGGCCCTCGCCCGCCATCGCCAGTGATGTCCGGTGGGCCGTCGCCCGATACCGGGCCGACGACCGAGGACGATTGGGCTCAGTGCAAGACGCCGTCCCGCGAGAATCCGTTCGAATATCGGTTGGCCCCGGCAGCGGACGGCATTCAAACCCGAGACGTGGGCAACAACCCAATAGCCGGCTTTACCGACGAAGAGATCAACAGGACGCTCCAGGCGTTGCTCAGAGACTTCGGCGATCAACCGTTCCCGCTCGCGAACAGCGTCGATCGCGTGCCTGCCGGAACTGAGCGAAATGGCCTCGGAACAGCGTTCTGGAAGGAGACCAAAAGGAGCGCAGGTTACACGAGCCGGCCCGATTTCCGCGGCGACGATGGTTTCTGGCACGCATACCCCGCGCTGCGGCATCACGGCTTCTCGTTCGAGGACATCGCCAACCCTGCTGTCTTCTCAAGCGATCCGCATCTTGCATGGGGCTTCTATGGGCACCGCCTCAAACTCTATCGCGCGACGCAACCGCATGCGGGTTTTCATCTTCTGCTGAATTGGGCGTCACGCATGGAGCATGGCGCGTTCGTGTTCACGAGCAACGTCGACGGCCAGTTCCAAAAAGCGGGCTTCTCCGGCGAACGAGTCGAGGAATGCCATGGAACCATTCATGCGCTGCAATGCGTCGACGCCTGCACGAACGATACATGGCCAGCCGACGACTTCGATCCCGTCGTCGATCCGCGCACCTGCCGCCTGCAAAACGCATTGCCGCGCTGTCCGCATTGCGGATCGCTTGCGCGGCCGAACATCCTGATGTTCGGCGACTGGAAATGGGTGGACCGTGCTGCGCAGCGCCAGGCCTCTCGTCTTGCCAGCTGGTTGCACGAGGTGAACCACCTCATTGTGCTCGAGATGGGTGCGGGACGCGCGCTACCCACAGTCCGCCGGTTCAGCGAGCGCCATGGTCCGCGCGTCGTTCGCATCAATCCAAAAGAATCTGCCATTCCCCCTGCGTTAGGGATTGGCGTCGACGAAGGCGCGTTGGCGACTTTGCAGGCACTCGAGACATTATTGTCGGCGGGTTGAGTTGCGGGCCGCCGTTACGGCGCGCTCGAGGCACGACTGTATCCACAAATCGTTGAATCGGCCTCTGCGTGAGACACTTTTTCGCGCTGGAAACGGCCATTATGCGCTACCGCCCAAGCGCAAACACGCAGGTGTGTATGACCACACCCACAAACCCGCCCACGAACGTCCCGTTGATCCGGATGAACTGCAGATCGCGGCCGATTTCCGCTTCGAACTTGCCGCTTACCTCTTGCGCGTTCCAGCCTTTCACGACATCGGCAATCATGAGTGACAGCCGATTGCGGTAACGCGCAAGCAGCGCCCGCGCCAGCTCGAGCCACCAAGCGTTCAGCTTTTTTTGCATCGTGGGCGTGCTTTCGATGGCTTCGCCGAAAGACACCAAAGCGCCGGCGATCACACCGCGCACAACCGGTTCCGCGCTTTGTGCATCGGCAGCCAGGAGCAATCGCACGCGATCGATTATGACGCGGCTATAGCCACCCGCCTTGAAATGCCGGATGCCATCGCGCAACAGCAGCCTGCCGAATCTCCGGTACGCGGGCGCGGTTTGCAGATCGAGCGACAGTGCGCGCACGGCCTCGTCAAACTGCCCGCGCAGCTCATGATCGGGATTGTCCGCCGCTTCATGAATCAGCGCGACGATGCCTTCAACGAATTTGTTGACGATATAGGCATCGAGCAGCGCAGGCGTGAATCGCGACGCTTCGCTGAATTTCGCCTTGATGAGATCGACGTTGTCCGTCAACCATGTCTTCATGGCGCTCAGCCCGCGATCGAGCAGCGGCTGATGGCGATCGCCCTCGGTCAGCATGTCGAGCACCTGGCCGGCGATGCGGGACACATCGAGCGTGCGCGCCTGTGCGAACACGAACCGGTCGAATAACGCTTCGATATCCGCCTCGTCCAGGCGTTCGAGCAGGCGCGGCAATGAATCGGCCGCCAAACCCGCAATCGCCGCACTGTTCTCCCTTTCCGCCAGCCACGTCGCCAGCGCGTGCGCGGCGTTGTATTCGCTCAAGCGCCCCACAACCAGTTCGGGCGTCAGAAAATTCTCTTCCACGAAGCTGCCCAGACTCTCCCCAATGCGTGCCTGGTTATTGGGCACAATAGCCGTGTGCGGAATGGGCAGACCCATAGGATGCCGAAATAGCGCCACCACCGCATACCAGTCCGCAATGGCGCCTACCGTGCCCGCTTCCGCGAACGCGCGCGGCCACGCGAGCCATGGATAGGCCGCCTGCCAGACGACACACGCGAACAACAGCACGATCATGGCCACCAGTAAAGCGGTTGCCGTTGCGCGCATGCGCTTGAGTCGGGTGAGCTTGTCGTCAGCCGCCGCGCGGGCCTTCGCGCCCGCGAGCGGCTCCTTCTCGTTGGCCACCGCGCTCAACCCGTCTCCTGCCCGAGAAAGCGCTTCACCAGCGGCGCGACTTCCCGCGCACGCGTGATGAGGAACAGGTGGCCATCGTCGATCACATGCAGCGTGGCTTTGGGTATCCGCGCAGCAAGAATCTTCGCGTTCGTGAGCGGCACGATGGGATCGTCGTTGCCGTGCATGACGAGCGTTGGCTGGCGCAGCGCGCCGAGCCACGGCAGGCTCGTCCACCCCGACGCCGCCAGCAACTGGTAAAGATAGCCGCGGCCGCGCGGCGCCTGAATGTGGCGGCTGTGCTCGTCGAGCAGCGTGGCGTCGCGGCGGTAGGCGCCGCCGTAAATCTCGGCGCCAACCTCCTTCAGATACGCCGGATCGGTGTAGCGGCGCGGGCCGACCAGCTTCGCCAGCACGGACAGCCGCGCCGGCACCATGATCACGCCCGGCGAGGTGGCCGCGAGAATCAGCTTGCGGCAGCGGCGCGGGTAAAGATGCGCGAACTGCTGCGCGAGCGCACCGCCCCACGACACGCCGAGCACATCGACCGGCCCTGCGTAGCCGAGCCGCGTCAGCAACTTCTCGGAGAGCACCGCGAGCGTCGAGAAGCGGTAGGGAATCAGTGGAGCGGGCGAGCCGCCCACGCCGGGCACATCGAAGACGATCACGGTCACGTCGTCGAGCGCGGCAACGAACGGCTCGACCAGTTCGAGATTCGCGCCGATGCCGTTGAATAGCAGCAGCGGCACGCCATCGTCACGGCCGCGGCGGACCCCGACGCGCAGCAACTGGCCGTCCAGATCGAGCGTCTGGATTTGCATGACTTCGACCACCTCCGGGCTTGTTTGTATGTCGTTCATCCGGTCGTTTCCCCTGCCAGGACGTTCTGTGATGGTAGGTAATCGCACGTGGCGGGCACGCGATGGGCACATAGTGGCGCGCCATGTCACGTGATGGCCCGCCACGGCGGCTGCTCGGCGGGCCCGCAAGATCACTTCTTGACTTGCACGAGCGCCTTGACTTCCTCGACATGCTCGGCAAAGCGCTTCGTCACGACCGCGATGCTGTCGGTCTGAGCGCGATACGCCGCGTCCGCCAGCTCCTGCATGTCGATGAAGGCTTTTTGCAGCGCATTCTTCACGTCTTCGCCTGCGCTCAGGCCAACGCTCTCCGGCTTCGTCAGCCGCGAGACCAGCGATTGCAGCTCGCCCATCTTCGCGCGGAAAATGTCCACCTGCTTCTGGCTGACTTGCTGCACGCCCGCGAGCGCGGTCATGTTGGCCTCGGCAAGCGCCTCGACGTCCTTACGGCGCGATTCGAGAAATGCCGCAACGTCCACGCCCGGAAGCTTGAACTGCGTAATGAGTTTCGTGTACTCGGCAAAGATGCCGCTGGGGTTCGTCGATACCATGTCTGGATCTCCTGATTGAAAGTAAAAGATAAAAATTCGCGTTCGGCGCTGAGCGTGCCGTCACGCTTCCAGAACGTACGTTCCGGGCGCTGCGGCAAGGGCCGGATGCCGTTCGCTGCCCGGTGCGGCCGGCGCTGCTCGCTTGACTCCTGAGCGCTCCACCAGCCAGTCGCGCCAGTTGGCCCACCACGAGTCTTTCTCGGTTTGCGCAGCGCTCAGCCATGCATCGGCATCCGCGGGCAGCGCGGGATTGAGGAAGTACTTCGCCTTGGGATTGCCCGGCGGATTGATGAGGCTCTGGATATGGCCGCTCGAGCTCAGCACGAAGCGCGTATTGCCGCCAAACTGGCGCGCCGTGCCATACACGCCCTTCCACGGCGTGATGTGGTCGGTGATGCCCGCCACCACGTACTTGTCGCACGTGACTTGCGAGAGGTCGACCGGCGTTCCCAGCACCGTCAGCGCACCCGGCCGGCTGAACAGGTTCTCGGTGAAAATATCGAGCAGCTGGCCATGGAATTTCGCCGGCAGCCGCGTCGTGTCGTTGTTCCAGTAAAGCACGTCGAACGCGGGCGGCGCGTTGCCCATCAGATAGTTGTTGACCCAGTAGTTCCAGACCAGATCGTTGGGGCGCATCCACGCGAAGATGCGGCCCATCTCCTCGCCCGCCAGCACGCCGCGTGCGATGCTGTGCTGCTTGGCCGCCGCAACGGCTTCGGGCGTGGCAAAGAGGCCAAGCTGCGAGTCGGCGGAATTGTCGAGCACGGCCACCATCAGCGTGGTCGCGTTGACCGTCTTTTCACCCCGGCTCGCGAGATGCCCGAGCAGCGCGGAAATCGTCATCGCGCCGGAGCAGGCGCCGTGCACGTTGACGTCCTCGCTGCCGGTGATCTCGCGCACGGCCGTGATCGCTTCCATGAGCGCGCTCACATAGGTGTCGAGATCCCAATGGCTGTGCGCGCTAGTCGGATTGCGCCAGCTCACGACGAAGGTCTGGAGCCCGTTCTGGACCAGATAGTCGACGATGCTCTTGCCCTCGGCCAGGTCGAAGACATAGAACTTGTTGATCTGGGGCGGCACGATCAGCTGGGGCCGGCTATAGACCTCGGTGGTTGCCGACGAATATTGAATCAGCTCGAGCAATTCATTGCGAAAGACCACCGCCCCCTTGGACGTGCCCAGGTTCTTGCCCACTTCGAACGCCGTCTTGTTCACCTGCGCCGGCATGCCCTGATTCTTGAGCATGTCGTTGACAGCATTGTTCAAGCCATCGAGCAGGCTCATGCCGCCCGAATCCACGACCTTCTTCAATGCGGCCGGATTGCCGAGCAAGGTGTTGGTGGGCGAGGCCGCATCGGTGAAGAGCGAGGCCACGAACTTCGCGCGCTCCTTCGTGTTCGCGTCGAGCCCCGAGCGCTCGACGAAGCCGGCGATCGAATCGCGCCAGGCGAGATAGCCGCGCATCGTCATGCTATAGATCGGGTTCTGCTGCCACGCCGTATCGGCGAAGCGCTTGTCGCCTTGCGGCGGCGCGCTTTTCGCGTGCCCCGTGACGATGCCCAGCATATCGCGGGCGAGCGTCATTTCCTGCTCCATCACGAGCGCGGGCTGACGCATCGCCTGGGCGCCGATCTGCTGCACGGTGGCCAGCACATCGCAGGGCCGCAGGCCAACGAATGGGTTCGGGCCCGGGAGCGCTTGCTCGACCGAAGCGGCAAACGCATTCGCGCTCTCGCTTTGCCGGGGGGTTTCAGTGACGACTGCCATGGGGTGCTCCTCGAGTATGTCTTCAGCTTCGTACGATCGGGTACGCAGCCAGGGCCTTGTTCACGCGATCAGCATCGCGAGCGTCTGGGCGATCAAGGCGGGCTTGTCCTCGCCCTCGATCTCCAGCGTATTCGTCGTGTTGATCAAAATGCGCCCACCGCCCTTGTTCTCCACCGATGCGAGCGTGACGCGGTTACGCACGCGCGCGCCCGCTTTCACCGGCGTCATGAAGCGGACCTTGTCGAGGCCATAGTTCAGTCCCGCCGAAGCGTCCTTGGGGACGATGCCGATTTCCATCGCGAGGCTCGCGAGCAGCGACAAGCTCAGATAGCCGTGCGCGATGGTGCCGCCGAAAGGGCTTTCGCGTTGTGCGCGCTCGACATCGACATGAATCCATTGCCGGTCGCCGGTGCAGGCGGCAAACGCATCGATGCGCGCCTGATCCACGACCACCCAGTCCGACACGCCCAGTTCCCGGCCCACGAAATCGCCGAGGGTGCCGATGCTGTAGTTCTCCATACTCATGCTCCTGACTCGCTCACTCAGACGAACTGCTCGCGCAGTCCCTTCTTGTTGATCTTGCCGACGCTCGTCTTGGGCAGCGCTTCGACGAATTTCACGACTTGCGGCACCGCGTATTTAGAAATCTTTCCGGATTCACTGAACGAGTGCACATGGCGCTTGATGTCATCCTCGTTGACGGCCGCGCCCTCTTTGAGCACGACCAGCGCAACCGGCCGCTCGCCCCACTTCTCGTCCTTGATGCCGATGACGGCCACTTCGGAGACGCCCTCGTGCTGCGAGATCAGGCTCTCGACTTCGACCGACGAAACCCACTCGCCGCCCGACTTGATGACGTCCTTCAGTCGGTCGGTAATCTGCACGTTGCCGGTTGGATCGATGCTGGCGATGTCCTGCGTGTGGAGATAGCCGCCGGCCCAGAGTTGCGCGCTGGCGTCCGGGTTGTTCAGATAGCCCTGCGTGAGCCACGGCGCACGCGCGACGATCTCACCCGTGGCTTTGCCGTCGCGTGCGAGATCGGCCATGCTGTCGTCCACCACACGGAGGTCGACGAGCGGGACCGGGAAGCCGGTCTTGCAGCGCAGGCGAACCTGCTCGTCGGCGTCCAGGGCTTCGGCGCCGGGCGGCAGTTGCGCGAGGCTCAGCACCGGGCAGGTCTCGGACATGCCGTAGCCGGCGAACACGTCGATGCCGCGCTCGAGCGCCGCCTGGGCCAGGCCGATCGGCAAGGCGCTGCCGCCAATGATGACCTTCCACTTGCTGAAGTCGGTCTCCTTGCCTTGCGGGCACGTGAGCAGCATGTGCAGGATCGTGCCGACGCAATGCGAAAAGGTGACGCCTTCGTCCTCGATCAGTTTCACGAGTCGCTCCGGCACATAGCGGCCCGGGTAGACCTGCTTCACGCCCATCACCGTGGCGATATAAGGCATGCCCCACGCGTGCACATGGAACATCGGCGTGAGCGGCATATACACGTCGCCGCGATGAAAGCGCTGGCCGGAAACGGGGCTCGCAAGCGCCGCCATCAGCGTGAGCGTGTGCAGCACCAGTTGCCGATGCGAAAAGTAGACGCCCTTCGGCAGGCCGGTCGTGCCGGTGGTGTAGAACGTGGTCGCGCGGGTGTTCTCGTCGAAATCCGGAAACGCGTAGCTCGTGCTGCTCGCGGCGAGCATCGCCTCGTACTCGTTTGCAAACGCAATGCTGTGCGCGGGGGCTTCGCTGCCCGGTTCGTCGATCCAGATGAACGTGCGCACCTTCTCCAGTTGGTCCTTGATCTGCTCGACCACCGGAATGAAGTCGGTATGAACGAGCAGGACTTCGGCGCCCGCGTGGTTGATCGTCCAGGCGATTTCGGCCGGGGAAAGACGCACATTGACGGTCTGCAGGACCGCGCCCATCATCGGGACCGCAAAATAGCTTTCGAGGTAGCGGTGGCTGTCCCAATCCATGACCGCGACGGTGGTGCCATGTTGCACGCCGTGCTGGCTCAGGCCGTTAGCGAGTTGCGCAATGCGCTCGCGCAGCGTCGCGTACGTCATCCGGACCTGACCCCGGTAGACGATTTCCTGGTCCTGCGCCTGCGCAAAAGGCGTATGCAATAGCTGCTTGATCAGCAGCGGGTAGGCGTAGGCACTCGCCGTCTGCACGTCTTCCGACATCGATATCTCCTTGACTTTCCGAAATGGATCGCTCGCACGCCGGAGGGGTGTTCTAGTTCTGGTTCTGGTTCTGGCAGCGGGCCGTTGACTCAATCATGCGGATATCGGAGGGGCGGCAATATCCCCTGAATGGGGGAGCGCGGTGTGAAACGGGTGAAAACGCCCCCCGCCGATGATTTAGAAATCTCATCACAACAATTCGCTCCGATTGTTGGACGCGATCGGCCCGACGCCTAAGATTGGGCGCAGCGATCACCCAACAGCACCCAACATCACCAAACGGAGCTATTCATGCCGATGACCCATGTGTCGATGCGCAAGGGCAAACCCGCGCCATTCCGCACCGCCGTTCTCGAGGGCATTCACGCCTCGCTGCACGAGGCGCTGGGTGTGCACCCCGAAGCGTTCTTCATGACGATCACCGAACACGACGAAGCCAACTTCCTCGCCAACGAGACGTTCCCGTTCAAGCGGAGCCCCGACCTGCTGCTGATTCAAATCACGCTGACCGCGGGCCGCAACGCAGACGACAAGAAGCGCTTCTACGAGCACCTCGTGAAGACGCTGCAGGCCAACCCCGGCGTGGATCCCGCGGACGTCTTCATCAACATCATCGAAGTGGCCGCGGAGAACTGGTCGCCGGGCAACGGGCTGGCCGGCCGCAACGCCGCCATCCCGGCTCCTTCCGCAAGCTGACGCCATTCAGCCATCCGCCCTCCAGTCCCCATCCATTTCAATACGGAATCCTTATGAATAAGCCCTACGCCGTTCCGCTTTCGCCCCGTGGCCTTTCGAGCATCGCGCCCCCGCCGCCCTGGCACTATGCCGGCGACTTCATCCTCGTCGAATTCTGGGCCGACCCGGCAGCCGCAGCCGCGGTGCTCCCCAAGGGCCTGAGCCTCGATCCCGCGTCTCCCGGCCACGCAACCGCCCTCTTCATCGACTGGCAATTCACCGGCAGCAACGATGAAATGCTCGATCCGGCGCGCTATCAGTACCGCGAGTTCTTCGTTCTCGTCGACGCCCTTCATGAGGGCAAGCCCGTTTCCTTTTGCCCGTATATCTTCGTGGACAACGATTCGGCCATGATGCGCGGGCTGATCCAGGGCTTCCCGAAGCGTTACGGCCAGATCCATCAAACGCGCACGTTCGCCGCGCTGAGCCCGGCAGCGGCGCCCGTCACAGCGGGTACGCGTTTCGCCGCGACGGCCTCGGCCGCGGGGCAACGGCTGGCCCACGCCGAGGTCAAGCTCGAGGCGGCGGTTCAGGACGTCTCGAAGCTCGGCATCGCCGGTCGACCGGTGGTCAATCAGCGTTACTTTCCGCGCCTCGCCGCCGGTCAGCACGACACGCCCGCGGTGAACGAACTCGTTCTCTCCATCATGGACAACGCGCAGATCGCCGACGTGTGGGCAGGCGAAGGCAAGCTGACCTTCCCATTCGCGCAGGGAGAGGAAATTGCGGATCTCCAACCTGTGCGCGTGGGCGCCGGCTTCCGCGGCTCCATGGCCTATAGCGTGACGGATCTGAAAACGCTGGTCGATCATACGAAGTAAGGCTGCGGCACCGCCAACGCGTATTTGCAGCTTGACCTATACTTTTTGAAGTGCTTCAGGAAATCGGGTCAGTAGGTGTTTTCCATTGCACTTGGTATCGAGCCGTCACGTGGCCAAGGGCGCCAGTAAGTCGTTGCGTCAGGCGTACCGGCCACAGTGATTGCTCAATTCATGGTCTAGCAGGCGGCGATCGGCTGCGTCGAGATTCCAGCCCAATTCTGGAGGAACGCATCATGCACAAGACAATCGGCACATTAGTCGCGGCTGCGGCCGCACTCGCGCTTTCGGGCGTTGCTTACGCACAGAACAACACACTAGCGACGCCGACCACCAAATCGCCGGCCGCAGCGGCGCCGGCGCCGTCCAATTCGACGAGCGGCTACGGCATGCCTGGCTCCACCAACTCGGACAGCGGCATGGGCACCGGCTCGGCGAACTCGGGCATGCAGGACAACATGAGCAATAGCGCAGCACCCGGCGCCGCCGCGTATGGGACCAACAACACGCTGGCCACCCCGAGCACCAAGTCGCCGGCGGCCGGCCAATAATTGCGTCCATCCGCAATTCGCGTCCGTCGCAAGCAAGGCCGCTGTTCTCGCGAACAGCGGCCCTTTGTTTCTCCGCGTCTTTCGCGGCATTTGGCGCGATGATAGGCGCACTGCGTATCCATCCGGCAACGTGCTTCCGTATTGCTATGTTTTTTGATTGCTTCTCATGGCACACATAACCGACACGTCCGAAGCAATGCGGACGAACCAGTGGTTCAGCGCGTTGCCCCCGCAAGAGCAAGAGGCGTTGATTCGCAAAAGCGAGTCGATCACGCTCCGCCCCGGCGAATATCTGTTCCGTCGCGGCGATGCACCCACGGGCTTTTACGGCATCAAGAGCGGCCGGCTCAAAGCCTTCACCCTGCGCGAAGACGGCAGGGAGGCCATCCTGGCCGTGATCGA
This sequence comes from Paraburkholderia oxyphila NBRC 105797, assembly GCF_000685075.1. Classification (GTDB taxonomy): domain Bacteria; phylum Pseudomonadota; class Gammaproteobacteria; order Burkholderiales; family Burkholderiaceae; genus Paraburkholderia; species Paraburkholderia oxyphila. The sequence continues at coordinate 56,593 of NZ_BAYD01000010.1, forward strand.
AGCGGGCAACTGGTTTGGGCAGACCTCGCTCACGAACCGCCAGCCTCGCCCGCGCGACGTCGTCGCGCTCGATCGCTCGACACTCTTCGTGGTCCGCACGGCCGCCTTCGAGGAACTGATGCAGAGCACCGTGTTCGTGCGCGCGATTGCCGAGTTGCAGTCGATCCACATGCACTGGCTCTATCGCATGGTGGAAGACGCCACGCTGCATTCGACGCGCGCGCGCATCGCGCGCCGCCTGCTGCTGCTCGCTTCGGGCGACGTCACCGTGGCGCCGCAGTGCCGCCACGACGTGAGCCTCTCGCAGGACACCCTGGCGATGATGCTGGGCATCACGCGCCAGACACTCTCGCTGGAACTCAAGGCGATGGCGGAAAAAGGCGCGATCACGCTCAAGTACGGACGCATCGAAATCTGTTCGCAGGAACTGCTTGCGTCGTTCCAGGAATAGCCGGGATCGCGCCGTGAACCCCGCAGGCTAGAACAAATGCCGCAAGCCTGCCGTCACGCCGAGCTGCGTGGTGCCGAAAGCGGAGCTCACTGCATTGACGCCCTGGAACTGCGCACCCACCATGCCGCCTCGGTACAGCGAATAATCGACTTCCAGATACGTATCCGTGCGCTTCGACCAGTTGTAGTCCGCGAGCAACTGGAACTGTGTCGCGTTGCCATCCGCGGGCTGCGTCTTGCCGGTCTGGGTCGTGCGCCATACGTTGGCCGAAAGATGGGTCGCAAAGCCGATCTGCTGCGTCACGCCCCCATAGAACATCTGCCGCTGGCTGAACGTGTTGAATTTCAGCGCCGTCAATGCGGGCTCGGAGAACGGCCCGTTGGGGAAATTGCCGACAAAGCCGGCGTCCTCGCGATTGACCGCCCAGCCCGCCGTCACGGTCGTCGAGCCGAACGTGTAGGTCCCGCCGGCGGTCCACGATTTGAGGTGCGCCGATGAGTTCACCGCATCGCGCGAGTCGAGATAGGCCGCGGCGAGAGTCAGCGGCGCGGCCGGCAAATAGAGAATGGACGCGCCAATCTGGCTGCCCGCGCCAAACTGGCCCGCGTTGCCGCCAAATGCGTACGAGACCTCGGCCGTGAGGTATTGCCAGCGCGCGGCGTACTTGACCATGTTGCTCGTCCACACGCCCTGGGCCATCATGACTTCGGGCCGGAACTGATAGAACGTCGGCAGCCAGCGGTTCGTCACATAGGCGCTGAGCACGGCGTCGGAAAGCGGATTGAGCTGGCGCCCCATCGTGAGCTTGCCGAAGGTGTTCGATTGCAGGCCCACAAAGGCCGTATTGAAGAACGGATAAGCCGGATCGGTCGCCCCCGAGTTCGGAAAGAAGCGGTCCTCCATATTGAACACCACCTTCGTGCCGCCCCCGATATCCTCCACGCCCTTGATGCCGAAATAGCTCTCGCTTGCGCCGCTCTCCATCTGGAACTGCGAATCACCCGCCGGATTCGCGTGCGTCGTATAGCGCACGCCGGCATCAACAAGTCCGTAAAGCGTCACCGACGATTGCGCGAATACCGGCACGGAATACAGCGTCACCGTTGAAATGACGCCGGCTAGCAATCCCGTCTTTCCCGGGCCGCGCAATATCGATTTACGCGCGCGCGATCCAGGCAATCTCCTTACCTTCCTCATGAAATGACTCCATCTTATGGTTATGTCGTACTCCAAAACATATGAATCACATCAATGGCTTTTTGGGCCTGCCCGCTTCAGTCGCGTTTGAAGTCCCGCTGCCTGGCGAGGCGCGTCTTCCGACCTGAGCGTCCTTGATGGTTTTCCCGTCTCCTGGCGTGAGCGTTGCGCCCACGACGATACTTTGCACGGGAAAAAAAGCACGGACAGTCAGAAAATTTACATTTGCAGATTCGGCTAGCCGGCACCGGGAACGGCGAACGCGCTCGCCCAAGCCGCGCCGGGCACAGACCCGGCGCGGCTGCCGTCCATCATTTGCGCAGCAGCTTGCGGCTCCACAGGCCGATTTCCTCCAGCGTGGCGGCCGACTCGGGCAAGAACGGGAACAGCGTGAAGACGTGGACCGAATCGTCCACCATCTTCAACGTCACATTCGCGCCCGCCGCCGTGGCCCGCTCCGCGAAGCGCGTCGTGTCGCTTTCCAGCACCTCGCCGCGCACGGCGGCGAGATACACCGGCGGAAGATCCGCGAGATCGGCAAAGAGCGGCGACACCATCGGATCGGTCGGCTCGTGGCCCTGGAAGTAGGACGCTACGAGGTTGGCCAGCGTCTCGCGGTTCGCGGCCGGGTCGTCGCCCGAGTTCGCCAGAATCGTGGGGCCCTCGAGCGTGAGGTCGGTCATCGGGCAGATGGCGATCACGCCCGCCGGCAACGGCAGGCCCGCGCGGCGCAACGCGGCCGCCAGCGCGAGCGCGAGCCCGCCCCCGGACGACTCGCCGCTCAGGAAGACCGTGGCAGGATCCACGCCCGTTGCGAGCAGGCCGCGCCAGGCACTGAATGCATCGTCGATGGCCGCCGGATACGGATGCTCGGGCGCGAGGCGATAGTCGGCCGTGTAACACGGGCCGTTCAGCGCGCGCGACAGACGGCTCGCGTATTCGACCGAGCTCTGCGCCGACCCGAGCACGTAGCCGCCGCCATGGAAATGCAGGACGGTGGCGCCTCGCCCGGCGCCGGCGCCGGCGGCCGTCACCCGCAAGGTGCTCACGCCATCGAGATCGACCGGGCTCACCTCGGTGCTGGCCGGCGCGGGGAACTGCGTGAGCAGGAAGCGCTCGTAGGCCGCGCGTTGCCCACGGTCGCCGCGCGCGACGTCGTCGGGCGTGAACAAGCCTTTCCAGAGATCGAAGGCGCGCTGGCTTTCGGCGCGCGCCATGCGCTTGCCTTCGCGCGCCGCGCTCAGCCCCACGACCTCGCCCGGCGGCAGTTTGGCCGCCTCGAGAATATCGTGGCCCCACGCGAACGACCACGAAATCTCGGCCAGCGGATCGATGCGCGAGAGCCCCTTCAGGCGCCCGTTGCGCTGACGCACGCGCGCCTCATCGGGCTCGTGCGCCCAGTCGACCACGTAGCGCGCCCCGGCCTGGATACGCCGCGTGCGCGGCTGGCGCCGGGCTTCGTATTCGGTGAGCGCGACCTGCACGCCAGCCTTGCCGTGCTTGTCGAGGCAGCTCGCGAGCACCCAGGCGTCTTCGATCGACTGGCAGGCGCCTTGCGCGAGATACGGCACCATCGCATGCGCGGCGTCGCCGAGCAGCGCGATCCGGCCAACCGCCCAATTCTCGATCGGATCGCGGTGATACATGCCCGTGATGAAGGCCGAGTCCACTTCGTCCAGCATCCGCTGGACGGTCGGCTCGCAGCCTTCGAACGAGCGGCGTAGCTGATTGACGTCGCCCGACTGCGTCCACGACTCGCGGCTCACTTCGGTGGCCGGCACCGAGGCGAGAATGCTGTAGAGGTCCTTGCGCACCCAGTACGAAACGATATTGCGGCCGATGCCGAACCAGTTGTTCCCCGCCACCGGCAGATCGAGCCCCTTGAGCCGCTCCGCGGGAATCAGCGAGCGCCACATCAGGATGTTCGCAAACTGCTTCTCCTCCGGCCCCCGCAGGGCCGTGCGCACGGCCGAGTGAATGCCGTCCGCGCCTATCACCACGTCGCCGCGAATCACCTCGCCGCTCTTGAGCGTGACCCAGGCGCTGTCCGCGTCCTGCGAGACCGATTCGCACTCCGCGCCCAGCCGCACCACGCCGGGCGGCAGCGCTTTCGCGAGCAGGTCGATCAGATCGGCGCGGTGGACGTTGTAGAGCAGCGCGCCATAACGCGCGACGGCCGCCTCGCCGAGCGGGGCGTAATAGAGGCGCCGGCCCGTCGACAACTCGAGGTAGTCGAAGCCCGACGGCACCGTGGCAATGCTCGCCAGCGCGGGCTCGAGGCCCAGCTCGCGCAGCACGATGGTGCCGTTGGCGGCGATCTGCACCCCCGCCCCCACCTCGGTCAATTGCGGGGCACGCTCCAGTACAATCGGCTCGATTCCGTGGCGCAGCAGCGCCAGAGCGGTTGTGAGGCCGCCAATGCCGCCTCCAGCGATAACAACTTTCATGCTAAGTTTCTCCTACCGGGTTAGTTAACCCAGTGTAGTTAGTTATCTCGATACGGTAAAGTAATGACCACACCAGGAAAAACCCTTCGTTCGGATGGCGCCGAGACGCGAACGCGCCTGAAAGAGGAAGCCCAGCGGCTGTTCGCGCTGCGAGGACTCGACGGCGTGTCGGTCCAGGACATCATTTCGGCGGCGGGACAGCGCAATAGCGCCTCACTGCGCTACTACTTCGGGAACAAGCAGGAGCTCGCGCGCGAATTGATCGTCGACGGCGCGCGCCTGATCGACGAGGATCGCCAGGCGCGGGTCGACCGGCTGGAAGCAGAGGGAGGGATGACGGTGCGCGCGGTATTGGGCGCGCTACTGATGCCGATGTTCGATCTGGCCGATCGGACGGGCCAGGCGACTTACATCCGCATGATCGCCAATCTGCAGTTGAACAACCGCGCGTTCCTGCGCGAGGCGCTGGAAAACAAGTGGAACGTGGGCTATCAGCGCTGCAACGCGCTGCTGCGTGACCTGCTGCCCCAGCTTCCGCCGGCCATCATCGACCACCGGCTCTCGCTCGTGGGCATCTATGGCAATGCCGCGCTGGCGGCGTGGGAGGCGAGCCGCGACGGTGGCGAGCCGGGGCGGCTCTGGTCGCCCGGCTATGCGGTGTCCAGCTTGATGGACAGCTTCGAGAACGTGCTCGTGTCGGAGCCTTCGGAGGAGACGCGCGCGTTGCTGGATGGGTCGTGAGGCAGACGTATTTCCAGTAAATCTCCCCTGTCGCAATCGTGTATATCCGCGTCGCGTGACGATAAAACCTTCCCATCCGCCCGGCCGTTAACGCGTTCGTAAGCGAGGATCGCCACGCATTGTGCGGCGGCGCCCGTCTTGCGTCGATCCGCAAACCACATCGGCCGCTGGCCTTGCCCAGCCATGGCAAAGGGAACGCACATGCGAAAACAACTCACGATACGCGGCGGGCTCTTTGCGACCATCGCCGCCTATACGGCGCTGCTCGTGCTCGTGGTGGGCGCGTGCATCGCCGGCCTTTACGTGAGCAATGGTTCGCTCGAGGCCATGTACCGCGACGACACCGCGTCGCTCTTGCACCTGAAGACCAGCTCCGAGCGCATGCTCGTCCTGCGTGAGCGCCTGAGCGACGTCGCACAGATCATCAGCGCCGGCCAGTCCGCCAAAGCCGAGATCGCCGAGCTCCATACCCTGCTTGCGCAGAGCAACGATGAACTGGAGGCCTACTCGCGCCTGCACCCGCGCGACGCCGATGAACAGGCCCTCTTCGAAACGCTGCAGAAAAACCGCCAGGCGCTGCTTGACCAGGTCTTCCTGAAGGCGATGTCACAGCTCGACCACGACGACGCATTCAATTTCCTCGACACGCAGCGGGCTGCGCCGCCAGCGCTTTTCGTCGCGTACCAGAACGCGATCGGCGCGCTCGAAACGTTCCAGGTCGCACGTGAAAAGGCCCGCTTCGATGCTGCCGCTGCGCATTTCCAACGGATCGTCTGGGGGATGGCCGCAGTGGCCGCGCTCGCGGTCGTGCTCGGCTTGATCGCCCAGCGCAAGCTCGCGAAGGCGATCGTCGAGCCGATCAATCTGGCTGTCGAGCACTTCGAAAGAATCGCGAAAGGCGATTTGACGGGCACTGTGGTGACGTCCCGCGAGAACGAGATGGCCTGGCTATTGAACGCCCTCAAGCAGATGCAGTCCGGCCTGATCGGCACCGTGAGCCAGGTGCGCGCGAGCACGCAGACGATCGTCGGCGACGTCCGCGTGATCGCGAGCGGCAATGTCGACCTCTCCGCGCGCACCGAGCAACAGTCGGCATCGCTGCAGCAGGCCGCGGCGAGCATCGAGCAATTGACCGCGGCAGTGAGCCAGAATGCGGCCAACGCCCGCGACGCACGCAGTTATGTCGAGGGCGCGGCCGGCATTGCGACGCGTGGCAAGGAGGCCATGCAGCGCGTCGTCGAGACGATGTCGGCAATCTCGGAGAGTTCCGCGCGGATCTCGGGCATCGTCGGCGTCATTGAGAGCATTGCGTTTCAGACCAACATTCTCGCGTTGAACGCGGCCGTCGAGGCTGCGCGCGCGGGCGAGCAAGGACGCGGCTTCGCAGTGGTCGCGACGGAGGTTCGCGGGCTCGCGCAGCGCTGCGGGTCGGCCGCGAAGGAAATCAAGGCATTGATCGGGAACGCCGGGCGGCGCGTAGAAGACGGCAACGGCCTCGTCGCGCTCGCGGGCTCGACGATGGTCGAGCTCGTTACCGCGGTCGAGCGCGTGAACGCGATCATCAGCGACATCAGCGTGGCGTCCGCAGAGCAGTCTGCAGGCATCGAGCAGGTGAACGCGACGGTCACGCAAATGGAACAGACGATGCAGCGCAATACCGCGCTGGTCGAGGAGGCGGCGGCCGTCGCGCTCTCGCTCGAGGAACAGAGCGCGAGGCTCAATGAAGCGGTGGCGCAGTTCCGGCTTCGCGAAGAGGCATTGGCTTGAGGCGGTCGGCAGGCGATCGGCCTTATGCAAAGCCCTTTCAGTTAGCAAACTCGCAATCGTATGGTCCTCGAAAGCCACAACCTGAAAGTTGAGCCAGTAGCTGAGAAGTTACGGTTGTGATGTAACAAGGTATGAAACCGTACAGACTGCACATTTTATAACGACAAAATCTTGCAATGCAGTCGTGTCTCACCAAGCTTTCACGTAGAAATATTTTGTCACGAAAATGAAAGCGGCGGGCGGTTGCGAGACCAACGCATTAGCCCGCTACGCTAAGGAAATAAAGATGAAGAAAATGCTTCCTGGCCTGGACGTTCTGCGTTTTTTTCTTGCATGCTATCTGGTTCTGTACCACACGCTCTATTATTACGCGGAGGCCAACGCGATGCCACTGGCTCAAGTGTTTAGATTCGGCGGCTGTGCGACCAGTATCTTTTTTATCTTATCCGGATTCATTCTGTCGCATGTTTACGTTGGAACGAGGCGCGGTGAAAGCATAACCATTTCCCCATCGATATTTTTTATCAATCGGTTCACCAATCTTTATCCCATACACATTATTACGTTACTGCTGGCAATTGCATTGATGGCCGTGAGTTCTCACCCATATGACGTTGAAATGAATAAGCTTGGTTCTGCACCTGGGATGATACACGCCATGAGCGCCGCGGAAGTCGAAGTCAATGCGGTTTTGCAAGTTCTGTTACTTCAGGCATGGAATCCTTTTTATTTGGCATTCAACGTTCCGGCGTGGTCCTTGTCGGCGCTGTTTTTCTTCTATTTGTTCTTTCCGATACTCGCCCCCCGCCTGGTCTCCATGCGTCGCAAGTGGACGATGCTAATTGCAATGTGGGCTGCCTGCCTTCTCCCAGCGATCATCATTGTCGCGAACCGCTGGTATGGAGTGTGGGCGATAGGGATGCTCCATAATAATCCACTGCTGCGTCTTCCGGAATTTCTGGCGGGCATTCTCGCATACGGCATATTCGCCGGACACGCTGAGCAGATCACGGGGTTCGTCGCACGCAACCGGCGCATCGTGATACTCACGCTAGCAGCATTTTACGTTGGCGCCGCTTATCTGTTCGCGGATGCTCCGCAATCCTGGGAGGTGCTCCTCCATAACGGTGCAATTTTGCCCGCGCAAATCGCCTTGATATTCGTTGCCGCCAGCGTGCTACAAGGTGCCTCGGCGCGTGCTGCCAGATGGGCCAGGCGGCTCGGAAACGCTTCTTTGTCTATCTTCGCTCTGCAAATACCGCTTTTTACTTTATTTCTGAAAGTTCAGAAGGCGTTGGAAATTCCGTACCCGCTTCTGTCCTGCTTTCATCGATTTCATTTATGCGCCGACGCGGCACGTATAATGCCGCTGCATTTTTCGGCCTATCCGGCCTATCTCGTCATGATTCTCTTTGCGTCGGTTCTTCTCCAGGAAAAGGTTATCGTGCCTCTTAGGGAACCCTTGCGTCGCATGTTGACGCGTCTGTGGGGTGCACCATTGCCACCCAAGAGGCCCTCGCCTTCCAATCCAGGGACGTTGCAACGTGTCGTGCTCGGCGCCAATGAGGATCACACAACCTCCAAGGTATGAGGATTTGCGAACGGCTCAACCTGGGGAATGCCGCTATCGCAATTGCAGGCCGCAGTAATCGCAATGGCATTGCCGCCGGGTGGGTCCGTGTCCGAAGCGGTTCCTCTGTTGCTGATCGCAGCTCAACTGCCGAACGGCCTTGGGTGACGAGTGGGCGTCCGCTGCCCGGTCGCGGAGTCGCCATGCGCGGAACAAATATTTTTCCTACCATTGCATGAGGCAGCCGACCTCGGGAGGCAAGCGGTGGGAAGCATTGGAGAGTGGTTGGCATCACTCGGCTTGTCCGAGTATGTTCAGCTCTTTGCCGAGAATGGTATCGATAAGTCGGTCCTTCGCGATCTAACGGACCAGGATCTCAAGGATCTTGGCGTCTTGCTTGGGCATCGCCGAAAAATGCTGCGCGCGATCGCCCAACTTGGCGAAAGCGCCGTTGCTCCGACCATGGCCACGCACCTGGCACGCGAGGACGCGGACCGACGCCAGCTCACCGTCATGTTTTGCGACCTCGTCGGCTCGACTGCCCTCTCGAAGCGGCTCGATCCGGAAGACATGCGGAAGATCCTCGGCGCCTATTACCGGGGTTGCGCCGATGTCATTACCAAGGCTGGTGGCTTCATTGCCCAGTACTTGGGTGATGGTGTGCTGGCCTATTTTGGATATCCTCAGGCGCATGAGGACGATGCGGAGCGGGCTGTACGTGCTGGACTGACGCTGGTGCGAACCATCGGCAAACTCGATTCCGGGGTCGACGAAAATCTGCGCGTGCGGATAGGGATTGCTACCGGTGAAGTGGTAGTCGGAGATCTCACAGGTGACGGCGAAGCCCAGGAGCGTGGCGTCGTCGGCGAGACGCCCAATCTCGCTGCCCGGCTGCAGACCTTGGCCGAGGCCGGAGCGGTGGTGATTTCTACGAGCACGCAGCGGCTTACCGGCGCGCTGTTTGACTATCGCGACATGGGGCTGGGCACCGTGAAGGGTTTTGACGACCCACTACAGGTTTGGCAAGTGCTCGGCCCCAGCGGGGTCGAAAGCCGCTCCGAGGCGTTGCACGCGACCACGTTGACGCCCATTGTCGGACGCGACGAAGAAATCGAACTGTTGCTCCGCCGATGGCATCAGGCGAAAAATGGCGAGGGGCAGGTTGTGCTGCTTTCGGGCGAGCCGGGTATCGGAAAATCGCGGCTGACCACCGCTCTTGAAGAGCGGCTCCAATTCGAGCCGAACGCCCGCTTGCGGTATTTCTGCTCGCGCCACCATCAAGACAGCGCCTTCTATCCGTTCATTTCCCAGTTCGAGCGTGCGGCCGGTTTGCGGCGGGACGATACCGCTGAACAACGCCTCGACAAGCTTGAGGCGGTGCTTGCGTTCGCCGCCGACAATTTGCGCGAAGCGGCTCCGCTGGTGGCGGCGTTGCTATCGATCTCGACGGAAAGTCGATACTCAGCACTCAACCTCACGCCCCAACAGTACAAGGATAAGACGCTTAGCACGATAATTGCGCAAATCGAAGGCCTCGCAAAGCGCCAGCCGCTGCTGATATTGTTCGAAGATGTGCAGTGGGCCGACCCCAGCTCGCTCGAAGCGCTGGACCATCTTGTCGATCATATTGCAACCCTGCGTGTCCTGCTGATTGTGACCTTCCGGCCCGAGTTCGCCTCTCCGTGGATCGGCCGCCCAGGGGTGATGCTCCTTACTCTCAATCGTCTGCACCCTCGGCAACGTGCCGAGATGATCGGGCGGATAGCCCTCGGCAAGGCACTGCCGAAAGAGGTTACAGACCGGATCATCGAGCATACGGATGGAATACCGCTATTTGTCGAGGAACTGACCAAGACCGTGCTGGAGAGCGGCGTACTGCGCGAGCAGAACGGGCGCTACGTCCTCGATGGTCCGCTGCCACCACTGGCAATCCCGATGACGCTGCACGCTTCGCTGATGGCGCGTCTCGATCGCCTGGCCCCGGCGCGGGATATAGCACAAATTGCCGCTGCAATCGGCCGGCGATTTTCTTATGAGCTCATCAGCGCGGTCGCGTCGATGCCCAAGGAGCGCCTCGACGAAGCATTGGATCATCTCGTCAGTGCCGAGCTGGTTTTTCGGCACGGGGCCCCACCGGATGCGGAATACACCTTCAAGCACGCCCTGGTGCAAGACGCCGCGTACGGCTCCTTGCTGCGGGACAGGCGACAGCAACTGCATGCCCGCATCGCAATGGCGCTCGAGAATCATTTTTTTGACGTAGCGGAGCAACAACCGGAAATCCTGGCTGAACACTGCGCCCAGGCCGGATTGACGGAAAAGGCGGCCCGGCTGTGGTGGCGTGCCGGTCACAATACTGCAAAACGCGCCGCTCATCGCGAGGCGTCGGTCTTGTTCGAGAAAGCCCTGAGTGCCTACGCGGACCTGCCGTCCTCAGCCGCGATACAAGGTGAAATCATCGACATCCGATGGGAACTTAATCACTCGCTGTATCCGCTCGGAGAATTGGCACGTGACCGGGCGAATCTGGAGAACGCGAAACAGCTTGCCGAAGGACTTGGCGACGAGGTACGCATATCGCGCGTTCTATCAAGATTGGCTTTCACGCTCGGTTCGTTAGGCGATTTGGTCGGTGCCGTCGAGGCAGGCGAACGCGCCCTGGCGTTGGCGGAGCGGCGAAACGACCCCGATGCGAAGGCATGGGCTGCCATGATGATGGCAAGGTCACGGTATGGCCGCGGAGACTATGAACGCGCGATGGTTCATGCTCGACAGGCGCTAGATCTCCTCGATGAAAGCCAGGGCCTCGGCTCCCATGAGGCTTACGCAAGATTCACGCGCGTCAACGCTCGTATCTGGTTGGTACTGTGTCTTGCCGAGCTCGGCCGATTCGACGAGGCTGCCGTCCTTGGGCAGGAGGCGACCGACCTGGCCCGAGGGATGAATGAGCCAGAGGAGCTGATCTTTGCTGGTCACGGTGTCGGACGGATGCACCTTATTCAAGGCAATCCCGACGTCGCTGTTGGGGCACTTGAGCCAGCACTGGCCATGTGCAAGAGCGCTGAGTTTCCAATCTACGTTCCCCGGATAGCCTCCTGTCTGGGGGCGGCGTATGCCTCACTGGGCCGGACCGATGAGGCACTGGTTTTGCTGGAAGAGGCAGTTCGCCAAGCGACGGCGAGTAATTTAACGTTCGGACAGTCGCTAGTGCTCTCAATTTTCGGTCGGGTGTGCCAGCTCGCTGGTCGACAAGATGAAGCCATCACTCACGCACATGACGCCATTGATCTTGCTCGAGCCTCCGGCGAACGAGGCAACGAAGCCTGGGCCTGGTGCCTGTTGGGGGACCTTGTCTCGGACCGCAACGCTACCCCACCTCGGATCGAGGAAGCTCACAAACACTATCGCGTGGCGTTGACGATCGCCCAAGACCTTGGAATGCTTCCGTTGCGGGCACAGTGCCTGAACGGACTTTCTCGGCTGCAAAAAGATCGACGGCAATGAAGCATTGGCCGAGCAACACGTAGCAGAGGCCAGCTCGCTTTGCCGGGAAACGGGCATGAAACCCCATGGTCTGGTAGAACCTCATTTCGCCTCGCACCGTTCGCCGCGAACCGTTCGCGCGCTGGCATCTCGATTACCCGAGTCGCATTACTTACTTTCCTAGCGCCTGGTTTGCCTTTTCGGCTGCCGCGTTCAGTGCCGCGGCGGGTTGAGCCTTTCCCAGGTAGACGGATTGCATAGCATCCGACACTGCCTTCCCGATGTCTTCCCACCCAGCGACAGTCGGTGCGAAGCGCGCGTTCGGCAACAATGCGATGAACGCCTTGGTGTCTGGGCTATTGAATGCCGGATCGCTGGCTTCGGCCTTCGTCGTGGGCAGAAAGCCTTCCGACTTCGAGAATTCGACGCGCGGGCCCTTTGTGAAGAGGAAATCCAGAAACTTCCAGGCGCTCTTCTTGACCCTGGAGTTCTTGAACATCATGATTGAATCGGTCACCGCATAGGTGGCTTGCGTCGTTCCGGTCGGAATGGGATCGATACCGTACTTCAGATTTGGCGCCTCCTTCGCGATCTGCTTCGACAGGACAGGCAAGGAGATAACCATCGCCACACGCCCCTGCTTGAACAGGTTCTGTACGCCTTCACGGCTATACCCGGTGACCCCCGGTTCGGTCAGACGTTCGTCTATCATCGTTTGATACATCGTTGCGGCCTTCACGCCGGCCTGCGAATTGAAAGCAGCCTTGCCGTCCTTGCCGATCACGTCTCCGCCGTAGCTCCAGAGTCCATAATAGAAATAAACATCCGTCTCGATCTCTTTGCCTTGAAGACCAAAGCCGGCGATTCCCATTGCTTTCAGCTTCCTGGACGCATCGATTACGTCGCTCCAGGTCTTCGGACCATTCGGATAACCCACTTTCGAAAGCAGGTCCTTGTTGTAGTACAGGGCGCGTGTTGAAGCAGCGATCGGCAAGCCATACACCTTGCCCTTGATTTCACCCGGCGTCAGCATCTGGCCAATGAAGCGGTCCTTGAAGCTCGTGTCCATGTAGCCATCAAGGGGCTCGGCGACGTCGTCGCTCACGAAGTCCAGCAACCAGCGGGTACCGACGATCGCCAGGTCCGAGTTCGCGCCACCGATGATGTCCGTCTGGAGCTTCTGTTGCAGCGTGTCCCAATTGACTTCTTCGATCTTGATCGTCGTACCAGGGTTAGCTTTCTCGAACTCCTGAGCCATCTTGTTGAAGTAGGGGCCGGTTGCGTCACTGTAGTGCGAAACGGTGATCCGGACCGTGTCGGCGTGTACCGTTACTGCCATACCTGCAAACGCAAGCGCTACGGCAATCTTGCCCAGCGCGATTGACACACCTGCTTGCAAAGACATCTCCGATCTCCTGCGGGTCAGCCAGGGTCGCCGGCCGCGGGTTGCTTTTTGTCTCTTGTGAGAACGCTGGCACTAGCGTTATTCGGTGCTTGCAGAGTCCCCATCCATCAGGGCGCAAGTTTGAACGCAGCCAATTCGATGTTATGGGTCTCAGCCTGGTTATTGAGGTACAACGTGTAAACCTCCTTAATGATTTTCTTTACACTGGGCGCATACCAATAGGTCGCGCTGAATGGCGCACTGTACAGGCGATCAAGCTGCTTTGCATTCGTCCCCCGGCTCTCTATTTTGTAGGCGTCAAATGATCCCGCAGGGACCTGAACGCGCCCGAATGCAACAACTTCGGCGTGCCCGCTCACGTCAAGGGTTCCGGACGTGAAACGCCGGACATGATGAAAGTCCCAACTTTTTCCGACCGTCATTGGAAAGCTAAGGTATCCGTTGCTTGGTTCATACGTTGTCCCGTTACCATCTCGCGTCATGTTTGCCTGATTGTCGTAATCTATTTCTTTTGGGGGGGCACCGTTCCACGAAGACGACAACGTCGTTTGTTTCTCCGTGACTGCTACCACCCTCAGAACAAGGGGGGTTCCGGGCTTGGAGTCGGCTCTTTCCCATAGAAGTGTCCACGTGTCCCCAACCTTGTAGATCGGGGCAGCAGTCGTGGGCGCACTTGGCGTAGTGGGCGCACTTGCTGGCTCTTGAGCCACGACGGGGCTTGTCAGGCAGCCGAGCAGCATTGCGGCATAGCAAGACGGCTTCACAAACATCGACAGGTATGCCGCCACGACGAGCGTTCTCATGGGGTAACCTCCTGGCCGGCAAAACATGCGAACACCCAAAGGCAGCGGCGCCATGGCGTCCAGGCCAAGCGCACGACCATGTTCCCTCGGACGTCGCTGCAGTTTCGTGCCCTATCAAACATACTCAAAGTGTTCGCGCATGGCCAACAACGGGTGATCTCGTGCCAGTTCCGGCGGCTACTTCTGGAGCGGCTGCGCAAGATTGCGAACGATCTCCTTCAGCGCGGACAGCACGCCGCCAGGAAACATCTGCGCGAGATTCATCATGTCGCCCGGCGTCGAGCTTAGCCCACCGGTTGCATAGGCATTGACGGATTCCTGATACTGCGTGCTGTTGGCTGAGCAGGGGCGCGCCGCGCCAGCGCAAACTGAATGGGTCATGTCGCCCCGTTTGAGTCAGCCAAACAAAATTGTTGATTGTCCGCTTCGCGGTTGAATAGAGTCGACGAGATTCGAGCTATAGAGAAATGTGCGTCAGCGCACATCCAAAGTCTGGAGATACGTCAAGTATCGTAATCTGACACAGACGAAGGTTCCTCTTTGCCCGGATCGTTGGGCGACCTTCGTGATATGCGAAGGGAATCTGCCCGCCCTCTTCCCGGTGGGTCTCAAACCCGGTGTCACCACGGAGTGCGTCGAAACCAGAGCAACACGGGAATCGCGTAGCTCCATCTCCGGTGCATTGGAGGTGTCGGCCATGAGAACACACCATCAGACAGCTTTGGCGTTCTTGGTATTGGCGGCATGCGTCTCCGCATTTGCTGAAGACACTCAGCCACTATCGGTTGATGAACTTCGCCAGATACTGCCAGGTGCAACCGTTCAGGTTACCTACGAAAGCGGAAATTCCGTTCGCTGGACCAATGAGGCGGACGGCACGCTCGAAGCGACTTGGCGTAACGGTCCAGAAAGTGGCGACAGTCACCACCACAGTATGGTTGGCCGCGGTACATGGCGCGTTTCCGATGAGGGCAAATTTTGTGCTCGCATTGAATGGCCCAAAAACGTCACTGACTGGTGCAGATCTGTGCTCAAGTCGGATGACGGCACATACGCCCTTGCTTCGCAGAGCGGCGCCCCGAGTTGGAAAATGGTTGTCTCACGGTAGCTTCATGTTGAGGCTAGCACATCAAAGCGGCAACACGCGGAGTCTTTCTGGTAGCCGCTTTTGGAGCGGCTGCTGACACCTGTGAGTCTCACTCGAGCGTCCCTTCCTGGCCGGCAAGCGACCGCTCACCGGCCTGCTCGCTGTCAAACTTCAGTTTGTTCCGCCATTTCAAGGGCGTCGTCGACCTCTACGCCGAGGTAGCGAACCGTGCTCTCAAGCTTGCTATGGCCGAGCAACGACTGCACAGCTCGAAGGTTCTTCGTGCGACGGTAAATCAACGGGGCCTTTGTGCGACGCATCGTGTGCGTGCCATACGCCGTGTCGTCGAGCCCGATGGAGGCGACCCACCGGTGGACCAGCCGCGAATACTGCCTCGTCGAGATATGTGGAGACGCATGCACACGACGCGGGGAGAGATAGTCGCCTGGCTTCAGCCGCCGAGCCCCGATAGATCTTCATCTGGCGAAGCGTCGCTGTACGCGGACGCATCGTCGCGCCCATAGAGGGTTAAGCCTGATCCCCAGAATGACAAAATGATAAATTGGAGTGACAAGATGATAAATTCAAAAAAATCATAGTCTTTAAAGTGTTTCCAACGGATCGCCCCTGTGCGAAAGACCATCACTCACGTTGGAGACACCCAATGAATTTTCTTGACGACAGCCTTTTTCCCGAACACCAGGAAAAACTCGTGATCCAGGTGGCCCCCTACGGCCCGCAATGGCTTCCGAGCGATTCGGACGATATTCCCGTCAGCATGGACGCGCAGATCCAGAAGGCGGTGGACTGCTACAACGCTGGCGCCACCGTGCTTCACGTCCACGTCCGTGAGGAAGACGGGAAGGGTTCGAAACGGCTGTCGAAATTCAACGAAATGCTGGGTCTGCTGCGCGAAGCGGTGCCCAATATGGTGCTGCAGGTTGGCGGGTCGATCTCGTTCGCGCCGGAAGGCGAGGGACAGGAGGCGCAATGGCTCGATTACGATACGCGCCACATGCTCGCCGAGCTCGATCCGAAACCCGACCAGGTCACCATCACGATCAACTCCAGCCAGATGAACATCTGCGAGCTGCTGAGCGCAGATGACGTCGCCGGTACGATCCTGGAGAAGCCGGAATATTTCAACGCCTACTCAGAAATGGTGGTCGATGCGAAGCCGTCGTTTTTCATCGAGCATCTTCGCCGCCTTCACCGTTCGGGCATCCAACCGCATTTCATGCTCGGTCACGTGCATCAGCTTGAAAGCGTCGAGCGTCTGATTCGCCGCGGCCTGTACACCGGTCCGCTGATCCTCAACTACGTCGCAATTGGCGGCGGCGCGGCAGGGCTGCATCCGGCCGACCTGATCGAATTCGCGCGCCGCACGCCCGATGGTGCGGTACTCACCATCGAGAGCGCCATGCGTGCCGTGCTGCCGATGAATGCCATTGCCATCGCGATGGGGTTGCATGTTCGCGTGGGCATCGAAGACAACCTCTGGGGCCGCAAGGGAGAGCGCATGACGTCGGTACAGCAGATCGAGCAGACGGTGCGGCTCGCGCGCGAACTGGGCCGTGACATCGCGACCGGCGCGGACGCGAAGCGCATCTACCGTATCGGCGAGTGGTACGACAGCGCCGACGAAACCATTGCGGCGCTCGGCATGGCGCCCAACCGCAAGCCGGCGCAGCGCGGCTTCACCGTGCCAGGCCACGCCTGAGCCCCTTCGCGTATTGATCCTTTGCGAGTTGAAAGCATGGTCATGAAATTGCGGAACAAGGTAGCGCTGGTGACGGGTGTTGGTCCTGGTCTCGGTCTTGCGTGCGCGGTGGCACTCGCGGACGAAGGCGCACATGTCGTCGTATGCGATATCGACGAGAACGCGATTGACGCGGCCCACAAGGTGGTCACGTCACGCGGCGCACAGTGCCTGGCAGTGCGATGCGATGTGTCGTCGAGCGAGGAGGTAAGCAGGCTATTCGCGCAGATCGTCGCGCGCTTCGGCACCTTGCACGTTCTCGTCAACAACGCCGCGCTCACGCCGAACCGACCGGTCGACACCGAGCGCCGCAACAAGCTCTACGCCTACATGCAGACGCCCATGCCGCGTCAGTCGCTGGCCTTCACGAGCGAGATCAGCGACGACGAGTGGCATCGCTACTGGGGCGTCAACGTGCACGGCGTGTTCTATTGCACGCGCGAGGCGTTGAAGCTGATGGAGCCGCAACGCGACGGCAAGATCATCAACATCGCGTCGATTGCCGGCCTGTCGACGCGCAGCGCCCATAGCCCGCACTACTGCGCGACGAAGGGTGCGGTGATCGCCTTCACGCGCTCGGTGGCGTTCGAGGTTGCGGGCGCCAACATCTTCGTGAATGCCATGGCGCCCGGCGGCGTCGCCACGCCGGCCTTCAACGACTATCTCGACAGGATAGGCGAGGACGGCCGCAACCGGCTGTGGCAGAACTGTCCGCTGGGTCGTTTCGGCACAGTCGAGGAGTACGCGTCCACCGTCGTATATCTTGCGGGCGAACACTATCTGGTCGGTCAGATCATCAGCCCCGATGGCGGCTCGGTGATCTGAACCTGTCATCACTCTACCCGACACGTTATGGAAAAGTCACAAGGCACGCCTCACTACGATGCGATGCGTGCGGCGGCCCTCGCCGATGCGGCGCTCGATCCGCTCGCGCAGTGGGACCCCGCATGGATCGAATCATTCATGGCATTGAGCGTGGACACGCAGACGAACGATGTGCTGGACCCGAAGCTCGTCGCGTTGATCCGTCTTAACATCGACGTCACGGCCACGCACCTGTATGCGCCCGGTGTGCGCCGGCATGTGCGCGCCGCGTTGAAGCTCGGCGTGACGCGCGCGCAGATCCTCGAGGTGTTCAAGCTCGCGAGCGTGGTGGGGATCCACGCCTGCGCGCTCGGCGTACCGATTCTCGAAGACGAACTGGCCCTCGCGGGCTTGCCCGACGAACCCGCTCCGCTCGCCTATACGCCGGTGTGCGACAGGGTACGCGAGAGCGGCATGTTCAATCCGCTCTGGGAAACGATCTATCGTTGGGACCCGCAGTATCTGGAGAAATTTCTGGCGATGGGTCTTGGCCTGTGGCGGGACAACATTCTTCCGCCGCTGTGGATCGAATTGCTCTGCGTTGCGGGCGACGCGGCGATCACCCATCTCTATTCGCATGGCACGCAGCGGCACATCAAGGCTGCGCTGGAACTGGGCGCCACGCGCGGGCAGATTCTCGAAGTGCTGAAGATCGTGAGCCTGCAGGGTATCGAGGCCTGTGAGCTTGCCGTGCCGTTGCTCGAGGCCGAATGCCTGGAGCACGCGCACACAAAGCGCTGATCTTTTGAAGGGACCGTGCCTCCCGCGCGACACGTCGGCAAGAACGGGCGTGCGGGACTTCAATCCTCGCGGCGCAGTGCCGTCGTCCCATTGCTGTAGTCGGAGAAATCATGAGTCAAGCGGCCATCGAGGCCGAGGCCGCGAACGAGTCGGTCTCGTCGGAAGAATCACGACTGGCGTATCGAAAGATCGCATGGCGCCTGTTGCCCTTCCTGTTCCTCGCTTATGCGGTCAACTCAATCGACCGCATCAACATCTCGTTCGCAAAGCTGCGCATGGCGCAGGACCTCGCCCTTGGCGATGCCGCCTACGCAATCGGCACTACTGCCTTCTTCGTGGGTTACATCCTGTTCGAGATTCCTGGCAACCTGTACATGCAGCGTGTCGGCGCGCGCGCCACGCTCACGCGCATCATGGTCATGTGGGGCATCGTCACGATGCTGACCTGTTTCGTCTCCACGCCGACGCAGCTTTACGTATCGCGCTTCGCGCTCGGCATCGCCGAGGCGGGCTTCTTTCCGGGCGTGATTCTCTACCTGAGCTACTGGTTTCCGTCGTGGAAGCGAGGCCGGGTCACGTCCATCTTCTTCATGGCGGGCTTTGTCGCGGGCATGGTGAGCGGGCCGATCGCGGGCCTCATCATGACGAGGCTCGACGGCTGGCACATGTTCAAGGGCTGGCAGGCGCTCTTTCTCCTCGAAGGCATTCCTGCCGTCCTGCTGGGCGCGCTCGCATGGTTCTGGCTCGACGATCAGCCCGCTCACGTGAACTGGCTCAATGAGCGCCAAAAGACCATCGTGATTGCCAATCTTCAAAACGACGAAGTGCACGATGCGCCGCGCGGCCCTTCGCTGCGCACGGTGATTCGCGATGTTCGCGCGTGGTTGCCGGGCATCGTGTTCTTCACGATCTACTCGGGCACCAACACCGTGGCGTACTGGATGCCTTCTCTGCTGCAAGGCGCAGGCCTGCACGACATGCATCGCATCGGCCTCGTATCGAGTGCGCCGTATGGGATCGGCGCGCTCGCGATGTACCTGATCGGCCGCAGTTCCGATCGCTGGCTGGAACGCCGCTGGCACCTTGCGGTGACGATGTTCGCGGCGGCGCTCGGCTTTCTCCTCATGCATCTGCTGAGTGCGCATCTCGTGCTGTCGATGATCTGCATGGCGCTTGGCGCAGGCGCGTGCCTCGCGGCGGTTCCCGTTTTCTGGACGATCCCTCCAGCGTATTTCAGCACCCGCCTGGCGGCGGCCGGAATCGCACTCGTGAGCAGCGTGGGCTCGTTTGCGGCGCTGGTGAGCCCGATGGCTGTGGGCGCGATCCGCGCGTCCACGGGCAGCCTTTATTTCGCATTTGACCTCATCGGCGCGATGTTGATCGTCGGCGCAGTCGTCGTGCTGGCCGGTATTCCGGCGAGCGCACTGCGTGAGCGCCGCAGGTAGGTCTTCGCACACCGCGTCTTCAACTCCTCAGCGACGACTCCATGCGCCCTCGTCGGGCGCAGGGGCGCTGCTGCGCCGCAGTAAGCCGACGCGAAATGCCGAACGACGTGGATCACCGATTCAAACGCAGTGGCATCACCATAACAAAGGAGACGACATGAAAAAGCAGTTGATGATCGCGATGACGGCAGCGACGTGCGCAGCCGCAGCCCAAGCCCAATCGTCAGTCACGTTGTACGGCGCGATCGACGGGGGACTGCTTTACCAGAGCACCTCGGCAGCCTCGTTCAGCCCGGCGGCGAAGAATCAAGGCGCGATCTGGCGTTACAAGGACGCCGGCATTTATTCGAGCATCTGGGGCATGCAGGGCGTGGAGGATATCGGGGGAGGCTACAAGGTCAACTTCAAGCTTCAGGGCGTGTTCGATTCCGGCACCGGCAAACTGGGGCTCTCGGACACGGCGGGCGTGCCGGGCTTCTTCAACCAGATCGCGAGCGTGGGGGTGAGCGGCCCGTTCGGCTCCCTCACGGCGGGCCGCCAGATCGTGCCGATGATCTACGCGATGGCGGACACGGATGTTCGTGCCTCGCAGTATTTCGGCAGCATACTCGGCGCATGGCTCGGCCTGAACACCGCGGCGGGGTGGCCTGGCACGAGCACGAACGGCCCGATTGGCGCGCTGTACGATTCCAATGCGCTCGTCTATCGTTCGCCCGCATTTCACGGCGTCACGGCCGAGCTGGAATATGCGCCGGGTGGAGTCGCCGGGCAGTTGCAGGGCAACACGCGCGAGTCCGCTGTGCTGAAATACTCGGGCTACGGGCTCAAGCTTGCCGCGGTCTACTACAACGGGCACGATACCAATCCGGGCGCCAACTCCGTACCAACGGGCTTGAACAATAACCGCTATTGGTATTTTGGCGCGCTCTATACGGTCCACGACTTCTCGATTTCCGGCTCGTATAGCAATGGGTCCAATCCCGCCCATCGCAACATGGTCAATCTTGACCTCTATTCGCTGGGTCTGGGCTATCGCTTCACGCCTGCTTTCCGGATCACGAGCGGCGCTTACTACATCACGGACAAGAATCACTCGACGAACAACTCGCTCGAATTGGCTGCCGGCGCCGAATACAGCCTTTCGAAGCAGACGCTGGTCTATGCGCAGGTGGGCTGGGTCAACAATCACGGCGACATGACGCAGACCATCACCTACGGTCAGCCCGTCGCGCCCGGGAACGGGACCACGGCCGTCATGATGGGCATGCGTCACAACTTCTGATCGTTCGATAGCGCACCTCCACGCCGCGCGAGGACATTCACAGGTCATCGCGCGGCGTGTGGCCGCTTGCGCCAGTGACTCGGCGTCTCGCCGTGCCAGCGTTTGAATGCACGCGTGAAGTTGCTCTGGCTATCGTAGCCCAGCCGCATCGCGACATCGGCGATCGGCAGGTCGGTTTGCGCGAGCAATTGATCCGCGTGATTGCGCCTCACGTCCTCGATCAACATCTCGTAGCTCGTTCCCTGTTCATCGAGACGGCGATAAAGCGTGAAGCGATGGATCGCAAAAAATTCGGCGACCTTTGTCGATGTGCAGCCGTCCGGCAAGAGCGTTTCGATGACATGACGTACACGCGAACTGAAATCATCGGCCTGCCGCGAGCGCAACTCGGTCATATGCTGACGCAGGAAGCGACCGAGTTCCTGATCGTGACTCTTCCTCGTCTGATCGAGCAGCCCCTGCGGGAACAGCACCTCGTATTGCGACTGACCGAACCAGACCGGAGCCTGGAAATAGCGTTCGTAGAGCGCACTCGACTTCGGCTTACGGTACGCGATTCTCACCAAGGTTGGATGCCACGAGCGGCCGAGAATCAGCTCCAGAATGCGGATATTCGCGGCAAGGTACGCGGTGAGCAGATGCTTCGCGCCCGGAATGCCACTGTCGACAGAGAGCGAGATGCACGCATAACCGTCCTCCTCGGTCATGCGCACATGCAGCCCGCGATACCACACGCCACAGAACTCGATGAGGTTTTCCACGGCTTCGCGCACAGTGGGCGCATTGAGCACAAGAAAGCGCAGCGGCCCAATATTCCCGAGCGCAGCCTTCTGTCCAAGCAGCAGGCCGAGATGTTCGCAGCCGATCTTTTTTGCCGCCGCTTCGAGAATCCGGCCGTGTGTCACAGTCGACAGCGGATTGAGCGGCGACGCCATCGCCTTCCGGTTCACGCCGAACGATTCGAGCAGTTGCCAGGGGTCGGTGCCGTGCTCGCGCATGACCGCTGGCAGCGAGTTGAGTGCGCCGATCGGGATGGATTTTTCCGCTGTCGGGGTTCGCATTGATTCTGTCTACCAGAGACTGGCTGGAGTGGCCCGGCTCCGAGGATAAGGGATAGTCTGTACTGGATATTCTATCCTGCGACTCGGGAGACCTTGCTCACCAATCCCGCAGACGTTCATTTGTGAATGAACAGACTTGCAGGGCAAGTGGCGTATGGATCGAATGTCGCCTCGGAGGGGTCAAGGAGACGTGCCGGCGTCAAGGCTTCGACGAGGTCCGATGACCGTTCGTGGCCGACTGCTACCCGATGCGCTCGACCGTCGCCGTCGACCCTTTTGAGCCAATCTACAGATGTTGCCAATCGTCTCCTTTCCTGTCGTACCCGTGAATTCGCCGTCGGCCAGTGGTTGATCGGTCCCGTCCAGTCCCGAAGTCCCATATTCGACCGGTCTTGCGGCGCCAGGCGGGACGCCGTGCCATACTTTCAGTTCGTCTCTACCCGCAACGCCACGTTGATGATGACTGCATCTTCCGCATCCATCGGTTTTAACTGCAACCCGCTCGATCGTCGCTCCGAAAAGCGCGACGATCACGCCTTCATCGAGTCTCTCCGCGGCGCCCCGTCCGCGCGCTTTCTCGTGTTCGAAGCCGATATCCCCTTGCTCAAACGCGGCAGTGAGCACGACGCGTGGTTTCTGGCCAGCGAAGCGACCACCTTTGGCGAACCGCTTCACAGCGTCTTCCTCGGGCAGGAGAGCGATGGCAGCGGACGTTTCGCGCTCGGGTTCAAGCTCGGCCTCCAACTGGCGGACCCATCGCCAGGGACGGTCCACCATCGGGTCGACCTGCGCTCGATCGCCCTGCAAGGCCTCGTCTCTCCCGCGGTCCTGGGCGTGCTGGGCCAGGCGAAGTCGATGCTCGACTGGCATCGCCGCCACGCCTTCTGCGCCAACTGCGGCTCAATGAGCCGCGCCGCGGCGGCAGGCTGGCAGCGAATTTGCGATGCCTGTGGCGCCCGCCACTTTCCGCGGGTCGACCCGGTCGTGATCATGCTGGGAATTGACGGCGAACGGTGCCTGCTCGGACGTCAACCGCAATTCGCCCCTGGGATGTACTCGGCGCTTGCGGGCTTCGTCGAGCCGGGCGAGACGGTGGAAGACGCGGTACGCCGCGAGGTGCTCGAGGAAACTCGCGTGAAATGCACACAGGTTGTCTACTTCGCGTCGCAACCGTGGCCGTTTCCTTCGTCGCTAATGATCGGCTGCTTCACTCAGGCGAGCGATACGGAAATCGTCGTCGATACCGCGGAACTCGAAGACGCGCGCTGGTTCTCCCGCTCCGAAGTTGCGGCGATGCTCGCGGGCACGCATACGAGCGGACTTTCCGCGCCCAAGCCATTCGCCATCGCCCATCATTTGCTGCAGGCGTATGTTGCGCAGGGCCCCGCAATATTGCGTAGCCGATTGTAGAGCGTGCAGTCAGGTTGCCCGTTACATTGGGCGTCGCGGACCTTTGTGCATACCGGCCCGCTGAAACACGGCATTTCATCTAACTCGGCGCTAATCGCGCAGACACATACTTCCCTGATGGGCGGTGCGGCTCCTTTTCTGATATGGAAGGAACGACGTGCCCCCGAATGAAATCGGGGACGACGGACAGTTGACAACGATGCAGGCCGCCTTCCCTGGCCGGCAGATGTTCGATCCGGTCGGCAGTAGCCGACCCGTTGCTGCCGGTCGAGCCGTCGCAGTTCCGCGGACAGGTATCAGTGCGGAACGGTCATTCCGCGCCGTCATTTCAGGAATGCGGCCATTACGATATCGGGCGTCGAGCTGATGCATCGCATTCGCAAGGGTCAGTTCAACCTCACCCGATTGCGCCTCAAAGATACCACTGCGCCAGCTGTTTGGAAGGCCGGACTTTCAGCATGATGAGGTAATGGTGAACACACCGCTTTTCGCGCGTGTCCGTAATTTGCACCACAGCCCTTGACCGCTTCTGTTTCCAGGGAATTCCACCGAGCGTCACAAGATCCGCCAGGTATCGAGCTGCGGGCTGTTGTCCTCATCAGGCTCCGGTCCCTCGACGATGAAGCGAAGGCGAAATTCGCAACGAACCGATGCAGAAGTCGGCAAGATACTCCGCATCGCGAGGCAGAACGATCGAGCCTTGACCCAGTAGCCAGTCGCGCAGCACCCCGCCGAGGAACGCATGGACCACATCCGCCGCGCGCGCCGTATCAAGGTCCTGCGACAACTGCCCTTTGTCGATTGCGTTGCGCAGACCGCGTTCAAGCATCTCGTGCCCATCGCGCGCCGCGTTGCGCAAACGCTCGCGCACGCGGTCCATATCGCACGTGTATTCGCACTTTGTAAACAGCACTTCCAGCACCCGCCGGTTATGTGGTTCGGTTGCCGCCTTGCTGAAACAGAACACGAAGAGCTTGTGCATGCGGCCGAGCGGATCCTGTTCGCCGGCCTCCCGTGATGCCGCGACGAGCATTTCCATCGGCAGTAGCACGCGATCGGTCATCGCGGCGAACAGGTCACCCTTGTTGCGGAAGTGGCCGTAGACCGCGCCGCGTGTCAGCCCTGCAGCCACTGCGATCGCCTCGAGTGACGCATGCGAAACGCCGTTGGCCAGAAACACCTTCTCGGCCGCGTCGAGAATCCGGTCGCGCGTCGCTTCAGCCTGCTGCGTTGTCCGTCTCATCTGCGTATCCTTCGGTGCCTCGGCAGCGCGACACAATGAGGCCTGTTCGGGTCGCGGTCCCGATCACCGATATTGACCGATATCGCCGCCGCCCTCGCGCGCGGGGGCATGTGCCGCCGTTGCCCCGCCGGCATGATGCTTCAGTTTGTGCGTGACCTCATCGAGCTTGTCACCGAGCAGTCGTCGCACCGTCACATAGAACACCGGAATCAGCAGCAGCCCGAAGAACGTCGCGAAGAACATCCCGCCAATTACGCCAGTGCCGATCTCGTGCCGGGACGAAGCGCCGGCCCCGGTGGAGATGACGAGTGGGAACACGCCCAGAATAAAGGCCATCGAAGTCATCAGGATCGGGCGCAAGCGCAGCCGTGCCGCGGTCGTGACCGCATCGTAGAGCGTCATCCCGTTCGCCTGCCCTTCGACCGCGAATTCGACGATCAGAATAGCGTTCTTCGCGGCCAGGCCGATCACCGTGACGAGACCGATCTTGAAGTAGATGTCGTTAGGCACGTTGCGCCACAGACAGAACGCCAGCATGCCGAGCATCCCGAGAGGGACCACGAGCAGCACCGCAGCCGGAATCGACCAGCTCTCATAGAGCGCCGCCAGACACAGAAAGACCACCAGGATCGACAACGCCATGAGTGCTGTCGCCGAGCTTCCCGACAGTATTTCCTGATAGGACTGCCCGGTCCAATCCGCATCGAATCCGTGCGGCAGCTTTTGATTGACGATGCCCTGCAGCGCCTGCATCGCCTGGCCCGTTGAATAGCCGGGCGCCGAATTGCCGACGACTTCGACTGCGGAATAGCCGTTGTAGCGCGGCAGCACGGTCGGCCCGTTGTACCAGTTGGTCGTGACGACGCTCGACAGCGGCACCATGTTGTACGGGCTGATCGACGTGTTCGCCACCGACGGGTCAACCTGGGTCAGATAACCACTCGTGTTGGTCACCGTCCCTGCGGTGCTGGCAGTGCCCGACGCGGCGTTGGTGATACCCGACGGCGTATAGAGGTGCTGGAATGCATCGAGGCCCATTCGGTACGGCGCATCCGCCTGGAGGAACACCTTCTTCACGCGACCGCCGTAGGTAAACTGGTTCACGTAGAACGGCGCCAGCTCCGCGCCGATCGTCTGGTAGACATCCGTCAGCGACAGCCCCATCGACTGTGCCTGAGGGCGATCCACCGCGATCTGCAGTTGCGGCGCGTTGGGTAGCGAGTTCGGTCGGACGCCGAAAAGAACGTCGTTCTTGCTGGCGTTCTCGAGCAGCGTCGCTTCGGCGGCACCCAGTTCCGCGCGCGACTGGCCTGCGCGCGCCTGAAGATACATGTCGACGCCACCGAACTGGCTCAGCCCGCGGATCGTCGGCAGATTCACAACGAACAGTTGGGCGTCCGGAATGCTGTGCAGGATTTTGTTGGCCTGCGGGATCAGATCCATCGCCGTTCGCCCACGCTTGCTCCAATCGACGAGCTTGATGAACGTCATACCGACATTTTCGTTGGTACCGACGAAGCTGTAGCCTTCCGGCTGGAACATGGCGTAGATATCCCTGCCGATGTCGCTATGGACCAGCTTGTCGCGCACTTCGCCCATCACGCGGTTCGTACTCTGCAGCGTCGAGCCCGGCGGCAGGTTCACGAGCGCCAGCATGAAACCCTGGTCTTCGTCGGGCACGAAGCCCGTCGGCAATTTCGTGTAGAGGAATCCGGTCAGCACGACCACGAGCACGAAGGCCATCATCCAGCGGGGCGCATGACGCACGGCCCGTCCGACGTGTCCCAGATAGGTGTGGGACATCCGGTCGAAGCCGCGGTCGAACCAGCGGAAAAGCACGCCCTTCTCATGCTCGTGAACCGGCTTCAGGATGGCCGCGCAGAGCGACGGCGTGAACGACATTGCCAGAAACGCGGAGAACACCATCGAGACCGCGATGGTGAGCGCGAACTGCGCATAGATGATGCCGTTCGCACCGGGTTGCAGCGCGGACGGCACGAATACGGCCGACAGCACGACCGTGATCGCGACGATGGCGCCCGTGATCTGCGCCATGGCCTTGCGCGTGGCCGCTTTCGGCTCCAGATGCTCCTCGCTCATGATCCGCTCGACGTTCTCGATCACCACAATCGCGTCGTCCACGACGATGCCGATCGCAAGCACCATCCCGAACAGCGTCAGCTGGTTTAGCGTGAAATTCAGCGCCGCAAGCCCGATGAAAGTGCCGAGCAGCGCAACCGGAATCACGAGGGTCGGGATGAGCGTGGCCCGGAAGTTCTGCAGGAAGATCAGCATCACGAAGAACACCAGCACGACGGCTTCGATCAGTGTCTTGACCACGTCGGTGATGGAAGCCGTGATGAACGGCGTGGTGTCGTACGGGATGTCCCATGTCACGCCCGGCGGCAGGTCCTTCGCGAGATCCGCCATGGTGGACTTGACGACGTTGGCCACCTTGAGCGCGTTGGCGCCCGGCAGCAGGAACACGCCCATGCCGCCTGCGGGCTTGCCGTCGTAGACCGACGCCAGGCCATTGGTCTGCGGACCGAAACTGACACGCGCGACGTCCGAGAGCCGTACCGTCGTGCCGTTGCTGTTCGCCAGCAAAATGATGTCGCGGAACTGCTGCAGCGAAGAGAACCGCATGTCGCCGGACACCGTCGCTGTGAAGACTTGCCCCTTCACCGCCGGATCCGCACCGAGAGAGCCGGCCGCGAACTGCGCATTCTGGTCATTCACTGCGTTGAGGACCTGGGTGGTCGAGAGTCCGTAGCCCTGCAGCTTGTCGGGGTCGATCCAGATGCGCACTGCGTATTCGGAGCCGAGCAGCGTGGTATTGCCGACACCGCTGATGCGCCCGATCACCGGCTGGATCTGTGACGCAACGATGTCCGAAAGTCGCGCCGCGTCAATGCCCGGACTGTTCGAGCGCAGCGCGACGAACAACAGGATGTCCGGGCTCGACTTCGCGACCACCACGCCTTGCTGCGTCACCTGCGAGGGCAGCAACGGCTCGGCGATCTGAACCTTGTTCTGCACCTGCACCTGCGCAATGTCCGGGTTGGTGCCGATCGCAAAGCTGAGCGTGATGACACTCTGGCCGTTGGAACTCGAATTCGAGCTGAAGTACAGGAGGTTGTCGATGCCGGTGAGCTGCTGCTCGATGACCTGGGTCACCGTCGATTCCATCGTCGCGGCGCTCGCGCCCGGATAGGTCGAGGTAATCGTCACCTGCGGTGGCGCAATGTCTGGATACGAATCGATGCCCATGCTGCGCATGGAGATGATGCCGAACAGCGAGATCAGGATCGCGACCACCCACGCGAATATCGGCCGTTCAATGAAAAAGCTCGGCATGGGGGGATCTCCTAGTGCGCGGCGCTGGCGGGCGGGCTGTCGGGCGCCGCCGCCAGCGGCTGAGCGGGCGGCTGCCACGGACTGGCGTTGACCTGCATCCCCTCATGCGCGACCTGCACACCTGTGACGATCACCTTGTCGCCCTCGGCGATGCCTTTCGTGACGATCCAGTCATTGCCGAAGCTGGCGTTCGTTTCGACGTCCTTGCGCACCACCTTGCCATCCTGCCCGACTACCAGCAGATACGCTCCCTGCGTATCCCGCAGCAGCGCCTGCTGCGGGATCAGGAAGACGTTGTTCTGTTGACCGAAGCGGACAACCAGCGTCACGTACATGCCGGGCAGGAGCAGATGCTGCGGATTGGCAAGGAGCGCGCGCAGGTTGACGGTGCCCGTCGTGGCGTTGACGGCGGGGTCCGAAAAGTCGAGCTTGCCGGTGTGGTCGTAAGGCGTGCCGTTGGGCAGGCTCACCCGGACGGTCGTCGAGTCTTGCTGCGCAAGATCCACGGAGCCACTGCCCTGCGATTGCCGCAGCGTGATCAGATCGGGCGCGCTGATCGTAAAGTTGACGTACACCGGGTCGACCTGCTGAACGGTGGTCAGCAGCGTGCCACTCGTCCCGGCGTCAGTCGTGCTGCTGCCGACCACCGCGCCCACGGTCACCTGTTGCTGCCCCGCGATGCCGCTGATCGGCGAAGTCACCCGCGTGTAGCCGAGACTGATGCGTGCGCTCTGGACTAGCGCCTGATCCGCCTGCACCTTGGCCGCCGCACTGCGCTCGGCCGCATCGGAGTTGTCGACTGTCTGCTGCGACACCGAACCGACGGGTAGCAGCTTGCGGTTGCGCTCCGCGGTGATGCGGTCGTTGACGTAGGTGGCCTGATCCAGCGCCTGCTGCGCGATGTCGTTGTCGAGCTGGGCCTTGTAGTACGACGGATCGATCTCGAACAGCACTTGCCCCTGCCGGACTTCGGTGCCCTCGGCATAGACCCGCCTGACCAGCACACCCGACACGCGCGCGGTGACGTTGGCGCTGTAGTACGGCGAAAGGCGTCCGACGAACTGGCGCGTCAGCGGCACGGTCTGCGGATGCGCCGTCGTCACGGCCACCTGCGGCGGGGGCGGCGCTGGGGGCTTGCTCTTCGTGCAGGCCGCGAGTGCGATGAGGCACAGACTCGCGCAAAGCACGGGCACGCTGGCGGGCAGTGACTTCATGAAATGGAGACTCCAGTCAGAAGCACTTCATTCAGTTAGGAGGCGATCCGGCGTCCTGCCGGCGCGCCTGCGAATCGATCGACGAAAACGCCGTCGACGACAGGGGGTGGCCCGTCGCCGAGGCCGCCTTGTTGTCGTCCCATTGCCAGCCGCCGCCGAGGTTCTTGACCAGCGTGACACTGCTTTGGGCGAGCAACGATTGGGTGTCGCGCAGGTTCTGCTCCGCCTCGATCAACGTGAGCTGCTGGTTGAGCAGATCCTGCTCGCTAGCCGAGCCAACGTCGCGCTGCGCCCGAACGCTGGCGAAGAGTTGCTGGTTGCGCTGCAGGATAGCGGCGTACGAGGATGCCTGCACGCGCAGATGGTTGACCGCTGAAAGACTGTCCTCCACGCTGCCGAAGGCGGTCAGCACCGTGTTGCGATAGGTCGCCACGTCCCCGTCATAAGTGGCACGGGCCTGCCTCACCGCGGCGGTGCGTGCGCCGGCATCGAAAATCGTTTCGGCAAGCTCGGGGCCGAGCGTCCAGAAGCGGCTCGGCAGCGAAAAAAGATGGGCGAACGTGTTGTGCTGGAAGCCGCCTTCCGCCGACAGCGTCAGGCTGGGAAAGAACGCCGCCTCGGCTACGCCGATTCTGGAATTCGCGGCTGCGGCCGTGCGTTCGGCGCTCACCACGTCGTAGCGCCGCTCGAGCAGTTCTGAAGGCAGCCCGAGTGGCACGTCCGGAATCACGAAAACGTGGTCCGGATCCGGGGCGATCTCGAAACCCGCGGGCGGCACGCCGATCAGCACGGCCAGCGCATGCTCGTCCTGCTCGCGGGATATTTTGGTGAGCTGCAACTGGGCGACGACGGTTTCGAGGTCGTCCTGGGCCACGAGCACCTGGTCGCTCGAAGCCGCGCCCGCGCTGTATGAGGCCTGGGTCATCTCGAGAATCCTGGCATCGATCTCCTGCTGCCTCGTGAGCGAGCGGATATCGTAGTCGGCCTGGCGCAGCGCGAGGTAATCCCCGGCCACGCTCGCCTCGATCGAGAGCCGCTCGCCCGCCAGCTGTGCGTCGCTTGCCTGAGCGCTTTCCTGCGAGGATTCGATCTCACGGCGAATCGAGCCCCACAGGTCGATTTCCCAGCTCGCTGAGACCTGTGCAACCGCGCTGTTGACCACGCCCCCGCCCGAGCCCGCAACGGACGACGAGCTGCCGGGCACCTGGGTCACGCCCTTGCCGAAGCCCGTGCGCGAGGCCGAAAGGTCGCCCGTTACAATCGGGAAGAGGCTTGCGGTGTTGGATTCGACGGTGGCGAGCGCGACGCGATACGCGGCCTCGGCCACCGCGATCGACTGATTCGCCTTCAGCGAGCGTTCGACGAGATCGTCGAGCGTCGCGTCCTGATACATGTGCCACCACGTGCTGGAGAGCGCGGCCGTCGGATTGACCTGGGCGCGCTGCCAGTCCACGCCTTCCTTGAAGCTCTCGGGTACCTGCACCTCGGGCCTGCGATAGTCGGGGCCGACCATGCAGCCCGCGAGCCAGACGGCGAGCACGAGTGGCGCGCCGCCGCGAAGGTACCGCCGTCTTCGCCGCGCGGTGCCACTTGCTGCGAAGGCTTCGGTGCGCGGATCTTGCTTCATGCGCATCTCTACAGAATCCACGGCAACTCCGACAAAGCGAATGATGTATTTCGGATGCCTATATAACTGAAAGGTCAAAGCTTACAAAAGGGTGAATCAGGTTGCGCAGCCAGACACGAAAATGCGGACCGCCTGCCGCGCGATGCGCCGCCGGGTTGCCGCGTTCGGACGGGGGGCACAGCCGAGCAGCATCCGCGCACGCACGCCGCCGAGCACCAGATAGACGAACTGCTCCACGGCGAGATCGACGTCCGCAATCGTGAACTCGCCGCGCTCCACGGTGCGCCGCAGATAATCCGTCAGCGGCTCCGCGCCCGCCAGGTTGCCGCAGCGGTCGAGATAAGCGTCGACAAGGGCCGGAAATCGGCGCGACTCGACGATGAGCGTCCGGTACAGCTCGATCATGTCACTCTGCGTGCCGACGTCGAGAAGTCGCAGCGCCACTGCTTCGAGCACGGCAACCGGCCCGTTATCGTTGGCAACGATTTTCCGGAGTTCCTCGACCCACGCATCAGCCAGCGTCCGCACGATGGCATCAAACAGTCCCGCTTTGCTGCCGAAGTGGCAATAAAGCGTCTTTTTCGCCACTCCAGCGTCGCGCGAGATCGCGTCGAGGCTCGTTTCCCGATAGCCGGCCGAAAGGAATTTTTCCTTTGCCACGTCGAGCACGACCTGCACGCGAACCTCCGCGTCGTGCCGCGAAGGCCGACCGCCCCTGCCTGACTTCCGCGCCAGATCGTTACCCATGACGCTCCGAGTACATGGTGCAGGTGAGGAAACTCCACCAGTGCGTTTCGTCCAGACTAGTCGAGCGGAAACCGGAATTCAATGTGAGCGTTCATGTTCAGGGAGCAACGCATTCGAGCGATGAGACAGGAAACTGCCGCCCAGTGCGCGGGTGACTCTTGCTGGCCTGCTGTACGCCTTCACTCCCTGCGCCGTATGCCGCCGGTCGAAAACATCAGGCCTACGCTAGCGGCAGCTTTGCGACGCCAAATCTCAGCGGGTGCAACCGGCCAGGAAAAGTCATCCATTGTCATCGGAGTCCGGACGTTGGGGCATCCGGTCATCCCTGGAAACCGCCTCCCGGTTATCGGTTACCGGTTACCGGTTACCGGTTCAGAACATCGTATTCGCATTGTTAGCCGTCTTCGGCACGGGCTGCAGCACGTCCCAGTGCTCCAATATCTTGCCGTCGGCATCGAAGCGGAAGATGTCGACTTCTGGGCAAGGCAAAGCCATGCCGCTAGACGTGTTCCTGGCTATGCGTGATGGTGTCGTCGACCGCAATCCAAAGGCCACCACGCTGATTTGCGGCCAGTTCGACATAGACCAGCACCTGGCGCTTCCCGCTCTGCGGGCGTTACCACGAGCCGTGTCGCTCCGCGCTGGAACGGAACCCGGATGCTCACCTCTAAGCGACACGCTGCGCATGCTTCGTAATGAAGTGGAGGCGCCGAACTTCGGGAATCAGATCGTGGTTCGTAACCTTCTCTCGTCCATGTTCGTCTACTTCATACGCGATTGGGCCGACGCTGCCTCTCCCGCAACAAACGACTGGTTTTCGGCTCTGCGCACGCCGCACGTGACACGGGTTCTCGCGCGCATGCACGAAGCACCCGAACGTGCGTGGACACTGGAGGAACTTGCCAAAGTAGCTGGGTTGTCGCGCGCTGCGTTCGCCCGCAACTTCAGCAATTCGGTAGGTGAACCACCGCACAGCTATCTAACGCGCTGGCGCATGGGCATTGCCGCTCAACTACTCGAGCAGACCGATCTGCGACTTGGCGAGATCGCATCGCGTGTCGGATCGAAATCTCAAGCGCGTCGTCGACTTCGATGCCAAGGTAACGGATTGAGCTTTCGATCTTGCTATGGCCGAGCAGCAGCTGCACTGCCCGGAGATTCTTCGTGCGTTTGTAAATCAGGGTTGCCTTGGTGCGGCGCATCGAATGCGTGCCGTACGCAGTCGGATCAAACCCTGCTGCACCCGCCCACCGACGTATCATCCGGGCATATTGCCGGGTTGAAAGATGCGGGGACGCCAAGAGCCGACTTGGGAAGAGGTACTGTTCGGATCTGAGGGCAGCCTTCTCAAGCCACGCGCCGACCGCGTTCCGCGTCGACTCGGTCAGTTCAAACTGGACAGGCCGCTGAGTCTTTCGCTGGATGACTTGCGCCCGCGGCAGGACCTGATTGCCATGCGTGACATCGCGGACTCGCAGACTGACAAGATCACAACCACGCAGTTTGCTGTCGATTGCAAGGTTGAACAGGGCGAGATCGCGGACCGCCTGAGCGTTCTGAAGGTAGATCCGGATGGCCCAGACGTCCTTCGGCCTCAGCGGCGGCTTCTGACCGACCAGCTTGCCCTTGTTCCATGCCTCACGGGATTGATCGGCTTTCATCGCAGTCTCCCACAGGGACGATGGGAGTTCGATTGTGGTACCCGATCTCGACGCTCGCTTTGGAGACCGAGGTTCGCACCCGGCCTGGCCTCGTATTGTCTATCAGCGACCCAGCGGAGCCTTCGCCCGGGCGGCTGCTCCGCAACAAAATGCTGCCCAACGACCTACAGGTAAATTTCTGCCTTTGCCGACGGTCGCCGATCAGCCGCTGTGTGGCGGCTGAAGGTCGCTTCACTGACAATCGCAAACCCGTGCCGACGAATGTCTCCTCTCTTTATCAACGAATGAGTCTTCCCGACCCTTCTCAGCCATTCACCCTCGTCTCTGCGGAACGGCGGGTCCTGAGCGCCTAGCGGTCGGTTGATACACGGCTAACATGGCTCCGTTGGGTACCGTCTGGCGTTTGCAACATCATGCGATACAGCAACGTTCGGCATTTGCTCGAGAGATCGCTCATGTCTTTCTCCCTCCCGGTTCGCTAGCGCTCGCCGTGTCGGGATGTCATCGAGCCACCACAGATTCATTGAGCACCTGTTGTCTGTTGGGCCGCTGCAGAAGCAGCGACGGGCGCATCGGGCGCCAGGCTGAAGCTGTGTAGTTCCCATTGACTGTCGTACTGAGGCTGGGCTCCCGCATATCCTTTGCTCGTCCACTTGATGACCCGCTTGACGGATGGCGCATACCAGCAGGTGGCTTCGAACGTGTAGTCACGAATGAGCATGCCGTTATGCATGCGCTGAACGGTTCCCGAGTCCGTCAGCCTGAAAGCGAAAAAATCGCCGGCCACCACGTGCACGACCTCAGTGGCGTCAACGGAAGCCCGGTGCGAGACCCAATGGGTGTCGCCTGACGAGTATGTGTAGTTCCCGCTCCATGAGTCTCCGACCTTCATCGGAAAATGCAAAAGGTCTCGCGAAGGATTGAACACAACATCATGGTCTCGGGTCATGTTGCTGGTACTGTCGAGATCTATTTCGAAACGGCCCCCCGCCTTCGAGATTCTAGTTTGCTGGGGCGTCATCTCGATGACTCTCTGATGCGACATCTGCTCGGGAGTGGCCGGCGTCGGTGGAGTTGGTCCGAATATCCAGCTGTCACCGAGCCGGAATATTGGCTTTTCCGCCGTTGAAACCGGCTCGACGGTGGATTGCCCAAACGCTGGAATCGTCCCGAACGCGGACGACACAACCAGAACGAGTGCACACATTTCCTGAGCTGCCTTCATCTTGTTCAATCCTTCTGCCAGCGCGACAAGAACCTGCGGACTGTCGGAAAGGATGCACCTAAACGGCGGTGAAAGATGTGCGCCACGCCTCATAGGGTCGGGACGGTTCAGGACTCAAGCGTGTCAACAGTGATCGGGAATATCGGCCCGGGAAGTTGGTCTGGATAAGTTGACGGGAAATTTCTCCCGCGCGACGTCAATCAAGTCGATGAGCCTCGGCAACTGGTGTTGCTAATAGACGCCCTGCGCGCGCCGTGGCTGGAGCGCCCGTTGAGTTATCCAATGTGGCACGCGATGTATGGCCATAAGTGGCAGGCCGCTAGCTACTGCACACCGGCCATTCGAGTGTCAGTTCGTGCGCGCTGCCGGGTGACGGCAGTTGGCCGAGAGCACCCGTTGAATGCAGGTCCTGTGGAGCTGCACGGGCCGATATTTCGGTTGAGTCCCGGACGGCAACCCCTCATTCCTCCACGCATGCCTGAACCTGCACGGCTTCGCATCCCTCTCCGAAGCGATACGCGAGATTGAAGCCTGGCGTCAGGACTACAATGTGACCCGGCTTCACATGGCGCTCAAGGATTCGACGCCACGACAACCACAGTAAAAATGCCACGCGTTTATCCGGAGATCACGAGGCAATGAGTACGCTCCCCTTCGTTTCCCTTACAGGGGAAAAAGCGGATTACGACGCGTTCATTGGCGAAGCGCCGGCGTTTCGCCAACTGGTCAGGATGATCGATCGCGTCGCGCCCACCGACCACGCGTTGCTCATCATCGGGCCAACGGGGTCGGGCAAGGAACTGGTCGCGCGCCGCGTTCATACGCGCAGCTTGCGCCACGATCAACCGTTCGTTGACGTGAATTGCGGTGCCATTCCCGAACATCTCGTCGAAGCGGAACTCTTCGGGCACGTCAAAGGCGCTTTCACGGGCGCCGGCGAGAGTCGTCCGGGGCTCTTGCAGCAGGTCGGCAAAGGCACGCTGCTGCTCGACGAGATTGGCGAGTTGCCCCTCGCGCTGCAACCCAAGCTGCTGCGTGCGCTCGAAACACGGACGTTCCGACCGGTCGGCGCCTCGTCGAGCCTGCGCTTCGAAGGGCGCGTGGTCGCTTCGACTCACCGCGATCTGCGCGAACTGGCGCACCTGGGCCTGTTTCGCGAAGACCTGTTTTACCGGCTTGCGGTGTTCGTGCTGGCCGTGCCCGGGCTCGACCAGCGCGCCGAAGACATCCCGGCGCTCGCCACCCATTTCGCCTCCCAGCAGGCGCGCCGCATCGAGTTTTCGCCGGCCGCCATCCGGCGGCTCGGCCGGCATAGCTGGCCCGGTCATATCCGGCAACTACGCAACCTGATCAGCCAGCTGAGCGTGCTCGCCGAAAAGTCTCTGATCGATGAAGACACACTCGACCCGTTTCTCCTCAGCGAAACGGCCGGACAGGTTTCGCGCGCGGCGCTCGCGGACATGCTGCTGCAACTCGAGGGACGCGACAAACTCGCCGCCGCCGAAGACCTCCTCATCGATCGCGCGCTGGAACGCACCGCGGGGAACAAGAGCGCCGCCGCCAGCTTGCTCGGCGTAGGGCGCAAGACGGTCGAGCGCCGCCTGAAGTCGCGTGAGGAACACCATCGCGAAGCCCACAAGAGTCTGGAACATGCGCGCGCGCTGATCGACGCATCGCGCTTCGCCGAGGCCATTCCTCATTTGAGGCGTTGCGTCGATGTGCTGCAAACCAGCCGTGACGAGGCCACCACGCGCCGCGCACAGTTCGACGCCTACCGGCTGCTCGGCATGAGCCTGCGCAGCGTGCACGGCTGGCTGTACGCCGAAGCCACGACCTGCTACGCGACGGCGCTCGAGATTGGCGCCGGGATTTGCGAGCCTGGCGAATTCGCGGCGATCCAGTTCGGCATCTGGACCACCCAGTTGACGACGCTCCAACTCAAGCAGGCGCGCGCGAGCGCACAGGACATGCTGCAGCGTGCCCAGAACAGCGGGGACCGCGTGTCGCTCGACGAAGCGCACGTTGCCATGGCCAACACGCTCTACTGGCTCGGCGACAACGAAGAAGCCCTCGCCTGCCTCGCGCGGGGCAACCTGCTCGGCGTGACGCGAGACGATGTGCGCACGGGTTCGCAGGGCATCGACCTTGCGAGCCTCGCGTTGACCTTCGAAGGCCTGGCCGCCTACCAGATCGGCGAGTTCGGGCAGGCCCGGCGCGCGATGGAAATGCTGATCCTGCGCGCCAGCGAGCCCGGTACGCACGCATTGGCGCACGCCGTCAATCTGCAGGGGGCCGCGTGGCTCGCCTGCCTGTTCGACGATCAAACGCGGCGCGGGCCGCTGGCGAGCGAGCTCGAATCGGTGTCGATCGCCAACGGCTTCGCTTTCTATCGCGGCGTGGGCCAGATATTGCGCGGCACCCATCTCAGCGCGCAAGGCTTGAACGCGGAAGCCGAGGCCGTCATGCTCGACGGCTACGACAATCACCTGGTCTGCAACGGCGGCACGCTCTTCTATTCCTTCAAGATGTGGCAGCACGGCGAAATTCTGCTGCGATACGGTCGCGCGCAGCAATGCGAAACGATGCTGGCCGCCGCGGTAGACGAAACCATCGCCCGCCAGGAGCGCGCCCATCTTGGCGAATTGCTGGTCACCCGCGCGCGGGCGCAGTGGGCGCTCGGAGATTTGACGTCCGCCGAGCAGGGACTGCGCACCGCCCTTTCAACGGCGCTCGCGTTGGGGTCGGTGCCCGCGCGCGTGGATGCCGCACGCCATCTCGCCGCCCTCTTGCGCGCCACGGGTCGCCAAGCCGAAGCGATCGACACGCTCGCACGCGCCTTGCGGGAGCAATCGGCCGATTCGACCACCCGCATTGCGGACGCCATAGCGTTGCTAGCCGAACTCCGCCACGAAGCTTCTATCGGACTGGACGTCCAGGCACCCGCCGCAGGGCGTTAAGGTACGCCGCCAGGCCACGCCAATAGTCAGGCCGGAGTGGTCGAAATCGTCCACTCCGCGCCATTTCCGCGGACGGAATCGTCCTGCGCCGCCCTCTCACGCGCCGCCTTATCCCACTGCCACGGGCCGTGGATCACTGGCACGACCATTGCTTGATCTCTTGCCGACACGCTCGCGCCGAAATTACGACGGGGTTGCGATGCAGTACGCAATTCGTATGCACGGTGCCACTATTCGAAC
The DNA here is from genome assembly GCF_000685075.1 of Paraburkholderia oxyphila NBRC 105797. GTDB lineage: Bacteria > Pseudomonadota > Gammaproteobacteria > Burkholderiales > Burkholderiaceae > Paraburkholderia > Paraburkholderia oxyphila. The sequence goes on from NZ_BAYD01000010.1 coordinate 94,377, forward strand.
GTAAGGCAAAATAATGATAATCGCCATTGAACCAGAAACCATTCAGCAACCGAAGCGCGCCAATCAAAATGCGAAGCGTGTGACGACACGCCAAAACGCTAAAACGGCGGCGCAGGAAGAAAACCCCTATACGGCGAAAAATCTCGATGGCGCCATTACGCACCTCGAGATCGCGGTTGCCGTCGATGACAATATCGCCGTATTCGGTCGGCGCTATTGGCTCGATCGCGTAGAGCGCATGGCGTCCACTCCGCAGATCGTGCCCGCCCAGGCCAGACGACTTCGGTATTTGCTGGATCAACTCAAGGGCGATTGAGCGCCCGACACACCATGACGAAGGCGGGTTAGCCGGATCGTCGGGGCGCTGTCGGGCGCGCGATCGGCGGTCAATTGCCGAAGAACAGGTTGCAGTAACTGGCGGGACCGACGCACGACGATGGCGAGGGCTTCGACACCTGCATGGCACCGCCGGACGCCGAGGTACCGTTGGTCGTCGTGCCGCCAACGTCACTGTCGCCCGCCTTCTGGCCGTCCTGTGCAGCGACCTTCGCTTCAGCAGCCTGAATTTTCTCGGGATACGTCGTATGGTCGCCGTCGCCCACGCGATAGCCGGCCTGCTCGAGACGGATCAGTTCTTCGCGCACCTGCTCACGGGTGACGGGCGCGCTGCTCTGAGCGAAGCTGACGACCGGGCTTGCAAGCGCACAGCTGGCGATGACAAGGCATGCAAGGGTTTTCATCATGGATCTCCTTGATTTGCTGCTGGCTTAATAATCTGGATACCTAATAGTGCACCGCAGCCAGGTCTGCAGACCAACTGGACGTTGTGGTTGATATGGGGTGTGGAGTCGTCCGCGACTCAGCTGGCTTAACTCGGGGGCGGTTTGCGGATCATGTCAAACTCCCTGAAGTACGGTGATTGACGCCCTCCTTGTGTCGAATTATGTTGCATTATTACGGCGTGTAACCGCGTCAGTTGTAACGACGTCGATCATTTGATGTTCGGCATTAAATGTTCCTTTGCGGGCGAATAAATGTTCGGTGCCGATTGACGATTATTCGCTAGCGCGACTTGTCGAGAGCGTGACACACGTCGGGTTTCAGGTAGCGATCACCCGCGAGAACCAGAACTTTTGTTCGGCCAAAAACAGAACACTTGTCCATCGACTTGCTGGCGGACCGCTAGCACAATGGGGTATAGCTGCACCTGATTCCCGGAGGCCGGTTATGGCGTCCTGTACTCGACGATCACATGATTGCGACGCCGGCGAAAAACCCGGGGCCAGAACATCACTGTGCGCGGGTGAAACGGCTCACACTATCGGGTTCCGCAAATTCGCTGAATGGATGAATCTTTTCGTCGGACCGATTGCAGCACTCAGTGCTGAGCAGCATCTCCTCGTCAAACGCGAGTTATTGGAATTGCTGTCCCGCCGATCGGTCTATTGGATCGCGCTACTGTTGGCCGCAAGCCCGTTCTGGTTCGCATGTGGAGCGTGGATCAAAACATCAGACATATATCTCTTGTTCCGTATCGTCTGGATACTGGGACTGTGGGCGATGGTCGCGCCCCTCGCCGCCTGCTTGCTGAAAAAAACCAAGACGCTCCCGAAGCACGCCGACGTCAGCGCGATCGAGCAGATGCACTGGGCCTGGGCTGCGCTGGTCATGCTGACATCGTTCTGGTGGGCGGCGGCCAGCTTTGGGCTAACCCCACCCAGCTTTGTGATGCTCCACGGTTATTTCTTTAGACTGGCCAGGTATGGCTTCGTGGAAATGACGATGATCAGCCAGGCGTTTACCTTGCTGTTGCTCGCACCCAGTTTTCGTGCAGCGTTAGGTGCAATCGTGATTGGCACTGTCCCATTCGCATTTAACCTGGCGCCACTGCTATTTGTTCACCGGCCAGGCATGTTTGACTGGTATTCGGCTCAAGTCATTGGCTATTGCGTCATCGCATGGTTCATTTGCAACGATCAGCAACGCACATGTGTCAATGAGGTTGTTCTCGAGGAGGCGCGATCTCAGGCTGTAGCGGCAACGGCGGAGAAAAACCAGTTTATTGCTGCAATAAGCCACGACTTGCGTCAACCGCTCACCACACTCGGCCTGAAGCTGGACTATATCGAGCGCAGCCTCAAATCGACCGATCTGGTTGAAGACGTCGCGCTTGCGCAAAGACAAGTGGATGCGATGGAAGGGATGATTAACGGGGCCCTGGATATCTGCCGCCTCGAGTCCGGCACCTGGAATGTGGAAGTTCAGGAGGTGGCGCTGCCTTCCCTTTTGCGCGGCATCGTCATGGACATGCAGCCGCTGGCTCAGGAGAAGGAGTTGAAGTTAAGACTTCATAGCCGCCCTTATCTGGTTCGTACGGATCGGCATGCGCTGGACAGGATCGTCCGGAATATGGTGATCAACGCAGTCCGTTACACGCCTTCCGGGCAGCGCGGAAAGCAGGGGCATGTTCTGGTGAGTTGCCAGAGGCGAGACAGCCGCATAAGGATAAGCGTCTGGGACAACGGGATCGGTATTCCTGAAGGCAGACAGGCCGATATCTTCAAGAGCTATGTACAGGTCAATAATCCCGAGCGGAATCGCGAAAAAGGGTTCGGTCTGGGTCTGTCGATTGTCCAGGGGCTCGCGAACCTTCTGGGTCACAAACTGGACATGGACTCGACACCCGGGCGGGGATCGCGTTTTTCGATTACGGTTCCCTTTGTGGGTCACATACCGCCGGAGTTGCGCGAGGTTCAAACGGTTGAAGACGGCGACCCGGACTTGACCAATATGGTCGTGGCGATCATCGAGGACAATAGCGACTCAAGAATCGAAATATCGATGTGCCTGATCGAGCATGGCTGCTACGTCGTGGCGGGCGCATCATCATCCGACGTCATCGAGCAGTTGCGCATCGAGACTTTGGCAAGCGGTCCACACTTCATCCTCTCCGGCTACCGGCTGAAAAACGAGGACGGTGCTGCTGCGATCGCGGCAGTCCGCGCGGCGACCGACGCTTCGATCCCTGCGATCCTGTGGTCAAGGGATACCTCGTCAACTGCGCTCAAAAAAATAGCCCCCAGTGGCATGAAGCTTTTGTCGGGAACGGATTCGGAGCAAACCTTATTGACCATACTTGCAGAACATAAGCCAGGAACATTGACCGAAGGCCGGTGAAAGAGATGGCAGAGGAAACACAAAACCGGCGCAACGGAGCATCGCTGTACTTGATTCGCGGAGGCCTGCTATGGCGTCCTGTACTCGAATACCTCGCGATTCTGACGCGGGCGAAAATCCCGATGCCAGAACGTCGCTGTGCGCGGGTCAAACGACTCGCAAAGTCGAGCTCCGCAGATTCGCAGAAATGGTGAATCCCTTTCTGGGACCCGTTGCAACACTCAGCACCGAGCAGAATCTATTAGTCAAACATAAATTATTGAAGTCGCTGTCCCGTCGAGCGCTATGTTGGACCGTGCTAGTGTCGGTTGGAGCCTCGCTGCTGTGCATCTATGGATCATGGATCAAAACGTCGGATAGCTATCGCTGGTTCCGTATCGCGTGGGTCCTGGGACTGTGGGGGATCGCCACTCCTCTGGCAGCATACTTACTGAAAAAGACCATGGCGCTCCCGAAGCACGCCAGCGTCAACGCGGTCGAGCAGATGCACTGGACATGGGCTGCAGCCGTCACATTGACATCGTTCTGGTGGGCGACGGGTAGCTTTGGGCTAACCCCACCCGATTTTTCGAGCCATGCGCCTTACATCAAATTGGCCAGTCTTGGCTTCCTCGAGTACACGCTAATCAGCCATACATTCACCTTGCTGCTGCTCGCCCCCAGTCTTCGGGCGAATTTAGGTTCATTCCTGCTCGGCGCTATCCCGTTCGGATTTAGCCTGGCCCCCCCTCTATTGATTTACCGGCCAGGAATGCTGGTTTTTTATACGTCCCAGCTCGTTGGCTATTGCTTCCTCGCCTGGTTTATTTTCTACACGCAGAAACGTGCATGTGTTAAAGAGATCATTCTCGATGAGGCGCGAGAGCGGGCGGAAGCGGCAAAGGCGGAGAAGAACCTGCTTATCGCGGCGATAAGCCATGACTTGCGCCAACCGCTCACCACGCTCGGCCTGAAGCTGAATTTCATCGAGCGGAGCATCAAATCGACCCGTCTGGTTGAAGACGTCTCGCTTGCGCAAAGGCAAGTGGATGCGATGGAAGGGATGATTAACGGGGCCCTGGATATCTGCCGCCTCGAGTCCGGCACCTGGAATGTAGAAGTTCAGGAGGTGGCGCTGCCTTCCCTCTTACGCGGCATCGTCGTGGATATGCAACCGCTGGCTGAGGCGAAGGGGCTGAAGTTAAGACTCCATAGCCGCCCCTATCTGGTCCGTACCGATCGACATGCGCTGGACAGGATCGTCCGGAATATGGTGATCAACGCGGTCCGTTACACGCCTTCCGGGCAGGGAGGCAAGACGGGGCATGTTCTGGTGAGTTGCCAGAGGCGAGACAGCCGCGTAAAGATAAGCGTGTGGGACAACGGGATCGGTATTCCTGAAGGCAGGCAGGCGGATATCTTCAAGAGCTATGTACAGGTCGGTAATCCCGAGCGGAATCGCGAAAAAGGCTTCGGGCTGGGTCTGTCGATTGTCCAGGGGCTCGCGAACCTTCTGGGTCACAAACTGGAGGTGGACTCGACACCCGGGCGGGGATCGCGCTTTTCGGTTACGGTCCCGTTCATGGGACTCATACCGCCGGAGTTGCTCGAGGTTCAAACGGTTGAAGACGGCGACCCGGACTTGACCAATATGGTCGTGGCGATCATCGAAGACAATCGCGACTTGAGGATCGAAATATCGATGCGCCTGATCGAGCATGGCTGCTACGTCGTGGCAGGGGCATCGTCATCCGACGTCATCGGGCAGTTGCGCATCGCGACTTTGGCAAGCGGCCCACACTTCATCCTCTCCGACTACCGGCTGGAAAACGAGGACGGTATTGCTGCGATCACGGCGGTCCGCGCGGCTACCGACACGTCGATCCCTGCGATCCTGTGGTCGGGCGACACCTCGTCAGCTGTGCTCAAGACAGTCGCCGTCAGTGGCATGAAGCTTTTGTCGAAACCGGTTTCTGAACGGACCTTATTGACCACACTTGCAAAACACAAGCCCAAAACGTCGGCCGAAGGCGCGTAAAGGTGATGGCAGGGGACCAGGGAGCGCGGTGTAGCAGAGATCGTCACGGCAGTCGCGTATCGGCTTGCCCTCTTCCAAGGGCTAGCTCGGCGTTGACTCGAAGTGCCGCTTCAACGCGGTTTCTGACTTGAAGTTTGTCGTAAATAACACAAGAAACCTGCCTGACATGTCCCTCGGAAACGCCAAGCTCTCTTGCGATCTGTTTCCCCGAGAGGCCACGTGCAATGCAACGCGCCAAGTCCCACTCTCGCGGAGAAAGCCCAAGGTGATGCTGATTCTGGCTAGCTGAGGGCGCTTGTGTCGAGCAGGCAAAGCGGAGCAAGACTTCTTCCGGGATCCAGAGCTCCCCTCCCAGAATCCTGCTCAGTCCAATGAACATTTTTTTGTGCGCGCCACCTTTCAACAGGATGCCTCGAGCGGCGTAGTCACGCATGCACATGCGCAAAATTTCCACTTCATGATCGCTTCCAGGCGCCAGTCCTGTGCAGATGACCACGGGAACGTTGGAGGGATTTCCGGCCTGGAAATGCTCGAGTGTCGCGGCGCCACGGTTCTCGCCATCGAGATTGAGATCCAGGAATACCAGGTCCGGTGGAGGCGTCTTGTTGACTTCTTCAAGCGCGCTGGCAAGCGTAAAGACGGGCGTGATGTCGATGGGGGTCGCGCTCAGCTCCGACGCGTGTGTTTGGACATATTCGGAAAGCGCGACACAAAGAATTTCGTGGTCATCGACCCATAGGATTTTCATGGTCGCTTCTCCTCTTCATACATCCGAGAAAAGCAATCGATCGCACGCCACATTTGCGCGCAGCGATGCTTAAAATCTTAGCATATCGGGGGGGCCACAGAACCTTTAGCACAGGGTGTGCCATGTTCGCGCCGTGTGCCGCGCCCCGGGTGGGACGCGGCATTGCACGATCGAGTCGGGCCTGCACGGTAGCCGCGCGCATGACCATGACCCGCGAAGTGGTGGTGGCGCGCCGACAGCTTCGCCGTCCATTGTCTGCGGCGTACCGACAGTTCGGGCCCTGCGCCGATGGGGGATTCCTGGACCAGCCAGCATGCCGTAGATCGCCGGGCCGGGCGCGCGGGAATCGGAAAGCCCGGCATAATAGGCCGATGCAAGCTCAAGACCTTGAACGCCTTGTCAGCGTCACCATGCCCTTCGGCAAATACAAAGGCCGACTCATCGCCGACCTGCCCGGCAACTACCTTAACTGGTTTGCACGCGAGGGGTTTCCACGGGGCGAACTCGGCCGCCTGCTCGCGCTGATGCACGAGATGGACCACAACGGCCTGAAGGGCTTGCTCGAGCCGCTGCGCGAACGCGGGTAACGCCGGACACGCGCCATGGGCACAGCGGCTATACGCGCGGTGCCATAATGCGCACGCGCGTCCCGTAACGATGCAGCCCCACATCGACCCTGCATGAGCGCTCTATCCCCATTTTTGCCCAGCCGCGAGCCCTGGAGTCGAAAGCGGTTATGCTTGAATGCAGAATGCCGAATCCCATTGACCTCTCGTGAACCCGCGCATCCCTCCCCCTTTGCCGCCTGCATGGCCCTTCCCGCCGAGCCGCGATGTCGCTGGCCGCAGGTTCGGCGAACTTGTCGCGGTTCAGTACTGCGGCGCTGAGGTGTGGCTCTGGAGGTGCAAATGCGGCGGCTATGTGAGCGCCAGGCTGGATGCGGTGGAGCGCGGCCAGACGCGGGATTGCGGCTGCCTCGAGCAGCGTCGGGTGTGGCGGTCGCGACCGGGCTCGCCCGCGCTGCGCGGCGGCGAGGTGTTCGGCCAGTTGACGACGGAGCGGTACGCTGGCAATGGCTTGTGGGTCTGCCGATGCGAATGCGGCGGAGAGGCGACCGTCAGTGCCGGGCGCCTGCGTTTGGGCCAGGCGCGTTCGTGCGGCCGCTGCTTTGGCGCTTCGAGCGACTGAGCGGCACAGCCCGCCCAGTTGGGTCATGGCGTGAGCGGCCCGCTACCGGCCATGAACAGCCCATCGCCATTTACCGATCAGGCACGGCCGCCTGACTTGCGCCGCAGTAGCGAAACCATCTGTTCGATCATCTCATTCGGTAGCTTGCGTTCCCGAGCGATCGCCACGCTGTCGCGACCTGCTGAATCGGGAATCGACGGATCCGCCCCGGCGCCGATCAACAGGGCCAGCGTGGCGAGCCGCTTGAGCCTCGCGGCGTAAAAGATCGGCGTCTCGCCATGGGCCTTGAGATTCAGCTCGGGTCTGGATTTCAACAGTGCGCGGCATACGCGTTCGTCGTCACGCCATACGGCCGCCCAAAGCGAATAGCTAGCGTTGGCGCCACGCTGCAGAAGGAACTCGACGAGAGGAAAATTCTCTCCACGGGCAACCGCATACCATAGCGGCGTGGCGCGAAAATCGCCTTCGTCCTCATCCATCGGCACGGCCTGTTCGAGATCCGCACCTGCATCGAGCAAGATCTTGACGGTCCTGATGCCATTCGGCTCGACCAGTTGTGGGCTGCTGCCAGGCTTCACCGAGCACGCCCAATGCAGAGCCGTTTTTCCATTGGGGTCACTTGCCGCGACGAGCTCCGGTGCCGCGCTCAATAATGCGGCGACGGTTGCCGAGTCCCAGATGCGGACTGCGGAGAACAACGCTGTTCTGGAGGGCTTGCCCATTCTCGCTCCCGCACTCGACCGATCCCGCACTGATGCAATCAGGCGTCAACTGTCACGAAGTTTAGACCACTGGATGGCGATCAATTCTTGGTCGAGCCGTCCAATGGCTATTTATGGACGGCTGCGGCCCGGTGTGTTTGGCCGGAGTCGTTAAAATTGTGACCGATTTGAATCAACGCATTTTCGGCTGCCTCGAGTCGGGCACGAAGTGCTCAAACGCCCCATCTCCATACGCTCGCTCCACTTTCGATATCACGACGTGGTATCCGCCGTACCATTTCCGGAACTGTCGCTTGGCGTCCAGATGCTGTGGAGCCGTGGCAAACGCCTTGAGCGATGCTTCGTCTCGCCAGTAATAACTGGCGTTCACCAAGCTTCCGTCGGCTGATCGCCAGGATTCCGCGCCGACAAAGCCGGGCAGGCTGGTCGCCACTTCATCGATCATGGCGCTCAGGCGGTGAAACTCCTCGTCGGCCTCGCCCGGCTTGTAGATAAAGGCTGCGATGTACATTCACGGTTCTCCATGCGATGGGGTTGGGCGCCGCTTCGTCTGGCGACTCAAAGGGGGCGGGACATCACGGCCAGCCGAACCGCCAGCAGCACCAGTAAAGCGGCCAGGCCGCGGGACTGGAGCCTGGCCGCTCCCGAGTGGCGGGCCAGGAAGCGGGACACCGAGCCGCCAACAGCACCTAGCAGCGTGTGAAAAACCGTAGCGATAGCGGTCAGGGTACAGCCGAGCAGGGCCAACTGCTGCCCGACCGGGCCTTTGCCAGGATCGGCGAATTGCGGCAGAAAGACCATGAAGAACAGCAATGCCTTCGGATTCAACAGGCTGTTCAGCGCGCCGCGCACGAAGACCGAGCGCAGCGTTGACTGGGACGCGGCCAGTTGCTCCAGTTCACCTGGCCGGCGCACGGCCTTGCAGGCCATCCACAGCAGGTAAGCCGCACCGGCGTAGCGGATCAGGTCGAACGACGGTGGCCATGCCGCGACCACCGCGGTCACGCCGGTCGCCGTCAGCGCGGTGAGGATCAGGTCAGCCAGGCCAATGCCCAGCGCAGCCGCCGCGCCGCCTCCAGGCCCATAGGCCATGCCATGCACCATCACGAAAGCCATGTTCGGGCCGGGAGACAGCAAGAGCGCCATCACGGCGGCCGCGAAGACCAATAAGGTGGATGTCTCGATCATGCGGGGAGGCGTTTGCGTTGATGGAGGTCGCAGAGTAATCTTTGCCGGCGATACAAACAAAGAATTGTTCTAGATACATGCCATGGGCGAATCCCGGTACAAATCCATCGTCGACGATCTGGCCTCCCGCATTCGCGCGGGCGCACTGCCGCCTGGCACGCGGCTGCCCACCATCCGCTCGCTGATGAAGCTGCACGGCGTCGCCCTGGCGACCGCCTCGCGCGCGTATGGCGAACTTGAAGCCATCGGGCTGGTGGTCGGCGAAGTGGGCAGAGGCACGTTCGTGCGCGATACCTCGCTGCCGCGCGGGCTGGGGCTGGAGCAGAATCCGGCACCCTCCGGCGCAATCGACCTGACCTTCAACTACCCGTCGCTGCCGGGTCAGGTCGAGTTGCTGCGTACCGGGTTGCGCAACCTTGCGGCCTCCGGCGATCTCGATGCCCTGCTGCATTCCGCGCCGCAAGGCGGGCGCAGTCACGAACGCCAGACGATTGCCAGGCATCTGCGCAATCGCGGCATGCGGGTGCCCGGCGCACAGGTCCTGATCGTCAACGGTGCACAACAGGGACTGGCCGTGACCGTCATGGGGCTGCTCCAGCCCGGCGACATCCTGGCGATTGACGCGTTGACCTACCCCGGGATGAAAGCGATGGCGCAGTTGCACCGGCTCGACCTCGCGCCGCTGCCCCCGCGCATGGGTGGCGGTCTGGATCTGGACCGGCTCGACGCACTGTGCCGCAAACGTCCCGTGCGCGCCCTCTATGCGATGCCGACGCTGCACAACCCGCTAGGCTGGGTGATGAGCGAGCCGGACCGCGTTCGCCTGGCTGAACTCGCTGAGCGGCATGACTTTCTCATCATCGAGGACGGCGCCTACGCTTTCCTTGCCGAACCCGCACCCAAGCCTGTCTTCACGCACGCCCCCGACCGGACCGTCTACGTATCGGGGTTGTCAAAGAGCGTGGCATCGGGATTGAGGGTGGGGTTCGTGGCGGCGCCGGAGCGCCTGATGCCGGCGCTCGAGCGGGCCATTCGCGTGTCGACATGGAATACGCCCTCGCTCACCGTCGCCTTGGCGTGTCAGTGGATCGAAGGCGGGATCGTCGATACGCTCGAAGATCAAAAGCGCAAGGATGCGCGGCGCAGGCAGGTGCTGGCGCGCCGCATCTTGCGCGGCGCATCGATCGTCGCGCACCCCAGGTCTTATTACCTGTGGCTCGAGCTGCCCGACGATCTGCGCGCCGACCGTGTCGCGGCCGATCTGGAGCGTGACGGCGTTCTGGTGACGACGGCCGAGCCGTTTTCGACCATGCCGAACGCGCCTCATGCACTTCGATTGGCAATCGGCTCGCTTTCGCTTGATGCGCTCGGCGATGCTTTGCATAAAGTCGGCCGGGCCGTGATCGGCTGAAGCCATCCGCGAAATCGCCGTCTCACATGCGGAAGGCATAAAACCAGGCGCCTGCGGCATTGTTTACACAGCAGGCGGCCCGGCGGGTAGGATGCGGGTTGTTGTACTGCTTGCCAGTTCACGATCCATCTCCGATTTTCTGAAGACGGACGACCTTCACGGTTTTGTGACTTCCAGACAGGGCTACAGAGCACACCATGGACACAATGGACACGATGTACTCGATTCCTGACAGTTCCCGATTCTCTCTCGTCCTCATCAAACCGACCCATTACGACGACGACGGCTATCCGATCCAGTGGCTCCGCTCGGTCATGCCTTCCAATACACTCGCTTGTATGTATGCGCTCGCTGATGACGCGCGAAAGCGAAGGCTGCTGGGCCCTGATGTTCACTTCGACATCGAAACATGCGACGAAACCAACCAGCGGGTGTGGCCAGAGCGCATCATTCGTGACCTGAAGGCAAAGGGCGGGAGATCAATGATTGGTCTGGTCGGTGTCCAGTCGAACCAGTACCCGCGCGCACTCGACCTCGCCCGCCAGTTCCGCGCCGCAGGCTTGCCGGTTGCGATCGGTGGCTTCCACGTTTCTGGCTGCATCTCCATGCTGCCCAAGATGCCCACTGAGCTGAAGGAAGCACAAGCAATGGGGGTGGCGCTCTTCGCTGGGGAGGCCGAGGAACAGCGTTTTGATGAAGTCCTTCTCGACGCGTGGAATGGTGCAATGAAGCCCTTGTACAATTTCATGGACGCGTTGCCCTCGCTCGAAGGGGCTCCCCAGCCCTTCTTGCCGCGCAAGCATATCGAACGCACGGCAGGTACCTATACCTCGGTCGACCTCGGTCGTGGTTGCCCGTATCAGTGCTCGTTTTGTACCATCATCAACGTGCAGGGACACAAGAGCCGCTTTCGCACTCCCGACGATCTCGAGAAGATCATCCGCGAGAACGCAAAGCAGGGCATCGACCGGTTCTTCGTCACGGATGATAATTTCGCCCGCAACCACGACTGGGAGATCCTTCTCGACCGCGTCATCGAACTTCGGGAAAAGGAAGGCATTCATTGCGGCTTCACGATCCAGGTCGACACGCTCTGTCACAAGATTCCAGGCTTCATCGAGAAGGCCACGCGCGCGGGTGTGCGTCGCGTGTTCATCGGGCTTGAGAATATCAATCCCGAGAATCTGATCGCGGCGAAGAAGCGGCAGAACAAGATCACCGAATACCGCGCCATGCTGCAGATGTGGCGCGCTCACGGCGCGATTACCTACGCTGGCTATATCATCGGATTCCCGGCGGACACGAAAGAATCGATCCTGCGCGACATCGAGATCATCAAGCGTGAATTGCCGATCGACATTCTCGAATTCTTCATGCTCACGCCGCTTCCGGGTTCCGAGGATCATCAGACGATGGTAAGGAACGCTGAATGGATGGACCCCGACATCAACAAATACGACACCAACCACCGCGTCACGCACCATCCGAAAATGTCGGACGCTGAATGGGAAGAAGCGTATCGGTGCGCCTGGAGCGCGTTCTACTCGTACGACCACATCCGCACGATCGTCAAGCGGGCAGCGCAGATCCCGAACGGCCGACCGAAGACAATCATGCGCACCATCGCCTGGTTCAGACTGATGATCGAGCACGAGGGTGTGCATCCGCTCGAAGGGGGTGCCCTGCGGATGAAACACCGCCGTGACCGCCGTTGGGGGCTGCCGGTCGAATCGCCGCTTCGCTTCTATCCGCGCTACTTGAGTGAGACCGCTCTCAAGATGACAAAATATCTGCGCTTCTACCTCAGGACAGAGGCCATGCTCAGGGAAGTCATAAAGGCACCGGATCGTTACGCCTACACGGATATCGCCATCACGCCGCTGCAGCAAGAGGAGTTCGAGCAGCTTGGACTCTTTCACGCCACGAGCGGCGGCGAGGCAGCGCTGGCTGTCCACCACCGGCGTATTGCCATCCGGTCAGCGGGCCCTTCTGCAGCGTGAATCTGGCTTAAAGGACGCTCGGCATCGATTCGACCGCTGGCCAGACCGTTATCGAACTGCTTGGCCGTCAACGAACCTGACTTGTTGCAACCCGCAGCGGGGAGATTACAATTTATTGCGGCTGCACCCCGCGGCGACAAGTCGGTGTTCGCGTGCCTTCAATGGAGGTTCGTATGAGCTATCACCTGGAAGGTCGTCTTCTCGAAGTTTGCAACGGCAAGGTGCTTTGCCCCTGCTGGATCGGCGAGGACCCTGACAACGGTACCTGCACCACCATTGTCGCGTGGCATATAGACAAGGGAACGGTCGACGGCGTCGATGCAGGCGGCAACACCATCGCGGCTGTCGCCCATGTACCCGGCAACATCCTGCAAGGCAACCGGACTGCCGCGATTTATGTCGACGTGCCCGGCGCTCCGGTGTTTGTCGGCAAGGCCCCGTCCTATCGATCGAAGAATCCCGCACTCGGCATCGACCTCGACATCAAAAACCCCAACGCTCTGCAAAGCACGTTCGTCTTCGACGCATGAGCCCGATGGCAGGCCCACCGCCGTCGCGCGCCTCGCGCCATGTTCACGTGTTCCTGCCGGTTCTGACTGCGCTGATTGCGCTCGCGTGGGCGGTCGTTCTGGTCGTGACCCATGCATGAAGCACGCGGTGGCCTGCTCGTCTTGCAAACGACCGTCCTCACCGCGGTGGCGATGCTCGCCTTCGCGGCTAATTCGCTGCTGTGCCGGCTCGCACTGCTGCGGGGGGAAATCGATCCGGTCAGCTTCGCCGGCATCAGGCTGGTTTCGGGAGCGATCATGCTCGCCGTCATCGTGCGGTTCAGGTCAGAACGGCCCGCGCCCGGCCATGCCGACTGGCTCGCCGCCGCCATGCTGTTTGCTTACGTCGCCTTCTTCTCCTTCGCGTATCTCACCTTGTCCGCAGGCACGGGCGCATTGATTCTGTTCGGCGCAGTTCAATTGACGATGTTCAGCGTGGGTTTGCGCTCCGGCGAGAAGTTCGGATCCGTCGCATGGCTCGGTCTCGCACTGGCAGTCGCAGGGCTTGTCTACCTGGTGTCGCCGGGTATCGCGGCACCGCCGTTCCTCGGCGCGGCGTTGATGGCGATCGCGGGTGTCGCGTGGGGCGTGTACTCGTTGCGCGGCCGCGGGGTGGCCGACCCGCTCGCAGCGACGGCGGGAAACTTCGCGAGGGCGGCGCCGATTGCCCTCTTGCTGAGCGTGCTGTTCCTCACGAACGCCCGCGCTTACGCGAACGAGGCCGGGGTCGCCCTTGCGATTGCCTCCGGCGCGCTCACGTCCGGCATCGGGTATGTCATCTGGTATGCGGCGCTGAGCAAGCTTACCGCCATGCGAGCCGCCACTGTGCAGTTGTCGGTGCCGCTGATCGCTGCATTTGGCGGCGTGGCGTTCCTGTCGGAATCGATCACGCCGCGCCTGGCCGCGGCTTCCGCTTCGATTCTTGGGGGCATCGCGATGGTGCTGACCAGCAAATCGCGCAAGCCGCGCACATAGCGTCCATCGGTGGCCACTCTGCAGATGCGCTGCGACAACGCGGCGAACCTCCACCGAGACGCCACGGATTAACTTGCGAGCTATTCGTTGCTGCCGACGCTGTTACCGAAGCGCTGCTCGCCGAGTACGCCCTTGAGCCATGCTGCCGTCATCATGTGCAGCGTGGAGTCTCCGCCATCACGCCGCGGCCGACGCTGCGATCCTCAACGAACGGCGGCGCAAATATACGTTGTTCATGATCAGTGCGACGGCGGTCAGCGTGGCCCCCGCGATCTGCGCCGACATCGGCACGACTCCCGTCAACGCTGACACAACGAACGCGGTGATCGGCACCACATCCATGAACAGTACCCCATTCATCGGACCGAGGATCCGATTTCCGGAGACCCAGAACAGGATCGCACCGAACCCGGCGACGGGTCCCATGTAGAGCAGGTGCGGCGCGATCGAGCGCAGCGTTGACAACGTCGGTGCCGGCACTGCGTGCAGCGCAATCAAGATCACGTTGACGGTGACAATGGTAGTCAGCCCGAGCCAGCTCGTCATCGTCGTGTACTTCAACGCTGACCAGCGTGCAAACCGCGCAGAGCCGAACGTGTAGACCACCCAACACAGCGCGCCGATCACTATGAGCCCGCTGGCAGCGTAGTGCTGCGGGCCGTGAATGGCGGCCTGCAGATCACCGCCCGTAATCACCAGCGCGACGCCTGAGAACGATACCGCGACGAAGACAAGCGAAAGCACTGGCGGTGCGCTGCGTCGTAGCCACGCGCCAAGAAGCAAGCCCATCATCGGTTGTGTCGCCATCATGATCGAAGCATCAAGTGCGCCGTCCGGTCCGGCAAGTTGCTGTCCGAGAAATACGAACGAGCCGAATCCGCAAAAGCCGACAGATCCGAGCAACCACGCAGTCCCGAGCGAGTGGCCGTCCGCCCCGAACGCGTTGGCTCCTTCGCGATGCCGCAGCAGCATCGCGAATGCGACCCCGGCTATCAGGTAGCGCAGGGACGTGAAAGTGAATGGATCGATCTGCGTCAGCGCGTTGGTCATTACGGGAAACATCGCGCCCATCAGCGCGGTAGCCGACAGACACAACGCGACGCCCTTCCAATAACGCATCGGCGACGCGAATGAAGTGGAGTCTGATTTCATGACTGATCGTTCTCAAAATAGACTAAAAAAATGCCGGCGGCTGCCGACACCCGTGAAATCGTGTTCGCGAGCCGATGCGAGCGCTCGTCTCAGACCAGCGCTCGCATCGCCATGTCCACGATCGATGTGAGTGCAGACTTATCCATGTCGATCTTGCCGAGTACGCGCATCCCCTGAACGATGCAGAGCAGAAACCGTCCGACGTCCTCTGCATCCAGGCTTCGATCGAACTGGCCCGCTTGTTGGCCGCGCGCGATTGCAAGACTGAACTGCGTCGCGATGCGGTGCAGAGTCGACTCGATGTGGGAACGCATGGCCTGGTCGTCCGGGAGCAACTCGATGGCCGCGTTTGTGATGAAGCAGCCGTGCCGATCCAGCAGATTCGCGCTGACCAGCGTGTAATGCAGCAGCGCTGCGCGCAACGCGTCAGCCGGCGGCATGTCGGCGGCCAGTCGCTCCTTCAGCCGCGCGACGGCGCCGTCCGCATAGCGATCGAACGCCGCGACAAGCAAGCCGTGCTTGTCGCCGAAGGTTCGGTACAGACTGCCGCGGAACACGCCGGTCGCGTCGCACAGCGCGTCAACAGGCGTTGCGTGGTAGCCATGCTCCCAGAAGATGCGGGCAGCTGTGTCGATCGCCTGGTCGACATCGAATTCCCGCGGTCGACCGCGTTCGGCGGGACGAGCGGAGCGGGAGCGAGCGTGGGTTCGGGAACTGTCGGAGGTAGCCATGGAGTCGATATTAGGACTAATTGTTCTCAAAATCAACCCGCTAAACGGCTTCGTTTGAAGTCCATCGGTGGTTTCCGCGGCGCGATCGGAGCGTCGACGGCAACACGATGTTCTCCGCATACGCGCGGACGCCCTGGTCGCGCTCCCCAAATTCCAGATAAACCCGGAATTGCAAAATATCTTGCAGTTGCGCGGTAAGGCACCCATTACCCTTGCCTTACGAAACGGAAGAGGAGTGATGTCAGGGCCAAGGCGAGGCCAACGGCTATTTGAGCGGTGCGTTGCAAGACGCTCCTGTATTCGGATTCGATATGCGATCGAATTCCCTTCTCGGCCAGACGGCCTGGGCGTGCTGCGCAAGCAGCGATACAACAAGCACGTTGTACGTGGCCCACATTTAGCGACGGACTCCAGATGTCAGACATTGCCGCATTTCCGTACACGAGTTCCTCGACGGATCTGGAAAGGACATATCAGAAGGTAACGCGAAAAATTGTGCCGTTACTCTTTCTCTGCTATCTGCTTGCCTATCTCGATCGAATCAACATCGGCTATGCCCAACTGCAGATGCGATTCGATCTGCATTTTTCGGATGCCATATATGGCTTGGGCGCCAGCATGTTCTTTGTCGGATACATGCTCTTTGAGATACCCAGTAACGTGCTCCTGAAAAAAATCGGAGCGCGCAAAACCATGCTTCGCATCATGCTATGCTGGGGTGTCGTATCAATGGGCACCCTGTTCGTAGCGAATCCGCTCGAATTCTATGTGGCGAGGTTCTTCCTTGGTGTGTTCGAAGCGGGCTTCTTTCCCGGTATCCTGTTTTACCTGACGCTATGGTTTCCGGCTGACCGGCGGGCACGCGTCGTTGCTTTCTTTATGGCTGCGACAGTTGCAGCCGGCTTGATTTCGGGTCCCGTTTCGGGCTACTTGCTGCAACACATGAACGGTGTTCACGGCTTGCGCGGGTGGCAGTGGATGTTTCTGCTGGAGGGCCTGCCGACGGTTTTCCTGGGCATCGCAACTTATCTTTTGCTGGTCGATCAGCCGTCCGCTGCCAGATGGCTTTCTGCTGCGGAAAAAGATGCCATTGCGCGAGACCTCGCAGAAAATTCACGCAGCGCCCCGGCGGAAACTACTCATGTTCGTGACGTCTTGCGCGATTTGCGCGTCTTCAGACTTGCGGCGCTCTATTTCGCCATGAATTGCGCCGCTTATGCGTTGAGCTTCTGGATGCCGTCGATGATCGAACGGGCCGGCGCCGTGGGCCTGCAGCGAATTGGTTTGCTCTCCCTCATTCCCTACGCCTGCGGAATTGTGGCAATGATCTGGTACAGCCGCCACTCTGACAGGACCCGGGAGCGGCGATGGCACTTTGCATTTGCCGTGCTGCTTTGTGCCGTGGCGCTTTCCTTCAGCAACTGGACGCAAGGATCGCTTTGGACCTCTATCGCACTGGTCTCCGTTGCTCTGGCCGCAGTGATCTCCTCGTTCCCGGTTTTCTGGGCCGTGGCGACGTCGGTGCTTCGCAGGGAATCAATGGCCGTGGGTATCGCAATCGTTACCACCCTGGGCGCCGTTTCCGGAATCATCTGTCCGTACGCAATTGGCCTGATAAAAACGTCGACAGGAAGCCTCGATGCCGGGCTCTATTCCTGCTCGGTTCTTCTCCTGATTGCTAGCGTTGTCATGCTTTTCATGAAAGACGACCCGCGTGGATAAGGAAAGAGAAGAAGGCCAGATCTCGCTTGAGCGGTTTGTCAGTTATCCTCCTGGAGCTTCAGCAAGGCCTCTCTTGAAAGTATTTGTATGCGGCCGTAGTGAAGCGAAATCGCGCCTTTGGCAACCATCGCCTTCAGTTCGATAGCGAGAGTCTGGCGAGTGATATCCAGCATCATCGCCAGCATTTCCTGCGACAGCGCAATCTCATCGCGACTCGCCGAGGCCGCGCTCATGTCGCCGGAAGCCAGCAGAACCAGCCTCCTGGCTATACGCGCCCGCGTGGAATAGGCCGCCGAGTCGTCGATGATTCGATAGAGCCAGCTCGTGTGGATAGCCTGGAGCTGCGCAATGGCTTTGGCAAAAGCCGCATCGTTCATCAGGGTTTCGAATGTCTGGGGCCTGGCCGCGAGGACGGTTGCATTCTCGAGGGCCACGACATCGTGCGCGTGGGGAGCGCCACTGATCATCGACATCTGGCCGAACCAGTTACCCGCTTCAATAACGGCAAGAATGGCCTCCCTGCCGTTTTCCCTGAGCGTGGACGCCTTCAGACGTCCCTTGTTGACGCCATAGAACCCGTTTCGCCGATCTCCTCGCCGGAACAGGTATTCCCCGGACTTGAGCTGAACTGTCCAGCAACCCTCGAGCAGAGCCTGCTGCGTGGCCCGAGCCAGCGAGCCGAACCAGGGATTCGCGCGCATCTCGTCAGATGCCTGTGCGATGAAAGTCATTTGAAACCTCGATTCGGCCGGAAGAAACGCGAGAACTGGAAGATATCTTGCGGTCTGAAGATAGGCGCTTTTGTACTCTGTGGTCAAGTTGACGCTCAAAGCAACGACGTTGCATCCGTCAACGGTTCCCGATCCAACCTTCACAATTTCAGGGAGACATCATGCGAATCCCGTCGCTGAAAAATACCGTCAGTGCTGACGAATGGCAACTCCGCTGCGACCTCGCGGCATGTTATCGCCTCGTGGCGCTGCATGGCTGGACCGATCTGATCTTTACGCACATCAGCGCGCGAATGCCTGGTCCCGACCATCGTTTCCTGATCAATCCGTACGGGCTCCTGTTCGAAGAGGTCACCGCATCGTCGCTCATCATGGTCAATACCGAAGGCCAGCGGCTGTCGAACTCGGAGTTCGAGGTCAATCGCGCTGGGTTTGTGATCCATAGCGCGATTCATGCTGCACGCGAGGACGTGCAGTGCGTATTGCACACACATACCCGCGCGGGCGTAGCCGTCAGTGCGCAGAAGAACGGCCTGTTGCCGATTTCCCAGCAATCGACGTTCGTGCTCGACTCACTCGGATATCACGATTACGAGGGCGTAGCGCTTCGAGATGACGAAAAACCGCGCCTTCAGGACGACCTTGGGCACGCCAACTATCTGATGCTCAGGAATCATGGCTTGCTGACCGTCGGAAGGACCATTGCAGATGCATTTCTGAGCATGTACATCTTCGAGACTGCGTGCCAGATCCAGTTGTCAGCACAGGCGGGAGGCGAACTGACGCTTGTGGACCGGGATATTCTGGCCACAGCGGCTTCGGCGAAAGATGTTCAGACGGACGGAGTCGGAGGCTCGTTTGTGTGGCCGGCGCTGATTCGCAAACTCGACCGGGTTGACGACAGTTATCGTTCGTAGGGAGTCGGTCCGGGGCGGACACGAATTTTTCGGGAGAGGGAGCTCTCCCATTCTCGCGTTCGATGAATACGCGCGCTGAATGTACCCGAAGCGCGCATTGAAATGGCCCACCTGATAATCGTGATCGCGCATCGATTGGCGGATCTCCGCAACAACGATACGCAGTCCAGAATATAAAGGCGAACCCATCGAGTTTGCCCGTTCGAGGAAAGAGACATGACCCAAAGCACAGACGCCTGGAAAGCCAGGGGAGACCACTTTACCTACCGTGGCCACAAGATCTTCTGGCGCGAGGAAGGGAGAGCGGATGCCCCTGCTCTCCTTTTAATCCATGGCTTTCCGACGGCTTCGTGGGATTGGCTACACGTCTGGCCGGATCTGCTCAAGCGTTATAGATTGCTCACGCTAGATATGATCGGTTTCGGTCATTCGGACAAGCCGCGTGATTACCGCTACTCGATCCTCGATCAGGCCGATCTTTACGATCGATTCCTGGCAATGCGTGGCGTCGGTGAATTCCACATTCTGGCTCATGACTACGGGGACTCGGTGGCGCAGGAAATGTTAGCCAGAGATATTGAATGCTCCGATCGACCACGACTGCGGAGTGTTTGTTTCCTCAATGGTGGCCTTTTCCCTGAAACGCACAGGCGCGTGCGTTTTCAGTCGCTCCTGCTTTCGCCGATCGGGCCGCTCGTCTCCTTGCTGACGACCCGAAGAAAGCTGTCTGAAAACATGAGCGCGGTATTCGGGAGTCAATATCCGGCGGATGCGCAAACGCTCGACTCCATGTGGGATGTGCTGCGTGAACAGCATGGCGAGCGGATCATGCACAAACTCATCAATTACATCCCTGATCGCATCGAGCATCGGGAAAGATGGGTTGGCGCGCTCCAGGCGGCGGAGATTCCGCTCAAGCTGATCGTCGGCCCTGTTGACCCTATCTCGGGTAGCCACATGGTCGAGCGCTATCGCGAGCTGGTGCCCCGTTCCGATGTCACGGAATTGCCTGGCGTCGGACACTACCCGCAAGTTCAGGCCCCGGCCGCTGTGACCGCCTGTTACTTTGAGTTCCGCGACCGATTGGCAACCGTGTGTGCGTGAATCGGCGTCGAGCACCGAATCCGGCGCGATGTCCATGACGCAAGTCGTGCCGGCGCGCCCCGGTGACGAGGACATCGGCAGCGGTGCCCGAAAAACCCGGGTTTGGAAGTTTCCTTGCAGTTGTGGTTCTGGGCAGACGTTACGCTTGACGCACGAGTTGAAAAGAAGCGCAGAGCCTAACACTGGCTGGTTCGTCGTCACATCCGTCACATACGCATCGCGCCGGTGCCGCCATGTCCAACGGGAGACCGAAGGCCACGGGGACGATGCGTCGGTGCGGTGTGGGTTGGGAGTTTCGTTTGATTACGCGCGGCGCCGTTCGTCGTTGCGCAAAGCGTGGAGATAGAACATGCAGAAGATTCTGGTAGCCGGTCCGACCTTTCCGGACGTGATCGACCGGCTCAAACACTATTTCGAAGTTGACTGGAACCAGGGCAACGCACTCACCGTCGACGAACTGGTCCAGCGCCTGGCGGACAAGGACGGCGCACTGACCGCGGGCGAGCCGATTACTGCTGCGGTGCTCGCGGCAGCGCCGCGCTTGCGCGTCGTTTCGAACATGGCGGTGGGTTTCAACAACTTCGACATCGCCGCGTTCAATGCGGTCAATGTCCTCGGCACCAACACGCCCGACGTACTGAACGAATCGGTGGCCGACTTCGGCTGGGCGCTGATGATGGCCGCGGCGCGCCGCGTGACCGAGTCGGAACACTGGCTGCGCGCCGGCAAGTGGCACAAGTTTCAGTACGACGCCTTTCTCGGTACCGATATTCAAGGCTCGACCCTCGGCATTGTCGGTATGGGCCGCATCGGACAGGCGCTCGCGCGCCGCGCACGCGGCTTCAACATGCGCGTCATCTACAACAACCGTACGCGCGTGGCGCCGCATATCGAAGCAGAGTTGAATGCGGAGTATGCGTCGAAGGAGCAACTGCTGCGCGCCTCGGACCATGTTGTTCTCGTCCTGCCGTACACGCCTGAGAACCGTCACACGATCGGCGCCGCTGAACTCGCGCAGATGAAGCCCACAGCGACACTCACCAATATCGCGCGCGGCGGTATTGTCGACGACGCGGCGCTTGCTGAAGCGTTGCGCGCGAGGCGCATCGGCGCGGCCGGCCTTGACGTGTTCGAGGGTGAACCGCGCGTGCATCCGGATCTCCTGTCGGTGCCGAATGTCGTGTTGACGCCGCATATCGCGAGTGCGACTGAGGCGACGCGCCGCGCGATGGCCAACCTGGCTGCCGACAATCTGATCGCAGGTCTGGGCCAAGGGCCGCAGGCGGGGCATCCGCCCAATCCGATCAATCCCGAAGTGCTTGGCAAGACGCGCTTGTGAACATGGCAGCGCGCTTCGGCTGAACGGCTTTCCTGGACGATTGAAAACAGATGGAGTCCATCATGTCTTATTCGAATGTCAGCGTTGCGAAGACCAAGGACGGGCTTAAAGCGCGGCCATCCCTGAGAGCTATCTGGGCGCAGGGCGGTACCGCCGTGGGCGGATGGTGCGGCATACCGAGTGCACTGAGTGCGGAGGCCATGGCGCGCGCGGGCTTCGATTGGGTTTGCATCGACATGCAGCATGGTTGCATGGATTATGCGACTGCTCTCGAGATGATCCGGGCGATTGATGCGACGCCGTGTCAGTCGATTGTGCGGGTGCCCTGGAATGAACCGGCGATGATCGGCCGTGTTCTCGATGCCGGTGCGGACGGTGTGATCATCCCGATGATCCGCACGCCCGCCGACGCGCAAGCTGCTGTAGACGCGTGCCGCTATCCACCAGAGGGGCGCCGCAGCTTTGGACCCATGCGGGTGGGTCTGCGCGACGGCGCGTCCTATTTCAGTGAAGCGAATGGCCGCGTGCTTGTGATCCCGATGATCGAGACCGAGGATGCCCTGGCCCATGTCGAGGCGATCGCCGCGATCCCCGGCGTCGGCGCGCTGTTCCTGGGGCCGTACGACATGTCGGTTGCGCTCGGTCTGCCTCCGCGCGACAACGATGGCGAAGCGGCATTCGATCATGCCGTGGCGACGATCGTTGCTGCGGCAAAGAAGGCCGGGATCGGCGCTGCTGTGCTCTCGTCTGCGACCCTTTTCGCCCAACGCGCCGCCCAGGGCTTCAACATGATTTCGACCACGGTGGACCTGACAGCGTTGTCGCAGGCAGCCCGCAACGACCTGGCCGCAGCACGAAACTGATCGACGCGATGTCACCGTCATTGTCGACGCGCGTACAGCACAACTAAAAGGAAGGGATTCCATGTCCAGTTTTTCGGCAGACCTCACTGTTCGCGAAGTACAGGCGCGTGCCGTCCTCGCACCGCTAAAAACGCCGCTCGTGACCCCCGCGGGCGCGTTCCCCAAAGCGCCCCTGGTGCTGATCGATCTCCACACCGAGGAGGGCATCACGGGCCGTGCATATCTGATGGCCAACAGTCCCGTAGCGCTGAAAGCCATGGAGACATTGGTGCTCGATCTTGGTGCTACGCTGGTTGGGCAGAAGGTGGTTCCAGTCGAGCGTCACGAGGAAATGCGCTCGCGCTTTACACTGATCGGCGGTTCACACGGGCTCGCCAACACAGCGATCTCCGGCCTCGATGTCGCGCTCTGGGATGCACTGGCCATCGCCGCCAATTTACCTCTCGCGACGCTGATTGGCGGCCGCCCGCAGCCGCTCAAGGCTTATAACAGCCTTGGCATGATCCGCGCCCCGGCCGCCGCGGAAGAAGCCGAAAAGTCACTGGCGGCCGGTTTCGCCGCCATCAAGTTCAAGATCGGCTGGCCGACCTTCGCGGAAGACCTCGCCGCAGTACGTGCTTTCCGTGCGGCCGCGCCGGATGTCGAACTGATGGTCGATTACAACCAGAGTCTCACGCTAGCCGAAGCGCTGCGTCGCGGCCATGCGCTGGAGAGCGAAGGACTGGCCTGGATCGAGGAGCCGATCCGCTGTGACGACTTCACGGGCTTCGCCCAGATCGCCGCCGAGCTGAAAACTCCACTCCAGATCGGGGAGAACTTCTCCGGCGTTTTCGATATGGAACGGGCACTCCGCGCCAATGCCAGCGACTACGTCATGTGCGACGTGCAGATGATCGGCGGCGTGACCGGCTGGCTGCGGGCTGCAGCTCTGGCGCAAGTAACCGGCAAGAACTTTTCGAGCCATTGCTTCGTGGAGGCGAGCTCGCATCTGCTGACAGTCACGCCCACGCGCCACTGGCTCGAATTCCTCGATGTCGCCGGGGAAATACTGGCGGAACCCCCCAGGGTCATCAAGGGAACTGTCACCGCGCCAGACTGCCCGGGGGTTGGTCTCGTCTGGGACGAAGCGGCCGTCGCGAAGGCGAGAGTGTAGGATATTCAAACTCTTTACGGGTGCACAGGCCGATAAAGAACAATTCGCTTTTCACAGTCGAATGGTCAAAGCGGCGTTGAGCGCCTACGATCCGACCATGCACGTCGACGTGGCGACAGCAACGGACGCGATGGGGCAGGACTATATCATCGCGTCCGCGCACTCAGACAACATCAGCAGACCTCGCCTGCCACGCGGTGGATCAACATCGAAGAGATCGGCGTAAAGTTCACGCCGACCGTGCCAGAGAACGCCATGTTTATCAACCGGACGATCGTCTAACAGAATAACAAGCCCACAAGGGAAAATCTCCTGAATCAGACGACCGCTAAATACGGAATACCCCCACCGGAAGCAGGTTGCAACCGCCTCGCGAACGGCCGCTCTCCGTAATCAATAAGGCATGCGAACAATTTCGCAACTGGCCAATTGACGCCTTGGAGACTCAAAGCGCCCGGTCGGCATACCCCCGGCACCGTATGTCGCTATCAATATGACTGTCTTTCGTCAGGCAGGACATCAGTCCGCCAGCAGCCACGCCACACAGCACATGTTCTCGTCAATTGCCATGTCATCCAGGAATGGAGCATGATTGCAAACGACGCCTACCACCGTTCAGAGGTCGTCGTTCCAGAATTCTGTAATCTGCTGCGGCGACCCGGCCCGCTGGCTAGTTCAATTCGCGTACAGGAGCAGCTGATGATGGATTACGGCAAGGATTCTCTGCAACTGACGCTGAATTTGATTCCGGCGCACGTGTGGTATGCCGATGCATCGGGAGCACTCACTTTCGTCAACGAGCGCTGCGCGGATTACCTGGGCCTCGCATCGGATGATCCACTGCGCTTCGGCGCGGAGTCGCATATGGCGTGGGATTCCCACGTTACCCTCCTCCATCCGGATGATCACGAAGAGACACGCAGAATTTGGGCAGAGTGCATCAAATCCAGATCGGCGGGCGATGTCGCTTTTCGGGTGCGCAATGCAGAGGGGGGATACCGCTGGTTTCTGAGCCGTGCCGAACCTCGCTGGACGAGCGACGGGGAGTTGCAGGGTTGGATTGGTATCAATCTCGATATCGATGAGCAAAGACAGTCGGAGTTTTATCTGCAGGAAGGCCAACGCCTGATGAAGGCCGGAAGCTGGGTCTTCAGCGGGGAAGAGTTTGAATATTGGTCACCCAGCATGTTCCATCTCTATGGCATTGATCCGTCCGGCCGGGCGCCAACGCTCTCTGAGTGTCTGGGATTTCTGCACCCCGATGATCGGGTATCCATGAACAGTCTGATTCGCAGGATTGTGGACGAGCGCCGTGGCTTCGATTTCACGAAACGCATTGCGCGGCGCGACGGATCGGTTCGTCTGATACGTTGGGTCGGCACACCTACGGCCGATGGCGGACCCGAGCCAAGATTTATCGGCATCTGCCTCGATGTGACGGAGCATGAGCAACTGGCTGCAGATTTGCGCAATCGCGAGAGCGAATACAGACAGATTGTCGACTTGGTGCCGCAGCCCGCGGCGCTGGTCGGGGCAGACGGCCAGCGTTTCTATGCAAACCGTTCGGCGCTTGACTATCTCGGGATCAGTTTTGAAGAGTGGTTAATTGAACCCCTTGGCAACTCCATACATGGCGACGATAAAGCGCGGTTTCTGGCGTTCCAGAAGCGGCTATCGACCCCCCAGGTTCACGACATCGAGCTGCGTCTGCTGAAGAAGAACGGAGATTCACGGTGGTTTTTGTGTCGCTACAACCCTTTGAGTGATGAGGCCGGCCAGTTGGCGCGCTGGTACATCACATGTACCGATATCGAAGACCAAAAGCGTTTAGAGGAGCGGCTGCGACGGGAAAATATCGCTCTGCGCGAGGAGATCGACCAGACCTCCATGTTCGAAGAAATTGTCGGCACCTCGGCGGCACTCAAGGAAGTCCTGTCACGGGTCACCAAAGTCGCCGCTACTGATGCCACGGTATTGGTAATGGGCGAAACCGGCACCGGCAAGGAATTGATTGCAAGGGCCATCCACCGGCGCTCGCGTCGCGCCTGTGGGGCCTTTGTTGCGGTCAACTGCGCAGCGATTCCGAAAGAGCTGATTGCCTCGGAACTTTTCGGGCACGAGAAAGGTGGGTTCACTGGCGCGACGCAACGCCGGACTGGCCGCTTCGAAATTGCTGAAGGGGGCACGATCTTCCTTGATGAGATTGGCGAACTGTCCCTGGACACGCAGATCGCTTTGCTGCGCGTGTTACAGGAGCGGGAGTTCGAGCGAGTTGGCGGCCGGACGACAATTCAGGCCAATGTCCGGGTGATTGCGGCGACCAATCGTGACCTGAACCAGGCGATTGCCGCAGGAACGTTTCGCGAGGATCTGTTTTATCGCCTCCATGTTTTCCCGCTCGATTTACCTCCGTTGCGGGAACGCAGGGAAGACATTCCGCTGCTGGTGGAGTACTTCATCAACCGCCTCGCTCGCAATGAAGGCAAAAAGTTCAAGTCCATCAATCGCAATACGCTGAATTATCTCGAGTCCTATCGATGGCCGGGCAACGTACGCGAACTGCAGAACGTGATTGAGCGTTCGGTGATTGTTTGCGATTCAGAGGATTTTTCGATCGACAAAAGCTGGTTGGCCGGGGCCCCGTCAGCTGGCGATGCACACGTTTTATCGAATGCCTTGCTCGCGCACGAAAAAACCATCATCGAGGACGCATTGCGCATCTGCAATGGACGCGTCTATGGCCCTTTCGGCGCAGCGGCGCGGCTTGGCTTGCCGCGCTCGACGCTCGAGTCAAAAATCCGGGCGCTGAAAATCGACAAGCGCCGCTTCCGGCAAAAGCCGCCGGGCGACTCGGGTTGAGCTTGCCCATCAGCTATTCCAGACTCCACCGTTTTGTCCAGAAATTCGCCATTGGCGAAATTTCGCCACATCCGTGGATGGGTTATTCATAAAATTCAGTCACTTATGTCTGGCCCGGAAATTGCTGAGGTTATCAGCAGGGACGCTGATCAGGGCGACAGCGGATAGGCAACGTCAGTGAAGGCAGCACGGCAGCAGCACGATGGTCGCCAGTCAGGTCTCGTTTGTGCAAACCGTCAGCCAACGAAGGAGCACCCGCGATGACCCTCAAAGGATTTTCGGTTCCGCTCACACCGCAAGGTCAATCCACATTGGCGACCTTGCCGCCATGGCACTACTCCAGTGATTGTCTGGCCATCGAATACTGGACCGATCCGCGAGCGATCGCGGCGCTGTTGCCACCCGGGCTGAAGCCAGATGAAACATCGGCTGGCCGCGCGTTTTTCTGGTTTCTCGATTGGCAGTTCACTGGCTCCAACGATGAATTGACCGACCCGGCCCGCTATCAGTACCGCGAGGCATTCGTGCTGGTCGAAGCGACGTATGACGGGAGGCCGGTCAATTACTGTCCCTTCATCTTTGTCGACAACGATGCCGCGATCGCGCGCGGTTGGGCGCAGGGCTTTCCGAAGAAACTGGGCAGGGTCTACCAGACTCGGAGCTTTTCCGCGCCGAGCCCGGCTGCGGCGCCGCTGGCCAAAGGCAGCCGGTTCGGGGCAAGCGTGGCGGCACACGACGAACGCCTGGCAACTGCACGCATCCAGCTCGAGGAACAGATCGCGGACCCGTCCAGGGTCTTCAATCGCCCGACGACGATGCGCCGATATTTTCCCCAGCTTGCTGCCGATCGCCAGGACCGGCCGCCGGTCGACGAGTTGACGATGTCGTTGACCGATAACCTCGCGATCGTCGATGTCTGGGGTGGGACGGCGGAGTTGTCGATTCCCGAGGTGCGGGGCGAAGACTTGCACCAGCTTGCGCCGGTCCGCGTCGGCCGTGGTTATAGGCTCGGGATGGCGTACTCCGTCACGGATCTGCAGATCCTGCAGAACTATGCGGACATCTGAAATGGCGACGACCGTTGCGCCAGGGAGCAAGCGATGCCGCTCTATACACTGACAACCCAGACCGGTGTTCTCGATGATGAAGCCAAGGCAAGGCTGGCCGGGGAGCTGGCGACTTTTCATGCGAACTACGCGGGCGTGCCGAAGGAGTGGGTGCAGGTGGTATTTCATGAGTACGCGCGCGGCAGTGGTTTCTCGGCCGGAAAGCCCTCGGCGCTTGCCTCATTGATATTGCTGATCCGCACGGGGCGCTCGGAAGAATACAAGCGCGAGATGGTGCAGCGCCTGTGGGACATGATGCAAGCCGCTACCGGGGCGCCCGACGATCAGCTTGTCATCGGCATCCACGAGGTACCGCCGAGTCAGGCGATGGAAATGGGTCGGACGATGCCTGACGTCGAAGGTGCCTAGTTCCCAGGCCACGGTCTGGCGATTCACTTTCTCATGAAAGGTGTTCCCATGAAGCTGCTTCGCTATGGCCCGGTCGGTGCTGAACTTCCGGGCGTGCTCGATTCACAGGGTCATGTGCGGGCCCTGCGTCCCATCGTTCGCGACATCGACGCCGACGTTCTGTCTTCCGATGGGATTCGTTTTCTTCAGGCACTTGACCTGGAAAAACTGCCGCTGGTGCGTCAGGTGACCCGGCTCGGCTGTCCTGTTGCGACCGTGCGGGAGATCATCGCGGTAGGTCTGAACTATCGCGATCATGCGCAGGAGGCCGAGCTACCGATTCCAGCCGAGCCTTTGATCTTCCACAAATCGGCATCGTCGATCAGCGGGCCTGACGACGACATTGTGCTGCCGTCCGGCTCGCAAAAAACGGATTGGGAGATCGAATTCGGCATTGTGATCGGGACCACCGCACGCAAGATCAGCAAAGAAGAGGCGCACGCCTTCATCGCGGGGTATGTCCTCCTCAATGACGTTTCTGAACGTGAGTGGCAATTGGAGCGCGGCGGACAGTTCGGAAAAGGCAAGAGTTTCGACACATTCACGCCAATAGGCCCGTGGCTGGTGACCTGTGATGAGTTGGTACCGCAAAACATTGAACTCTTGCTGAGCGTAAACGGCACATCAAAGCAGCACGGCAATACGTCGAACCTGATTTTTGGCGTTGACGAAGTCGTGAGTCATATTAGCCAATTCATGACACTCAAGCCCGGCGACCTGATCGCCACGGGTACGCCGGCGGGCGTAGGCGGTGGCGCCAGGCCTCCTCGGTTCCTCCGCGCGGGCGATATTGTGGAAATGTCAGCGACAGGGCTCGGCTCGCAACGACATAAGGTAACAAGCGGCGCGTAGCGACAGCGAATCATCGCGCGCAATGGAACAGAGGGGAGCCCAGCGAACAGCTCGCGACGCCACTCCCCCACATTCAGGCATCCTCTCAATCTGCTATCGAACGAATGACCCTCGCGGGATTTCCGGCGGCAAGCGTATTCGAGGGAACGTCCCTGGTGATGAACCCGCCCTTTCTGTCGATTCACTGACGCCGACCGCCCTTCCCTCGCGCGCATCGTCCAGCCTATCCGCAATTGTTCGATTTCTTGCAGTCCTCAAGTCCGCCCGGCGGTAACTTTCTCGACTTGCACGCCCAATGCATGGGTGTGACGGCATCGGCAAATCGATCAGACCCCAGGCTCGACATGAAAAAGCTGTTCTCCGTGGACCCCACCCGAATTGGCCGCCCCGAGGGCGCGGCCGCCAGCGACGCCGTACCCGAAGCGCTGCTCAACGGGACGCCCGCCGCGTTGAAAACCGCGCTGGAAAGCCTGCTGGGGCCCGGGCGCGTGCTTCACCGGGTAGTCGATCTCGTGCGCTATGCGTCGGACGCGAGCCCGTACCGGCTCATCCCTCAAGTGGTCGTCGAAGCGCACGACGCCGGAGACATCGCGAAGCTGCTGAAATTCTGCGGCGAGACGGGACGCCACGCCACCTTCCGTGCGGGCGGCACGAGCTTGAATGGGCAGGCGCAGTCCGACGAGATCCTGATCGACGTGCGCAAGCATTTCGCCGGCATCGTCTCGATCGACAAGGGCGGCGTGAGGCTCAAGGCGCGCACGGGCACCCTGCTCGCGCATGCGAACGTGCATCTCTCGTGCTTCGGGCGCAAGCTGGGCCCCGATCCCGCCAGCGCCAACGTCTGCACGCTGGGTGGCGTCGTGAGCAACAATTCGGGCGGCATGCGCTGCCGCGTGAGCCAGGACGCCTATCACACAGTGAGCGCGATGCGCTTCGTGCTGCCCTCCGGCACGCAAATCGACACGGCGAGCGCCGACGCGGAAGACCAGTTCGCGCAGCACGAGCCCGAGCTTGCCGCCGGCCTGATGCAGTTGAAAGCGGAAATCATGGCCGATCGGGCGTTCGTCGAACGCATCCGCAAGAAATATTCAATTCGGAATACTCATGGACTCAGGCTCGATGCCTTTCTCGACGGCGACACGCCGCTCGAAATCTTCAGGCGCCTGCTGATCGGATCGGAAGGCACGCTGGGATTCATCGCCGACGTCACGTTCGAAACGGTTCCCAGCACGCCCATAACGAGCGTCGCGTGGCTCGCGTTTCCTTCGATCGACGCCGCCATCGAGCAGGTCCCGGCACTCGTGGCGCTGGGCGCGCAGGCCGTGGAATTGATGGTCGCGCCCGCCTTGCGCGCGGCCGCCGAGGCGTTTCCCGGCACGCCCGAGTACTGGCGCACGCTCGCCCCCGAAGCGGCCGCCCTGCTGGTGGAGCTGGGCACGCAGGAGGCCGCCACGCTCGAGCGCATGGAGGCGCAAGTCGTCGAGCTGTGCGCGACGGCCGGCGTCATCACGCCGCCGTCATTCACGAGCCGCGAGGAAGCGATCGAACTCGCGTGGTTCGTGCGCGAGGGGCTCCTGGGACTCGTGGGCAAGCAGCGGCCCCCAGGCTCGATGCTGATCGTCGAGGACGTCTGCTTTCCGCCCAGCCAGCTCGCGAGCGCCGCGCGCGATTTGCAGGCGCTGCTGCGCAAGCATGGCTTCATCCCGGGCGTGGCGGGTCACGCCGCGCACGGCAATCTGCATTTCACCTTGACCGCGCGGCTCGACGAAGAAGCCGGACGCGCGCAATACGCCCAGTTCATGGACGAACTCGTCGATCTCGTCGTCAACCGGTACGACGGGTCGCTCAAGGCCGAGCACGGCACCGGCCTGAACATGGCGCCCTTCCTCGAGCAGGAATGGGGCGAGCGCGCGACCCGGCTGATGTGGCGAGTCAAGCAACTGGCCGACCCGCGCGGCGTGCTCGCGCCGAACGTGATCCTCACCCGCGACAAGCAGATTCATCTCAAGGGACTCAAGACGCAGCCCGGCATCGAGAGCACGGCCAATGCGAGCCTGTGCATCGAGTGCGGCTTCTGCGAGTCGGTGTGCCCGAGCCGCAATGTCACGATGACGCCGCGCCAGCGCATCGTCGTGAGGCGCGAGATGGCCCGCCAGCCGGAAGGCTCGGCCCTGCTCCGGCAGCTTCAGGAGCAATACCAGTACGACGCCATTCAGACCTGTGCGGGCGACGGCACCTGCGCGCTGCCCTGCCCCATCGAGATCAATACCGGCGAGCTGATGCGCGAGTTCCGTCACGCCACGCAAACAGCGGCATCGGAAAGCGCGGCGCTTTTCGTCGCGCAGCGCTGGGAGGGTGTCGAGCGCGCGAGCAAGCTCGCGCTGCGCGGCGCGCGCTACATGGGCAAGGCGCTGGGCTGGAACGCGGTGCGCGGCGTGGCCGGCACAGCCCGCCTGATCGCCAGCAACGACGTGGTCCCGACCGTGCCCGGACCCATGCCCAAGCCCGCGCGTGCGCTGCCGCTCACCCGCCGCGAACAGGCCGATGCCGTCTACTTCACGGCGTGCGTGAACCGCATGTTCGGCCGCGACCCCGACGCATCCGACGACGCGCCGTCGATTCAGGAGGCGCTCATCGCCGTATCGAAGCGCGCGGGCAAGCAGCTGTGGATCCCCGAAGACATTGCCGGCACCTGCTGTGCCTCGCCGTTCGGCTCGAAGGGGTTCGCATCGGCTCGGCAGCTCATGGTTGAAACGGTGTTCGAGCGTCTCTGGAAGTGGAGCGACGCCGGGCGCCTGCCGATCGTGGTCGACGCCGCGTCATGCACGCACGGCCTGCTCAGCGGCCTGCACGAAGTGCTGTCGCCCGACATGCGGGCGCAATACGAACAGCTTACGATCATCGATTCCATCGAATGGTGCGCGGGTCTTTTGTCTGAACTGGAAGTCCACGCGCCGCTCGGGAAGATCGTCATCCACCCGACCTGCGCGATGTCGCATCTGAAGCTCACCAAGACGCTCAAGCGCGTGGCGGGCCACATGGCGCGCGAAGTCGACATTCCCGTTGGCGCAACCTGTTGCGGCACGGCCGGCGACCGCGGGCTGCTGCATCCGGAACTGGTCGTCTCGGCCACGCGCGACCAGAAGGCGTATCTTGAGGGGGTTCAGGCCGACGCCTACGTCTGCGCGAACCGGACCTGCGAGATGGGTTTGCGGCACGCCATCGGCCGGCCGTACGAGTCGTTCGTTTTCAGCCTTGAAGCGGCCACCCGAATACCGGGTTGAGGAGATCGTCATGAGCACGGGCTATCAACCTTCCGCTCGCCTGCTCGACCTCGATGCCGTGCAGGCCTTCGTGCTCGTCGCCGATCTCAGCAGCTTCACGCGCGCCGCCGAGGTGCAGGACACGACGCAATCGGCCATCAGCCTGAAAATCAAGCGGCTCGAGGAGCGGCTCGGCAAGCGCCTGCTGGAGCGCACGCCCCGGCACATTCAGTTGCTGCCCGAAGGCGTGGCCTTTCTCTCGGCCGCGCGCGAGCTGCTGAGCGCCCACGACCGCGCGCTGGCCATCGACGTGCGCGAGCAGCGCAGCCTGCGTCTTGGCATCATCGATCACACCGCCGTCGACGAGCTGATCCCGCTGCTCGCGCGCGTCTCGAGTCACGACCCCACGTTGCGCGTCGAGGTCAAGATTGGCGCGTCGAACCAGATGCTCGAGGCCTACGACGCGGGCGAACTCGACGCCGCGTTCGCCCGGCGCGACCCGGCGCGGCGCGACGCCCAGCGCCTCTTCGTCGAGCATTGCGGCTGGTTTGCCGCGCCTCAATGGCAGCACAATCCCAATGAACCGCTGCGCATCGCTTCGCTTTCTGCACCGTGTGGAGTCCGAACCAATGCGTTGAAAGCGCTCGACGAAGCCGGCATCAAATGGACCGAGGTCTTCGTGGGCGGCGGCATCGGCACCGTTGGCGCGGCGGTCATGGCGGGACTCGCGGTCGCGCCGATGACGCGGCGCGGGCGTCCGCCGCGCGCCGTGGACGTGGGCAACCGCTTCGGACTGCCGCCGCTCGCGCCGATCGAGATCGCCGTGTATACGCGCGTGCGGGACCCGGCCACGCAGGAAGCCATCCGCATCTTCGGCGCCGCACTGCGCAACGCGAACGCCGCGCCCTGACGCCCAGGCTAGAACACGCCGCTGCGCGTGTCGCCGCCGCTGCGGTAGTCGCGGTTGCTCTGGTCGGGATTCCGGTTCACCAACGGCCGCGCATAGAGCGGATGGCGCAGGCTGCGCACCTCGTGTTCGAGCGTGAAGCAGTGCGCTCCGCTCACGGGATCGACGATGTTTGCAAAGCGATATTGATGGGCTTCCTCGCCATACGTCAGCCCGCGCTGAGCCAGCCGCGCATGGGGTTCGGAAAAATTGGCGACGTAAATCTGGATATGGTGGCCGTCGTACTCGGGAATCGCCGCGCGCGTTTCCGCGAAGACCAGTTGCTGATGCGTTCCGATGGCGATAACCGCCTGCTGCAAGCCATCGCCCTCGCGGACTTCGGCGGGCACATCGAACACCTCGCGGTAAAAGGCGGCAATCGATCCCGCGCAGCCGGCCGGGACATCGAGATGCACATAAGCGATGCCGAGATCGATGCCCGACCACGGCGCTTTCCCCCGCGAAACATCGGGTTCGAGACAGTCGTAGCGGTTCCCCCATGGACACGTCAGCTCTACCCGGTCGGCGCGCTCCTTCCATCCGAATGCGGTCCCATCGAGCAGCGGCTCGACTGAGCACAGTCGTGCAAGCAGCGACTGGCGCGCTCCCACGACCAGCCCGACGTGTCCACGCAGGCGCTGCGCTGTGCCTTGCGGGAGGTGAATCTGTGAGCGGCCCACATTGATCCACATATTGGTCACGCCGGTCATCAGATAGGGATCGCGCGTGAGTCCCAGCCCACTGACGTAGAACGCAGTCGCAAGACGCTGATCCGGTATCGTGAGGTTGACGTGCTCGAGCAGCACGAGGTTGCCCGTGTCCTCAAGAGCGTACTCGGAACGTTCCATGTTTGGCCTTCGGGGGATGTCGCGCGTTGAGTAGCACAATCGCAACGAAAACGCGTGACATGGCTATTATGATGCTGCCTTGGGCCACACGTATTCCGTTAGCTTCGCGAGAATATTAGCAAATGTCCCGCTTTATCGGCCGGTCTGGCCACGCTATTGCCGGACGACGCCAAGCCGCTTTCCATGGAGAACACATGTCGAAACGCATCTTGCTGGTGGTTCTGCTGCTGACGATAGGCCTTGCCGGACGTTGTGCGGCCGCGCAGCCCACGATGGAACTCACGATAGCCGGCAAGACCCAGTCGTTTAGCCAAAGTGCATTGCTGGGGCGCGCCGATGCCACCGAGATTCACGTCCCGCGCGATGTCGCCTACGGTACGGCGACGACCTACCGCGCCGTGCCGCTGGCCGACCTGCTCGACGGCGCGGCGATACCCGCGGACAGCGTGCTCGAGGCGCGCGCGACCGACGGCTTCGCCGCGCAACTGCCAATGGACCTCGTCCGCAACCGCGATCCCGCAACGGCCGTCGCATGGCTCGCCGTGGAAGATCCGGCGCGGCCATGGCCGGCGCTGCCGGGCAAGAAGGTCAGCGCGGGACCGTTCTACCTGGTCTGGATCGGCAAGCAAGCGGCATCGGTGCGCAGCGAGCAGTGGCCTTACCAGATCGCTCGGCTTGCCACGCAGCCGTCGCCTTCCGCGCGCTGGCCGGCGCTCGCCGTCGATGCGTCGCTGCCCGCAACCGATCCCATCCGCGCGGGCCAAAGCCTGTTCATCACCCAGTGTCTCGCCTGCCACCGGCTCAACCACGCGGGCAGCGCGAATACCGGCCCCGACCTCAACGTGCCGATGAATCCAGTCGAGTACTTCCAGCCCGCCGCATTGCGCCGCTACATCCGCAATCCGGCGTCGGTGCGAGACTGGCCCGGCCGGACCATGCCCGCCTTCCCGCCCGACCAGCTCAGCGACCGCGAGATCACGTTGATCATCGATTATCTGGCGTACATGGCGCATCGCAAGACCGGGCTGTGAGCGTTCAGCCGCCTTTGCGCGATCCGGCGCGCTTCGCGGCAACGCCCGCCTGAACCTTGCCATCGCCTGCGGTGCGGCTCTTCACGTGATCGATGAACGCGCGCAGCTTCGGCATGATCTGCCGGCGCCCCGGATAGCAGAGAAACACGCCCGGCATCGTCGGCGCGTACGCCTGAAGCACGGGCACCAGCTTGCCCGCTTTCAGCGCGCCCGCGGCCAGCGGCTCAGGGACCTGCGCAAGGCCCAGGCCTTCTATCGCCGCGCCAAGCATGGTGGGAAAGTCGCTGGCGATGAGCGGGCCGGATACGGCGATCTCGATCGCGTTGCCGCCGTCGTGGTCCTTATCGTTGAACGACCATAGCGCGAGCGCGCCGCTGGAGCGCCGCCAGCGCAGGCAGGCATGCTCGCGCAGATCGTCCGGATGCGTGGGCCTTCCGCGCTCCGCCATATAGGCAGGACTCCCAACCACGACGAGATGAAACGGCGGTGTCATCGGCACGGCAATCATGTCGGCTTCCACGAACTGGCCCAGCCGGATGCCGGCATCGAATCCTTCCGCCGCAAGATCGACCAGCTCCTTGCTAGCGGCAATCTCCACCTCGACCTCGGGATAAGCCTTGCAAAACGACGCGATCAGCGGCTCCAGCAGGATCGGCACGATCGCGCGCGGCACCGAAAGACGCAGCAACCCGGCGGGCCGCTGACCGAGTCCGCGCGCCACCTCGCTGGCTGC
Organism: Paraburkholderia oxyphila NBRC 105797; assembly: GCF_000685075.1. Taxonomy (GTDB): domain Bacteria; phylum Pseudomonadota; class Gammaproteobacteria; order Burkholderiales; family Burkholderiaceae; genus Paraburkholderia; species Paraburkholderia oxyphila. The sequence continues at coordinate 130,109 of NZ_BAYD01000010.1, forward strand.
AACGAGCTCCTCGAAAGCGGGCTTCGCGCGCGAAAGAAACCGCTCGCCGGCTTCGGTCAGGCCGACGCTGCGCGTGGTGCGTGTGAAGAGCGCAGCGCCAATGCGCTCTTCGAGCACGCGCACGGCCTGGCTGATGGCCGACGGCGTCACCCCGAGCTCCGCCGCGGCCTTGCGAAAGCTGCGATGCCTCGCAACGCTCAGGAATGCCTCCACGCCATCGAGTGCGCCCTGCCTGACTGTGAAGTTCTGCTTCATAGCCCGTCAACATTGTGATGAATAGTCGCTCACGCAGATCGATGGTACACCTGGCACCAGCATTCATGAGGAGCACCACTGATGAACGCCTCCCCCATTTTCGCTGGCACGGTCGCGCCGCGCCCCGCCTGGCGCATCCTGCTGTGGCTCGCGCCGTTGACGCTGCTGTGGATTGCATTGATCTACTGGCAGCCCATCATTCCGGCCAGCGGCTTTCAAACCACGGCGCACCAGCTGATCGCCCAGGTATTCATCGCACTCGGCTTGTGGCTCGGCCTCGAACGCACCGACCTCACGCCGCGCCAACGCCTCACGACCTGGCTTGCGATCCTGATCCCGCACACGCTTTGGTTCGCAATCGTCTGGAGCGCGGCGATCCATGGCGCGTTTCGCCTGAACGCCGTCCCACCTCTGCTGCCGTTATTGCCGATGGCGATCTTCCTGCCGGTCATCATCGGCGTGCCGCTGTTGCTGTTCTCGAAGCGGGTGGGCAAGGTGCTCGACGCGATGCCCGCGGCTTGGCTCGTCGGGCTGCAGTTTTACCGGGTGTTCGGCAGCTGGGCGCTCGCGGCCTGGCTGCATGGCGAGTTGCCCGGCGTGTTCGCGTTGCCGGCTGGAACGGGCGACCTGCTGACCGGCCTGTTCGCCGCGCCCGTGGCCATCGCGCTCGCGAGCGGCACGGCGCAAGGCCGCAGGGCGGCGCTCGCCTGGAACCTCTTGGGCCTCGCCGATTTTGCTGTCGCAATCACTTTGGGGCTGGTTACCGCGCCGGGCCGGTTCCAGCTGATCGTTCCGGCGGTGCCGGGCATTAACGCCGGCGTTTATCCGTATGTGCTGACCCCGGCCTTTGTGGTGCCAGGCTCGATCCTGCTGCACGCGCTTTCGCTGCGCCAGTTGATCCGCCGTCGCGCGCACTGATCCCTTTCCTTTTTCGTTCATACGCCTGGCGACGCCAGACAGGAGGTGACATGACTACGCAGCTTCTCTTCCAGTTGCATCTCGTTCTGGGCTACGTTGCCTGGCTGCTGTGCTTTGGGGCTTACATCTGGCCAAAGCTCAAGTCGATGGACCCGTTCGACGCGCAACGCGCGATCGCCACCCTGCACAGCTTCCGGTTCTTCGGGCTGGTCTTCATCCTGCCCGGCGTCGTCAGTCCCGAGCTGCCCGCCAGCTTCGCCGCGTTCGCCGCCTGGGGCGACTTCGCAACGGGCGTGCTGGCGATACTGGCGCTGCTCACGGCACGCGTACGGGCGGTTTTCTGGTTGTTCGTCGTAGCCTTCAATGTTGCGGGCACAACCGATCTCCTGCTCGACTACTACCACGCGATCCAGGTCGGCCTTCCCGCTCGTGCGGGAGAGCTGGGCACCGCGTACGCGATTCCGGTCATCTACGTGCCGCTGCTGATGATTACGCACGTTACGGCCTTCTATCTGCTGCTGCGCCCGCAGCCCAGCAGGGTGCCGAGCTATTGAGGCGCGCGCAGCAGACAGGCGCGCCTCATCAGAAGGTATGGCGAAGCGCAGCGCGCACGACCAGTTGCCGCGACGTCGACGAAAGGTCCTGCGCGCCGGGCACATAGGCGCGGTCGAGTGACGAGCCCGTTGCGTCGCCGGTCACGAGCTGATAGACCCCTTGCAAGTAGACGTCCGTGCGCTTCGACAAGTTGTAGTCGGCCATCAGACCGAACATGTGGATGCCCGGCTTCACCGAGCCCGTTGTCGCCTCATAACGTTCGAGCGTATAGGTGTACGCCGCGCCCACGAAGAAGGCGGGCGTGAACTGGTACTTACCGTTGAGCTCGAAGTTCTGATACTTCAGCGCGTTGAGCGTGCCGCCCGCCAGCGCACCGGTGACCGGCTGGATCGTTTCCGTGCCGCTCAGATAGCCGACATTCGCCGTGGGGTGATCGATCTGCGTGTTCGTGTACGCGAAGCCAATAGTCGCCGAGCCGACTGTGTAGTTGACGCCCGCCCCGAAGATCTGCAGCGTGGACGAAACAAAATTGCCGTCCGGGCCGAGCGACCCGCCTGCGCCTGCGATGGCGCCGCCCGAGTTCATGGCCGGATTGTCGGCTCTGAGGTAAGCGGCGGCAAGGAGCCAGCCGCCAGCCGTGTATTGCGCGCCAGCGCTGATCGCCCGGTTATTCGCGAACCCCGTGTCGTTGCTGAAGCTATACGTGCCGCCAAACGAGAAGCCCCCGAGCGTCGGGCTCGCGTATTTGACCGTGTTGTTCAAGCGGAACGTGTTGTCCGTATTGTCGTTGTCATAGGGGTGCGAGAACAGGTAGCCGCCCCAGTTCCCGTTCGCCGTGGTCTGTGCCAGATAGTCGACCACGGAATCGTACTGGCGGCCCAACGTGAGCGTGCCGTAGCGCTCGCTGGCGATACCCACGAACGCCTGGCGGCCGAACATGCGCCCTCCCTGCGCAAGCGCGCCATTGCCGGCGTTGAAGCCGTTTTCGAGCTGAAAGACGGTGCTCAGGCCGCCCCCCAGGTCTTCCGTGCCCTTCAAGCCCCAACGGCTCCCTTGCGCGTAGCCGCTCGTCATTTCATAGACCTGGTGGCCGCCCACGTTGTTGGTGAAATCGATCCCCTCGTCGATCACGCCATAGAGCGTCACCGAGTTCTGCGCGAATACGGGCATGGCCACGCCGCACAGCAAGGCCGCCGATACAATCTTTCTCATTGGATTTCCATTATTCAGGGTTACTAACTACACCGCAGGCCATTCGTCGAACTGGACTCACCGCCTGCGGGCCGGTCTCTCGCGCGTACGCGCTTCGCTCCGTTACTTCGTGCCGTAAATGTCGAAGTCGAAATACTTCTTGTTGATGCGCGCGTAAGTGCCGTTGGCGAGAATCTCGGCGAGCGCCTGATTGAATGCGTCGCGCAGCTCCACGTCCTGCTTGCGCAGACCGAGGCCGTCGCCCTGGCCGAAATACTTCGGGTCGTCCATGGCCGGCCCCGCGAACTCGAAGTCCTTACCCTCAGGCTTCTTCAGAAAGCCGTCACTGGCTTCAATGGAGGCCTGGAACGCGGCATCGATGCGTCCGGAAACCAGATCGGCGTAGACCTGGTCCTGGTTCTGGTAGGCGACGATCTCCACGCCGTTTGGCTGCCACTTGGCGCGTGCGTAGTCTTCCTGACTCGTGCCCTGCTCGACGCCCACGCGCTTGCCCTTGAGCGATGCGGGGTCAGGCAGCAGCGAGGAGCCGCGGCGCACCACGAGGCGCGCGGGCGCATTCGAAATCTTGTTCGAGAACGCAATCTGCTCCATGCGCTTCGGCGTGATCGTCATGGACGACGAGATCACGTCGAACTTGCGTGCGAGCAGGCCCGGAATCATGCCGTCGAAACTGGTCTCCACCCATACGCACTTCGCATGCATCTGCGCGCACAGCGCGTTCGCGATGTCGACGCCAAATCCCGTCAGCTTGCCGTCCGGCGTCTTGTACTCGAGCGGCGGATAGGTCGGGTCGACCGCCAGCCGGATTTCCTTGCCGCTGAAGTCCGCCGCGTGTGCGGAGGCCGCCATGGCCACGCAAGCCAGCGACCATGCCATTGTCCACTTCTTCATTGATGTCTCTCCTGTTGTCGATGTAATGCCGTGGTCAAACCTTGTATGACATTCATTGCAGGGCGCGCTGCGCAAGCCTGACCCAAAAGCTCGCGCCGATCGCAAGAATGTCGTCGTTGAAATCGTATTCGGGGTGATGCAGCCCACAACCGCCCTGGGTGTCGCCGTTGCCGATCGACAGATAGCTACCCGGGCAACGTTCCAGCATGCAGGCGAAATCCTCGCTGGCCATGAGCGGGTGCAGGTTCTCGATCAGCGCCTGCGCGCCGCCGTGGTCCAACGCCACCTGCCGCGCGAACTCGGTCTCGCCAGCGTGATTCACGAGCACGGGGTAAGTGTGCTGGTAGTCGATCTCCACCTGCGCGCCGTAGCTGGCCGCCTGCCCGCGCGCGATCTCGCCAATGCGCTTTTCCAGCAACGCTCGGACTTCCGGTGAGAGCGCACGCACGCTCAACAGCAGGTCTGCGTGGGGCGCAATCACGTTGGACGCGGTGCCGGCGTGAATGGCGCCGACGGTGACGACCGCCGGCTCCCGGGGATCGACGTTGCGCGCGACGATGCTCTGCAACGCCATGACGATCGACGCACAGACGACAACCGGGTCGATCGTCTGCTGCGGCGACGCCCCATGGCCGCCCCGTCCGACCACGCGGATCGTCACCTCGTCGGCCGACGCCATGAAAGGCCCGCTCCGGAACCCGAGGCGCCCGGCGGGAAGCCCGGGCACGTTGTGCATGGCAAACACGGCATCGCACGGGAAGCGCTCGAAGAGGCCGTCCTCGATCATTTTGCGCGCGCCGCCCAAGCCCTCTTCGGCGGGCTGGAAAATCAGGTTCAAGGTCCCTTGCCAGTCCGTGCGTTGCGCGAGGCAGCGCGCCGCCGCGAGCAGCATCGCCGTGTGGCCGTCATGCCCGCACGCGTGCATGACCCCTTCGGTTCGGCTGGCGTAAGGCAATGGAGTGCGTTCCTGGATGGGCAGCGCATCCATGTCGGCACGCAAGCCCAGGCGTCGGCCGCGACCGCGCTCGAGCACCCCGACCACCCCCGTCCCCCCAACGCCGCGCGTCACGTCGTAGCCCCACCCGGCGAGCAGGCTCGCGACCAGCTCACTGGTCGCATGCTCTTGAAAACCGAGCTCAGGATGCGCATGCAGCCGACGGCGAATCTCGATCACTTCGTCCTCGATCGCCGCGATTTCCGGTAGTACCCCTATTTGCTTCACTGTCCCCCCATGCGTTCAGACATATCGGCGCCGTGCCCGTCTTGTACGGGTCACGGCCACAACCCACCATGAAGCGGATCGTATGCAGCGAAAAAGCCGGGGAACAGCCGCGCGTTTGTTATGATGACAACCATTCGTTGTCACCTCCTGGTGTCGGGCCATGAAGCTCCATCAACTCGAAGCGCTTGTGGCGAGCGCGGACGCAGGCAGCATCCGCGGCGCGGCGCGTGCGCTCGGCCTCTCGCAGGCAGCCGTCACGCGGGCACTGCGCGAGCTCGAAGAAGCCGAACGGCTGCCGCTCCTCGTGCGCGCCCCCGAGGGCATCGGTTTCACGGAGCACGGCAAGGTCTTGCTCACGCATGCGCGGCTCGTCCTCAACCAGCTCGAGCACGCGCACAGCGACCTCGAGCGCTTGCGCGGGCGTGTGGAAGGACGACTCATGGTTGGCGTGACGCCGTGGGTGACGCTCACGTTCCTTGCCGAGACCGTGCTGCTGTTTCGCAAGCTGATGCCGGGGATCCGGCTCGAGCTGCTCGAGGGCCTGATGTCGGTGGCCCAGCCGCATCTGCGCGACGGCAGCATGGATTTCGCGATCGGGCAGTGGCAGGCGGCAGCCGGCGTGCAGGAGTTCGCCTGCGAGCCGGTGCTGACCTATGAGTCGTCGGTGATGGTGCGCGCCGGCCACCCGCTCGCCCACGCGCGCTCGCTACACGAGCTCCTCGATCACGACTGGGTGCTCAACTTCGCGCCCGACGGTCAGGCCGGCTTGATCGACTATCTCTTCACGCGCAACGGCGCACGGATCGACGAGCGGCGGATCGTACGCGCACAATCGGTCGCGATGCTGCAGATGATGGTCGAGCACGCCGACATGTGCACCTGGAGCCCAACGGTCCTGTGCCGGGTTCCGCCGTTGCGCGGCAGGCTCCTTCCGCTCGCGCTGCGCGAGCAATTCGAACCCCGACAACTGAGTGTCGTCACCCGTCGCAACAGCACCCTGAGCAATGCCGCGGTCTGTTTCGTCGAGTGCCTGGTGAAGGTGATCCGGCGGCACGCGCGCTCAGCGAAGAAAGACGATCTCGCGCTGTTCGAGACCTTGAAGATGTTGATTTGATCCCTGAGCCGCGCATTGCCGAATCCACGCTTCAGTTTCCGGGCGGATCGTCGACCTCGATATCGAGCAGCGCCGCGCTCATCGATTTGCCGTGCGCATCGAGCGCCAGCGAGCGCGTGACCCCTCCACCGAGCGCGTGACCAAGCACGAAATTGAACGCGCTCAAAAGCGGCAGTTCGTAGCGCACGACATCGCCTTGCACGACGTCCGCGAGATGTGCCTTGACGCGCTCGGGCGTCAGGACGTTGCGCAGATGCTGGAAATGCTTGCTGTCGTAGCAGATCACCGAGACGTTGAGCGTATTGCCCTTGTCGCCGGTACGCCCATGCGCCAGTTCACGCAGCTTCATCGCTAGCCTCCACGAATTCAAAGACGGGTTTTGCCAGTTCGCGCGGCAGCAGGACCGACTGTACGGCCAGCACTTCCCGGGTCGTCTTTGTCACGCCGCCACCGCCAGCCGGCCCGTTGGTGTAGAGCGTTTCAACCTCGTTGCCGATGCGGGCCGCCTCCTTCGCGCTCGACGCACGGCCCGCCACGCGCACGCGGACTTCGTACGGCTCGGCATGGCCTGCCGCAAGCGCATCGCCGTAAAGCGCATTTACACCGATCAAATCGAAGCGCAACTCGCTCGTCTCGACCCCGGTGATCGCGAGGCGTTCGCGCACGATGCCGAGCGCGAGCCGCGCCCGCGCAACCGCCCCCGGCCCGCCGTAGGAGATCTGGCCTTCGCCGATATAGCCATCGACATAGGCGACCGAAACCTTCAGCGTACCGGTGCGTGCCTGGCCGCGCCCGCCGCTCACGCTCACACGGTCCTTCGCCTCCTGCGCGACGCGCACCTGCGTGAAATCCGCCACGACATCCGGCTGGTAATACCGCGCGGGATCGTGCAGCTCGTAAAGCAGTTGCTCCTTGCACGTCTGCTCGCTCACGCAGCCGCCCGCATGCGCCACCTTCGTCACGACAACGGTGCCGTCGGCGCTCACCTCGCCGATCGGAAAGCCGAGGCGCGCGAGATTCGATACGTCCTTGTAGCCGGGGTCGGCGAAGTAGCCGCCCGTCACCTGCCCCGCGCATTCGAGCAAATGCCCGACCACGGTCGCCTGCCCGAGCGTGTTCCAGTCGTCCATGCGCCAGCCGAACTCATGGATCAGCGGGGCCGTGAACAGCGACGGGTCCGCCACGCGCCCCGTCAGCACGATATCGGCGCCGGACGCGAGTGCATCGACGATCGGCGCCGCGCCGAGATACGCGTTCGCCGAAACGATCTGCTCCGCGTAGCCATTCACGTCATCGCCGGATTCTTCGAAGCGCAGGCGCGACTGCAGGACCGCATCGAGCACGTCGTCGCCCGTGACGGCCGCGATCTTCAGGCCGTGCAAGCCGAGCTCACGCGCGATCTGCGCCGTCTTTTGCGCCGCTGCGCGCGGATTGGCTGCGCCCATGTTCGAGATGATGCGTACGCGATGCTTCGCGGCGGCGGGCAGCACGGCGCGCATGCGCGCCTCGAGCAGCGGATCGTAGCCCTGGCCGGGATCGTTGCGGCGCGCCTGCTGCGCGATCGCGATGGTGCGCTCGGCAAGGCACTCGAACACGAGATAGTCCAGCGCGCCGTGCTGCGCCAGTTCGACCGCGGGCTCGATGCGGTCTCCTGAATAACCCGCACCGGCGCCAATGCGCACGCGCTTTTGCGTAGAGATCTGATTCATGACGTCAACCCTGCCTGATTAGAGCGGAAACACGCCCAGCACGACGCACGAGATCGTCATCACGATCGAGGCGCCGAACAGCAGCGGAAAGGTGAACTTCTGGTGATCCGCGAGATCGATGCCGCACAGGCCGACGACGAGGAACGTCGCGGGCGTGAGCGGGCTCACGGGAAAACCGGTCGTCATCTGGCCGAGCAGCGCCGCCTGGCCGACATGCACGGCCGGCACGCCGAGTTGCGAGGCCACTTCGGCGATCACGGGCAGCACGCCGAAATAGAACGAATCGGGATCGAAAAGCATCGAGAGCGGCATCGACAACAGACCGAGCGCAACCGGGATGTGTCCCGCCATCGAGGGCGGCACGAAGCCCACGGCCGCCTGCGCCATCGCCTTGAGCATGCCGCTGCCCTGCATGATGCCCGTGAACACGCCCGCCGCGAGCAGGATGCCCGCCATCATCAGCGCGGCGCGCGCATGCGCGTCGATGCGCTTGCGCTGCATGTCGACGTTCGGGTAGTTCACCATCAGCGCGATGCACAGGCCCACCATGAACATGATCGCGGGCGGAATCTTTTCGCCCATCACGACCATCGTGCCGAGCACGACGAGGGTCAGGACGATGTTGAACCAGAAGTTTTTCGGGCGGCGCAGCGCCTGTTCCTCCGGCGTGAGTTCGCGCCTCGGCAGCGGAATCACGCCGTTCGCGCCCGAATAGCCCAGACGCTTCTCCTCGCGACGGCCCAGCCACCATGCCGTGCCGAACACGAACACGAGGCCGATCGCCTGCACGGGAATCAGCGGATTGAAGAGCGCTGAAATCGGCAGATGCAGCGAGGCCGAGGCGCGGATCATCGGGCCGGTCCAGGGCAGAAAATTGATGCCCGCCGCCATCGATACCGCCGCCGCCAATACCCGCTTGTCCATGTTCAGGCGCTCGTAGAGCGGCAGCATTGCCGGAATCGTCACGAGGAAGCACACGGCGCCCGAGCCGTCGAGATGAATGAGCAGGGCAAGCAGCGTGGTCCCCATCACGATGCGCGTGGGCTTGGTGCCGACCGTTCGCAGGATGCGGTCGATGATTGGATCGAGCGTGCCCGCGTCGGTGATGGTCCCGAAGTACAGGATCGCGAATACGAACATGCCGACGACGGGTGCGAGGCTCTTGAGCCCCTCGATGACGAACTTGCTGGTCTGCAAGCCGAAACCGCCAACCAGCGACGCCACGATCGGCACGATGATGAGGGCGACGAGCGGCGACATGCGCTTCGAAAGAATCGCCCCGAGCAGGACGACGATGGTGGCAAGCCCCAATAAAGGCAGCATGAGTCTGTCTCCGGATCTTGTTTTCTGGTGCTCTAAAGCGTATGGTCGATGCGGCAATAACACAATTGAAATGATTTGATTGCAGCCATCACGAACTGTTATGGATCTGAATCTTCGCGATATCCGCGCGCTCGTTGCAGTGGCCGAGGCCGGCAGCTTCACGCGGGCGGCCGAGCGGCTGCACCTCTCGCAACCGGCCTTGACGGTACAGATACGCAGACTGGAGGAAGCGGTCGGCGTGCGGTTGTTCGATCGCAATAGCCGGAACGTCGCGCTGACACAGACCGGGCGCGAGTTGCTGCCGCTCTTGCGCAAATCGCTGCGCGACATGGAGGGGGTGCTGCGCGATGCGCGCGCGCTCGGTGAAGGCGAAAGCGGGACGATCCGCATCGCGTGTTTGCCGACCTTCGCGGCAAGCGTGTTGCCTGAGCTGGTCACCGAAATGAAGCGCGCCGTGCCGCGTGTCGCGTTCCAGATTCGCGACGTGGTCGCGAGCAGCGTCAACGCGCTCGTACGCAATGAGGAAGCGGATATCGGCGTGACCGGGGGCGAAGTGCTCGACCCGATGCTGGAAGTGCTGCACGCCGGCGTGGACCGGCTCGTCGCGGTGTGTCCGCGCGCGCATCCGCTTGCGAAGCAGCGCCGCGTCGAACTCGACGATCTCACGGGCCTGCCGCTCGTGCTGACGGCGCCGGGCACCAGCGTGCGCGCGGTCGTCGATGCCGCGCTCAGTGCATCGCGCGAAGCCCTCGATATCACCTGCGAGCCGACTTACATGATGACCGCCGTCGCGATGGTGCGCGCGGGGCTCGGCATCACGATCCTGCCGGAAACCGCGCGTGAGCTGCACGCGGAGCCGGGACTCGTCGCAAAGCCGATCAATGACCCGGCGTTCGTGCGGCCAATCGCGATGGTGAAGAAAAGAGGCAGGACCTTGCCCGCCGTCACGGACAAGTTCGTCGTACTGATGCGGCAAGCGCTAGTGAAGCAATGAGGTGGACGCGTCCGCACGGCCACATCTCATGGCCCGGAGGCCGCCAGTCATCGCTTGCCGCCGCCAGCCCCCTCGCTCACCGCAAACTCATCGCCTCGCGTTCGAGCGAAGCGCCTTGTCAGCCGGTTTGCGGTTCGCTCCCAGCGTGAACCTCAGCGCCAGATCCGCCACCTTGCCGAACGGTGCCCGCAGCAGGCTCGGAAGATTCCAGCGCCCCTGAACGAAGACCCCCTTCGCGTGGCTCATCGCGCGAAAGCCCTCGATGCCGTGGTAGGCCCCCATGCCGCTCGGCCCGACTCCACCGAACGGGAGGTCGTCCTGGGCCACGTGCAAGAGCGTGTTGTTGATGCCGGTGTTGCCCGAGGTCGTGCGCTTGAGCAGCGTCTCGCACGCGTCGTCCTCGTTGCCGAAATAGTAGAGCGCGAGTGGGCGCGGGCGCGCGTTCACATAGTCGATGACCTCGTCCATGGTGCGATACGTGCGTACCGGCAGGATCGGTCCGAAGATCTCTTCCTGCATGACGGCGCATTCGTCACTAGCTCCGACGACCAGCGTGGGCGCGAGCGTGCGCACGCGGGTAGCGGCGCTGCCCGGTCTCACACCCGCCTCGATCACGCGCGCGCCGCGGCGCCTGGCTTCGTCGACGAGACCCACGAGCCGCGCGTAATGCCTGTCGCTGACGATCGAGGTGTAGTCCTCGCTGGTCGGCCCTTCGGGATAGCTGCGCGCCACCATCGCGTCGAACTGCGCGACAAAGGCCTGGAGATCGTCCTCGTGGACGAGCGCGTAGTCAGGCGCCACGCAAGTCTGCCCGGCATTGGCCAGCTTGCCGAAGACGATGCTGCCCATGGTCCGCTCGTCGACATGGCCACGCGCGACGATGGCAGGGCTCTTGCCGCCGAGCTCGAGCGTCACCGGCACCAGGTTCTCGCTTGCCGCCTTCATGACCTTGCGGCCAACCTGCGTGCTGCCCGTGAACAGCAGATGATCGAACGGCAAATTGCTGAAGGCCGCGCCGACTTCCGGCCCGCCGAGCACGACGGCCACTTCGTCGGCCGGGAAGGTATCTGCGAGCATGCGCTGGATGACCTCGCTGGTGCGCGGCGTCAATTCCGAGGGCTTGAGCATCACGCGGTTGCCGGCCGCGAGCGCGGTCGCGAGCGGAATGAACGTCAGCGAGAACGGGTAGTTCCACGGCGCCATCACCCCGACGACACCCTTCGGCTGGTATTCCACCCGCGCGTGGCCGGAGCGGTAGACGAACCCAACGTGCCGACGCTCGGCCTTCATGAAGCGGCCCAGGTTGCGCGTGAGGTAGTCGATCGACTGGACCACGCCGGCCGTTTCCATGATGTCCGTCTCGTGGCGCGAGCGATGCCCGAAATCGGCGCTGATCGCCTCTTTCACTTCGTTGCGCCACGCGAGCACCGTGGCGCGCAGCCGGGCGAGCCGCGCCTTGCGCTCGGCGAGGCTCGGTGGTGCTTCCTTCAGGAACGCGCTGCGCTGACGGGCCAGCAAATCTGCCGCGTCGAGGCCATGAATGGATTCTGCGGGAATGGTCATCGTGCACCTCACGAGATTACCGGAATGTAGACAGCGTCAACTTGATGATTCGGGATGGTAGGAGCAGAATGTGTCTCTTGTCAACATTCGCGTAATCCCTATGACGTCAGATGCGCCCACGGAGCTGAAACCCTATCACCACGGCGATTTGCGGCGCGCGATCATCGATACGGCCCTCGACATGCTCCAGGAGCAAAAGGGCTGGCAGTTCACGCTGCGCGAGATCGCCCGGCGCGCCGATGTGAGCCACTCCGCGCCCTATCGGCATTTCCCGGACAAGACGGCGTTGCTGCATGAGTTGGCCCTGATCGGCTTCGATCGGCTGCGCGAGGCGCTCGTCGCCGCGCTCGATCCGGCTGCGGATGCGCCCGCGTGCTTGCAGGCGCTGGGCTATGCGCACCTGGGCTTCGGCGCCGAGAACCCGGATCTTTATCGTCTGATGTTCAATGCGGATGCCGGCGAGCCGTCCGATATCCATCTCGATGCGCGTACGCAGGCGCCCTTCCGGCTGGTCATCGACGTCCTCGAGCGCGGCCAGCGCGAGGGCACGATTCGTTCGCGCTCCGCGCTCGGCCAGGCCACGGCATGCTGGGCGCACCTGCATGGCCTGACGATGCTCGCGATCGACGGCCGCCTGGTGCCTGCGAAGGTGGGCGATCACGCCATCGAGGATGCCCTCACGACGCTGCTGGACGGCCTGCTGTCCGGCGAGTCCGCTGCAAGCGGCCGGAGCCCCGAAAGGCCTTGACCTTCAGCTTGACTTCAACGTTATGGTTGTGGCTGCAGGTTCCGGTGGCAGATAGAAAGGAAGCTCCAACATGACCAAACGCGTACTCCATGTCGTCAGCAACGTCGCCAACTATGCCGACCAGGCCGAGCCGACCGGCCTCTGGCTGTCCGAGCTGACGCATGCCTGGCACATCTTCGCGGAGAAGGGATTTGAGCAGCGTCTCGTGAGCCCGAAGGGCGGCGTCTCGCCGCTCGAGCCGCGTTCGCTCAAATGGCCGCTTGCCGATGCCTCCGTGAAGCAATGGCTGACCGACAAGGACCGCCAGGCGCTGTTGGCCACGACCGCGCGCCCCGATCAGATCGATTCGGCCGAGTTCGACGCGATCTATTACACGGGCGGGCATGCCGTCATGTGGGACTTCCCCGACGATGCCGGCTTGCAGCGGATCACAAGGGAGATCTACGAGCGCGGCGGCGTGGTCTCGTCGGTCTGCCATGGTTACTGCGGCCTGCTCAACACGACGCTCTCGGACGGCACGCTGCTGGTGGCCGGCCGCCGCGTGACCGGCTACTCGTGGGTGGAGGAAGTGCTCGCCGGCGTCGCCAGCAAAGTGCCCTATAACGCCGAGGAGGAGATGAAGCGGCGCGGTGCGCTCTACGAGAAAGCGCTGCTGCCGTTCGTCTCGAAGGTCGTCGCCGATGGCCGGCTCGTGACGGGGCAGAATCCGCAATCCGCCAAGGCGACGGCCGAGCAGGTTGCCGCACTCCTTTGACGGTTGGCGCGCATGCAGCCCATCGCCCGGCGGACGAAGGCGGCGCGTGACACGTCATAGCCGCTCGAAGCGCAAACCCGCATGACGCGTCAGACGCTCGACGAAGCGCGCGTCGAACAGGGTCGCCGGTGTCCAGAAGCCGCCGGGACGCCCCACCTTGACGCCGTCCTCGACGAGATCCCGCGCGAGACTGATCGCCGCCTGCCCCAGCATCTTGCCGGTCGAGCCGTAGCCCGGATCGCGATCCCCGGTCACTTTCACGCGCAACGACTGGCCATCGTCGGTTCGGCCGAAAAACCGTAAATCGTAGCGGCCGGCCAATTGCGCTTCAGGATTTGGGCCAACGCCTGGCTTGGGCAACAGGAAGCGTTGCATCACGCCGCGAACCGGGCCGATCAAGATGCCCGCCATGAACGCACCCAAGCCCGCCACGGTATTCAGGGCTTTCAGTCGTCCCTTCAGGCCTGAGCCGGTCAATATCGCTTCGTCGTAGGTGAACTGGGTGCCATAGGCATTGCCAGAGAGCGCGTTGGACCGATGAACCACCCGCTCGTTGATGGCCGCCATCACGAACGGGGCGATCCATGCGTCGAACGCGCTATCGAACTCCGCGGACTTGACGTAGTGCTGGCGCGCCTTGAAGCCGTGACCTTTGGGGCAGAGCGCATAGGGGTTGACGAGTTCCTTGCGCAAGGACGGATCGGCGGCCGCCTCCTTGACCACATTGATCACACTGGCGACTGTGCCGCCCGATGCGCCGCCCTTCAGGGTCTGGAGTCGCATCTTGACGTGAGTCGCCGGGACGCCCCATTGCCGCATCGCCTGTTGCTGCAAGAACCACACGCCCATGTCCGAGGGGACCGAGTCGAAGCCGCAGCAATGCACGATGCGCGCCCCGGTTTTCCGGGCTGCTGACTCGTACTTGTCGATCATTCTTTTGATCCACTGGGTCTCGCCAGTCAGATCGCAGTAATCGGTGCCGCTCTCTACGCAAACCTTGACGAGCGGCTCGCCATAGAGCGCATAGGGGCCCACCGTGGAGACGACCACGCGCGTCTGCGCACACAGCGCGCGCAACTGGCTTTCGTTGCCCGCGTCCGCGACGATGATGGGCAGGGATTGCCCCGCCGTGCCCAGCGAGCGCTTGAGGTCGTTGAGCTTCGCTTCGGAGCGGCCCGCAATGGCCCAGCGCAAGGTTTCGGCCTGGCCGGCAAGGTGCCCGGACAGGTAACGCGTCAGGATCTGGCCAACAAAGCTGGTGGCACCAAACACGACGATGTCATAGCTCGGGGCGGTCATGAACGTTTCCTTACGTGGGCTGCTGGTAGAAAGAGTGGGCATTCACACCGCCCCGCTCACGCTCCGGCACGATCGAAAGCCCTCAATGGCGTTGGCAGATTCAGCACGATCTGTGCGTCCTTGACCACGTCCAGACGCACGATGGTCGAGGCGCCCAGCCCGTCGAGCAACTCGCTCAGCGGGCCGCCATTGCGCGACACGGTCACGTTGCGCGGGAACAGGCGTTGAGCGAACGATAGTGTATTGGTCTGCACCGTGGCCTGATGCCATTGCCCATCGACTTTATTGATCATCGTCGTCGTGCCCATGTGCGATTGAGGCACGACATTGCGCAGGGCCGGAAGCGGCGCGCTCAAGCTCAGGTCCGGTACGCCACCCGGGCCGGCAATCCGGGCCCTCACGTCGGCGGCGATGCTCACATCGATCTCGGCGCGCCACTTGGGCAACTGATAGCCGTACACGCCACGCACGCGGGCGATTTCCGTGCTGACGGGCAGCGCCAGCACATGGGCGTGGAAACTTCGGCGCCGCATGGAATCGCGCAACTCCAGCGCATGGGACCCACGCGCGCCGGGCCGGCGGATCACGACCGCGACGGAGACTTCGTCGTACGGGTCGTTATCGCAAACTGAGTACGAAAAGAAAGTTAGTGCCACCAGCCCGAAGCCCGGGAACGCCCGCAGCGGCTCGAGCGGCGTCGGCAGCATGGCCCGCAGCCTCGACAAGCGCGCGAGAAACAGCACCTGGATATTGCTGGTGCGGTAGTAGAAGTTGGGCGCCCACGTGGGGCCGACACGCGAGTCGAGCAGTTGTTTCGGAATCCTTCTGAAATAGTCGATGTTCCCCGCGCGAGGGTCCCGCGCCACCTCATCCAGGTTCGGGTTCATCCGGAAGCGGTCGTAGTAGCCCCCTTCGGGCACTTCGACCGTGTGCGGTCCAAATTCGACGCGTGTATACCGCCTGTCCATATTCGCTGACCCTTCTCCAAGTTTGACCGGGCACGCCAACACACAGCGTTTCAGCCAGCACTTTAAGATTCAACTCAGCTTGAAGGTCAAGCGTCCGGATGCGGGTAGATATCGCACCCGAAAAGTGATTGACATTAAGGTTAGCTTTAATCTTAGAGTGTTTGCTGGCTCGACGACGTCGTCCGGTCAACCGGTTAGACGAATCAATGTCCGCAAGGATGTTTGCAAATTCTTTGCCGCATCGCGAGGGCCGTGCCGTAGCTGTAGCTGTCTGGAAGCACATCGCTGATTGAATGCCTACGCATTAACCAGGAGAAACGAACATGGGTTACGTGACGACGAAGGATGGCGTTGAGATTTTCTACAAGGACTGGGGTCCGCGCGACGCGCAGGTGATCTTCTTCCATCACGGCTGGCCGCTCAGTGCCGATGATTGGGATGCGCAGATGCTGTTCTTTCTGGCGCAAGGCTACCGGGTCGTAGCGCATGACCGTCGCGGCCATGGACGCTCCAGCCAGGTGTGGGACGGCCACGACATGGACCACTACGCCGATGACGTGGCGGCTGTCGTGAACCACCTTGGCGTGCAGAAAGCGGTCCATGTCGGCCATTCCACGGGCGGCGGCGAAGTCATCCACTACGTGGCTCGTCATGGCGAAGACCGCGTCTCCAAGGCAGTGCTGATCAGCGCCGTGCCGCCGCTGATGGTGAAGACCGAGAGCAATCCGGGCGGCCTCCCCAAGCAGGTCTTCGACGACCTCCAGGCCCAACTCGCGGCCAACCGCGCGCAGTTTTATTACGACGTCCCGGCCGGCCCCTTCTACGGCTACAACCGCCCCGGTGCGACGCCGTCGCAAGGCGTGATCTGGAACTGGTGGCGCCAGGGCATGATGGGCAGCGCCAAGGCGCACTATGACGGCATCGTCGCCTTCTCGCAGACCGACTTCACGGAGGACCTGAAGAGCACCACGATCCCCGTGCTGGTGATGCACGGCGACGACGACCAGATCGTCCCCTATGAGGACGCAGGCGTACTGTCCGCGAAGCTGGCGAAGAACAGTACCCTGAAGATCTATCCGGGCTTCCCGCACGGCATGCCCACCAGCAACGCCGAGACGATCAACGCCGATCTGCTCGCGTTCATTCGCGGTTAAGGGCCACGGGTGTCGGAGGGCGAGCCTTCCTACACCCGCCACCAGCGAAAAGGCCCCGCGTGCCGCGTCAGTGGCGAATCAGCGAGAAAAACGCCTTGGCCCGCGCACCGCGCGGCGCGTCGAAGAACTGCGCCGATGGGCGGTCTTCGACGATCTTGCCGCCTTCGAGAAAGCGCACGCGCTCGGCGACCTTGCGCGCAAATCCCATCTCGTGCGTCACGCACAGCATCGTGTGACCGGATGAGTTCTGTAAGTCCATGGCAATCTTGTACAAGTGGCCGAGCGGCACTAACCTGACCATCATGCGCCAATACGGACAACATCACTCCGATGCCGGGGCGCGACAGCCTGGATCCGGATGGAGGTGTGACATGGAACAAGACGAATTCAGCGCCTTTGAGCGTCGGGGCTGGGAAACAGTCGCACAGGCGTATCACTCGTATTTTGGCGAACTGACGACGCAGTCCAATGAGGCGTTGCTCGACGCGCTTGAGGTGCGTGCCGGCGTTCAGTTTCTGGATGTCGCATCAGGACCCGGCTATCTCGCGGCAGCGGCCGCGCGTCGTGGCGCCGATGTAGTCGGTGTCGATTTCGCAGACGCGATGCTTCAGCAAGCGAGACGCATTTTCCCCGACCTCGCGTTCCGCCCAGGGAGCGCAGAAGATCTGCCTTTTCCGGATATGAGTTTCGACGCGGTTGGGATCAGCTTCGGTATGCTGCATTTCGCTCATCCCGAGGCCGCGCTTGCCGAAGCGTTCCGGGTACTACGCCCCGGCGGCAGAATCTCGTTTACCGTTTGGGCGCCGCCGGATCAGACCATTGGATTCGGGATGGTGCTCAAGGCCATTGAAAAGCACGGTCGCACGGACGTCCAACTGCCTCCTGGGCCCCCGTTTTTTCGCTTCAGCGACTCACACGAATCGGAACGTGCGCTGCTTGGTGCGGGCTTCGTTGCGCCCCGCATTGAAGAAGTCCGCCAAATATTACATATCCGCGTGCCCGAAACGCCTTTCGACGTCTTGATGTGCGGCGGAGTGCGCGTTGCGGCGATCTTGAGGGCGCAGTCGCCAGAAGCGCTGGCTTCGATCCAGAAAGCCGTAGCCGACGATGCGGCGTCGTATACCAACAACGGTGAGGTGCAAGTCCCGATGCCGTGCATGCTCGCGTCTGCCCGAAAGCCCTGAATCGTCGTTGGCCGTGGACACAGAGGCAAACAGGCAGCAAGGAAAGCCGGTTACGTCGGAGCTACGCACGCTGCGTTCGCGAGTCATACGGGAGGAAAGAACTGCGTGTACACGGTGGCTCCATCTTCGTCGATGAACGTCTCAGTAAGCGCGGGGCCGTCCAGGCTCAACAGGACGAAGCCATTGTGGATTCGACCTGGATAAAGCAGATCGGGCACCTTCCGGTTCTCATGCCAAATCGCCGATGGATTGCCGACGAGTGAATCAGGTTCGCCCGCCGGAAACGCGCCGTGGCCGCAGCAGCGCCCATGCACTTTCCCCCGGTCGGCATAAACAACACCCGCATGCAGGTGCCCCCAGTACCACCATAGCTCGCGCTGCGCGAAACTCGGCGCGATTTGCCCCCAAAGCGCGGTCGGCGTCGACCCGTCGAGCGACAAACCGTTATGGTGTGTCAGCAGGATCGTCCTGCGGGACATCGGCTCCTCGTTCAACAATCTGTCGAGAAAGGCGCACTGATCAGAGTCGAGAAAACCATGCTGATAAAGATGAAGTTCGTCGGCGTGGTACGCAGTGTCGAGACCGACGATGAGCCAGTCCTGGTTCTTCAAGGCAAAATAACTGTTTTTGTTCTGCTTGCTGAATTTGTCATCCCCGAGCGCCGCGAAATAGCCGTTTGCTCCCGAATACATTTCGTGATTCGAGTTCAACGTAAAGCTTCCTTGCACGCCTTCCGGCCACAAGTCGATGAAATTTTTGGGTTCTTCCTCGAGGGTTCCGGAATAGTAGACATCGCCTAGATGAACCGTATAAACCGGATCGCATGATGTCATGCAGTTCTTCACTTTTTCAGCGGGCACGATTAAGCCGTCCGGTCGATAGTCGAAACCGGTTCCCCAGTCGCCTGCGACGGCAATGGACAGCGTGGCGTCTATCGATATCTCCGGCGGGTTTGTCTGAAACGGCGCCTTCGGTCTGCTCGCGATGTACTCCAGCCAGCAGACCGCCGCTTCGGTCCAGCCGATGTCGAGCGATTCGTACTTGCCATTGCCGACGATGTCACCTTCATCCGATATTGAGGAAACCGCAAGACCGTCCGATGTGGTCGGAAGCACCTGCGCATTCATCAGCAGGCTCCTGATGTTCGCCAGGATGTGATGATCGGGAGAAGAATTCGTGTCGCCGCTAACCAGCGCGTTCGTCTGGTTTTGCGCCTGGTTCAACAAGAAGTCGATCATCTTTGGATTGGATGACTGGCTTGCTCTGATAGCGGCGATGGCATTCAGCAAGCGGTCGCGCAGATCATTGAGCTGGTCTGGGCCAGGCTGCGGATTGGCGAGGGGAGCGGGCTTCTTCATCGTAGGCTTCTCCTTGCTCGCCGGCGAACAGGATAGCGCTTCGGCGCAGCGCGCGCGGCATGGCCAGGCCTTTCACTGTCGGAGATGGACAGCGGGAGTCGACCAGATCAGCGTTCGTCAGAATGGCGGCGTCCGGTCGGAACCCGCATAGGTCAACATTCACTACGCGAAAAATCCTGTCATGGCCGCTTTATAGTCTAGCACGCGGAATCCAGTTCGAAACAGATGGCAAGCCAGTATTCGCTCACGTTAAATTGGAGCAAACTAATGCTTCGTCGATCAGATCGATGGTGACGTCAGAACACACGATGCACGGAGTGGAACTGGAGGCGCTGGGCTCGAAGCCGGCAAGGAAATGCTTTCGAATTCCGAACTGAAGACGCAGCTGCTTTAGGTCCGTGCAGTGTCCCGCCTCATGAGGCTCGTGAGACTCATGAATACAGTACACGCGACGAACACGCAGACACGCCGCGAAGCCGCACGTGCCATCTAGCGGCTCTTCTTCAGGTTCTTCGCGTCGGAACGCTCGCGCATCTACACCAGGAGAACGCCAGCATGAGCCCAAACACGTATGACGTGATCGTCGTCGGCAGTGGCTTCGGCGGCGCCGTTGCGGCCTGCCGCATCGCGGAGGCCGGCGGCAACGTGCTGGTGCTCGAACGCGGCCGCCGCTGGACGCCGAACACCTATCCGCGTAACGAGTCCTCGCCCTGGTTGTGGGACCAGCAACACCCGCAGCGGCACCACGGCTGGGCGGACCTGCGTACCTTCCGAAACATGTGGGTGGTAGCCGGCGCGGGCGTAGGCGGAGGTTCACTGATCTACGCCAACGTCTCGGTCGAAGCGCGACGGGAAGCGTTCGAGAGCGGCTGGCCGGCGGCGATTACCTACAAGGAACTCAAGCCTCACTACGATCGCGTTGGCCAGATGCTGGACGTTCAGGAACTGCCCGACAATCAGCTCAGCAAACGTACCCGGCTGGTGCGCGAGGCCGCGCAAGCCTGCGGCTGGGGCGATTGCTACCGCAAGCTGCCGCTGGCGGTAAGCTTCTCACCGCGCTACGACCCGAACGCGCCCGACCCACGCGAGGACTGGCATTCGGTCAAATTCATCAACGCCCACGGAATGCCGCAAGGCACCTGCGTGCACTGTGGCAACTGCGACATCGGCTGCCAGGTATCGGCGAAGAACACGCTCGACCTCAACTACCTCGCAGTGGCCGAGCAACACGGAGCCACGATCCAGCCGCTCCACGTGGTGCAAAAGCTCGAGCCGCTCCAGCCAGGATGGCGCGTGCATTTCGACATCATCGACTCGGCTGCGGGCAGTTCTACGCGCGACACTGCAACGGCGGACCGCGTGATTCTCGGCGCCGGCTCGATCGGCAGCACGGAGTTGTTGCTCCGCTGTCGCGACGAACATCGCACGCTACCCGGTCTGTCTGAGCAGCTCGGCTCGGGTTGGTCGTTCAACGGCGACTTCCTCACGCCGGCCTTTTATGGCCACCGCAAAATCTCGCCGTCGCATGGCGTCACCATTTCCGCCGCAATCGACCTTTTCAAGCATCCCGACATCAACGGACAATCGGTGTTCGTGCAGGACGGCGGCGTGCCCAATCTCGCGTACGATTTCGTGCACAGCCGGCTCAAGCGGGCACATCGCGGGTTGCTGGGTGACTTCTGGAAAGCGCTGGCGCACCATGTCGATTCCGATGACCCGGTAGAGCACATGATGCCGTGGTTCGGCCAGGCGATCGATGCGGGAGACGGGCGCATGCGCCTCGGCCGCTGCTGGTTCGCCCCCTGGCACCGCGTACTGCGGCTCGACTGGTCGTACGAGGGATCGGACAAGGTCGTCGAGGCAATGATCAAAGCGCACGAGAAACTGTCGGACGCGACGGGTGGCCGTCCCTTCGTCCCGCCGACCTGGAGTGATTTGCACAAGCTGATTACCCCGCATCCGCTCGGTGGCTGTAACATGGGCCGCACGAGCTCGGAGGGCGTGGTGGACGCCTGCGGCAAAGTGTTCGGCTACGAAGGTCTGTACGTGATGGACGGTGCAGTGGTTCCGCGCGCGATAGGGCGCAATCCCTCACGTACGATCGCCGCACTGGCCGAGCGCAATGTGGCGTTGCTGATCGCAAACGTTGCGGGTGCATGGGCTGCAAACCGGAAGCAGCCTTCTTCGAAACCTGGCTGAGAACCTGTGATTGGGCAAGGTGGATCTCCGGCGTCCCGTTGAGCCCAAATTCGGCTGCGGTATGGGCGTTTGTGGCGCCTGCACGGTCCTGGTCGATAACATGGCTTTTCAGGCTTGTCAGATACCCCTATCCGCGATCGGGTTCCCGTCAGTTCCGGTTCGTGTTCGCATCGGAGTGCCCGGAGCAAGGGAGTTTCTGGAGCGGACCCTATGACAACGGTTCTCCCGTTAATACGGACTGACACCATATATCCCCTCCGGACGGCTCTGGCGGATCAATAAGTGGAAGGTGTCGAACCCGATTCCCCGTGAGTGCGAAAAGCGCATTCGCTACGGCTGGCGCAATGGGCGGCGTACCCGCTTCGCCGACGCCCTGTGGTTCGGTACCACACTGGAGCACTTTTGTGTGAATCTCAGGACAGTTCGACATATTGACGAGGGGGAAGTCAGAAAAATACTTCTGCTGAACCTGACCGTTCACGATGCTGATTCGTTGTTGCAAGGCGGCAGACAGCCCAAAAATAATGCCGCTCTCGATTTGCTGCTCCACGAGATTCGGATTGATCGCGACGCCGCAATCGATCACGCAGTAGACTCGCATGACCTGGAAACTGCCGCCAACCCTTTGCACGTCAGCGACCTGCGCGACCACACTGCCAAACGCTTCGTGCATTGCCATGCCTCTGGCAGTCGTTCCGTTACGCTGCGGCAGCGTCTGCCACTGAGAATAGGCCATGAGCGTTCGCAGTACATAGGCGTGACGCTGGTGTTCCGGTCGCGTCAGCATCTCCAGCCGAAACTGGAAAGGATCCTTGCCCGCGGCGATCGCCATCTCGTCGATAAAGCTCTCGACAAAGAACGCATGAAGCGAATGTCCGACCGACCGCCAGCTACCTACGGGTATCGGCAGCGTCACCGTATTGTGTGTAACGGAAATGTTCGGGCATTCGTACGGCTGATCGAACGCACCCTCCGCACTCGTCGTGTCCTTGAACATCTCGACGACATCCTTGGGGTAGCCGAATGCACGAGGCAGCGCTTGCACGCTCAGCGACTGGCTGGCCGATTCGTTCTTCCAGGCAATCAGCTTGCCATTTGCATCCAGCGCACCCGTGAATTGCGACACGCATGCGGGGCGATAGAAGTCGTGCGTCGTATCTTGTGCACGCGGCCAGATGGTCTGCACGGGACGTCCGTTGGCATGGCGTGCGATTGCCACCGCCTGCACGATATAGTCGACTTCGAGCCGACGGCCGAATCCGCCGCCGATCAAGCATGGATGCATCTGCACCTTGTCTTCGTTCAGATCGAGGAAATTTGCCACGGCCTTGCGCGCCGCCATCGGGATCTGCGTGGATACCCAGATCGCCGCTTCGTCATCCCTCACCGCGGCAGTACAGTTGATCGGCTCCAGCGCCGCATGCGCGAGGTACGGCGCTTCGTACTGCATTTTCAGTGGTTTCAACTGCTTCAGATGGGCTTCGACATCGCCAGCCGAATAGAAGGACTGGGCAGCATCGCCGTCTTCGATCGCCTTGATCAAGGCGATGGTGATGTCTGCATCGCTGACGTCTTTTGCCGGACCGTGATCCCACGTGTACGACAACTCGCAGAGCGTGCGCATGGCGATGTACGGGTTATCAGCAATGACCGCGACTCCGCCGGTACCGCCGTGGTAGGGATCGACCGTGAAGATGTCATGTATGCCCTCGGTGTTCTCCACGTTCGCACTATCGTATGCGGTCGCGATTCCGCCGAGCGTTGGACACATCTTGACGCTCGCGTATAGCAGGTCTGCCGGATGCGCATCGATCCCGAACTGTGCCGATCCATCGATTTTCGAAGGTGCCTCGAATCGGTTCAGTCGCTGCCCGATAATCGTGAATTTCGATCTGTCCTTGAGCGTGACGTGCGAGGGAGGCCGCTCGTTCTTCACCTCATCGAGAAGATCGCCAAACGTCGACGAGTGTGTACCACAGACAATGTGGCCCGCGCGTGCTTCGCATGCGCTAACTGGTTTTCCCCACTTCTTCGCCGCCGCGTTACAGAGCATGACGCGAGCGGACGCACCGGCCTCGCGCATCGGTTGCCAGAGATCGGCGATGCTCGTCGAACCACCCGTCACCATCGTGCCGTCCAAAAGTGTGAGAAGCCGCGCGAACGCTTCTTCGCCCTTTGCAGTCCAGGCGTGATCCTCGGGACGAAGAGGAAGCGCGCGTGCGAGATTTACGCGGTTCGTATATAGCGCTTCTATGGGAGCATCGACGAGCTGGACTTGGGACCAGTCCGCACCGAGTTCGTCCGCCAGCAACATCGCGGCGCCGGTGTGGATGCCCTGCCCCATTTCGGCCTTGCTCATGACGATCGTGACGATGTTGGCGCCGTCGATCATTAGCCAGCCGTTGAGCGCCACATTGGTGCCGGGTGTATCGAGATGTTTTCTGGCTTGCCTGTCCTCGTGTGATGGCGATACTGACCATCCGATCGCGAGCACGCTCAAGCCCGCCAAACTCGCACCACCGATAAGAAAGGTTCTCCGTGCCAGCATGACATCGCCTACCGAATGTTCTTACAGCGTATGGAGGTCGGCGAAGGCCGAAACCCGCAATTTTCCTTGCAACTTCCATAGTTGACGATCTGGAGATGCGAGTTGCCGCATAAGAAACGCGTCTTTTTCTCCTTCTCGAATCACCTATATTAGTCACTGGGTGTGGTAATTGCGAATCCGAAGTACAGCTGCAAACTGTAGCGATCGCTGAAAACGGAATAGCCGGCCGTAGATCGAGCGAAGGCAGGACAGACGGTTGGTTGCACGAAATGGTAGAACCCGGTGCTTCGAATTGAGCCGCCCGCCACTGACAAGCACCTCCTCCTGGACGTTCCAATGGCGTGTTCACGTGGGTAAGGGACCTTCACGAGCCAATTTATCCGTTGTGTCCCGGACAGCGATGCGACACTATTTGATCGAGTCGGCGGCCGCCTTGCAGACCATAGCGTCCTGATCGCCAGTACCGCCGCTACAGCCGATAGCACCGACAAGCTTTCCTTCTTGCACGAGTGGAAATCCTCCCGGCGATGCGACCAGCCCCGCGTCCAGCGTGCCTACGTATGCGTGTCCGGTCTCGAACTGGTTGTAGAAGACCCGTGTTTCGCGACGAAATCGTGCCGACGTGCGCGCCTTGTTCTGCGAAATTGCAATCGACGCGTACTGTGCACCGTCCATTCGTTCAAACGCGAGTAGATCTCCATGTGTATCGACAACAGCGATATTCATTTTCCAGTCGTGCCTTTTCGCTTCGGCTTCTGCAATTGCGAGCAGCTTCTTCGCGGTGTCCAGGCCAATTGCCGTGCCGTAGGGAATGTCGAATGGCATCTTGTCGGGCGTCCCGCCTGCGGAGGGTTGTGAGGCCGGGAGCTGCGCCATCGCCGCGGTTGCCACGACGAGGCAAGTTGAGCATGCGAACTGGACAAGGTTTTGCATCGCACTATCTCCTGTTGATCGCCGGAGGCTCGTACCGTGACGCTGTCGTCCGAAAGCTTGTCATGACATTCCGATTGATTGCCAACGTACCGTGCGGAGGGGCGACATGCAAGCGGCATTTGCCCGTCAAAAGCGCGACGCCCTTAAACCCGCGCTTTCCGTCGCCAATATGAGCGGCAGCGCGCTATCGATGTCGGCTGTCCTCCGTGATACTTGTGTCCGTCCACGCCGAGATTTGGCATTTTTTTTTGCCCGCACAGACTCGATACAATGCAACAAGAGGCATGGCGCGCCGTACGGTTCTCATCCGTCCCGCGACATCTTCCGGATTAAGGGAACAAGCCGTTGTTCGGCGCTCGCCTTGCTGCGGCCTTTCATATTCGCCCACCAATCGGGTCACAGGTTTCCGCCATGCTCCAAAGTCTCAACGGGGCCGGTAGTGCCGCGGTTCGCACGAGCCGGATCATTCACAGCCATTTCGACGTTCGAAATGAGCCGGTATCCCGGCAACTGCTGAGCTGGCGCGAGCGTGTCGGGCACGTCATCGATATCGTGGCTTCGCGTGTCCAGACCGAACAGCCGTTTTACGGGGCGATCGACCTATTCGTTGTCGACGACATCGTCATTACGGACTGCTGGACGGACGAGTTGATGCTCGAGCGTACGATTGCCCGCATATCGCGGGACAACGTTCGCAGTTTCGCCTTTCACGTGTTTCTGGAAGGCGGGGTCGTGCCGTCGGCCAGGCGCCAGGGTGAACTCTGCCGTGAAGGCATTCTGGCGCTCGACATGGACCAGCCTATCCGGATGCACCGGCAGGCTTGCCGCGTCATCACGCTCTTCGCGCCCGGGGCGCTGTTGCAGCAATTCATTGCCGACCCGGCAGCCCTCCATGGGCGTGTGCTCCAGCGCGCAAGCCCGATGGTGCGTTTGATCGTGCAACATGTCACGGCCCTGGCCGAAAGAATGGGTTCTGTTGCGATAGACGAGGCGCGACGAAGCCTCACGGCTACCGCGCAACTGCTCACCGCGGCCTTCGCGCAGGAGGCAGGGCTTGCCGGCGATGCGCGCGCAGCGGTGCGCGCAGCGATGTTCGACAAGGTACGCCGCTACGTGCAGGCAAATCTGCAGGATTCCGACCTTTCTCCCGAAAGTGTTCTTGACGCGCTTGGATTGCCTCGTCCGACTTTATATCGGCTGTTTCAGCACGAAGGCGGAATCGGCGCCTATATCCGGCACCTGCGACTTCGCCAGGCGGCCGACGATCTGGTCCGGCATCCCCATCTTCCAGTAACGGACATCGCGTACGGGCACGGCTTCAAGAGCGCATCAGATTTCACACGGGCGTTTCGCCGCGCGTACGACATGACGCCGCAAGATATTCGGGCAATGGATAACCGTTTTCTGCACGAATGGAAGCCGCACGTATAGGGCCTGCGCATTGTCAGACGTCCGCGCGTTCCTCCTTGAAGCAGAGCAGCGCACCGACACTCAGCAGGCAGCATGGCACGGCGTACCACGCTACGGCCATTGGGTTGCCGCTCCAACTGACCAGCGCTGTCACGACGAGCTGCGCCGTGCCCCCAAACAGCGCCGTGCCGAGCGCATAGCCGGTGCCGTAGCCGCTCGCCCGCACGTGCGGCGGCCAGGCTTCGAGAATCAGCACGTTCACAAGGCATCCACCGACCGCCACGAGCGCGGTAATGCACGCTACACCGGTCAGCAATGCCATTGCAGTGCCGGTGTGAATGATCAAATAGAAGATCGGCGGAATGACGACCGCAAGCGCTGCGGCGACGGCAATGACGAGCGGCTTGCGGCGCGGCAGCCTGTCGGCGAGCCAGCCCGATGGCGGAGCTAGCATCATGATCAACAGACCCGCGAATGCCGTCGATATGAGCCCCGTGACGACGTTTTTGTGCATGATGC
Source organism: Paraburkholderia oxyphila NBRC 105797 (assembly GCF_000685075.1). Lineage (GTDB taxonomy): Bacteria > Pseudomonadota > Gammaproteobacteria > Burkholderiales > Burkholderiaceae > Paraburkholderia > Paraburkholderia oxyphila. The sequence continues at coordinate 156,939 of NZ_BAYD01000010.1, forward strand.
GGTTCAGCCACGCTGGCATGTAGTAGACGATCGAATAGAACGACACCGTGCTAAAGCTCATCGACAGCGTGGCCAGGATCAGCATTCTAATGTGACTCCGCACGGGTCTGCCGGCCCGGCGACGCATCGCATGGCCGGCCGCGTGCGCACGTGGGGCATCGCTCGCGAGGAATTGGCGCCGCACGTAGTAGCCTGCCGCGAGCAGCGGCAACGCGACTGCATAGGCTATGCGCCAGCCCCATGCAGTCAGCTGCCCGGGGGAGAGCATGCTGCCGAGCAGTGAACCCAGCGATGCCCCGAGGAGCGGGGCGAGTGCGTTGCCCGCCAATTGGATGCCGATCGCACGACCGCGCAGCGCCGGCGGCGCGGCTTCCACGACGAGTGCGGCTGCCGCGCCCATCTCACCGCCGAGCGCGAGGCCTTGCACCACGCGTGCCAGGACGACTATCAAGGGGGCGGTTACGCCGAGCACGGCATAGGGCGGACAAAGGACAATAGCGGCTGTACCGAGCGTCGCCATCCAGGAGGTGGCGAGGAGCGCGCGACGGCGACCAGCGCGATCCGCCCAGGCGCCAATCACGATGGCGCCCACCGGGCGGAACAGAAACCCGACGCCGAACGTAGCGACGGCGAACAGCAGCGACGTCATCGGATCGACGGAAGGAAAGAACTGATCCCCGATCATCGCTGCAAAAAGCCCAAACACGCTGAAATCGAATAGCTCGAGGCCATTTAGAAGCGACGTTGCGATGACGATCTTCAGAAGCGAACGGCTACCGTCCGCAGCATGGCCCGGTTCGATCAGCACGCACGGATCGTCATCAATAACTGGCTTTCCCATCCTTTTGATCCGCCTGGTCGATGGCCAAGGTTAGCAGGCTTAACCGGGCGCTTGAATAGAGCCAAAATGATTTCTGGCGAACCGTTTCGAAACGTCCGTATCATCGGGAATGGGCTTATATTGCCTTCGTGCTTGTCGTCGGATGCAGATCAGTGGGTGGCTTACAACTCGGTGTACCAATGCGAAGAAGGCGAGTGATAGCCGGACTCGACAAAAACACCCGCGGGGCAGGCACCCAGTTTCGCGAAGCGGAAACGAAGGGGCTCATCGCCGTCTAGCAACGCTTTCGCGGTCTCGCCGATTACATGCCATGTAATTGGCGCATGCATCGCACGCCTCTACTCTTCGGCTGTCGCGCTTCCATTCCGGCAGTGCTCACCGCCAAGGCGTTACCATGTCCACCTACCCTGTTTGCACGATCGAGTCCGCTCCCGTGCAATCGCGCCCCGTGCTTGAGCAACTGCAACAGCCGTTCGGCATGATCCCGAATATCGCTGATCAACGGTTTTATCGGCCTGTTCGAGCGCGTGCACTCGAGCAGCCTGACCGAGCCGCAGATTCCGGGCATGCGAGTGCGCCCTGAGCCCTCTCCATTCGTCTAACCAAGTTGGGGGAATCCGATGAACGCCACCCGTCCCGATCCGAAAGCGCCCGGCGACCTGGGCGAGTTGCTGCGCTATTGGCGCGACGTGCGTAGCGTGAGTCAGCTCGATCTGTCGCTCGACGCCGGGGTCTCGCAGCGACAGATCAGTTTCATCGAAAGCGGGCGCAGCGTCCCTGGCAGGGATACGCTGCTGACGCTTGCACAGACGCTCGATGTGCCGCTGCGCGAGCGCAATGCCCTGCTGCTCGCCGCCGGCTACGCACCCATGTATTCGGAAGCGCCATGGGACGCCAAGGAGATGCACAGCGTGATCCGCGCGCTCGAACGGGTCGTGCGCCAGCATGAACCGTTTCCGGCGATCGTGATGGATCGCCACTGGAACGTCTTGATGACCAACGACGCGGCGCCGCGCTTCTTCAATTGTTTCATCGACATGGCCGCGCGCAAAAGCCCGCGCAACATGCTGCATCTGATCTTCGATCCGCAAGGGATGCGACCGTTCGTGGCCGACTGGGACACGGTCTCGCGCAGCCTGCTGCAACGCGTGTATCGGGAATCGGTCGGTCACACGGTCGACGCCGGCACGCGGCATCTGCTCGACGAACTGCTAGCCTGGCCAGACGTGCCGCGTGACTGGAAAACGCATCATGCGCCCGCCTCCGCGTCCACGATGCCGGTCATTCCGATCGGCTTCATCCACGAAGGCGTCGTGCTTCGATACTTCTCGATGGTGACGACCGTGGGCGCGCCGCAGAACGTTGTGGCACAGGAACTGCGCCTCGAATGCATGTTCCCCGCCGATGACGAAACCGAAGCACGCCACCTGCAGTTGCTCGCCGAACATGCAAAATCCGGCAAGGTAACGGCGCTGTAAGCCGCGCCTAGTCCACTCGGAGGAAGTCAGGGCGCAACCGGCCGGTCTATGTTCACGCTATTGCCTGAATGCCGGAGGACGCGGACGTGAGTGATAGCGCGGTGCAAATTGCCAATCTGCTGTACCGATATGCGGAATGCATGGACAGCGGCGACTGGGATGGTGTGGGGGCGTTGTTTAAGCACGCACGCTTGAAGACGCGGGACAGCCATGCCGGACTCAGCGCGCCGGAATTCCTGGAGCTGTTGTATGGCCACGTGAAGCGCTATCCCTGTGGCACGCCACGCACCCGGCATGTCGTCACCAATCCGATCATCGAAATCGACGAGCCGGCCCACCGTGCAACGGCCCGCTCGTATTACACGGTCTTGCAGGCGACGGAAGGGTTTCCCCTGCAGCCCATTGCGGCTGGGCGCTATCACGACGCGTTCGAGCGCGTCGACGGCGTCTGGCGCTTTTCGTTTCGCGACTACTCGCTGCTGGATATGACAGGCGACTTGCGCCACCACCTGAACGGCATGCCCGCGCAGTAAGCGGCGCAGCCGCGAACGCGGCGTCTTCCAGATGGCACCCGACTGCGGTCGGGCGCCATCTACCAATCCATTACTGGCCGATGCCGATCAGCTCGACTTCGAACGTGAGGTCGCTGTTCGGCGGGATCGGGCCAACAGCGCGATCGCCATACGCGGTTGCCGCCGGGCAGGTCAGCTTCGCCTTGCCGCCCACCTTCATCTTCTGCAGCCCTTGCGTCCAGCACGGAATCACCCGGCCGAGCGGGAAGGTGGCCGGGCCGCCATGCTTGTCGGAGCTGTCGAATTCGGTGCCGTCCGCGAGCGTGCCGCGATAGTTGACGCGCACGACGTCGTTCACGGTCGGTTGCGGACCGGTGCCTTGCTTGATGTGCTCGACCACGACGCCCGATGGCAACTTCTCGATGGTGTTGCCGGCGAAGGCGGTCGATGCAATGGTGGCAGTGGCGAGTAACGCAATCAGTGATTTCATACTATGTCCTCGTTGAATGGCTCGCCAATTATATCGGGTGCTTCGCGCGGCCCCGGATCGGCACGCCATGCATCGCGAGACAGGCACCCGAGCCGGGCCGGCCGTGGCCAGGCGTGGCCCGGCCGAATCGGGCATTCGGGCGAGCACATAGTGCGGATGTTCGCCCCGTTATGAGCCCCGCGCAGCAAGGCTGCCCGAGCATGGCCAGCAATTTCCCTGAATTGACACCTCGTTATATCGCACCGTATACAGCAATGAACGATGTCAAATTACGGCGGTTCGCATGTCCAGGGAAGTCATCGACTCCTATTTGCTGAAAGTTCTCCATACGCTCATCACCGAAGCCAGCGTCTCGCGCACAGCCGTGCTGCTCGGCCAGTCGCAGCCGACCATCAGCGTCGCGCTGCGCAAGCTGCGCGCCATGACGGGCGATCCGCTGCTCGTGCGCAGCGGCAGCCGCATGGTGCCCACGAGCCACGCGCTCACGCTAATCGAGCCGGCGGCGCAGGCGCTCGCGGGCATTGCCGCGGTGCTGCATCCGACCCGGGCTTTCGATCCGGCCACCACGCGCCGCACCTTTCTCATTGGCTCTCCTGACTATCTGGACGCGTTCTTCCTGCCCGCCGTGGTCGATGCGTTCCGTACCGAGGCGCCGCGCGCACGTATCGAATTCCAGCACCTGATGATGGTGGACGGCGGCTACGAACATGGTCTCGAGAGCGGCACGCTCGACCTCGTGATCGGCAACTGGCGCACGCCGCCCGAGCACCTGCATCTGCAGCCGCTATGCAAGGACGATCTCGTGTGCCTGCTGCGCGCGCAGCACCCGATCAAGCCCGGCAAGCTGAGCCGGGCCATCTATCAGGAAGCGGAGCATCTCGCCGTCACGACCCACAACGCTACGGGGCTGGGCACGATCGATGTCGAGCTCGCGCGCAGCGGTCTGTCGCGCAACGTGACGACAACCTTGCCCTACTTCGGCATGGCGCCTTATGTGCTGATGCGCTCGAATCTGCTCTTCACGACCACGCGCGCGCTTGCCGCGCATTACAGCAAACTGCTTCCGCTGCGCATGGAGCCCCTGCCCGGCGATCCCCAGGCACTCACTTACTATCAGCTCTGGCACGACCGCACCCATCGCAGCGCGGCGGCCGTCTGGCTGCGCCATCTCGTGGCCGGCGTCGCGAAGGAACTCGCGCGCTGAGGGGGACGCGAAGCCCGGTTTTCGCGTAGCTTCCGATCGGCACCAAGACCGGATCGCCATCTGCGAGGCGCTTCACGCCGGGCTGCGGCGCCCCCTTACCGCGACGGTCAGCGTCTCGTTATATACTATTGAATATATCGATTTCGCAGGGTGCCGCGGTTGTGTCCCTCTGTGGCTCGCCCCCGGGCGCCCTGTGCAATGAACCCCGAGACAACCGGAGTGATATCAGGTGAGCACTGTTGACAAACAGGCGGTCGGCGAAAAATTCTCGCCCGACGCCATGGAGCACGCACGCGTGATGACCTGGAAGGCGGTCCAGCAGATCGCGGACGCCATCCAGCCCGGCATGCGCGAATCGGAAGCCAATGCCCGCGCGAAGGCGGTCCTGCAGGTACTGGGCATGGAACGCATCTGGCACCCGGTCATCGTCCGGATCGGCGAAAACACGCTGCGCACCTTCAGGGAGCGCTCCGCGGAGGACCCGGTGCTCGGTTCGAACGATATTTTCTTCGTCGATCTGGGCGTGGTGTGGAGCCAGCACGAGGGCGACGCTGGCGCGACCTTCGTCACGGGCGACGATCCCGAGATGATTCGTTGTGCAGAGGACGTTGAAACGATCCACGATGAAGTGGCCGAGCATTGGCGCAGCACCGGGTGCAGCGGCGTCGCGCTCTACGACTATGCCGCCGCACGGGCCGAAGCTTATGGCTGGCGTCTGAACGTCGACATCAAGGGCCATCGTGTCAGCGACTTTCCGCATGCCATCTACAAGGCGGGCGATCTCGGCGAGTTCGCTGCCGCGCCCGCGGCGGGGCTATGGGTGCTGGAGATCCAGATCGCCCACCCGACCCGGCCCTTTGGCGCGTTCTACGAGGACCTGCTAGCCTAGCCTGGCCTCGCTACGGCCAGCCCACACAGACCCGCCACGCATGTTCATCCGTCAGCTCCACTATCTGGTGACGCTCGCGCGGGAGCAGCATTTCGCGCGCGCGGCCGATGTCTGCAATGTCTCGCAGCCCGCGCTTTCTTCCGCGATCCGCAGCCTCGAAGACGAACTCGGGCTCGTGCTCGTGAGACGCGGACGACGTTTTCTCGGCTTTACCGAGGATGGCGAGCGGGTGCTGGGCTGGGCGCGTCAGACCCTCGCCACGCTCGAACACATGCGCCAGGACGCATCGGTTGCGCGTGTGCGGCTGAGCGGCACGCTGCGCATCGGCGTGATTCCCACCACGCTGCCTATCGTCAGCCTCCTGCTGTCCAGCTGCCGCGCCGAGCATGCGGGCATACGCTACTCGCTGCGCTCGTTGAACTCGGACACCATCCTGCGCCAGCTCGACGAATTCGAACTCGATATCGGCTTCACCTATCTCGACAGCAAGGTGCAGGCCGGCTTCGCCATCGCGCCGCTGTATTGCGAGCGCTATGTGCTGGTCTCCCCCACCGGCTGCGGCGAGGGGGCCTGCAATGGCCTCGAGCGCTGGGAAGCACTGGAAGGCCTCGATTTGTGTCTGCTCGATTCCTCGATGCAAAACCGTCAGGTCATCAACGCGGCGTTCCGGCGAGCGGGCGTGCAACCCACGGTCATTGCCGAGGCCGATTCGCTGCTTGCGCTCTTTTCCGCCGTGGAGCATGTGCGGCTCCACAGCATCCTGCCGCATAGCCTGCTGGGCAGCGCGCACGCAAGCGGTCTTTACACCGCAACGCTGCTCAAGCCGGAGCTGACCCGGGAAATCGGCCTCATCACGCGCAATGCCGCCGTGATGCCCCCACTCGTCGCGGCGATGTGGGAGAGCGCACAGCGCCTGGACCTGCAAAGCCGCTTCGACGCCCTGCTTCGGGGCGCGTGAGCGCCAGCGCCGACGCAACGGTGCCCGTCTGCCCGGGCCGGCGAGCCGTCGATCGCAGGCCTTGATAAGCCGCGCTTATCAGACCATCTCTCCAAACAATTGGACCCATCCAGCGTCCTCGACAACACTCTGGCCATCGATCCTTCGTGAGCCGAACGATCGTAACGAAGGCAGGAGCGGCACTGCGGCGCCGCACCTGCCTCACCCAATCCCGCTTTCCATCATGGAGTGAGACACATGGCCAAGGTACTTTGCGTCCTGTACGACGACCCCGTCAATGGCATGCCCAGGCGCTACGCGCGCGACACGGTCCCCACCATTGCCCGCTATCCCGATGGGCAAACCGCCCCCACGCCGAATGCCATCGACTTCACGCCCGGCGAGATGCTCGGCAGCGTTTCCGGCGAACTGGGTCTGCGTCGCTACCTCGAGTCCCTGGGCCACACGCTCGTCGTCACTTCCGACAAGGACGGCCCCAACTCGCGCTTCGAACAGGAGCTCCACGACGCCGAAGTCGTGATCTCACAGCCGTTCTGGCCAGCCTATCTCACGGCCGAACGCATCGCGAAGGCCCCGAAGCTCAAGCTCGCGCTCACGGCCGGTATCGGCTCCGACCACGTCGACCTGCAGGCCGCCAGCGAACGCGGCATCACGGTGGCCGAAGTCACGTACTCCAACAGCATCAGCGTGGCCGAGCACGTCGTGATGATGATCCTCTCGCTGGTACGCAACTATCTGCCCTCTCATGAATGGGTGAAAAAGGGCGGCTGGAATATCGCGGACTGCGTCTCGCGCGCGTACGACCTCGAAGGCATGCATGTCGGCACGGTGGCCGCCGGGCGCATCGGCACCGCCGTGCTGCGCCGTCTCAAGCCGTTCGACGTGAAGCTCCACTACACCGACCGTCACCGCCTGCCCGAGCAGGTTGAACGCGAACTGAACCTCAGCTGGCATCCGAACGTGGAATCGATGGTGGGGGTCTGCGACGTGGTCACGATCAACTGCCCGCTGCACCCCGAAACGGAACATTTGTTCGATGCGCAGATGCTGGCGAAGATGAAGCGCGGTGCGTACATCATCAACACGGCGCGCGGCAAGATCTGTGACCGCGACGCGATCGTCGACGCCCTCGAGAGCGGACAGCTCGCCGGCTACGCAGGCGACGTCTGGTTCCCGCAACCCGCGCCGCGTGATCATCCGTGGCGCAGCATGCCGCATCAGGGCATGACGCCGCATACGTCGGGCACCACGCTCTCCGCACAGGCCCGCTACGCGGCAGGTACGCGCGAAATTCTCGAGTGCTGGTTCTCGGGCAAGCCGATCCGTGACGAGTACCTGGTTGTCGACGGCGGCAAGCTCGCGGGCGTGGGCGCCCACTCCTATAGCGCCGGCAATGCAACCGAAGGCTCCGACGAGGCGAGCCGCTATCAGACGGCGTAACAGACGGCGGAAACGCCCGCGCTGCGCGCGCCTTCCGCGGTGCGCGCAGCGCCCTTTATACGGACCTCCCTCATCCCCAATGAACGAACTCGACAAGACCCGACTTGCCGCAACGCGCACGCCGTTGCCCTCACTCGCGCCCCGAGTGGTGCGCGGCTTTCTGGGTGGGACCGCCGCAATCGCCGTCGTAGGGCTGCTGGCGCAACTCACTGGATTGCCATTCGTGATCGCGCCGTTCGGCGCGTCGAGCGTGCTGCTGTTTGGTGCGCCCGAGAGCCCCTTCGCCCAGCCGAGAAACCTCGTATTCGGCCATCTGATCGCATCGGCCGTGGGGCTAGCCGTGTTCCGGCTCGCCGGCAACGATATCTGGGCCATGGCGCTCGCCACGGGCCTCGCGATCGCGGCCATGCAGCTCACGCGCACCGTGCATCCGCCGGCGGGCGCGGACCCGCTCGTCATCATGCTGAGCGGCAACGGATCGGCAAGCTTCCTCGTCTTTCCGGTGCTGGCCGGCGTCGTCAGCCTGCTCGCCATCGCTCAGGTCGTCGAATGGGTGGCCCGGATGGCTGCGCGCGCAACCGATTCCTGATGCACGCCACCCGAGCCTCCGGCACCGCAGTGCAGCCTCGATCTGGCCGCACCATCTCGTGCCCGGCGTCGCGAGGGACACGTGCGCTGACGCCCGTGACGCAAATCGCCCACGAAAAAAAACCGCGAGCATGGCTCGCGGCGTGAAAACACCAGGCGTCTCAGTCCGGGAGACAGGAATCCGGACATGAGCGCCAGTGCGCAACAGGGGTCGGTCAGCGAAAGCTGCCTGTCGTCGGACGCGATGGGGCCGCATCCGGTTGTCGATGATGCTGCGCCTGGCCTATCCTGCCGTGCCCGCGGCCATCGGCTTCAACAAAGCGGCCTTGTCTGCGGTGGCGGCACCCACCAAGGCAAAGCCCGTCATGCGCTTCGTTGCGGCATCTTCGCAGACCGCGCGTACCGCGTGCGGCGCATCCTGTGCGGCCGTCTCTAGCGTCCAGCGTCCGCCCGTCGCCGCTGGCGTCACCACGACGGCCGGTACCGCCGGTGTCTTGACCACGACGGGCATCACCGGGAAGTCGACACGCGTGAGCGTGCCGGACAGGGTACGGGCGAGCGCACGCGCCGCATGCATGATGGGCAGCACGTAGGGCTGCACGCGGCCTTCGATGGCTGCGCAGTCGCCGAGCGCGTACACGTCTGGCGCGTCGGTGCGGCACCAGGCATCCGTGCTGATGCCGCCTTCGATCCGCAACCCGGCCGCGCTCGCGAGCGCCGTTCGCGGCACGAGGCCGATCGCCGAAACGACGATATCGACATCGACTGCATGGCCGTCGCTCAGCGTCAGGCGGTAACCCGGACCGCGCCGCACCACCGAGGCGACCCCGCAGCCCAGCCGCAGATCGACACCGGCGCCCGCCAAGGCGCGCGAATACACCGCCCCGGCCTCGGCGGGCAGCAGCCGCGAGAGCGGCACGCTGGCCGGGTCGATCAGGCACACGCGGTGTCCCGCGGCCACCAGATCGTTGGCGAACTCGCAGCCGATCAAGCCCGCGCCGAGTATGGCCACGGCATCGCCCGACGTGAGGACCTCGCGAAAGCGCGCGTAGTCGCCGAGGTCGTTGATCGACAGCACGTCGCCGGCACCGTCGCCTTCGACCGGCACGCGCCGTGGGTCGGCCCCGGTCGCGAGCACCAGCGCGCGATAACGGAGCCGCTGTCCGTCCACGACAATCGCATGCTCGCCCGGCAAGAGGCGCTCGACGTGGCGATGGGTCCAGACACGCGCATCGAGTTGCGTTGCCATCGCCTGTGCCGTGAAGTTCGCGAGCTCGTGAGGCGCCTTCTTCATCGCCAGCGCATTCGAGAGCGTGGGCTTCGAATAGAAGCTGCCGTCATCGCGGCTCACGATCACCACCGGCATTTTGGCGTCGAGCTTGCGCAGCTCACGCGCCACCGTGTAGCCGGCGAGCCCCGAGCCGACGATCACGACAGGATCGCTTTCACCCTCAGCGTGTTCGGAAGGCCTCATGCCACCACCTGCATCTCGAAGTCGTGCTTGCCGGTCGCGCAGTCCGGACACATCCAGTCCTCAGGCACATCCTCCCAGCGCGTACCCGGTGCAATGCCCGCCTCGGGCAGTCCTTCGGCCTCGTCGTAGCGAAACCCGCAGATCACGCATTCCCAGATCTTCATGAATTCTCCTCTCGTGCCTGCATCAACGGACATAGGCTTGCCCGAGCCCGATCTCCGCGAGCGCGCGCCGGTATGCACCGGAGGAGCGGTCGGCGAAAATCGGCGCTTCGAGGGAACGGTCGATCGGCAGATCCTCCGGGCACTGCAGCTCTACAATCGCGCGGTCCTCTTCGAATACCTGGCGGTTGAACGCGTAGACATCGTCGAGCGGCAAATCCTGGTCGAAATTGCGCGCGATGGGGACGAAGAGCCGCGTGTGCCGCGCCGACACCGGGCTCGCCGCATTGAGGATTGCCAGGCGTCCGTTCTCGGGAAAGTGCACCGTGAGCCGGGCGAAGAAGGGCACGTCGACCTCGAACACGCGGCGCCAAAGAAAGCCCTCTGGCGCACGATGCTGCATCGACTTCGGGAAGTTGCTCACGGTGCTCACATATTCGGCGCGCAGGCCGTTCGGACGCCGCTCGACGGAGTACTGCGGAACCACGGGATTGGCGCGATCCGCGAAGCTGTCGTGATGGATCCACGCAAAGTGCGCGACGTCGATGAAGCCTTCGGTTTGGCGCCCGGCCGAAGCGCGGATATCGATCGACGGCGGAAGGATCTGCTGATACCCGTCCGTGTTCCAGGCCGGGAAATCGGGCAACGGCAGCTCACCGCCGCCGAGCGACACCCACACGAGCCCATACGCTTCCTGCGCCGCGTACGTCGTCAGGCACAGGCGGTCGGGAATCGCGCCCTCCGGTTGCGAGGGAATGTGGTTGCACTTGCCATTCGCCCCATATTCGAGGCCGTGATAGGGGCAAACGAGATTGTCGCCGTTGACCCATCCGCGGCTAAGCGGAGCGCCGCGATGCGGGCACACATCGCGCGCCGCTACGACCCGCCCTGCCGAGCGGAACAGCACGAGCGATTCGTCGAGCAGCGTGACGCTGAGCGGCTTGTCGCCCACCTCGTGCGCGAACGCGACGGGATGCCAGTAGCGGCTCAGAATCTCCCAGTCATGGGCATCGAAGGTACAGTTGCGGGGCATGGCGGGGGCCCCGGCGCGGGTCAGCGTCACCACCTGGGGTTGAGTCATTCGCGTCTCCTGAATCGTGTGTGTGGGTCACGGCGGTAGGGAACGCCCGTTCCGGCCCGCCATGTGCACAACGATATTCAGAAGCGAACGCGCCTCCCATCCCTCAACCGCCATGTAGTCCATGTAGCGATCGACATGGCGCGGCCCCGCGAAGACCGCAGCCGATGACCGACGATCAGCTCGCGCTGGCCGCCATCGAACGCGCGGATGCCCGCCCGGCGCGCGCGTCCAGGCTGAACGCGCCGGCGCCGAAGTAAGCGATCTGCAGCAGGCCGCCCGCCATCATCACGTTCTTCAGAAAGTGGATCATCTGGTTCTGATCCGCGAAGTTGTGATGGAAGAACATGGCGGTGACCACGCAAAACACCGCCATGGCCGCCGCCACCGCGCGGGCCCGGTAGCCGGAGATCAGCAGCAGCCCGCCGCCCGCCTCGATGAGCACCGAGACGATAAACGCAAGCGGCGGAACCGGCAGACCGACAGCGGCGATATAGCCGACGGTCGCGCCATACGCAGCCAGCTTGCCGAGCCCGCTCATCAGAAACGGTGCGCCGATCAGAACGCGCCCCAGGAGCGGAAGAAACTTGTAGCGATCCATGAAAACCTCCGAAATGTCGTTATTGAGTGGATTGTGAAATAAGGTGCTCAGCCGATGTCCACCATCACCAGCTCAGAATCTTCGAGGGCGGATATCTCGGCCGCCGCCACTTGCGTGATGGCCACGCCATCCAGCGGCCCCACGCGTTCGCCGTTCACTTCGATGCTTCCCGAGGCCACGACGAGATAGGCGCATCGCGACGGCGCCAACGCTTGTCGAATCTGCTCGCCCGTCTTCAGCGTTGCGCCGAGCACGCGCGCGGCCGCCCGTATGGGCAACGCGTCGGTATCCTCCTCGAAGCCGCTGGCAAGGACAACGAAGCGTCCAGACCGGTCGCCTTTGGGAAACGGCTTCGTGTCCCAGCGCGGCGCGCCGCCGCCCGTACGAGGACGCAGCCAGATCTGATAGACCTTGAGCGGCACGTCGCCACCATTGAATTCGGAGTGACGGATGCCCGTGCCGGCGCTCATCACCTGGACGTCGCCCGCGTGAATCCGGCCCTCGGAACCCAACGTGTCGCGATGCTCGATCACGCCCTGGCGTACATAGGTGATGATTTCCATGTCGCGGTGCCCGTGCATCGGGAAGCCAGCACCAACATCAATCTCGTCGTCGTTCCAGACGATCAACGGTCCCAATGCCGAATGATCGTGGTTGCCGTCCGCGCTGACCACGAAGTGATATTTCGCGCGGAGCCAGCCTGCATCCGCTGCGTCCAGTGAGTCCCAACGCCGGTGGGTAAGCATGTGTGCATCCCTCTTCTTGCACCCGAATGAAGGGTATGAGCGAAATCGGCAGCGCGCCGAAATCACGGTTGATGGTTCGATTGAAGGGCATGCTATATCCGCGTGCGGCGTGTGCCTACTCGCCAGTGAGCAACGCAACATTGCTCCCGGTAGAACGATGGGGTTGGGCCGGGAGCGCGGGGTTCAGGCAGGGGGTAGAGGATTTTCAGCAGCCAGGCGCGCACGCCGGTAGGGCGTGCGCGCAGGCTCGTGATTAGAAATTGGTGAGTATCGTCGCGGCCGCGAGCGCCGAATCGGCACCGAGTTGCCCGCCGGAGCACTCGGCGAGCGCAGCCCTTGCGCCTTCCCGCTGACGCGCGCCAGCCGTGCCACGCAGGTGAGTCGTGAGCTCGATCAGCTGCGCAATGCCGGTGGCCCCAACGGGGTGGCCGCGGCTCAACAGCCCTCCGCCCGGATTTACCGGAAGCCGCCCGCCAACCGACGTGACGCCGTTGCGAAGCAGCGCGACGCCCTCTCCGGGCGCGGCGAATCCCAGTCGCTCGTAGAGCATGATCTCGGCCGGCGCAGACGCGTCGTGAACTTCCGCCACGTGAATATCTTCCGGACCCAATCCGGCCGCCTCATAGGCGGCATTCGCAGCCCTTTCGGCCGCGGTCGTGCCAAGGCCGTCCTGGTTGGCCGAAACAATGGCCGACGCCTTGACGTAGACGCGCGGCTTCGCCAGGCGTTGCGCGAATGCTTCGCTGACCACAATGGCCGCCGCTGCACCATCCGCGATCGGCGAGCACATGTTCAGCGTCAGCGGCGTGCTGATCATGCGGCTGCCGAGCACCTCCCCGGCCGTCACCGGTGCGCGGAACTGCGCCCACTCGTTGGTCGATGCGGCCTCCCGGCTCTTGATGCAGACAAGCGCGAAGTCCTCCGGCGTGGCGCCACTGAACGCCATGTAACGGCGCGCGCGCTCCGCGTAGATGTCCATGAACACCGAGTGCCCCTGAGGCGCATCCATCTGGAGCCGCGCGCGCTCCTCCACGTCCACTCCGGAGGCGAACGCGCCGAAGGTCACGGCTTTATCTTCGTGCGTGAGCTTCTCCGCCCCGATGGCCAGCGCCACATCGGTCTGACCCGACGCGACCGCCAGCCATGCGAGGTGAAATGCCGTCGAACCCGATGCACACGCGTTATCGACATTGATGATGGGACGCCCCATCACGCCGGTATTGCGCAGGGCGACCTGTCCTCGAATCGTCTCCTGGCCCGTGACCAGACCGGAAAGCGCATTCGCGAAGTACGTCACACCGATCTGCTCGGCTTCGATACCTGAATCGGCCAGAGCGGCGGATAGCGCCTCCTCAGCCAGCGATCGCACCGTGCGGTGCAGAAATTTACCGAATACGGTTTGCCCAATGCCTGCAACAACGACCCGTCTCATCTCGCCTCCAAAAATGCGCGTACCTGCGTTTACCTGTTACTTGCCCGTGAATACCGGTTTGCGTTTCTCCTGAAACGCGCGGCGCCCTTCCAGCCGATCCTCGGTGTCGCGAAGCAAGCCGAGCGCGAACTGTTCCGACTGAATGGCAGTCAACAGAGGCAAGTCGAGTCCATCGCGCACGAGCCGCTTCACGGCCCGCACCGCCAGCGGTGCATTGTCGGCAATCCGGCGGGCAATCTTCATGGCCTCGTCCCTCAGGTTTTCCAGCGGCACGACGCGACTCACGAGGCCGATCCGCAGGGCGGTTTCCGCGTCGATCCGATCGCCCGTCAACATCATCAGCATCGCATCGGACATGCCGACCATGCGCGGCAGCCGCTGCGTTCCGCCCGCCGCCGGAATGCTGCCGACACACACTTCCGACTGCCCGAACTGGGCATTGCTGGACGCGATGCGGATATCGCACGCCAGCGCGAGCTCCATCCCGCCCGCGAGCGCAAAGCCATTCACGGCGCAGATCATTGGCTTGTCGATCTCCAGGCCCGCGAAGGGATAGAGCCACTTTTCCCGGCCAAACGTCAGCTCTGCGAAGCTCTCTTTGGGCGGCATGGTCTTCTTCAGATCGGACCCGGTGCAGAACGCCTTTTCGCCAGCGCCCGTGAGCACGACCACGCGAACCCGTTCGTCCCGGTTGGCGATTTCAAACGTGCGGTTCAGCTCTGCAAGCGTCTCCGGATCGAGCGAATTCAACGCTTCGGGCCGGTCAAGAACGATGGTTGCGACGGAATCCGTCACCTCATAAAGAATGCTCATCCCTTACCTCATGCAGTTATGTGTTCGATTGCGTTCAGGACATCGCGCACGCTGGCCGTCCCGATCATTTCCGCGCCGCGATAGAGCGTCCTCGCGTCGATCGGGCTGTCCGCCCATGCGAGGCAGTCCGCCAGCTTGGCGAGCAAGTCATCATCGGCCAGTGGATTGGACGCGTCGCCGCGCAACGTCTCGACTCGCCGCGAAACGCGGCGGCTGTCCCTCAATGTCACGGAAATTTCCGCCCAGCGCGGCGTGATCTCGCCGGGCGCTTCGTGGGCTTTTATGCATGCCATCGCCGTGCGGAGGTGAGGTCGACGCACCGCCTCATCGGCAAACGTCGAGAGGCGAATCTCATCGTCTTCCAGAGCCGCCGCAATTGCATATTCCATGCTGAACTTCCCCTCGACGCCGTTTTCGGGCAATCGTCTCAATAGCGGGGATAGCGTTCCGTAGCTCGTCCTGATGTCGATGCGCTCGAAGTCGTCCAGGCCGAAACCAAACTCACGCTTCAGATCGAATAGCCCGTCCAGCGGCCGATGAACCGCGTAGCAAGCCGGATACTTCTTGATCTCCACACCCACGCGGTCGATTTCGAGCGGCGCCGTATTCAGCGAAACAAACTCCTGCGAGATATCTTCGTAGTCCGAATACAGTCTCGTATAACCAGCCTGACCATCCATGGCGAGCGGAGACGCGGTAAAGCCCTGCTCGGCGAGCAAGGTGGCGCGCAGGGCCGCCGCACCGCACTGGCCGGCCTGAAACGACTTGGCGTCGAATCCGAAGCTTTGGCGCGTTCCGGCGGTTTGCGAGACCGCAAGGCCAATGGCCGAGACCGTCTGGTCGAAATCCAGGGCCAGCAGATGGGCGCAGGCGGCAGCGGCAGCAACAGTCCCGACCGACGAGGTCATATGCCATCCGCGATCGTAGTGGGTCTTGCTGAGAGCGCTGCCCAGTTTGCTCGCGATTTCATATCCCACCACATAGCTGCTCGCCAGCCGCAATCCGCCGATATCGCGCGACTCGGCCAACGCAATCAGCGCCGGCAGCAACGCCACGCTCGGATGCCCGCCCATCGACGATGATGCGTCGTCGAAGTCCAGCACATGAGCGGCAACGCCGTTGTATAGCGCGGCCCCCTCTACCGTCGTCGCGACGCCCAATCCCCACAGGCGCGCCTTCTGCTCGCCGCCGAAGTCGCCAGAAAGGCCGTGAATATAGTTCCTCACGCGGATCGCGGCTGGTTCCTTGCTCCCTGCTACGCAGACCGCAAAGGTATCCGCGATCGCCCTGGCGCACACGCGCAGGTGTTCATCGCTAACCCTCGAGGGCTCAAACGAGCATGCGAATTGCGCGAGTATTTCACTCGTCGAAGGCTGCGCCGTCCTCATGTCAACACCCCCTTCAGGCGCAAGCTGGCGACCCCGGCTTCATCCATGCCGAAGACGTCCCGGCAAACCTCCTCGGTATGCTGTCCCAAGAGCGGCGCTGGCCAGCGCACGGTCTCGCTGTGTCCACTGATACGAAATGGCGGTGCGTTATAGATCGCTTCGCCCATCTCCGGGTGTTGCAGCCGGACCCAGTGCTGCCGATGCTGCAACTGCAGGTCGCGCTCCACGATATCCTCCGCGCTGCGCACAACCCCTGCCGGCACGCCATGACGCTGCAGTCTCGCCATCAGCGCATCCGCTTCGTAGCGGCTGGTCGCCTGCGCCAGCGCCGCGTCGAGTTCATCCCCGTTTGCCTTGCGATCGTGCGCTGTCGAGAACTGCGCCGCGCGCAACCCATCCGCTTCGGGAAGCGCCGCAACAAGTCCGCTCCATGCCGCTTCGGTCCCGGCCGAGATCGCGATCCACCGGTCCACGCCCTGGCACGGATAGACGCCATGCGGCGCAGTCGCGGGATGCCGATTGCCCATACGGCCGCCCACATTGCCGTTTGCCGCGCAATCCATCATCGTGGGGCCGAGCAGTGCAACGGTCGGTTCGGTCTGCGCCACGTCGATGTACTGCCCCTGCCCGGTGCGGCGACGGTGGCGCAAGGCCGCCAGCACGGCAAAGGCCGCATGGCATGGATTGGGAATATGGTCGGGGAAGTTGGTCCCCGTGCCAGCCGGCTCCTTGTCCGGCAGCCCGGAGAGAAACTGAAGCCCGGTCAGCGCGCCGATCGTCAGGCCGAAGCCAAGGTACTTGTGCTCCGGGCCGGACGAACCTTGCATCGACATCGCCAGATAGATCGCGTCGGGACGAATCTTCTTCACCGCTTCATAGCCGAGGCCGAACTTCTCCATCGTGCCCGGGGTGAAGTTATTGGCGACGATGTCGCTCGTTTCAATCAGTTGCCGGGCCAGTTCCTGGCCCTCTGCGGTCTTGAGGTTGAGCGTGATGCTCTTCTTGTTGCTGTTGCGGTCGGCGAAGTAGCCGCTGCGATTGACGCCTGGCACGCCCTGGGCGTAGGGACGGCTGCCGCGTAGCGCATCGAGGCGGTCCGCGCTTTCGACTTTGATGACGTCCGCACCGTGATCGGCAAATAGCTTGGTCGTGAACGAGCCCGCTCCGATCCATGTGAAGTCGGCAATCCGAATGCCTTCAAGAGGAAGCTTGTTCAATTCGAAACTCCTGCTTGTTGTAGCGCCGAGCGCTCTGCCTTGCCGTAGCCGAGCCCGGCAAGAATCTCGTCCGTGTGTTGACCCATGAGCGGTGCGGGCGACGGTGCGTGCCACGGCGTCTCCGAGAATCGATAAGGCGCGCCCGGCGCGACGATGTCCTGCCCGGATGGCAGATGCTTGATCGAGCCGAAAAACTCCCGGTAAGCAAGCTGCCGGTTCTCGATGATGTCCTTCGGCATGCTAATTGGACAGACCGGGATGCGGCGCTCCTGGCCGGTTTGATACAGCCAGACCTTGGTGTGCTTTTTTGCGAACGGCACGAACAGCTCGGAGAAGCGATGCTTGGCTTCCTCGGTCACGAGATAGTCGTGATCCTTCCAGGCGTCTTCGAGTAGCTGGGCGGCTTCGGCCACGCCGTCGTCGATCATCCACTGCACCGTCGACTCCCAGAATCGCGCCGACGCGATCCCCCCAGCCATCAGATAGATTTGTCCGTCCGCGCAGTCGAAGACTCCGGTCCCGGCCATCTTCAGCTGGCCGGACTCCCGCTTGCGAACGACGCGTTCGAGGTCATAGAACTGGATGGCATTCTCCATCCCCATGACCACGCACTCCTGGATCGAAACATCGATGTGCGAGCCGCCTTGATGTCCGGGCTCGCCAGTTTGACCGAGCAGCGCGATCATGGACGCGACAGAGGCGAATTGCGCAGCAGCCAGATAGGCCAGATTGCCGTGTGCCGCGATCGGCGGACTATCCGGGTAGCCGCCAAGGTAGAGCATGCCGCCCAGCGCGAGAGCGACAATATCCTCGGACTCGTAATTCGCATACGGACCGTCTTGACCGAAGGGCGTGATGCTGGTCATCACGAGATCCGGCGCGACCGCGGCGAGCGAAGCGTAATCCAGGCCCCGCTTCGCCATCACGCCCGGCTTCTCGGATTCGATCAGCAGATCCGCTCGCTTGACGAGCTCGATAAAAGCACGCTGCCCTTCGGGCCGGTCGAGATCGAGGCAGACGCTCTTCTTGCCGGCATTGAAATACGTGAAAGGGAGGCTGTATTCCGGATCGACGTGGTTGTCGAGGAATGGCCCTTCCCGACGCACGCTGGACCCGTTCAGCGGCTCCACGAGGATCACCTCCGCGCCGAGATCCGAAAACTGCTTGCCGCAATATTGTCCGGCCAGGCCAGACATGTCCACGACCCTGAGCCCTTCGAGCGCCGAAGGTCTCTTCAACGCTTCGTGAGCGTCGGCCACGCCACTATTCACTGTGTTGTTCATGTAGATGCCTTCTCTCTCTCCACCATGCTGGCGCATGCCAGCGCTTTCGGAGTGAAAGTTATGCCCACGCAGGCAACGGAACAAGAACGGAAACTTTCTTTCTGTTATGCATGCGCGGCATAGGGAGGCGCGCGTCGCTCGCGCAAGAACAGAAAGCAGCAAGAAACGGCATATCAGAAAGAAACATTCCGTTCTTGTTGGCGTGGGCCGCCTTCCCTAGCATGGACTCACCCGCTCAAGCTGGAAGCGGATCAACCAACACAGCTCACTTCGGCATATGGACCATACTTCATACGAAACGGTGGACCTTCTGGGTTTCACCGAGGAAAATCGTTATAAATTCCTCACGGGCTCCGTCGTTCCGCGCCCCATCGCGCTGGTGACATCCCAGAACGACGAAGGCGTCCTCAACGCCGCGCCATTCAGCCAGTTCGTGATCCTGTGCGTGACCCCACCGTTGCTCGGCATCGTCGCCCAGACTCGCCCCACCGGGTACAAGGACACCGTGCGCAACATCTTGCGTTCGGGCCAGTTCGTCATCAACGTGGTGTCGGAACACATGGCGGACCAGGTGCAGCAATGTGCGGTCGAATATCCGTCGACGGTCAGCGAGGTCGAAGAGGTCGGATTCAGCACGCTGCCTTCCGTGACCGTGCTGCCGAAGAGAATCAAGGAATCGCCGCTTCAATTCGAATGCCGCCTTCATGAGCATCACGAATTCGGCACGGAGGGCTCGCCAACGACGATGATCGTCGGCGAAGTCGTGCTGGTTCACTGCGCGGAAGGGGTACGCGAAGGGCACCGGGTCAATCACGACGCGCTGCGCCCGTTGGGCCGGATTGCAGGCCGAAGCTATTGCCGCACGCAGGACACCTTGAGCGTTTGAGGCCGCCAGGCGACGCACACCTGCAACAGGATACGGACGTTGAAGCCAAACCTATGGTCCGATCCGCTCCCCTTTTTGCCATCCCTCTGGAGACACCTATGGCAGACAGTGCTGCGCCGGCCGTCGCGCAGGCGCCATCACGCGATGAAACGCAGCTCTATTCGCGCATTGGCTGGCGAATTTTCCCACTGGTGCTGCTGGGCTATATATTCGCCTACCTCGATCGCATCAATATCGGATTCGCCGCGCTGCACATGAAGGCAGACCTCGGATTCACCGACGCCGTCTACGGACTGGGCGCGGGGATTTTCTTTGCGAGCTATCTGGCCTTTGAAGTGCCGAGCAATCTGCTCTTGCAGCGAATTGGAGCCCGCCTGACGCTGGCCCGCATCATGATTTGCTGGGGCATCACCTCGAGCTGCATGATGTTCGTGCGCACGCCCGCGATGTTCTACGCGCTGCGTGTTCTGCTCGGAATGTTCGAGGCGGGATTTACGCCAGGCGTCGTGTTCTATCTGACGCTCTGGTATCCCAAGGCCAGGCTCGCGCGGGTCACCGCGCTGTTCCTGAGCGGCGGCGTGCTGGCCGGTCTGGTGGGCTCG
This sequence comes from Paraburkholderia oxyphila NBRC 105797, assembly GCF_000685075.1. GTDB lineage: Bacteria > Pseudomonadota > Gammaproteobacteria > Burkholderiales > Burkholderiaceae > Paraburkholderia > Paraburkholderia oxyphila. The sequence continues at coordinate 177,020 of NZ_BAYD01000010.1, forward strand.
CCGCTCTCCGGCTTGATCGTCGATTCGATGGCGGGATTGCACGGCCTGCGCGGCTGGCAATGGCTTTTCCTGCTCGAAGGCGTGCCGTCCGTGCTGCTTGGCCTGGCCTGCCTGTTGTGGTTGCCGAACGGCCCGCATGAGGCCCGCTGGCTCTCGGACGATGAACGGCAGTCCGTCCTGGAAGGCGCGTCGCGGGAAAGTCACGGGAAACGGGCAGGCTTTGCCGGCGCGCTGCGCGATTTCAACGTCTACGCGATCGCGCTCGCCTGGTTCACCGTCATTTGCGGCACCTACGTGATTTCGTTCTGGCTTCCGCTGATGCTGCGTCATGCGGGGCTGCTCACGGCATCGCAAATCGGCCTGTGGTCCACCATTCCCTATGGTCTCGGCGCAATCGGGATGCTCGTGCTGTCCCTTCATTCGGATCGCACGCTGGAGCGCCGGTGGCATGCCGCCGGCTGCGCATTGGCGGGTGCCGCCGCACTTGGATCGCTGCCTTTCGTCTGGTCCAGTTTTCCTCTCGCGCTCGCTTCGTTGAGCGTGGCCACGATCTCGGTCTTTGGCGCCATGCCGATTCTGTTCTCGGTGCCCATGACCCTGCTGCCGCGCTCTTCGGCACCGGGCGGCATCGCGTTGATCAATTCGATCGGCCAGACCGGGGGGTTCCTGAGCCCGTTTGTCGTGGGCTGGGTCAAAACGTATACCGGCAGCTTCGATTTCGGCCTGTATTTCATGGCGCTCCTGCTCGCACTCGGCGCATGCGTGATCCTCTTTGTAGTCAGGACTACCCCGCAAGTTCCGCGCGAATCTGTCGATGAATCGGCCCCGGTAAGGCTTGCGTCCCGGCCCGGCGCCGAAAGCGAGAAATCCGCGTAAGGCCCGCGTGGATCACGCTAGAATGGTCACGACGACAGGCATGGGGCCCTACTAGAGCGGTCTTTTCCAACCATGGACATCAAGCAGCTTCGCTATTTCGTCCGCATCGCTGAATTGGGCAGCGTCGGCAAGGCATCCGATGTCTTGTCGATCGCCCAGCCAACTTTGAGCAGGCAGGTTCGCGCGCTCGAGGTCGAGCTCAAGACGTCGCTTTTCTCGCGCAATGGCCGCGGCGTGATCTTGACGCCGGCGGGCCGCCGGTTTCTCGAACATGCACGCGGCGTACTTCACGCCGCCGACTCGGCGCTGATTGCGTTGAAGGACGGCACAGCGGTCTATGAAGGGCGCGTGGTGGCGGGCCTCACGCCGAGTGTCGGGCGAACCTTGATCCCGACATTCGTCGAACGCTTCGTCGAGCGTTTCCCGAAGGCCTCGCTCAGTCTGGTCGAAGGCTATTCGCTTCCGCTCCACGAACAGATGCTGCTCGGGCAACTGGATTTTGCAATCGTTCTGAACCCCGCCACGTCGCCGAGCCTCGTCATCGAACCCATTGCAACGCAGGGGCTCTATCTGATCGGCTTGCATCCGGTCGGTCCTTCGGCCGAAGAAGTCGCATTGAGCGAGCTCGCCCGAATCCCGTTGATCATGCCCCACGCTTCGCATGCGATCAAGCCGCTGCTCCAGTTCGAGGCAGCGCGCCTGGGCATCATGTTGAACATGGAACTCGAGATCGACGCGGTGCGCTCCATCATCGAGCTGGTCGAGCGCGGCATAGGCTACACCGTCATGCCGATCAACTCGATACGGGTCAGCAACCATCCCACCTTGCACTGGCAACGGATCATCGCGCCCGAGATCGAGGTGACGCTTTCGATGATCACGCCCGTCAAGCGGCCCCACACCGCACTGCCGGTGGAAGCGGCGCGCCTCGCGATGGAAACCCTCGTTTCCCTGTTGAATCGCTAGCGTTATTGCGCGCCGCGTTCGCCGGAGCCACGCGCGTGTCGTGTTCCCGCCTGGCGCAGCGTTGACCCAATGCTCGCGGTTACGTGCGCAGATGCGTTTGCTCGCGTGCAGAAACAGCGCCGGTCGAATCGGGGGCGTCATGTGCGAACGCGGGATGGCTGCGCTCCACGCGGTCGTCGCGCAGAACCCGCCGCCCCGTGCGCGTCAGCAAGACGAGCGCGATGGCTAGCAGACTCGTGCCGAACAGATAGCCTGGCGGAATGAACCGGGCGTCCGTGAACCGCGCCACAACCGAGATATAGAAAGGCGCCAGCCCGCCGAACAGCATCACCGCCGTGTTATAAGCGATTGCGACACCGGTCGAGCGCCCTTGCACGGTGAAGATCTTCACGAGCATCCCAGGGTGAGCGGCGCCTTGCAGCGTCAGGAACAACATCCCGACCATCTGCACGAAGATCAGCCTGTGCTCGGTCGGCTCGCCGAGCAGGTACCAGAAAAGCGGAAAGACGCACGTCATCCATCCCACGATGAAGAAGCAGAACAAGCGATACGCGCCGATGCGGTCCGCGAGCTTGCCGAAAACGGGCGAGAGCACCGCAGTCACGAGACTCGTGATGAACACGCCGCGCAGTGTCGAGCCCAGCGAGAGGTGCAGCTGGTACTGCGCGTAATTCGGCAGATACGCGTTCCATACGTAATTGAGCGATGTCCCGGCAATCATGACGCCCATTGCACACACGAGCGCGTCGCCGTTCTCGCGCAAGAACTGGCGCGCACGCGCGAGCGCCGGCGCCTGCGCGGACGGACGCGCCTGCATGCGCTGATAATCATCCGACTCGCCAATTTGATGCCGGATATAAAAGCCGATCGGTCCGACCAGCGCGCCGATCAGAAACGGCACGCGCCATCCCCAGGCGGCCAGCGCCGCATGCGAGAGATGACTCGTCAGCAGGTAGCTGCAGCCCGAGGACATCATGGCCGCCACGCCGAGCGACACCATGTTGAAGCTGCCGTAGTACATCTTCTTGCCGGGCGGCGCCACTTCGTAGATCGTGACCGACGAGAGCGCAAACTGCGCGCCCACAGCAAAGCCCTGCACGAGGCGGCCGACGACCACCAGGATGGGCGCCGCCAAACCCAGCGTGGCGTACCCCGGCGTCAACGCGAGCAGCAGCGAGGCCAGCGACATCGCCACCATGATCCACGACAGCGCCTTCACGCGCCCTGCCCGGTCGGCGTACATGCCCATCACGACGCCGCCGATCGGCCGCACGAGAAACCCGACCGCGAACGTCGCAAAGGTCAGCAGCAAGGACTCGCCGCGATTCACGCCGGCGAAGAACGTGCGCGCGATCAAGCCCGAGAAATAGGCGTACACCGCGAAGTCGAACCATTCGAACGTGCCGCCTGCCACGGTCGTGATGATCACTTTGCGGATCTTGCGGGCTTCGCTCGTGGTGTCCATGGGCTCAGTCTCCCGTGCGCAGCGTGCGCAGACTGTCTGCGAAGAACTCCTGAACCACCTCGACCACTTGCAGGCCGTTGTGGGCGATATTGTCGAGCTCGTCAAATCGTACGCCAATACCGGCCGCTTCGAACGAGGCCTTGAGCGCCCTGAGCCGCTCCGGGCGAGTCCTGCCGGCGTCGTTGATGCCCGGCAGGTACATCGGGCTGTCGTCGCGCACCGTGATCTCCCACGTTTCGAGATCCGCGCGGCCCACCACCATCTGTACCGGTACGCGGCGCAATGCGGGGAGATCGAAGGGCTTGCCGAAATGGCGCTCGAAGCCCCCCACGCCCAGCCACCACGCCTTCGACTCGTCGAGCAGGGTCACGTTGCCCGGCGCGCCGATGGAGGCGGCCCACAGGCGCTCCGGGTGCGCATAGGCGAAACGGTTGACGAACTGGCCGCCGCCCGAGTAGCCGAACAACGCGAAGGTGTCGAAGCGCTTGCCATAGCGCTCGCCGACTTCGCTCACCATCTCGAGCAGGACCTTGTCGTAACGGATATCGCCTTCGGCGAGCCGCTTGAAGCCGTTGCGATCGCCGTCGCCGCGCACGCCCACCGGAAAGAGCGGGCACAGCACGATGCAGCGGTTCCAGCGGCCGAAGCCGGCAAATGCATCGCGGTACTGAATGAATTGCCGGCCGGTGCCGTGCATCACGACGACCAGCTCGACGTCGTTGCCGGGCACGGTCACTTCCGGCGGCACATAGAGCGTGTAGGGAAAGCGCGCATCGTAGCGGCTCGCATACACGGTCGTCGCGCCCAGATCATAGAGCGCTTCGGCTTTCGCCTGGCCCGTTGCGGGCGGCTTTTCGGCAACCTCGGACATCGGTGTCTCCTCCATCATGGCTTCTGGTATGGCGTGCAGTGAGGCTCAAACCGCCTCGGCAACCGGATCGTGCTGCAGGCTGTAGCGCGTGAAGACGCGGTTGAGCGCCGGCATTGGCGCGACGTCCATCTCGCCGCTGGCTGGCTGCATGACGATCATCGCAACCGTTGCCGTCATCGTGTGACGCGTGCCCGGACGCGGCGGCCGGCACACCGAATACGGCGTGCCGAACGCGTCGAACAGCGCGGCCTTGACCGCGTTGCGGTCCAGCTTCGGCGCCGCGTTGAGCAGCTGGCGCACGCGCCAGTCGCGGTAGTAGCTGTCGGGCGAGCTCTCGCAGCCGGTGTCGCGCAGCTTCGTGCGCGCCACCGGATTGACCCAGTGGTTCGCGTGCACGATCAACTGATCGTCACCGGGCCAGATCGGAAACGCCTCGTCCGGCGCGCATTCGAAATCGATGCCGAAGCCCTCGGCCATGCCCAGCATCAGGTTGTTCGAGCACGACTTGGGTGTCGTGGCGATCACGCGCAGCGCATTGGCGAACACCGGCTCTTCGAGCACGCGGCGGCGCAGCAGCGAGAGCGGCACGCCCAGCTGCGTGAAGTCGCGGTCGGATTCGAGGTAATTCGCGGTGATCGACACGCCCGCCGCATTCAGCCCGCTGCGCGCGAGGCCGCCGGCCTCGACGAAGGTCAGATAGTCGGGACCCTCTTCGTTGCGCACGCGCAGGACGATGCCGGTGTCCACGCAATCGGCTTTCCAGTCCCAGTTCTGCGCGTGGATCAACTGCCCCGTCGACGAGCGCGACGGCAGCACCAGCACGCCGGTGCAACCGTCCTCGTCCTCCGCGTCGGCGGGCAGGGTCTTTTCGGCACGCGCCTTCGCCAGCACTTCGGTACGGGCATTGATCATGACGATGTCGTCGAACGGCACCTCCGCCCCCGCCGCGATGCCGCGCATCTCCTCGAGATACGCCGGCTGGAACTCGCCGATCGCCTGTTCGAGCGCCCGGATCAGCGCCCTTTGCGAAGCCTCGCTGTAGCCGGCGTTGCGTAGCGTCTGGCCGTAGCGCGACGCACTCAGGCGAACGCGATCGCCTACCGCGCGGCCATATTGCACCCCACGCTCGTAAGCATTGCCGGAAACGGAAACAAAAGGAAACGGCTGAATCTGCGGCATCGTGCGACTCCCAGTCTGAAACGGATGAGCTTGTGACGCAGTGATTTTCGAGCGCTGAAAACAAAATAAAAAGCGTTATTTTGTTTCTTGAAAGGAAAGATTTTTTTTCGTTTCGTGCGATCATGCGGCCATGGAAACACCGCGCGCCAGCGCCGCGAGCGGGAGTTTCAGACGAATAACGAGGAGACAGAACATGAGCGAAATCCGGATGCTCCGGACCTTTCTGGCGATCGAGCAGCACGGCACGATGGCCGCCGCCGCCGATCGCATGGCGCTGACCCATGCAGCGGTCGGGGCACAGATGCGCACGCTGGAGCGCGTATGCCAGCGCCAGCTATTCGACCGCAGCGGCCGCAGCATCCAGCTCAACGATGCCGGGCGCTCGATCCTGGAGCAGGCGCGCGCGGTGGTGGCGGCCTATAACTCGCTGCTTCGCGGCGTTGCCGATACGCACGGCGTAGAAGGCACCGTCACGATCGGTGCAACCGTATCGTCGATGGGTTTTCTCGCCGCCAACGTCATCAAGCTGAAGGTGCCGTATCCCGCCTTGAACGTGCGCCTCACGCATGGCAGCAGCCCCGAGCTCGAGCGTCAGGTGCGCTCCGGCGAGATCGACGCCGCGGTCATCATCAGCGAGCCTCGCACGACGACGCTGCCCGAATCGTGGGAGCGTCTTTACGAGGAGCCGCTCGTGCTGCTGGCCAATCCCGCCATGGCCCCTGACGAGGCCTCGGTGACCTCGCTGCTCAAGCGTTTTCCATTCATCGGCTTCGAAGCGGCCTCGCTCACCGGCAGGCATGTCACGAGCCTGCTGCGCCGGCTGCACGTCGAGGTCACCCCGGTGCTGGAAATGAATTCGATTGCCGCCATTGCCGACCTGGTGCGGCAGAACGTGGGACTCTCGATCGTGCCGCGCCTGCGGCACGCCGCGTGGGCCAACGATCCACAGCTGGTCGCCAGGTCCATTCCCGGCACGACCTGGCGCCGGCCCGTTGTGTGGTACGAGTTTGGCCGCCAGCCCCGCGCCACGGCCATCGTCAAGAACCAGTTGCTCGCGGCGCTGGCCGAGTAGTGCCGTGGGGTGCCGCTCTAGTGACCCGAAATCGGGTCGAGTCCCGTCGACTCGATCACCGCCTGCGCGTCAGGTGAGGAAAGATAGTCGAGGAGTTGCTTCGCCTCGGCGGGATGAGGCGCGTTGACAGGGATACCCGCCGCGTAGCGTGTGACCGACTGCACCGACTCCGGAATCTTGCCGACGAACGTCGCGCCCGCCACGGGCAGCAACTCGCTGACCTGCTGGAAGCCAATCTGGTATTCACCGCTGGCGACGACACTGGCAACCGGAATGCGCGGGATCATTTTTGCCTTTCCCTTCATCTGGTTCTCGATGCCAAGCTTGCTGAAAAGCTGCCGCTCGATGTAGACGCCGCTCGCGCTGTCCGAGTACGCGACCGATTTTGCGTTCAGGAGCGTTTGCCTGAGGGCATCGACCGTGCTGATGTCCGGCTTGCTGGCGCCACTGCGAACGACCATGCCGATGCGCGAATCGGCCAGTTCCACGCGCGACGACGCGACCACTTTCCCGCGCTTGATCAGATCGTCGAGCGCATAGCCGACCATGATGACCACGTCGGCAGATTCGCCGTTATCGAGCCGGTTTGGAATCGCCTGCGGAGTAGTGCCCATTGAGGGGCCGAGGATCGTCTCGAGCGTATTTCCCGTTGCAGCCGTGAATTTTGCCCCGAGCTGCTTGTACGCGGCGGTAAATCCCCCCGACGTCATCACGCGAAGCTCCGCCGCCAACGCCGCATGGGAGACCAGCGTCGCAACGCACAGCAGAACAACCCAACCTTTGAGCAGTGTTTTCATAACTGAAGTGAATCAAAAGAAGGTGAACCCCGCCGCGCCCAATGGCAGCGGGACGTCCTGAAGCGGCAGCCATGCATCACCGACGTGTCGGATGCGCTACCGAAGCCTGTGGTCGCACAACTTTTCAGCGCCAGCTTACGAAGGATGCTTTTGTAGCGGCACCCGGTGTTAACCCGTAACGCGTTGCCTGGCAATATCGCGCGCGCGGCGAGCAGCCGCTCAAATTCACGGCTCAGAACAAATGCCGAATGCCTATTTGCACACCCGTTTCGTTCTGCCCCGCATCCGGCGTGAGGAATGAACCCGTCGTGATGCTGGCACCCGCCATCTTGAACTGGGCACCCTTGTAGTTGTTCAGGCGCGAGACCACGCCATACAAGCGCGTGCGTTTCGACAGGTCGTAGTTGACGATTGCGCTCATCTGGCTGGCGTCATTGCCCAACGACGAACTGTCCTTGATATAGGCATAGCCAGCGCCCACGGAAAGGAACGGGTTGAAACGGTAGTCCGCCGAAATGGAATACGTGCTGTGCCAGTTGCCGGGCGTGTTGCCTACCGGCCCCACGGCCGGATCGTATTTGCCGGCGGGATTGCTCAACGCATTGCCCGTCGTTGCGGAGATCACGTCGTTCGCCCTGAAATAGCCGAAGTAGATCTTGCCCCAGCCATAGTCGTAGTTACCGCCGGCCATGATCTCCTGAACGCGATTGCTGACCGTGCTGTTCGCCGCATTCAGGTAGGCCGCCGCGACATAGACCGGCCCGAGCGTCGTCTGCACACCGGCCTGATAAACCGCATTGCCCGCGAGCGTTCCCGGCTGCCCGCCGACCGAATAGTGGAGTTCGACCTGGGTCGTCCCCAGTTTCGGCGAAAGATAGCTGATGTCGTTATCGACGCGCGCGAGCCAGTTGGCGAAATCATTGAAGCCGGAGCCGTACGTCGCTGCGCCGAACGCGTCCATGTTGCCGCTCCACGCGAACATCGGCGTATTCTGGCGGCCAAACCTGAATTCGCCATAAGGCGCGGCGACGCCAACCCATGCTTGCCGGTCAAAGAATCGATACGCGTTCTGCTGCTTGCCGGTTCCGGGATCGAAACCGTTCTCCAGATCGAAGGTGGTGCGGTATCCGCCGCCGAGATCCTCCGAGCCGCGTATCCCCCAGCGGCTCGTGAGTTCGCCGTTGTTGCCCAGGGTGGTCAAAGACGTGCTCTTGCCGCCGCTTTTCGCCGATTGGTAGCCGACGAACTCGTCGAGAATGCCGTACAACGTGATCGATGATTGCGCATGAGCCTGCGTTGCGCAAAAGCTCGCAATCAAGGTGCCGAATACTACCGCCGTGGTCTTGTTATGCATTTTGTCTCCAGGTCTCGCCAGGAACTGCGCCGAATTTCGTGTTGTCAGATTTGAGCGCCCTGATGCGGTGCGAGCATGCGCTTGACGACCAGCGCGAGCGGCACAGTAAAGACAAAATGCGACATGAACCCGCCAATGACCACGTTCGGGTCGAAGTAGTTTGGGTGATTGGCTGAAGCGATCATGATGAGGGTGTGCATCACGATCCACGCGAACATCGCGTAGAACAGCGCGATAAAGGTGGCTTCGTACCCGCGGCGGCGAAAGTATGGCCAGATCGCGGCGAACAGGACACCCCACGAAAGCGCGAAAACGAAGTGAATCGCCGTGCCGAGCAAATACGCCCAGATGCCGAGCTCGTCCTGCACGGCCTTGCCGAACACGAGCCCGGTTGCGTTGCGGGGAATCCCGGCAAGCGGCATCAGGTGCTGCACGCCTACCCAGACCAGCGCCTCGTAGACCCAGATCAGCGCCGCCCCGGTCAGTCCGCCGGCGAGACCTGCGCGAAGGGTGAGCCTCACACCCGGCTGGTCCGGCACGACACAGTTGCGCTCGCCACTCGCATCGCTGTTGCTCATGCTGTAATGTCCACTCACTTTCGTTCTCCTTATCATATTGGCTCGATGGCCACGTTTCTGGGTGACGTGGCTTGTGCGCTGCCGCAGTACGTGCTGTCTTCCGCCAGCAGAGCATGCCCCGCGTGGAACGCAACAATACGAAGGGGACGGTGTCCATCGACAGCGAGGGTAAACGTGAACGGACAAGCGATCGCGTCTTTGGAATGCGCTGCCAGGTCCCTGCCGGACCGGGCTCAGCACGCTGAAAGCCCCGTGCAGCAAGGGTCCGGAAGCTTCCTGAGGTTCCCTCGCGCGTTTGCGCGGCGCCCCCTTGCGCAGGACCTCCGATAAAGAAAAACGATGGCGCGAGAACGAACTCGCAAGTCGGTACGCGAGCGTCCCTGTCCACTACGCTTGCGGCTATACTTCCTGCCAGCCAAGACCGGCGCGATGACCGTGGCAACCCGGATTTATGAACGATAGCGACCTGCTGAACCTCGCCCATCTCTACGCGGTGCGCCTCATTGCTGAAATGGGCAGCGTGAGCCGGGCCGCCGCTGCGCTGTATCGCGCTCAATCCGCCGTCACGCGAGCGGTTCAGGAGACCGAGTCGGCACTCGGAGAGCGGCTTTTCGACCGCAAGCCCTCAGGCATGTTGCCGACGCCCGTCTGTCGCACGGTGCTCAAGCGCGCGGAGCGTGTTTTCGGAGAACTCGAGGAACTGGCGCGATGGAGCCGGGCCCGGCAGTCGCCGAGGCAGGCGCTGGTGCCAGGCAACTTGCCGCCTTACCTGCTCAACACGCGCCGGCTTCAATTGCTGGTCGCACTCGCGCGGCACAAGCACATGCCCGGCGCAGCGCGAGCATTCGGAATCACTCAGCCTGCCGTGAGCAGCGCCATTCGCATTCTCGAAAGCGGCGCAGGCATGCCGCTCTTTACACGAAACCCGCGCGGACTCCTGCTGACGAGCGACGGCGAGACCTTCCTGCTCCACGTGCGCCGCGCGCTGAATGAGTTGCGCCACATTTCGGACGACGTCGCGGCCTTGAAAGGCAGCATTCAGGGCGTCGTGACTGTGGGTGCGCTGCCGCTCGGACGCACGCTGATCTTGCCCGAGGCCATCGCCCGCGTGGTCGGGCAGTATCCGGGCGTACGGGTGGTGACGGACGAGAGCGCGTACGAAGTGCTGGTGGGCGGCCTGCGGGCGGGGGATGTCGACTTCATCCTCGGTGCGCTGCGCGCAAACGATGCGGCGAGCGGCCTCGAGAACGAAAAATTGATGACGGAGGATCTCGTCGTGCTGGCCCGTCAAGACCATCCGCTGGCCCGCGAGCGCAACTTGTCGATCCGGCAGCTCGCCGAGGCGCAATGGATACTCTCGCGTCGTCAGTCGCCAACGCGCGGCCTGTTCGAAGCGATGTTCAAGCGCGTGAAGGTCAAGCCGCCGATGCCGTCCGTCGAATCCGCCGATCTCGCGGTGATACGCGGCTTGCTGCTGCGCACGGACATGCTCGCGGTGCTGTCGGCCCAGCAGTTGCACTACGAATGCCAGTCCGGCCAGCTCGTGGTGCTCGACGCGCCGACACGCGACACCAGCCGCGACATCGGCTTGACGCTGCGCGCCGGCGGGACGCCATCGCCCGCGGCGCGTGCGTTGATCGACGCCATTCGGGTCGTGGTGGGCGAGGTCGCCCGGACGACACGCGTCATTCGTCGTTAGGGCTGCCGAAGTTTGTGGGCGCGCGTGCGGCTTCGGTCGCGCAAGGCAAGGGCCTCATGCGCCTGATACGCCTCATGCGGCTCAAGCCGGTTCCATGCCGTGGAGAAGCTTCGCCGGGCCGGCTTCCGGCGAGGCGAGAAACGCGAGCAGCGCCCCGGTGGCCTCATGCCGCCGGCACGGCATGCACATCGCAGCTGAAAAAAGCGTGGTGGCCTCGATTTCGGTCGGAAGGGCATCGGTGACATCGATACCCGGCAAATCAATCAATTCGCTCAGCTGCTGAACACCCAACTCGACCTCGCCCCGCGCCACGAGCGTCCCAACCGGAACCCCGGGCGGCGCCTGCACGATACGTGACGCGACGCGTTCGGCAACACCCCACCGCTCGAACAGGCGTAGCAGATGCGACCCGCTCGGCCCCGTCGAATAGCCGATGCTGCGCGCGGCCAGCAAGGCATCGCGCAGCGCCGTCTCGGTCCCGGCTTCGGGAAGCGGCTCGCCGGCCCTCACCGCGATCGCCATCCGCGAACGGGCGATACCGACGCGGCTGCCGGGATCGATGCGGCCCGCGGCAGCAAGCCCCTCTAGCGCTTGCGACGCCAGCACGACGAAATCGAACCGCTCGCCCGCGAGGACACGCCGCGCCGCGTCGACGCCGCCGGTGGACTCGATGCGCACCCGCTGCCCCGACTGCCGCTCGTACGCGCCGGCGAGCGCGGTCAATACGTGGCGCGTCGCCATCGACGAGATACCGGTGATCGCGTCACCCTCAGTGTGTTGCACGTCCATTGCCCGCCCTGCTTCAATCGATGTACCGCAGTCCCGCCTGCTTCAACGGCTCGCGCATGTCGTACATGTCGAGGCCCAGCACGCCGGAGGCCAGTTTCGCACGCTTGGCCGTCTCATTGGCTTCGCGCGCTTGCGCCTTTTCCAGCACCTCGGCGGCGCGAGCCGCGGGAACGACGGCCACGCCATCGTCATCCGCGACGATCACGTCGCCGGGATTGACGAGCGCGCCCGCGCAGACGACCGGGATGTTGACGGAGCCGAGTGTCGCCTTGATTGTGCCTTTGGCCGATATCGCCTTGCTCCAGACCGGAAACCTCATGTCTTCCAGCACGCGGACGTCGCGCACGCCCGCGTCGATGATGAGGGCCCGCGCGCCGCGCGCCTGGAAGCTCGTTGCGAGCAGGTCGCCGAAGTAGCCGTCGCTGCAATCGGCCGTGACCGCCGCGACCACGATATCGCCGGGCTGAATCTGTTCCGCGGCGACATGCATCATCCAGTTGTCGCCCGGTTGCAGCAGCACGGTGACGGCCGTTCCGCAAGCCTGTGCGTGACGATAGATCGGGCGCATATACGGTTTGAGCAAACCCGTGCGCCCCATGGCTTCGTGCACCGTGGCCGCGCCGAATGCGCCGAGCTTCCCGGCCACATCCTTATCCGCGCGCCGGATGTTGCGGTAGACGACTCCCAGCTCATACATGATCAGTACTCCTTGCTTTTTAGCATGGCGTCGAGACGCGGAAACACCCGTCGCGCATTGCCTTCGTAAATCTGGTACCGTTCGCCCGCGTCGAGCGCTGCGTCTTCGATATAGCGCTTCGTGTCGTCGAAATAGTGGCCCGTCTCGGGATCGATGCCGCGCACCGCGCCTATCATTTCGCTGGCGAACAGGATGTTGTCCACCGGAATCACGCGCGTGAGCAAGTCGATGCCCGGTTGATGGTAGACACACGTGTCGAAGAAAATATTGTTGAGCAGATGCTCTTTGAGCGGTGGCCGCTTGAGTTCCTGCGCGAGTCCGCGAAAGCGGCCCCAGTGGTACGGCACCGCGCCGCCGCCATGCGGAATGACGAAGCGCAGCGTCGGGAAATCGCGGAACAAATCGGACGTGAGGCATTGCATGAATGCGGTCGTATCCGCGTTCAGGTAGTGCGCGCCCGTCGTATGGAAGCAGCCATTGCAGCTCGTGCTCACATGGATCATCGCCGGGATGTCGTACTCGACCATCTTCTCGTAGATCGGGTACCAGCTGCGGTCCGACAAGGGTGGCCCGCTCCAGTGGCCGCCCGATGGATCGGGGTTGAGATTGATCGCCACGTTGCCGTACTGCTCCACGCACTTGACGAGCTCGGGGATGCACGTGGCGATATCGACGCCAGGACTCTGCGGCAACATCGCGGCTGGAACGAAATGATCGGGAAACAGCTGGCTCACGCGGAAGCACAACTCGTTGCAGATTGCGGCCCAGGTGCTCGACACCTCGAAGTCGCCGATATGATGCGCCATGAAGCTCGCGCGCGGGCTGAACACCGTGAGATCGATGCCGCGCTCGCGCATCAGCCTGAGCTGATTGGATTCGATCGATTCGCGCAGTTCGTCGTCGCTGATCCGCAGCTCGGACGCCGCGGGCATCTCCGACGGATTCGCCATGCCCGCAATCTGGCGATTGCGCCACGTTTCCAGCGCCTTCGGCGCCGTGGTGTAATGGCCGTGAACATCAATGATCATCTTTGCTCCCAAAAACCGAATTCATTTGCACACGTTTTCAATGGGCGGTATTCGCCTGCACGGTCGGCTCGACGGCACGCGCGCGCTGCGTCAACACGATGGCGATCGCCGCGAGAGTCGCGGGCACTGCGAGCATCGCGAGAATGGCGCCGAACTCCCAGCCGAGCCCGAGCAGCGCGCCGCCGACCGCCGATCCAAAGATGCTGCCGAAGCGACCCATCCCCAGCATCCAGCTGACACCCGTTGCGCGCGCAACCGTTGGATAGCGCCCCGGTGCGTAGGCGTTCAGCCCCGTCTGCGCGCCGCTCATGCAAAAGCCCGCGGCGAAGACCAGCAATGCGAGCGACGAGGACAATGCCCCGATCCACGCGAGGCCGAGCACGCACACGGCGCCCCCGAGGTAAGCCGCGCCGATGACGGGCGCCGGCCGCACCTTGTCCATGAGCCAGCCCACCGCAATCGCGCCGATCGTGCCGCCGATCTGGAACATCGCCGTCACGTTCGCGGCCGTGGTGACCGTGAGGCCGGCGTCCTTGATCAGCGTGGGGAGCCAGCCGGTCAGGAGATAAATGACGAGCAGGCCCATGAAATAGGTCACCCAGAGCATGACGGTCATGAAGCCATAGCCCTGCGAAAGGAGCACGCCGATCGGCTTGCGCGTCGGCAACGGCGGTTCGTTCGAGACGAACACCTCATCGCCCGTAAATCGCACGCCACACACGCGGCCGAGCACCTTGCCAACGCGCGCCGGTTGCGCGCCTCGCACCGCCAGCAAGCGCGCGGATTCGGGCAGCAGCCACACCTGCAGCGGGATCAGCACGAGCGGCAACGCGCCGCCGAACACCAGCACCGCCCGCCAGCCGTGGACCGGAATGAGCCAGCCGGCCACGAAGCCGATCAGCGCCGAACCAAGATTGAAGCCCGTGAACATGAGGGTGATCATCAGGGCGCGCTTGCGCTGGGGGGCGTACTCGGCCAGCAGCGTCGTGGTATTGGGCATCGCCGCGCCAAGACCGATACCCGTCAATAGACGCAGCACGGCCATTTGCACGGGCGAGGCGGCGCGGGAGGTCGCAATGGTGAGGATGCCGAACAAGAAAACGGACAGGATCAGAACCGGCTTGCGCCCGAACCGGTCGGCACTCGGGCCTGCCGCCAATGCGCCGATCACGAGGCCGATGGGGGCGGCGCTCATCACGAGGCCGAAAGCGGGCCGCGAAATGGCCCAATCGTGAATGATCGAGGGGGCGACGAAGCCCATGATGGCCACGTCCATGCCATCAGCGACGACCACGAGGCAACACAGCGCCACCAGCAACCACTGCCAGGCCGAGATCGGCCTCTCATCAATGAAGGACTTGATATCGATTGTTTTTCTGCTTGTCATCACCTGTCTCCTTGGTCTATGGCGATGCGCCGGCTGACCGCCCGGGCTGTCTTTGCGATCCGATCCGGCCACTCGCGAGCACGCAGCGCGGACGCCCAGGGGGCCAGGCGTCCTTGCGCTTTTCAGCGCTTTTGAGCGCTTTCTTGGTGCGTGTCCGGCGTGGCTGCCTGATCCCAGCTCAGATTTCCGGCGGCGTTGCCCGCCACGGAATACAAAGCGCCAGGGGCGTTGCGGGTGCGCTGGAACGCTTCCAGCGTTTCCCCGCGCATCGCGGCGTAAATGTGGAGGTTCGACACGCCCGTGACCGCACCGAGCTTCTCGAGCATGAAGAAGATGACCCCGTAATGGAGCAGGCCGCGCCAGTCGCGCCGGCGGATCAAGTCGCGCTCTTCTTCGGTGAGGCGCGCGGCTTCGAAGCTCGCCTCCGGGTCGCTGAGGAATTGCTCGCGATGAGCCGGCTCGATCATGCGATGCAGGTAGTCGTTGATCCGGTACGCCCTCACCGCGACCTCCAGCGTGAAAGGCCAGGTGCCCTGCAACTTCTCGATGCCTGCCAATTGACTCGCCATGCGATTGCGGTGCCGCTCGAGGTTGGCGGGCGCTGCGTCGTCCTCGAGGCCCTCGTAGATGGCCGTCGCGATCCCGGTCATGGATGGCAAGTAATAGCTGCGATGCTTGCAAACGACACCGGCCGGCAGCGCGCCGCGCATGGCGAGCCACATGACGACCTCGGCGCCTTCGAAACCGCCACGCTCGGCGTATTCGGCAAGGGTGATATCGGCCAGTTGTTCGGGGTCGCGCTCGAAGAGATCGAGAAAACGCTGGTCCCATTCGGGATTGTTAAAGCCCGCGCGCTCGCCGTGGACCTGATGGGACAGACCGCCCGTCGCGACGATCGCCACGCGCAGATCTTCCGGATAGCTTTCAATCGCTCGCCGCAACGCCTGCCCCAGCTTGTAGAAACGCCGCGCGCTGGGGATGGGCATCTGCAGCACCCCCATCTGAAGCGGAATCAGCTTGACCGGCCATTCAGGCTCGTGCGGGCAAAGCATCGAGAGCGGAGAAAAGCAGCCGTGATCGAGCGGCCGGTTCTGGAAGAAGGCCATGTCGAATTCATCGGTCATCAGCGAGTGGCCGATGTGCGCGGCCAGCGCCGGATGTCCCTTGATGGGCGGCAGATCGCGCGCGCCGCCGCCCTCGTCGGCGACCCGCCATTCCTCGCCGACGCCCAGCGTGAATGCCGAATAGTGGTCGAAGAAAAACGAGGTGACGTGATCGTTGTAAATGAGCAGCAAGACGTCCGGCCGCTTTTCGGCCAGCCAGGACGCTACAGGTGCAAAGTTTTCGAAGATCGGCGCCCAGACCGGGTCGTCCTGCTTGTTCTTGTCGAGCGCAAATCCAATGGTGGGCGTATGCGAGGCCGCGATGCCTCCGATAATCTTCGCCATGTCAGTCGTACTCCGTGTGCGGATCGTTGCACGGAGGTTATGTGGGCGGCCCTTGCGTTGGAAGTAGGGGTTAGCGAGATTCGATCGGGAAAAAGTGCCGATTCTGGCCTGTTCTGGCGGGTCACCGGCCGGGTGGAAGCGCCGAAACCCCTTGCCAGGCCCGGAAGAGGCAAGATCCGGGGCACCTCGAGCCGAGGCGCACCGGAAAATGACAGGGATAAAGGAATTCGATAGCGGAACAATGAAGTCGCAAGACGCGACGGAAGATTGCATCCGCATTGCGGAACTGGCCGGTGTTGGCACGGCATCCGGTGGCGTGCCGAGCGTGCTGCCGGCTTTGAGCGAAACTGGTTCGCGCCCTCGAGCGCGAGCATGCCTTCTGTGTTCTTACCAGGAGCGGTTCTTTCCCCAGAGGAATCGGCCAGCGTCGTGCCCTGCGTAATCCGGATCGAGATAGATGTGCAGACGCTGGATGAGTCCGCCGTCGCCGAATTCAAAGACATTGCAGAAGCGGCCGCCGGGCGTCTCGCCACCCTGCCACGCGGTGCCATCGCTGTGCACGCCCTTGGTGAGGCCCTCTGCCACGACAAAGTTGGGGCCCTCGAAGAACTTCATTGCGTTGAGGTCGTGTGAGACCGACTTGACCGTGGACCCTAGTCCGCTCGCGAGTTCCGCAAGCTCGGCCTTGCCTTTGCCCACACCGAATTTTGGAAAATAGAACTGGAAATCGTCGGCGAACAGATCGAGCATATCTGCCCGGCCTGCGTCCAGGCGGACGAAGTATTCCTTCACGTTGGCGAGATTTCTCGGATCGCCGTTCTGGGGTGCCATGTCGAACCTTTTCATCAGACTATGCGGTTGCTGGGGGCGCGAGACGTGCGCCGGGCGATCGGCAGCAAAACTGCCCCTGTGGGGGGGTGCGATCGGCGCTTGATGTTCGGTGGATTTCTGTTTAACTATACACTCGTAAAATTTTAATGGCAATGGATCATGCGTCAAGGTTCATTTGCTGTGGGTATTAAGGCC
>NZ_BAYD01000009.1 GCF_000685075.1 Paraburkholderia oxyphila NBRC 105797
GGGGCGGAGGCCGCGGCAGCGGCGGAAGCGTCAGGGGCGGACGCGGACGCAGTGGGCGCGGAAGCGGCGGCGGGCGCGGACGCATCGTCGGCCAGCGCCGCGCCGACGCCGCCGGCCAGCAGCGAGCCGGCCATCAGCAGGGACATCAAATATTTGCGCATCTCGGTTTCCTCTTGTCTCTCTCGTATCGCTGTCTCAGGGACGCCGTCAGGCGATCACAGGGCGTCCGCGCCGGTCTCGCCGGTGCGGATGCGAATGACTTGTTCGATGGGGGTGACGAAAATCTTGCCGTCGCCAATCTTGCCGGTGCGGGCGGCGCGCTCGAGCGACTCGATGGCCTGCTCGACGATGTCGTCTGATACGGCCGCTTCGATCTTGACCTTGGGCAAGAAGTCCACGACATACTCCGCACCGCGATACAACTCGGTGTGGCCTTTCTGACGGCCGAAGCCCTTGACTTCGGTGACCGTGATTCCCGAGACGCCGATGGCCGATAGGGCCTCGCGCGCCTCATCGAGCTTGAACGGCTTGATGATGGCTGTGATCAGTTTCATTTAGTCCTCGCTGCGGTTGCTATTAATTGCTTTCATCCCGTTTTCAGTCTTGCAACGGGCGCCGGCGGAGCGGGTCTCGCCCCGCTGGCGCACCGCGAGCCAGCCGTTGTTCGGTGCGCCCGCAGTATTAGCAACACGCGTGCCAGTTTGTTCAGGCATCTTTTCTGACGCGCCTCGATGCACGATCCGCACAAGCCGTGGACAATGCCGGTCCACGCGCGCCAACCCGCACCACGCGGGCATGAGCGGCCGCCAGCGCGGTCCTGGCCGAACGGCCAGCGCTGGCGCTGCGCGGTGGCGGCGCCTGTCGATCGTTGCTAGAGTGTTTTCAGGCAGGCAAGCCCGGCGCTCAGGCATCGCACGCGCAGGCAAGGGCATGTGGGACAGGTGGCGGGCCGTATGCGCGTGTTGCGGCGCCGCAGGCACGTGGCAGCCGCACCGTGCACCAGTTGCGTTCATGGGCAATACACGCCTCGCGGGTCTCGCACCAAGATCGGTCACGATTCAAAGCGAGGCACAATCGAAACGAAGTCTGCACATTTTTTGTGCGGAGAATTGATGTAGTAAGGGGAACCGAATGAAACAACCGAACGATGTATTCAACGATCTGCAATCGAAGGTCAGCGAGCTCCTGAAGAATTCGCCGGCGCGCGACGTCGAGCGCAACGTGCGCGCCATGCTCTCACAAGGCTTTTCGAAGCTCGAACTCGTCACGCGCGAGGAATTCGACGCGCAGACGCAGGTGCTCGTGCGCACGCGCCAGCGCCTCGAAGAGCTCGAGCGCCGTGTGGCCGAGCTCGAACAGAAGCTGCCGGTGACTGGCCAGTCGTCCTGAACAATCCAATGCGCACCTGGGGCCCGTTCGCGCGAATGAATGGCCCCGAGGCAAGCGAGCCGTAACCGTTCCGCAATGGAACCGCAAAGGGGCACGCGCCTCACCAGCCTCGCGCATGAAGGGTGTCCGCGCCAACCACCCGCCGCTGACCGTTCATGCGCCCCCTTTCCGGAGATCTCCATGTCGCTTGCCGTGGTGCGCAGCCGCGCGCCGGCTGCTGGCCGCGCGCCCGATGTAACCGTCGAAGTTCATCTCGCCAACGGGCTGCCGTCGTTCTCTATCGTCGGCCTGCCCGATCTCGAAGTCCGCGAAAGCCGCGAGCGCGTGCGCGCCGCGCTTTCGAACTGCGGCTTCGAGTTTCCCGTGCGCCGCATCACCGTGAATCTCGCGCCCGCCGACCTGCCGAAAGAGTCGGGCCGCTTCGACTTGCCCATCGCGCTCGGCATCCTCGCGGCGAGCGGGCAGATTCCCGCCACGGCGCTCACGCATGTGCGCGAGTTCGCGGGCGAGCTCTCGCTCTCGGGCGCCGTGCGCCCCATGCGTGGCGCGTTCGCGATGGCGTGCGGGACGGCGCGCGCGCATGCCGGCGCCGACTCGGTATTGCAGCCGCCTGAATCGCATGGCTCGCCATCGGCACAGGTGCACGCCAGCGCTGTGGCCTCTTGCCTGCGTACGCCTGAGCTCTACCTTCCTGCCGACAATGCCGCCGAGGCCGCCCTCGTGCCTGGCGTCGATGTCTATGGCGTCCGCGACCTGCGCGCGCACTGGGCTTCTCGCCTCAGCAATGGCGCCGGCGGCCGTTTCGCGCACCGCACCATTCGTCCAGCGCGGCGGCGCTGATCGGCGGACGCAATCCGCCCCAGCCCGGCGAGATCACGCTCGCACATTCAGGCGTCCTATTTCTCGACGAGCTGCCCGAGTTCAACCGTCATGTGCTGGAGACCTTGCGCGAGCCCCTCGAAACGGGCGCCATCACCATTTCGCGCGCGGCGTGGCAAACCGACTTTCCCGCCGCTTGCCAGCTCGTCGCCGCGATGAATCCGTGCCCGTGCGGCTGGCGCGGCGACCCCTCTGGGCGCTGCCGCTGCACGCCCGAGGCCGCGGCGCGCTACCGCCGCAAGCTCTCCGGACCGCTGCTCGACCGCATCGACATCCAGATCGAGATTCCCGCGCTGCCGCCCGTCGAGATCGCGTCGCGCGCGAGCGCGCCCGGTGAGTCGAGCGCGGCCATCGCGGCGCGTGTCGCGGTGGCGCGCGAGCGCCAGATCGCCCGCCAGGGCAAGACCAACCGGGAGCTGAGCGGGCGCGAGACCGACGAGGTCTGCCACCCCGACGCCGCAGGTGAAGCCCTGCTGCGCGAAGCCGGCGAGCGTTTCGGCTGGTCGGCCCGGGCCTACTACCGCGCGCTCAAGGTGGCACGCACGATCGCCGACCTCGCAGGCGCGTCCACGCCAGAAGCCGCGCACGTCGCGGAAGCGGTGCAGTACCGGCGTGTGTTCAGTGATCAGTAGTGCGCACTAGCGGCGCGGGTCGACAGTTTTACGACGGCTCAGGCTCGCCATCGCCACGCATTGCGCGCGGCCGCCGCCGAATCCCGAATTCCAATCTTCAGATGGATCAAAAAAAGGAAGTCAAGACTTGACTTATGCACACATCGTCGTGTTGGCCTCATTTTCATGCACGATTCGCATTTAGCTTTGACGCAAAATGCAAGTCATTGATTTTTATACATTTAACGATTTGCCGGGAAACACGCCAAACTAACAAAAAGCCCACAGCGCCGCCATTTGCGGGCGACGAAGCCTCTTTTTCCACAAAGTTACCCACAGGGCCTGTGGGTAACCAGTAAACCCTCAATGAAATCCGGGTTTTAGCCCGTAAACCCAGGAGAACACATTCACTTCCGGCCGCAATCGGCTGTCGCTCCGTAATCCTAAGAGGCGCTCAATAGAGCTTGAACGATTGGAAGAACTGATCGACTTGCTCAGGCGCCGGCTGCTCGCGGCCCACGATCGCCAACTGATAGGCATGCGCCCCTTTGGCGACGAGCCGCGCATGGATCGTGCGTGGCTCGTCCTTCGCGCCCGCCTTGCCGGCGAGTTGCATGTCGACACCCTCGACAGAGCCGCCAGCCTCGAGCGGCACGGCCACCGTGTGCGCCTCGGGCGCGGCGCCTACGTTGCGCGCAAGTCCTGCGCGCAGGAACGCCAACGCCTTTTGCTGCGTGGCCGGCTGCGCGTCGGGCAGGTCGAGCGTGCCGATCACGAACACCGCGCCGCTCACCTCGGCGGTCTGGACCCGCATGAGCATTGGCGTGCCATCCACGTCGATGCGGCGCTCGTCGGCGCCGGGCTTGGCCGGCAAATCGACGCTATAGCCGCTCGCGCTATTCGATATCGTGCGCCAGTCGTAGGTGGGCGAACAGGCAACGAGCGTACCGAGCAGGCCCGCAAGCAGGCCCGCGGCCGCCGCGCGCGCGAGGGGCGCGCGCCGGGACGACGGCAGAATCTGCGAAAGATGGGCGCGGAAGAGAAAGTTGAAGACCATGGGGCGCGAGCGTGCCGGCTGAAAAGTGTGAGGAAATGGCTGCGCGGGACATTATCCTTTGCTTATGCCCGGCCGTGCCGCCGCAACCGCTATGCCGGGAAATTCGGCGCTACAATACTCCCGCTCATTTCCGCGCCCTGAGGCGCCCGAGGCTTCATCCATGTCCGCATCCCCGACTCCCCCGAAGGCGCGCTCCGGTGCGATCCGCACTATCGGCACCCTGGTCGTTGTCGCCGCGTTGGCGATTGCCGGCTACTTCGCGTTCTTCGGCAGCCAGCAGCGCGTGCCCGACGCCACCTTCACGCTGCTCTCCGGCCAGAAGGTCTCGACCGCCGATCTCAAGGGCAAGGTCTATCTCGTCAACTTCTGGGCGACGAGCTGCGCCACCTGCATGCAGGAAATGCCGCAGATGATCCAGACCTATAACCGCTTCAAGGGAGAAGGCCTCGAATTCGTCGCGGTGGCGATGAACTACGACGCGCCCATGTACGTCGCCAATTACGCGCAAACGCGCCAGCTGCCGTTCAAGGTGGCGATGGACGACGGCTCGGCGGCCAGGCAGTTCGGCAACGTCCAGCTCACGCCCACCACCTTCGTGATCGACCGCAACGGCAAGATCCTCAAGCGCTACGTGGGCGAGCCGAAGTTCGCGGAACTCGACGCGCTGTTGCAGAAGGCGCTTGCGACCTGACACCCTCGAGAGCCGCCCTTCGCGACACCCGGCGGCGTCTCAAGAGCAAACGGCAGCGGACAATCCGCTGCCGTTTTTGTTTGCCCCGCCTCACCGCATGGGTCATCACCCGCGCGCTTCGTTCTCCCCTCGCGCCACCAGCCCGTAGCGGCGCATCTTCTCGTAGAGCGTCGCCTTCGCCATCTGTAACCGCTCGGCGGCCTGGGCGACCGCACCGTGCGTCTGCTGCAGCGCATCGGCAATCAGCGCGCGCTCGTACTGCTCCACACGCTCCTTGAGCGGCAGCGCCTCGTCGGCGCCGCTCGCCGCCTGCGGCGCGACATCGTCGGGAATGCCAAGCACATAGCGGTCCGCCGCGTTGCGCAGCTCGCGCACGTTGCCCGGCCAGTCGCGCTGCGCGAGGCGCATGCGGTCGCGCTCGGTCAACAGCGGCGCGGGACGCTGATAGCGCACCGCCGCGTCCAGCAGGAAATGCTCGAACAGCGGCACGATGTCTTCGCGGCGCTCGGCGAGCGGCGGCAGCGCGATCGTCACCACGTTGAGCCGATACAGCAGGTCGCGCCGGAAAGTGCCCGCCGCGACGTGCTCCATCATGTCGCCCTTGGCCGCCGCGACCACGCGCAGGTCGACGCGCACCGGCTGGTTCGAGCCGAGACGCTCCAGCACGCCGTCCTGCAGCACGCGCAAGAGCTTGACCTGGAGCGCGAGCGGCATGCTCTCGATCTCGTCGAGAAAGAGCGTGCCGCCCGCGGCGTGCTCGAGCTTGCCGATGCGTCGCTTGGCTGCGCCCGTGAAGGCGCCGGGCTCGTAGCCGAACATCTCCGATTCGAACATCGGCTCGGGCAGCGCGCCGCAGTTCACGGCCACAAACGGCTTGTCGCGGCGCGGCGAGAGCTCGTGCAGGCTGCGCGCGATCAGCTCCTTGCCCGCACCGGTGTCGCCGTTGATGAGCACGGAAGCGTCGGTGGGCGCGACGTTCGCAATGAGCCGCCGCACCTGCTCGATCGCCGGGCTCTTGCCGATGATGCGCGGCGCGAGCGTGTTCTGCCCCGCCAGTTCGCGGCGCAGCGCGAGGTTTTCCAGCATCAGCGTGCGGCGCTCCAGCGCGCGCCGCACCGTCTCGATCAGGCGCTCGGACGCAAACGGCTTTTCGATGAAGTCGTAGGCGCCGTCGCGCATCGCCTGCACGGCCATCGAGATGTCGCCGTGGCCCGTGACGAGGATCACCGGCACGTCGGGCGCGCGCTCGTGGCATTGCGCGAGCAGATCGAGCCCGCTCATGCCGGGCAGGCGGATGTCGCTCACCACGACGCCGGCGAATTCGGCGTCCACGAGCGGCAGCGCGGCCTCGGCGTTCGCGAAGCCGGCCGCGTCGAAGCCCGCGAGCTGCAGGCTCTGGACGCCGGCGCGCCGCACCAGTTCGTCGTCCTCTACGTAGAGCACCCGGCCGGGCATCGAGCTGACCATATTCGTTCGTCCTCCTTATTTCAGTGCTGTGCGCCGTTCGCGGGCGGCGTCTGATATCCCGCCGACGAATTTCCCGCTGTCGCCGTGTTTCCTGCCGTATTCGCCGCGGCGGGCGACGTCGTGCTTCCGTTGGTGGCCGCGAGCGCTGCGTTCACACGCGTGCGGCGCAGCGTCAGCACGAAACAGGCGCCGCCATCCACCGCATTGTGCGCCGCGAGCGTGCCGCCGCAGTCGCGCGCGATCGACGAGGAGATCGCAAGCCCAAGGCCCAGCCCCTGCCCCATCTCCTTCGTCGTGAAGAAGGGCTCGAAAAGTCGTGGCATGACATCGGAGGGAATGCCGGGCCCGTTGTCGCCCACTGAGATCTCGATCGTCGCGGGCAGCGCGCGCACGTCGATCGCGATGCGCGGCGCGCTCGCTCCCGCCACCGCGTCGAGCGCATTGCCGATCAGGTTGATGAGCACCTGTTCGAGCCGCAGGTCGTCACACTGCGCAACCAGCTCGGGATACTCGCCGTGCGGGTCGAGCGGCGCGCTCGCGGCGTCGCCATCGGTGATGGCGAGCGCGATGCCCACGCCTTCGAGGCGCTTGCCGAGCAGCGCAAGTGCGTTGCGCAACGCGCGCGCCACGGGCGAGCGCTGGCTCTTCGGCTTCGCGCGGCCCACGAAGAGCTTGAGCTGATTGACGATCTTGCCCATGCGCTCGGTGAGCGAGCCGATCGCCTCCAGATTCTCGTGCGCCGCATCGTACTGGCCGCGCTCCAGAAACACGCGGGTGTTGTCCGAGAAGCTGCGCAGCGCCGCGAGCGGCTGGTTCAGCTCGTGCGTGATGCCCGCGGCCATCTGCCCGAGCGCCGCCAGCTTGCTCGCCTGAATCAGCTCGTCCTGGGTCGCGCGCAACTCCGCTTCCGTGCGCGTGCGCTCGGCCACCTCGCGCTGCAGCCGCTCGTTCGCCTGCGACAGGTCAGCGGTGCGCTCCGCCACGCGGTCGTTGAGCATCGCATAGGCCTTTTGCAGCATCGCGCGGCTGCGCAGCACCTCCCGCACGCGCGCGCGGCGCATGCGCCAGTAGAACGCCAGCAGGCACACCGAGACGTAGCCGAAGCCCGTCATGATCGTCACGTTGCGCGCGGCGTCCAGCACCGGATCGACCGGCGACATCGTCACGAGATGCCAGTCCGGTTCGCCGAGCCCGCGGCGCGTCTCGAGGTAACGCGGGGCGCGCAGGCCGCTGCCGATGCGCACGATATCGGCGCCTCCCTCCAGCACGCGCTCCACGCTCACCGGCAACGGCGCAATGTCCTGGCGCGCGTACTGGCGCGTCTCGTCGATGGACGCCACCACGTCCGCCGGCAGCGGGCGCACCGTGCGGTACTTCCATGCAGGCACCGAGGAGAGAAAAATCACGCCGTGATCGTCGGTGACGAGCAGCGGCTCGGAGGCGTCCGAGCCCGGAAACCATTCGAGATTGAGCTTGACCACGGCCACGCCGACGATCTTGCCGTTGCGCCGCACCGGTTGCGAAATGTAGTAGCCCGGATCGTGCGAGATCGTGCCGATGCCGAAGAAACGCCCCACGCCGCCCTTCGCCGCCTCGATGAAGTACGGCCGGAAGCGGTATTCCACGCCCACGAAGCTGTCCTGCCCGCGCCAGTTGCTCGCGGCGATGCACAGGCCGTCGGCGCGGATGATGTAGGTCGTGGTGGCGCGCGCGTGGCGGTTCACGTCCTCGAGATAGCGGTTCGCCTGCGCCACCCAGTCGGCTTTCGGATCGGCGAGCACGTCCTGCACGAGCGGATGCGCGCCCACCAGATACGGCAGCGACTCGTAGCGCTCGAGCGTGCTCTTGAGCGCGGCGGTCGTGCGGTCGTTGCGCACGGCGGCGTTGCGGCGCAGCGCGTCGACGCCGGTCTGCCAGGAGAGCGACCACGCGAGCAGGCACACCGCCGCGAGCCCGACGGCGAGCGCGAACAACAGGATGAGGCGGCGCGTCACGAATGAGGCTTCCGGATGATCGTGCGGGGATGGCTGGAATTGTGGCACACGCTTACCGTGCGAGGCGGCCTACGGTGAGAAACGGACGGTGCCGGGGAACAGGCTGGGGAAAACGGGAAGGAACAGGCGGGCGGATCGCCACAGCCGACGCAGGGAAAGCCGCGGGCGCCGCCCAGTGGCGCCCGCCGCGAATGCTGGAACGGCGGAGCTTGCAAGCGGCGGCGGTGCGGTGCGGTGCGGCGGCGCGATGCGGTGCGGCCCGGCGCGGCCCGGTGCAGCCCGGTGCAGCCCGGTGCAGCCCGGTGCAGCCCGGTGTAGCCCGGTGCGGCGGCGGCACGATGCGGTGCGGCCGCCGCCACCACCGCCACCTTGCACACCGCACCACCTGCACTTAAACACACGGGCTCAAACGCGTCGCCTTGAACGCACGGGCTTACGCGCCCGCGCTCTCCTTCATTTCTTCGGTCTGGCCCGAAAGCGCGGCGCGCAGCTTGTTGCGGTCGAGCTCCTTCTCCCATGCCGAGACCACGACCGTCGCCACGCCGTTGCCGACGATGTTGGTCAGCGCGCGGCACTCGCTCATGAAGCGGTCGATGCCGAGGATCAGCACCATGCCCGAGAGCGGGATGGTCGGCACCACGGCGAGCGTCGCCGCGAGCGTGATGAAGCCCGCGCCGGTCACGCCGCTCGCGCCCTTCGAGGTCAGCATGGTCACCGCGAGCAGCGTGAGCTGCTGGGTCCACGTGAGGTCGGTGTTGGTCGCCTGGGCGATGAACAGCACTGCCATCGTCATATAGATGTTGGTGCCGTCGAGGTTGAACGAGTAGCCCGTGGGCACCACGAGACCCACCACCGAGCGCGAGCAGCCGAGGCGCTCGAGCTTCTGCATCAGTTGCGGCAGCGCAGACTCCGACGAACTCGTGCCCAGCACGATCAGCAGCTCTTCCTTGATGTAGGAAACGAAGCGGATGATCGAGAAGCCCGTGAAGCGCGCGATCGCGCCGAGCACCACCAGCACGAACACGACCGAGGTCAGATAGAACGTGCCGATCAGCTTGAGCATCGGCACCAGCGAGCCCACGCCGTACTTGCCGATCGTGAAGGCCATCGCGCCGAACGCGCCGATCGGTGCGAGCTTCGTGACGATCTTGACGACGCCGAACAGCACGCCCGAGACGCTGTCGATGAACTCGGTCACCACGCGGCCGCGCTCGCCCAATTGCGCGAGCACTGCGCCGAACAGCAGCGCGATCAGCAGGATCTGCAGGATTTCGCCTTGCGCGAACGCCGAGAACATCGTGTCCGGAATGATGTGCATCAGAAAGTCGACCGTGCTCTGGCCGTGCGCCTTCTCCGCGTAGCTGGCCACGGCCTTGGCGTCGAGCGTGTGGACGTCGACGTTGAAGCCCGCGCCCGGCTTGAGCACGTGCGTGGCAATCAGGCCGAGCAGCAGCGCGAAGGTCGAGACGATCTCGAAGTAGAGCAGCGCCTTGCCGCCCACGCGGCCCACCTTCTTCATGTCCTCCATGCCGGCGATGCCGGTCACGACGGTGCAGAAGATGATCGGCCCGATCACCATCTTGATGAGCTTGATGAAGGCGTCGCCGAGCGGCTTCATGTCGATGCCGATGGCCGGCCAGTAGTGGCCGAGCACCACGCCGATGACGATCGCCACGATCACCTGGACGTAAAGGACTTTGTGCAGAGGTTTCTTCACGATGGAATCCCGCAAATAGGTTGAGCCGATGGCCGTGCAAGGCCGCGACAGGTCGAAACGGGGGATCAGCGAAACCGGGAATAGGGATCGGACATCGGCTGTCTCCTTACTGTTTTTTTGTCGCGGCTGGGGTAGCCGCGCGCTTTCTATTTCGCAAGGTTGATGCCAGCGACGCACAACGCCAACAGCCTTGATTTACAAGGCTTTTTTTGTCTCAGAAACGTGCGGTGAATCTGGGTTTCCAGAAATCCGGCCCGGGTGGCGTCCGGGTTTCCGGATTCTGGACGCGCAACTTCAGCCGCGCCCCTTCCACGGCACGAGGCGACGCTCGAGCGCGCGCATGCCGAGATCGAAGCCCCAGGCGATCAGGCCGATCAGCACGATGCCCATCACCACGACGTCGGTGCGCAGGAAGCTCGACGCGTTGAGCACCATCTGGCCGAGGCCCGCGGTGGCGGCCACCATCTCGGCGGCGACGAGCGTGGTCCAGCCAAAGCCGATGGCGATGCGCAGCCCCGTGAGGATCTCGGGCAGCGCGGCGGGCAGCACGACAAAACGCACGATCTGCGTGAAGCTGCCGCCGAGCGAGGCCGCCGCGCGCAACTGCTCGACGCTGGCGCTCTTCGCGCCGGCGCGCGCGGCCATCGCGATGGGCGCGAAGCAGGCGAGCCAGATCACGACGAGCTTGGCCGTCTCGTCGATGCCAAACCAGATCACCACGAGCGGCAGGTAGGCGAGCGGCGGCAGCGGCCGGTAGAACTCCAGCGGCGGATCGAGCAAGCCGCGCGCGACGCGCGACACGCCCATCAGGATGCCGACGGGAATCGCCGTCACCGCCGCGAGCGCAAACGCGCCGAACACGCGCAGCGTGCTCCAGAACAGGTGCTCGGAAAGCGGCAGGCCGCCCTGGATGCGGCCGTGCCAGGCGTCGACGAAAGCCTGCCAGACCGCCTCGGGCGTGGGCAGGAACAGCGGCGGCAGCCAGTGCAGATGCGTGGCCAGCCACCATAGCAGCGCGAGCGCGGCCACCGAGGCGGCGCTCAAGCCCGCGGTCGGGCCTTCGCCGGGCATGCGGCGGATGCTCGCGCGCCGGGTGGCGGGCGTGGTCCGCGGGCGATCAATGGACGTGCCCCGGTCGGCGGATGCCACCCGCGCACGATCTGAAGACCCCGCCAGAGCTTCGGCCTGGGCTGCGGCCACGGCGGCATCGAATGCCCCAACCCCGCTCGCCGTCAACGCGACGTCCCCAAGCGACTCCTGCGGCACGCTCATGATTTCACCTTTCTCTTCAACATATTCAGCAAGTTCGCGGCCCTGCGCACAGGGCGCCGGATTCACGATAGCGCCGGCTCGCCGGCATCGGCATGAAGCAGCCGCACGAGCCGCTCGCGCCATTCGATGAAATCGGGCGACGACTTCACCGCGCGCGCGTCGCGCGTGTGCAGATAGCGCCGCGCGAACGGCACTTCATACTCGTGCTCGATGCGGCCGGGCCCCGGCGTCATCACCACCACGCGCGTCGCGAGAAAGAGCGCCTCCTCGACGCTGTGCGTGATGAAAAACACCGTCTTGCGCGTGCGCGCCCAGACGTCGAGCACGAGCGTCTGCACCGACTCGCGCGTCATCGCGTCGAGCGCGCCCATCGGCTCGTCCATCAGCAGGACCTCGGGGTCGCTCGCGAGCGCGCGCGCAATGCCCACGCGCTGCTGCATGCCGCCCGAGAGCGCATAGACGCGCGAGCGCGCGTGGTCCTCGAGCCCGACGAGCGCGAGCTGCTCGCGCGCGATGCGCTCGCGCTCGGCCTTCGGCACGCGGCGAAAGCGCAGGCCGAGCGCGACGTTATCGAGCACGTCGAGCCACGGCAGCAGCGCGTGCTTCTGGAACACGACGCCGCGCTCCGCTCCAGGGCCGGCCACGCGCGCGCCGTTCACGCGCACTTCGCCCTGCGCGGGGTCGACAAAGCCCGCGATGCAGTTCAACAGCGTGGTCTTGCCGCAGCCCGAAGCGCCGAGCGCGACCACGAACTCACCGCTCGCCACCTCGAGATTGACGTTGGCGAGCGCCACGTTCGGCGCGTCGCCCCGGTGCGCGGCCTCATACACGACGCTCAGATCGCGGATCTCCAGTGTGCTCATCGTTGCCCCTCCTTCGCGTATCCGGCCGATGCGTCAGTGCGCGGCGGCGCGCTGCACGAATTGCGGATCGACGCCCACCGAGTAGTCGGGCAGCACGTTCTGGATCGTGCCCTGCGCCTTGAGGAAGGTCGCGGTCGCGAGCAGCGACTGCGCCGCGCCCGATTGCGCGCCGCCGCCAAGCCAGGTCTTCGAGGCCTGCTCGGCGGGCGTCGGGAAGGCGTAGAGCGCGAGGCTCGCCGGCACGTCCTGCGGGTTCGCGCCCGACACCTTCGCCACGGCCTGCACCTGCGGCGACGCCGCGTTCCAGGCGGCCCGGTGTGCGCTGTAGTCGGCATCGGCGGCGGCCAGCACCTGCACGAACTTCGCGACGAATGCTTCGTTATCCTTGGCAAAGCGCCGATCGACCACGAAGCCGTCGAAGGTCGCCTTGCCCGTGGCTCTCGCCACCTGCCCCGACGTGATCAGCACCTTGCCATTCTTCTTCACCTGCGCGAGCACGGGGTCCCAGATATAGGTCGCGTCGATGTCGCCACGCTGCCACGCCGCCGCGACTTCGGGCGGACGCAGGTTGACGATCTTCACCGCGGCGGGATCCACGCCCGCGTTCTGCAACGCGACGAGCGTGTGAAAGTGCGACGTCGACACGTAGGGCACGCCGATGGTCTTGCCCTTGAGGCCCGCGACGCTCGTCACGCCCGAGCCGTCGCGCGCGACGAGCGCTTCGGCGTCGTTGATGTTGTCGAGGATCCAGAAGAGCGAGAGGTTCACGCCCTGCGAAAGGCCCGCCGCGATGGGGCTCGAGCCGGCCTCGCCGAGCTGCACGGAGCCCGAGGCAAGCGCGCGGATCACATCGGCGCCGCTTGCGAGCTTGCGGTAGGTGACCTTGTAGCCGGTTGCCTGCTCGAGCGCACCGGTGGCCTGCGCGTAGCGCCAGGGCACCACCATGTCCTGATACGCGATCACGACCTCGTGCGTTTCGGCGTGCGCGCGCGGCGCGGCGAACGCGGCGGCCAGCAGGGCCGAAGCCGCGGCAAGCGCGGTGATGAGCGCACGGGAACGGCGCGC
Source organism: Paraburkholderia oxyphila NBRC 105797 (assembly GCF_000685075.1). Taxonomy (GTDB): domain Bacteria; phylum Pseudomonadota; class Gammaproteobacteria; order Burkholderiales; family Burkholderiaceae; genus Paraburkholderia; species Paraburkholderia oxyphila. The sequence continues at coordinate 13,006 of NZ_BAYD01000009.1, forward strand.
GGCGCTCACGCGCTCGAAGGCGTGGGCGCGCGTACGGTGCGGTGAGAAAAGGACGCGATGGCTCATCGGGAGACTCCGGCGGAACGACGTTCGAGTGATAGAAGGTTCCGACTATAGGGAGTCTGGCGGCGCGCGGTTCTAATTTATCCGCGATAGCTAATGACGCCGTTGGAGCATTGCTTTTCGTGCGGAAGTGGATGCAACGGACGAAAAAAAAAAAAGCCCGCTTTTCAGCGGGCTCCTTTATGTGCGATTCGGCGTTCGATTCGGCGTGCGATTCACCGGCGGCCAATCAGACCACGCCAGCCCCATGCGCCTGCACATCGGCGTGATAGCTCGAGCGCACCATCGCGCCAACTGCCGCGTGCGTGAAGCCCATCTTGTAGGCCTCTTCCTCGTACATCTTGAACGTGTCGGGATGCACGTACTCGCGCACCGGCAGGTGATGCTCGGAAGGCTGGAGATACTGGCCGATCGTCAGCATGTCGACGTCGTGCTCGCGCAGATCGCGCATGACCTGAAGAATCTCTTCCGGCGTCTCGCCCAGGCCCACCATCAGACCCGACTTGGTCGCGACCTCGGGATGCAGCGCCTTGAAGTCCTTCAGGAGCTTGAGCGAGTGCGCATAGTCCGAACCGGGGCGCGCTTCCTTGTAGAGGCGCGGCACCGTTTCGAGGTTGTGGTTCATCACATCGGGCGGCGCGGCGTTGAGGATCGAAATCGCGCGGTCCAGACGGCCGCGGAAATCGGGCGTGAGAATCTCGATGCGGGTTTCCGGCGACTGCTCGCGCACCTGGCGGATACATTGGACGAAATGGCCGGCGCCGCCGTCACGCAGGTCGTCGCGGTCCACGCTCGTGATCACGACGTACTTGAGCTTGAGCGCGCCGATGGTGCGCGCGAGGTTCGCCGGCTCGTTCGGGTCGAGCGGATCGGGACGGCCGTGGCCGACGTCGCAGAACGGGCAGCGGCGCGTGCACTTGTCGCCCATGATCATGAACGTCGCGGTGCCCTTGCCGAAGCATTCGCCGATGTTCGGGCAGCTCGCCTCTTCGCACACCGTATGCAGGTTGTGCTCGCGCAGGATGTTCTTGATCTCGTAGAAGCGCGAGTTGCCGGTGGCCGCTTTCACGCGGATCCACTCGGGCTTCTTGAGCTTCTCGATGGGGATGACCTTGATCGGAATGCGCGAGGTCTTGGCCTGCGCCTTCTGTTTCGCGGTGGCGTCGTAGGGAACGGCGTCGGCGGGAGTGCCTGCAGCAGGATTAGCAGCGGTGTTCGCGGTTACGTCAGTCATTCGTTTCGATCCAGTCAGGCCGCCTGGGTAACGCCGGCCTGCGGTTGATGCGGTTGCCCGCTTACTGCCGCCGATGCGGCCGTTTCCCTATCAGCCGCTTCGGCTGAAGGGTCTGAGGCAGCCGCTTCGGCCACCGAAAGCGTTGCTGCAAGGGTCGAATCCCAATGTGCGGCGAGATTCGCCTCGAGTCGGGCCGCCAGCGTGGCGGCCACGTCGTGCCAGGGCGCGTGAGCGCCCAGCGTGGCCATGTCGACGGTTTCGAGGCCTGCGTAGCCGCACGGATTGATCGCGAGGAACGGGCTCAAGTCCATCGAGACGTTCAGGCTCACGCCGTGGTAGCTGCAGCCGTGGCTGATCTTCAGGCCGAGCGCCGCGACCTTGGCGCCCACATGCGCTGCACTGAGCCCCGATGCACCTTCTGGCACGTAAATCCCGGGGGCTCCCGCCTTGCGCTCGCCCGCGAGATTATACGCCGCCAATGTTTCAATCACGGCCTGCTCGATGAGCGTGACGAGCTCGCGCACCATCAGCTTGCGGCGCCTGAGGTCGAGCAGCAGATAGGCCACGACCTGGCCCGGCCCGTGATAAGTGATCTGGCCGCCACGGTCGATCTGCACGAGCGGAATGCCGCTGTCGGCGATGAGCAGATGCTCGGGCTTGCCGGCCTGACCGAGCGTGAAGACGGGGGGATGTTCGACGAGCCAGAGTTCGTCAGGCGTTTGCGCGTCGCGCTGCGCGGTGAATTCGCGCATGGCGTCGAAGCTCGCCTGGTAGGCCTCGTTGCCGCGCCAGCGCACGATGGGCGGCGCGAAGCGCTCGCCCGGCAAGGCGGGGTCGGATGAAACTGGGGGGACTGAAACCGGGGTGGCGCACATGATCCCCGAAGTTTACCTAATTCAGGACAAGCGCGCCGAGCCCCTTGAGCGACCTTCAAGCACCTTAAACCACCTCAAGCCCGCTCAAACGGTCCGCCACCCGTCGCGCGCATGAATGCCCCAGCGCGCCGCGAGACGCGTGGCCCAATCGATCAGGCGCTCGCTCACACGCGCCGGTGCCGCGAACGCCACCCAGGCCGCCCCGCCCTGCTCCGCGCCGATCCACAGGCGCTCGCCGCGCCGCAGCCGCAGCGTGTGGCCCGGCTCGAGCCAGTAGTCGGCGGTGTCGTCGCTGCGCGTGACCCACACCGCGCCGCAGCGCACGGTCAGACGCGTGCTGCGCGCCACGAGCACCGAAGCGACCTGATCCGCGGCCACCTCAAAGGTGATATCCGAAGAAATCTCTCTCATTTTCGCCTCCGAAAGTCCTGCACCAATGGCTACAATCGTAGGCGCAGCAAGGGATCGGGCAAAACGATCAATTTTCACGGCTATGTGAGAAAAATTACGATGGATCTGCGCCAGCTTCCGGCGCTCAACGCCCTCAAGGCGTTCGAAGCCGCCGCCCGCCACGAAAGCTTCTCGCGCGCCGCCGACGAGTTGTTCGTCACGCACGGCGCGGTCAGCCACCAGATTCGCGCCCTCGAAGGCGAGCTCGGCATCGCGCTCTTTGCCCGCGACGGCAAGCGCGTGCGCCTCACCGACACCGGCCGCCGCTACGCGGGCCAGGTGCGCGACGCGCTCACGCAGCTGGCGCTCGCCACCCATGAGATCCGCGCGGGCGACCGCGACCGGCGCCTCGTGGTGTCGATGCTCTCGTCGTTTGCCGCGCGCTGGGTCACGCCGCGCATCGGCCGCTTCATCGAGGCCCATCCGCAATGGGACGTCGAGCTGCAATCGACGAATTCGCTCGTCGACTTCGCGCGCGACGACGTGGACGTGGCCGTGCGCTTCGGCTATGGCCACTATCCGGGGCTGCACGCCGAGCTGCTGCTCGACGAGATCTTCTTCCCCGCGTGCTCGCCGGGCTTCAACGGCGGCAAGCTGCCCGAGGATCCGCGCGAGCTCACGAAGCTGACGCTCTTGCGCTCCGACGACGAGCTCTGGCGCCCCTGGTTCGACGCCGCCGGCATGCACGATGTGGCCGAGCCCAAGCGCGGCGTGCTCTACCAGGATTCGTCGAATCTGCTGCAGGCCGCCATGGACGGCCAGGGCATCGCGCTCGTGCGGCGCTCGCTCGCCATGCACGAGATCACGCGCGGACGGCTCGTGCGGCTCTTCAAGGACATCGACGGGCCGAGCCCGTGGCGCTACTACTTCATCTGCACGCCGCAGCGCCTCGAGACCGAGCGCGTGCAGGCATTTCGCAACTGGGTGTTCGACGAGGTCGCGCGCTTTCGCAAGCTCTACGAAGACGCCTGCGAGGCCGGCCCGCTCATGACGGCCGCCGCTGCGGCGCTGCGCGTGCGCGAAGACGACACGCTTTGATTGCGCCGATCCGATCGTCGTGCCTCGCGCCGCACGAGAATGTACGTATCGACGCGTGCATCAACCCGTAAACGCAACAAGGGCCGCCCGAAAGCAGCCCCTGTGAGAACTCGCGCGCACACCCCCCGGCGGGCGTTACAGCACGATCTTCACCATCGGATGCCCGGTGAGCGCGCGATAGATATCGTCGAGATGCGCCTGGCTCGTCGTGCGCACGGTCACGGTCAGGCCCGTGTAGTTGCCGCCGCTCGACGGACGCGATTCGATGGTCGCCGCGTCGAAGGTGCCATCGAATTCTCGCAGCACCGCGACGATGGTGTCCTGAAATTCCGGATGCGTCTTGCCCATCACCTTGATGGGGAAATCGCAGGGGAATTCGATCAGAGATTCTTTTGCGGGCGGCTGAGCGCCACCATTCAGTTCAGATGCAGTCATAGTTTCACTTCCTGTAGCGAGGCTCGAGTTTACTTGCAAGCCGCTACCTGATCGCGCACCGCGAACACTGCGCGCGCCTCGCGCGCTTTCGCGCGCTGATAAGCCTCGTAGAGCGCGGCATAGACCGGGCCCGGCTTGCCGCTGCCCACGCCCTGTCCGTCGAGCTCGACCACCGGCAGGATCTCCTTGGTCGCCGAAGTCACGAGCAGCTCGTCGGCGGCGCGCAGCGCCGCTTCGTCGATCTCGCGCGCCTCGAAGCGAATTCCGCATTCCTGCGCCAACTCCTCGACGAGCCCATAGCGGATGCCTTCGAGAATCTTGTTGCTGCGCGGCGGCGCGTAGAGCGCGCCGTCCTTCACGACCCACACGTTCGACGACGACGCTTCCGTGAGCCAGCCATCGCGCAGCTGGATCGTCTCGAACACGCCGTGCTCCGCCGCGTTCTGCGCCATCAGCACGTTGCCGAGCAGCGAGGTCGACTTGATGTCGCAATTGAGCCAGCGGCGATCCTCGGCCGTGACGCAGGCCACGCCGCTCGCGCGCTGCGCGGCGCCCGGCATCACGAGCGGATTGACCATCACGAACACGGTGGGCGTCACGCCCGCCGGGAACGCGTGACCGCGCTTCGCGACGCCGCGCGTCACCTGCAGATAGACATTCGCGTGCGCGTCGCGCGCGAGCGTCCCGGCCGCCTCGTTGGCCTCGATCACGCGCGCGATGAGCGCGCGCCAGCCAGCCTCGTCGAACGGATTCGCAATGCCGACCTTGTCCAGCGAACGCGCGAGCCGCGCGAGATGCTGCGCGATGCGAAACGGCACGCGCAACTTGCCCGCTCCGGGCTCGGCGCCCTCGGCTTCGAGCGCATAGACGGGCACCACTTCATAGATGCCGTCGCCGAAGATGAAGCCACGGTCGAGCACCGGCACGCGCGCTTCGGACAGCGGCGTGAGCTCGCCATTGAGCCAGACGATGGGCTCTGCGGCTTCACCCGCATGCGGATTCGAAGTCGAGGTCGGTGCGTTCATTTACTTCTTCTTGTTGAACATGAGCATGAGCGAATCCCACACGCGGCCCGCGATGCCCGCTTGCGGCACCGGCTCGAGCGCGACGAGCGGGAACTGCGTGAGCACCTTGCCGTCCGCGCCGACGAACTTCGCCGTGCCGACCTGCTGGCCGTCCGCGAGCGGCGCGATCAGCGGGCTGGTGAGCTCGACCTGCGGCTTGGCCTTGTCGGCGGCGCCCTTGGGCAGCGTCACGTACTGGTCCTTCTTCACGCCCACCTTCACGGCGTCCAGCGCGCCCTTGTAGACGCGCGGCGTGGCCACGACCTGGTTGGCCCCATAGATGCGCGTGCTGTCGTAAGCGCTATAGCCGTAGCTCAGCAATTTCATGCTGTCCGCCGTGCGATCGCGCTCCTTTTGCTCGCCCATCACCACGGACACGAGGCGGCGGTTGCCGCCGCCCGCGAGCGGACGCTTGGCCGAAGCGATCAGGCAGTAGCCCGCGGCCTGGGTGTGGCCGGTCTTCAGGCCGTCGACGGTCGGGTCGATCCACAGCAGGCGGTTGCGGTTCGGCTGCTTGATCTTGTTATACGTGAACTCCTTCTCCGAGAAGATGCTGTAGTACTCGGGATAGTCACGGATCAGGTGCGCGGAGAGCGTGGCAAGGTCGCCGGCCGTCGTGTAGTGATTCGGGTCGGGCATGCCGTTCACGTCGGCGAAGTGCGTATGCGCCATGCCGAGCTTCTGCGCCTCGGCGTTCATCATGTTGACGAAGTTCGCCTCGCTGCCGCCCACGAGCTCCGCCAGCGCGATGGCCGCGTCGTTGCCCGACTGGATGATCATGCCGTAGACGAGATCGTGCACCGAGACCGGCTTGTCCGCCTCGATGAACATGCGCGATTCGTCGTTCTTCACGCGGCGCACGGCAACGCTCGGCGTGACGATCTGGTCCATCGAGATCTTCTTCGTCTGCAGTGCTTCGAAGACGAGATACGCGGTCATCAGCTTCGTGAGCGAGGCCGGCTCGACGCGCTCGTCGGCATTGCCCGAGGCGAGCACCTGGTTCGCGGTGGCGTCCACGAGCACCCACGAGCGCGCGTTCACCGCGGGCGGCGGCACCTGCGCGAAGGCCGTCGCGCTCGCGAGGAGCGTGGCAGGCAGCAGTGCGCCGAGCGTGACGTTGCGGACGATGGAGGAAGAGACGAAAGAGGATTGCTGGCCGGAGGAGAGAAAACGCATAGGTTCAGGTCGAGCGAATTGGGGTCGGGAGAACGTTGTGCGCCATGGGGCGCACGTGTCGGGGGCCGAACTGCGGCGCCTCGCTCACACGCCAGAACACAACGAAAACAGGCGCGGCGATGCGCGAAAAAGACCGCCCATTATACGCATCACGTGATGGCGTTTTTCGAACTGAGCACACGTTTGCGCCTACCTGTCGCGCATTTTTCACGTATGCCGCCCGGAAGACACGTGTTTTTGGCGTGTTTCTGCGCTTCAGCGCCAGGCGTCGACGATGATGCGCTTGAGAATATGCAGCTTGCGATGCAGGAAGTGCTCCGCCCCCGGAATCACGACGACGGGCAGCTCCTGCGGCCGCGCCCAGTCGTACACCGAGAGAATCGGCACGGTCTCGTCGAGCTCGCCGTGGATCACGAGCGTGTCCTCGCGCACGGGCGCGACTTCCCAGCGGCTAGCCGCGGTGCCGACGAACACCATGCGCTCGATCGCCCCGCCCGCTTCCTGATAGCGCTTCGCGACATGCGAGAGCACGAAGGTGCCGAACGAGAAGCCCGCGAGCACGAGCGGCATGTCGGCCTGGCCCGGCTGCGCGCGCATGTAGCCCAGGAGCTCGAGCAGGTCGTCCTGCTCGCCGATGCCGTTGTCGTGCGTGCCCGACGTCGTACCGACACCGCGGAAGTTCGAACGGTAGGTCACGTAGCCGAGCTGCACGAGCGTGCGCGCGAGCGTCTGCGCGACCTTGTTGTCCATCGTGCCGCCAAAGAGCGGATGCGGATGCGCGACGAGCGCGATGCCGCGCACCGGCGTGCCTGCGTCGGGCCTGTCGAGTGCGCATTCGATCTGGCCCACGGGACCGTCGATGTGGAATTTTTCGGTTTGTGCGTTCATCGTTGCGGCTCTTGCGGGTCCTTGCGTGGTTCTTTCGAGGTGCCTGAGTGGCGCTTTAGCGGTCGATCTTCAGGCGCTCGACCACCTGGCCGTTCTGCAGATGCGAGACGACGATCTCATCGATGTCGCTCTCGTCGACATAGGTGTACCAGGTGCCCTCGGGGTACACGACCACGGTGGGGCCTTCCTCGCAGCGGTCGAGGCAGCCGGCCTTGTTGATGCGCACCTTGCCCGGGCCCGCGAGGCCCAGCTCCTTCACGCGCTTTTTCGCGTATTCCTGCATCGCCTGCGCGTTGCAGTTCGCGCAGCTCGGACGATCGGCGCCTGGATCGCGCTGGTTCAGGCAGAAAAAGACATGGTGTTGATAGAACGAATCGGTCATGGCGGGGGTTACCGGTGAAGTGTCGGGCGCGGCGCGCAGGCCGTACGGCTCGCGTGTGCGCGACGCGGTCGATGCAATGCGGTTGAGGGGATGCTGTCAGTGCAATGCGGTCGATTATAGCGAGCGTGGCGTGAACGCTCCGTGTGCTGGCGGAGGCCGGCACGGCGTCCGCTGCGATCCGCATAGCGGGCCGTGTCGGAGCATGTGCCGGTCGCATTTGCCGGTCGCCTCAGCGGCCCGATCGCATCCGGCGGCGCGCGCGCCGTGCAAGCCACGCGCGCTCCAGCGAGAACGCCGTCCAGCCGAGCGCCGCCCATGGCCACGTCCACGCGAGCCAGCGCGCCAGCCCGTTGAAGTGCAGATAGCGGCCCTGGCGCCAGTCGGCGAGCAGGACGTCGAAATAGGGACTCACCGGCAGCACGTTCACGAGCACGAGCGAAACGGCCAGCGCCACCGTCGCGGCGGCGGCGCGTGCCGTGCGCGGCAGACGCAGCGCGACGAAAGCCGCCAGCGTGCCCCACGCGAGACCCACAAGCGCGCCTGGCGTCGCCCAGTCGAACAAGAGGCCGCTTTGCGATTGCAGGAAGGTCGCGCCGGCTTTCACCGCGAGCGTCGTCACGATCAGCAGCACGATGAGCCGCGCACGCGGCGCGCGAGCGCGCATCGGCAGCGAGGCGAACGCGGCGGCGGCAAACAGGTTGAGCGCGGTCACGAGCGCCTCCCAGTCGGTCTCCGGCAGACGCGCGGCCAGCGCGCCGGGCCACGCGCTCAACTGCCAGGCGGCGGGTGCCCAGGCGAGCACGGCGCCCTGCATCGATGCGTCGAAGCGCTCCCAGAGCGCGCGCGGCCAGTCGCCCATGCCGAACAGGCGCGGCACGGGAAACATCGTCGCGAACGGCCAGAGCGCGGCGAGCACCATCAGCGTGCCGGCGTCGCGCTCGAACCAGCGAAAGCGCAGGCGCCGCAGGAAGCCGCGTTCGAGCAGCGCGCCCGTGGCGGGCGCCGCGATGGCCGCGCCCAGCAGCGCGCCGAGTACGTTGGTGGCGAGGTCGAGATTCGAGGCGACGCGTGTGGGCAAATAAGTCTGCACCGCCTCCATCACGCCCGAGAGCAGCGTGCCGGCCAGCGTGGCGAGCGCGATCGCCAGCAAGCCGCGGCAGCGCGGCCAGACGGCGAGCACGGCCAGCGCGCCAAACGGCATGTAGCCGAGCACGTTCGTGACGACGTCGAAGACCGTCCAGTATTTCGGAAAGGGATCGCCGAGATAGTCGAAGGGGCCGAGCCCGAGCGAGCGCCAGCCCGAGAACGGATACCACGATGCGTAGACGATCAGCGCGGTGTAGAGCGCAAACGCCTGGCGCGAGAGCGTGGAGGCCTGACGCAGCGGCGTTTCGGATGTGGGTGGAGTGGCGCCGCGCTCCGCGTCGTCCGTATCACCCGAGCCTGCGCCGCTCATGCCGCCAGTCCCGCCTCTGGTGCGTCCGAAGCGCCGGGCGCCGCGTTGCTCAAGGCGTGCCGGCGAACGCCTGCGCGCCCAGCCACGCGCCAATCTGGCCCGCGAAGTCGTCGCTCGCTGCGCGCAGCGCCGCTACACCGCCTGCGGCGTCGGGCGTGCTCGCGGGTGCGCGCGCCACGAAGGCGCGCTGCGCGATCACCTTGCCACCCTGCATGAGGGTCGCGCGCGCGGCCAGCACGCCGGCGCTTTGCGTTGGCGTGTCGAAGACCTGCTCGAACTCCGTGAGCTCGACTTTCAGCATCGGCGCCTGCACGGCGTCGGCGCCCGAGAGCACGGTGGCACGCGAGGCGAGCGTGGTGCGCAGGCGCTGCGTGAGCAGGCGCGCGGGCGACATCGTCCAGCGGCTGTCCGCGTAGCGCCCCGAGCGCTGCGAGTCGCCGTTCAGGCGATAGAGGATGCCGTCGTTGTCGAGCGGCGGGGGCGCGCTCACTTCGAGCACCTTGAGCGGCGGCAGCGACGCCGATGCGCTCGCCGCCTCCTGCTGCGGCCCGAGGTCGTAGCGGATATCGGAGAGCGCGGCGGACCTGCCGGCGCACGCCGCCAGCGAGCCGATGGCGAGCGCCGCAAGCGCGGCGCGGCAGAGCCCCAGGAGCGAGCGTGACGAAGTGGCTTGGCGTGACATTGCGGTTCCTTCCTGCGATTCCTTCCAGTTGATGCGACTCATGCGGCGCTGGGTGCTTGCGTTGATGCCTGGCCAGCCGCAGCGCTACTTCGCGCCCGCGCCGGCGGGCCAGGCGAAGCCCGGCTCGCCCGGCCCCGGCGCGGGCAGCGGCGCGCCGCCGAACAGCAGGCTGCTCGGGCTCGTGCTGAAAGCGCCCGCCGCCTTGTCGACCGAACGCATCGCCGAGCGCACGTCGTCGGTCAGCGAGTCGACGCGCGGCAGCGTGTCGTAGCCCACGCGCGCCGAAAGGTCCTGGATCGACGCATCGATCGAGCTCAGTGCCTGCCCGGCCTGGGCCGCCGCCGTGCCGACCTTGTTCAGATTGGTCTGGAACGGGCCGTCCGGCCGGTTCATGCTCGTGATCAGCTGATTGGTCGATTGCAGCGTCTTCTGCAAGTCGGCGACCGCGCCCGGCAGGCGCTGGGTGGTCGGCTGCAACTGCTGCGCGAGCGCGTTCGCGCTGCTCGCGGCCTGCTGCAGGCTCGAGACGGTCGCCATGATCTGCTTGCGGTTCTCCTCGTTCAGCATCTCGTCGACGTCGCCGGCGATGTTGTCGAGCTTGCGCAGCAGCGCATCGCCGCGCCGCTGCAACTGGTCGAGCAGGCCCGGGCGCAGCGGAATCTCGGCCACGTGCTTTTCGGAAGAAGGCAGCGGCGAAAGATCGAGGCCATTGTCGTCGAGCTGGACGAACGCGATGCCCGTCACGCCCTGCAGTGCGAGCGTGCCGTAGGTGGAGCGCGTCATCGGCGCTTTCTGGTCGACCACCACGCGGATGCGGATCTGCCCCGGGTGGCTCGGATCGAAGCGGATCGACTGCACCTTGCCGACGTCGAGCCCGCGATAGCGCACGGCGGCATCGGGGTAGAGCCCGGTCACGTTGCTGCGCGAGATGAGGTCGTAAGGTACGCGCACGGTATGGTCGGCGCTGAAGAAGACGACCGCAAACGCGATCACGGCCAGCAGACCAAGCGTGAAGGCACCCGCCCAGAACGCATGCGCTTTGTTTTCCATCGTCAGATTCCCTCGTTGGGGGCCACGAATGCGGCCACACGCGCGGCTACGAATGCGGCCACGGGCACGACCCCGAATGCGGCCGCAAGCGCGGCTACACGCCCGGCCACCAGCGCGGCCGCCGACGCGGCGGCGCGGCGCTCGCGCGCGCAGTCTCGCGTGGCGCGCATCAACACGGCTTCGCGCCCACCGAAGCCGGCGCGAGCGCCGCCAGCGGCAGCTTCGCGCGCCGCTCGGGCGGCAGCGCCTGCAGCGCGCGCCGGCCGCGCATGCCCAAAAAATATTCGCGGATGAACGGATCGTCCACGCACGCGGCCTCCTCCACGGGGGCCGCCACCAGCACCTTGCGCTCGGCGAGCACGGCCACGCGCGTGGAGAGCGCGACCATCGCGTCGAGGTCGTGCGTGATCAGCACGACAGTGAGGCCGAGCGCGCGGTGCAGCGTGCTGATGAGCTCCACCACTTCGTCCGACGAGCGCGGGTCGAGCCCGGCGGTAGGCTCGTCGAGAAAGAGCAGCTCCGGCTCCAGCACGATCGCGCGCGCGAGGCCCACGCGCTTGACCATGCCGCCCGAGAGCGCGGCCGGCATCTTCGAGGCGTGCTTGCACGGCAGGCCCACCATCTCGAGCTTGAGCATCACGATGTCGCGCAACAGGTCGGCCGGCACCTTGCCGAGCTCGCGCACCGGCTGCGCGACGTTGTCGAACACCGAGAGCGAGGAGAACAGCGCGCCGTGCTGAAACAGCATGCCCGTGCGCGTGCGCATGAGGCGGGCGCGCTCGGGCTCGATCGTCGAGATGTCTTCGCCAAACAGCTTGATCGTGCCCGAAGTCGGTTTTTCGAGGCCGAGAATCTGGCGCACGAGCGTGGTCTTGCCCGAGCCCGAGCCGCCCACGATCGTGACGATCTCGCCGCGGCGGATGTCCAGGTTCAGGTGCTGATGGACGATGTTGCGCCCATAGCGCTTGCTGAGATTGCGCACCTCGATGATGGGCTCGCCGATGGCGGGCAGCGGCAAGTCCTCGGCCACCTCCTTGAGCGGCGTAGTCAAGGTGCCCGTCGTGGTCATCGCGCCTCGTGCGCCTATCGTGCCCGTCGTCGTACTCATGACAGCCCCACGTTCTGAAACAGGATGGCGAACACGGCGTCGGCGAGGATCACGATGGTGATGGAAGTCACGACCGAGGTGGTCGTGCCTTCGCCGAGGCTTTGCGAGTTCGCCTTGATGCGAAAGCCGAAGTGACAGCCGACGATCGCTACCAGCATACCGAATGCCACGCCCTTGCCGAGCCCGATCCACAGGTTCGCGATCGGCACCACGCTCGGCAGCGAGCGGATGAAGTACGAGATGTCGATGCCGAGCACGGCCTTGGCCGCGAGCGCGCCGCCCAACAGCGCGATGATGTCGGTCCACATCACGAGCAGCGGCATCGCCACGCCCAGTGCGATCACGCGCGGCAGGATCAGGCGCAGGCCGTGCGAGATGCCCATCACGCGCATCGCGTCGAGTTCCTCGGTCACGCGCATCACGCCGATCTGCGCGGTGATGGCCGAGCCCGAGCGCCCCGCGACCAGGATGGCCGAGAGCACCGGCCCGAGCTCGCGGATCACCGCGAGGCCCAGAATGTTCACGATGAACTGGTTCGCGCCGAACAACCGCAACTGCTGCGCCGACAAATACGACAGCACGATGCCGATCAGAAACGCGACGAGCGCCGTGATCGGCAGCGCGCGCGTACCTGCGTTATAGACGTTCGCGGAGATCTCCACCCAGGGCGTGACCTTCGGCTTGCGCAGCACGAGCAGCAGATCGAGCACCACGCGGCCGAGCATCGCCAGCCCGCCGTACAGGTGATCGCCGAACGCGAAGATCGCGAGGCCCAGCCTCGTGACGGGATCGACGCGCACCACGCGCTCGGCCGGCTCGCGCACCGAATCGAGCAGCGCGATGCGCTCGAAGATGTCGCGCTGCGTGTCGGAGAGCGCCACCAGATCGGCGGGCAGCTTGTGGCCCCAGACGCGCCAGAGCGCCTGGCCGCCCACGTGATCCATGCGCTCGACGCGCGAGAGGTCCCATTGGCCGATGCGCTCGCCATCGAGCGCGCGCAGGCGCCGCGCCGCGCCGCCGTGATCGCGGTCGCGCGCGAGCGCCAGCGCGGTCCATTGACCGGACAGGCGCACGATCTTTCCGTGGGTGCCGGCCGCGATTTCGAGGCCGGGCGGCATCTCTTGAGTCAAGGCGGGGCGCTCGGGCGGGAGGAATGATCAATCATTGTAACGAACGCGCCCCGTTTCGGCGGTCCGGGCGCGCACCCATTCGTCTGCTGGAGCAAAGCCCAGGTTGCGCCCCGGAGCGCTGTGGATAATTCTGTGGATGACCTGTTGGCAGCCTGTGGGCGCGCTGTGGAATGCGTAAGCCCTGAGTACGAGTCAGCGCAATACCGTCTGCATCCACCATGCCGGCCCCTGTGGATGATTCCGTGGATAACCTGTGGGCCGGCTGTGGGCTAGCTGTGAATTGCCTAAAGAACAGGCAAAATTTGGACGACTTCCGCGCAAGCGCCACCCCGGAGCACCTATCGAAAAAGCCGGGGAGCCACGCGGAACGGACAGGCGCCACGCCGATGGCAGCGCGCGGCGGCCTGCCTATTTGCGCCCGTCAGCGCCAGTGGCAGCCACTACAATACGAGACATGAATACTCCTACCCCAGATACCCCGAGCGCCGACGACTGGCGCATCGACCGCGAGCGCGCGGTGACGCTGTTCGGCCCCGCCGCGCACGACTGGCCCATCGAGATCGTCGAGGAGACCGGCTCGACTAACGCCGACCTGATGGCGCACCTGAAGGCACTGCCGCATCGCGCCGACGCCCTCGCGCGTCCGATCGTGCGCGTGGCCTATCTGCAGACGGCGGGCCGCGGCCGGCGCGGGCGCAGCTGGGTCGCCCAGCCCGGCGACGCGTTGCTGTTTTCCATCGGCTGCGTGCTGCCGCGCCCGGTCGAGGGGCTCGCGGGCTTGAGCCTCGCCGTCGGCTCGGCGCTCGTGGACGGGCTGCGCACGCTGCCCGTGGCCGCGCCCGGCCAGATCGCGCTCAAGTGGCCCAACGACGTGCTGCTCGAAGGCGACAAGCTGGTGGGGATCCTGGTGGAGAGCGCGTGGAGCACGGCCGACGCCTCGGCGGTGGTGATCGGCATCGGCACGAACGTGCGCCATCCGGAAGCGCTCGCCGCGAAGGTCGAGGCGCTCAACGCCGACCCGGCGAATCAACAGGCGGCGCCCGTGCCGGGTACGGTGCCCACCGCGCTCTCGCGCGTGTGGCCCGCCGCCAATCTCACCGACGTGCTGGCCGCCGAGCTCAACGCGCTCGAAGGCGCGCTGCAGCGCTTCGGCACGGCGGGCTTCGCGCCGTTCCAGGCGCGCTGGAACGCCTGCCACGCTTACGCGGGCCGCGAGGTCGCGCTCTACGAGCAAGGCGCCGAGCTGCTGCGCGGCGTGGCCGTGGGGGTGGACGAGCGCGGCCAGTTGCTCCTCGATACCGCGCGCGGCCGCGAGGCCGTCACGACCGGCGACATCTCGCTGCGGCTCGCAGGCAACGGCGCATGAGCCACACGAGCAGCGCCCAGCGCGCTTGCCCGCCGCCGTTTCTGCTGATCGACGCCGGCAATAGCCGGATCAAGTGGGCGCTCGTGGCCGCCGATGGCTCGCGTTTGCACGCCGGCGCGTCGAGCCACGACGCCGCCCCGGGCAACGCGGCGCCCGGCACGGCCGCCGCGACCAGCACTGCCACCGCCATCGCCGCCGCACGCGACTTCGCCGACTGGTCGGCGCTACCCGTGCCCGGCAGCGCATGGATCTCGAACGTCGCGGGTGCGGCCGTGGCGCAGCGCATCGACGCCGCGCTCGACGCTCACTGGCCCGGCCTCGCACGCACGGTGATCCGCTCGACCCGGCAGCAATGCGGCGTGACGAACGGCTATACGACCCCCGACGCACTCGGCAGCGACCGCTGGGCCGGCATGATCGGGGCGCGCGCGGCGTTTCCGGACGAGCCGCTGCTCATCGCCACGTTCGGCACCGCAACGACGCTGGAGGCGCTGCGCGCCGACGGCACCTTCGTGGGCGGCCTCATCGCACCGGGCTGGACGCTCATGATGCGCTCGCTCGGCGAGCACACGGCGCAGTTGCCAGTGCTCGATGCGCACCACGCGCGCGGCCTGATCGGCACGGCGCACGGCGAGCACAACGCTGGACAAGACGCGGGATCGATGGCGGGAACGGCGCTGGGAACGATGGCGGGAACAGCGACGGGAACATCGGCGGAATCGGCGGGAGCGTTGGGACTAGGCCCGCTCTTTGCCACCGACACGAAGCGCTCGATTTCGACGGGCTGCGCGCTCGCCCAGGCGGGCCTGATCGAGCGCGCCTGGGCCGATTTGCAAGACGCGTGGAAAATGCCGGTGCGGCTGGTGGTGAGCGGCGGTGCGGCCGCCGAAGTGACGGCGGCGCTGAAGGTGCCGCATACTCGCCACGACGCATTGGTGCTCGCAGGCCTCGCGCTGATCGCGACGCAATCCTGAGCGCGCCTTGGGCGCATGCCGCCGCACGGCGCGGCGGCGAACCTCACGAACGATATCGACGGAGTCTCACACGATGCTGCGCTGGCTGATCGCCATCCTGATTCTCGCCAACCTGCTCGCCTTCGGGGCGATCCGTGGCCTGTTCGGCCCCGCTCCCCTGACGGGCACGAACGGGCACAAGCAACTGAACCGGCAAATCCATCCGGAAGGCCTTACGGTGCGGCCGATCAAACCCTCGGAGTCCGTGGACGTGCCCGTGGTGGGCGGCCCGGTCGCCGATCCGGCCATTCAGGCCTCTACGCTCGCGCAGTAATCGCGGTACGCGGCGCAAGCGTTGCGCGGCGCGCATGAGCGACGCGTGAACGCTCGATTGCCGCGCGGGTCGAGCGCAGCGCTCCGGGTCGACGAAACCGCTCAGCCCTGCTGTTCGCGCACCTTCTGCAGCAGCTTCGTGGTCGAGCGGTCGTGCTCGAAGGCGATCGCGAGCGCGCGGCCGCCCCAGCTGCGCACGAGCGCCGACTCGGGCAGCGCATCCATGTCGTAGTCGCCGCCCTTCACGAGAATGTCCGGGCGCACGGCCTCGATCAGCTCGATCGGCGTGCGCTCGCCGAACTGCACCACCCAGTCCACGCTTTCGAGCGCCGCCAGCAGCGCCATGCGGTCGTTCTCGTTGTTGATCGGGCGATCGTCACCCTTGCCGAGCATCTTCACCGAAGCGTCGCTGTTCACGCCGACGATCAGCGTCGCGCCCAGCGCCTTCGCGTCGGCGAGATAGGTGACATGCCCGCGATGCAGGATGTCGAAGACACCGTTGGTGAACACCACCGGGCCGCTCAGCGAGGCGCGCCGTTGTGCGAGCGCCTCGCGGGTCGTGATCTTGCGTTCGAAGGAAGCGGGCATGGAATGAGGCTCGAGTGAAGCGCGGCGGACGGTGTCGTCGGAAGCGCCGCGCGAATGAAACATTCGGAACGATTGAAACCAGACAGCAATGGGCGCCGCCGACGAAAAAACAGCCCGTCACGCGTGAGCGCTCCGGGCCGTCGGGTTCGCCTCAGCGCCGCGAGGGGCGCGAGACGAACGAGCGGTGGGCGGGCATCAGGCCGGCTGCTGCGCGCCCTGTTCGCCCTGCAGACGCTGCACCACTTCCTTGCGGTAGCGGTTGAGCTCCTGCGCCGTGGTGAAGGTGCGCTCGAACAGGATCGACAGGTTGTGCAGGATGCGCTCGACCACCTTCTTTTCCCAGCCATCGTCGAAGCGGATCTGCTCGTCGAGCCAGCGCTCGAGCCATTCCGGATCGGGCAGGCGCGACTGCACGGTGTCGCGCGGGAACAGCGCCTGGTTCACGTGCAGGTTCGTGGGATGCAGCGGCTTCTCGGTGCGGCGCGCCGAGGCCATCAACACGCCGATCTTCGCGAACGCCGCGCGCGCGCCGTCGCCGAAATTGTTGAGCGCCTTCTTCATGTAGCGCAGATACGCGCCGCCATGGCGGGCCTCATCGCGCGAGATGGTTTCGTAGATGGCCTTGATGACCGGCTCCGTGTGCCACTCGGCCGCACGGCGATACCAGTGGTTCAGGCGGATCTCGCCGCAGAAGTGCAGCATGAGCGTCTCGAGCGGCGGCGCCGGATCGAACTCGAAGCGCACGGCGTGCAGTTCTTCCTCGGTGGGCACGAGCTCCGGCTTGAAGCGGCGCAGGTACTCCATCAGCACGAGCGAGTGCTTCTGCTCCTCGAAGAACCACACGCTCATGAACGCGGAGAAGTCGCTGTCATGATGGTTGTCGCGCAGGAACATCTCCGTGGCCGGCAACGCGGACCATTCGGTGATGGCGTTCATCTTGATGGTCCTGGCCTGCTCGTCGGTGAGGAGCGACGCATCGAACTTGTCCCAGGGAATATCCTTTTCCATATCCCATCGGACCGATTCGAGCGATTTGTAAAGTTCCGGATAAAGCATCGTGTTCATAGTCCCGCCCCTGTTCTGCGCATGACGACTTGTATCGTGCTGCCCGCGGCCGCGTCGGTTTGACATATCTCTACGGCACACAGGCTAAAACATTTAATTTTACGCGGTAACCGGCCGCCCGGACGCAATTACACCCCCGCTAAACAGATTACTTCCTGTCGAGCGGCAATCTGCAATGCCGGATTGGGAGGCGCCGTTGTGGATTCTGGGTAGTTGCACCATGCCTTGAATCCGGCTGCCGGATAAATTCGCGGGATTCCGCCCGCGTCGTTTGGCCGCCCGTCCGCCCCGTTCACGCGAGGCGCGGCGGCCCTGACGGACCGTTCGGCGAGCATCGCGTCAAGCTGCGGCAGATTGCCGCAGCTTGCAGCCAAACCACCGCTCAGCCGCCTCTCCCGCGCCCGCCGCCTGCCGCTGGCCCGTCCGCGTTGACGCGCTGGAGCCTCCGACAGCGGACGGTCGGAAAAACCTTACACGATGATAGCACGCCGATCTTTCAGTTCCGGGGCGCTTCCGGGTGCCCGTGCGCCACGCCGGAAGGCTCGTCCGACGGTTGTTTGAGCCATTCCAGAAGAAGCTCGCGTTGAGCCAGCGTGTCGCGGTAGCCGAGCTCGACCAGCTCCCGCGTAAATGCGCTCTCGAACAGCAGATAGCTCGCAAACGCCGCACCCGACGCGCGATTGCCGCCCACCGCCCCCAGCAGCGTGCGCACCGAGAGCGGCAGCTGCTGCAAATGACGGGCGGCGATCAGCTCGATGCGCTCGCTCGGCCCGATCGCGAGCACGTCGATGTGCCGCCAGCCGCTTTCCGGCTCGACGGTGTGCGGCAGGTGCAGCACCATGCGGTTCACGTGCTCGATGCGCTCGATGTCGGCGCCGAGCGCGTCGAGAAACACGCTCGCGAGCACCTGCTGGCCGATCTGCGCGAGCGTCGGATAGAGGTCGATGTCGGGGCGCGCGGCCGGCACCTCGGGCGCGCTCGCGTTGGCGCCGATCACGACGATGCGCTCCGCGCCGAAGTGGATGGCCGGCGAAAGCGGCGCGATCTGCCGGATCGAGCCGTCGCCGAAATATTCGTGATGGCCGTCGAGCTCAAGGCGCACGGCGGGAAACACATAGGGAATCGCCGCCGAAGCGAGCAGATGCGCGGGCGTGAGCGCGACCATGCGTGCCGTGCGCTGCGCGCGGCGCCACGCGCTGATGGGCTCGCTCGCCTGATAGAAGGTCAGATGCCGCCCCGACGAATAGCTGAGCGCGGTCACGGAGAGCGCATGCAGCAGGCGCTCGTCGAGCATCTGCTCGATGCGGTGGAAATTGAGCGTGCCTTCAAGGAAACGGGCGAGCGGCGCGTTGTCGAACAGCGTGCGCGGCGTGCGCCGCGCCGCGAGCCCGAAGGTGGCCCAGCCGAACGCGAGCGCGGCGAGCCAGCGCGCGCCCGCGGCCGCGACGCCGGGCAAGTCGGTGCGATAGACCTGGCTGGCGCTCAGATTGGACCAGATGTCGACGAGGCGCTGCGCGCCGTGCAAGAAGTGGTCGGCATGACTGGCGATCGAGGTGGCGTTGATCGCGCCCGCCGAGGTGCCGCAGATCACCGTGAACGGCATCGCGCGCCGCGCCGGATCGGCCTGCCCGGCGAGTTCCGCGAGCGCGCGCAGCGCGCCGGCCTGGTAGGCCGCGCGTGCGCCGCCACCCATCATCACGAGCGCAAGCCTCATGACGCCGACGCTCCCCGTGTGCTGCGTCCCGCAGGACAGATTGGCCTTCGACGACCTTTAATCGCTGGCGCCGACCGCTAATCGACGCGCCTCGTCACCGCTCCCGGCGCTACTCGGGCTGCGCCGACGAGCGCTTCGCGCTGCGCGCACCCGGCTTGCTACCCGCGCCGCCGCCGTTCGCGCCACCGCTACCGCCGCTGCGCTTCGCCGCCGGCTTCGCGCGCGGCGCAGCCGCTTCGGCCGCGGCCTGCGCCGCCTCGGTCGCCGCTTCGGCGGCCGCGGCGGGCTGAACCATCGCGAACTGCGCGAGCTGATTGAATTGCGACTGCAGCAGGTTCCACCACGCCGAGGCGTCGAAACCGGCCGGCGCCCCCGCTGCGGCATCGGCCGCTTCCGCGGATGCGGCGCCCGCTTGCGCGCGTGCGTCGCGCGGCTCGGGTTCCGGCGCGCTCTGCGTGCTCGACGGACTCATCGACTGCGCGAACGCGCCGAACGCGCGCAAGGTGGAGAGCGTCGCGCGCTGCACTTCGAGCGCCTGGATCGCCGACTGCAGCATGCTCAGGTTCAGCTTGAGCCACTGCTCGACGGCACGCAGATCGGTGATGCGCTTGTCGAGCTCCTCGATATTGGTGAGCGGCGTCATCATGTCGGACATCATCGAAAGCGACGGCCCGAGTCCCTGCGCCGCGCCCGGCTCGCTGCCGGGAAACGCGCTGCCGAACGGCGTGAGGCGCATCATCCCCCACATGCGGTCGAGCATCTCGGCGGGCGGAAAGCCGGGAAAGCCCGGGAACGGCGGCACGGTGCCTGCTGAATCGGTCATGCGGATTCTCCCTCGCAAAGTTGGTTGGCCACGCTGAACGGCCGGCTGGATGGCCGGCCGCGCAGATCAGGCGGGCCCTAAGGATGTGGCTTGCGCCGGCTTGCGGCTCGCAGCGACATGGCGTGTTCCGCTGCAGGCCGCCCGCACAAAAGCGCAGATGATTACGCTTCGATCATACCGCGCGGGCCGAGCCACCGGGCGCGCGAAGTTCAGGCCTCGCGCACTCGGCCAAAGCACGGCGCGCATGCGGTTGCCGGCGCGCTCGAGCAACGCGCGCCGCCACGGACCCGTTAGAACGGATCGCCGCCCGGAAATTCCGGCGCGCGCCGCTCGCGCAGCGATTTGACGCCCTCGTGCACGTCGGGTCCGGCAAAGCCCATGAATTCGAGCGCGAGCGAGGTATCGAAATTCGGCCCCGCCTGGCGCAGCCAATTGTTCAGCGCGTACTTGGTCCAGCGCAGCGCGGTCTGCGAGCCGTTGGCGAGGCGCTTCGCAACTTCGAACGCCTTGGGCAGCAAGTCGTTTTCGTCCACCGCGAGCGAGACAAGGCCGATGCGCTCGGCCTCCTCGCCGCTCACCGGCTCGCACAGCAGCAGGTAGTACTTCGCCTTCGCCATCCCGCACAGAAGCGGCCAGACGATCGCCGCGTGATCGCCCGCCGCGACACCGAGGCGCGTGTGTCCGTCGATGATGCGCGCCGACTTCGCCGCGATCGAGATATCGGCGAGCAGGCCCGCCACGAGCCCCGCGCCCACCGCCGGGCCGTGCATCGCCGAAACGATGGGCTTGCTGCAGTTGATCACGTTGTAGACGAGGTCGCGCGCCTCGCGCCAGACCCGCGCGCGCACGTCGAAGTGCGTGGCCATGTCCTCGACGAGCGCAAGATCGCCGCCCGCCGAAAAGCCCTTGCCCTCGCCGCGGATCACCGCGACGCGCGCGTCCGGGTCGTGGTCGACGTCGCGCCAGATTTCGGCGAGCTCGCGGTGCATATTGGCGTCGGCCGTGGCGAGGCCACTCTTGTTCGCGCCCTCGCCGCTCATCACGATCTCGACGATGCCGTGCTCGTGCCGCCGCACGCGCAGCGCGTCATAGTGGGCGTAAAAAGGATCGTTCATGGGCGGCTCCTAAATTGCTTCGGATTGCAGAATCATTGGACGATACATCAAGGAAACATCAATGCGGCTGGTAAACCCATTTGCCGTCCTGGATCTCGACCATCACGCGTGCACGCGCGTCGAGCCCCAGGTGGTCCGTAGCGCTCATGTTGACGATGCCGTTGGTGGTGTGCAGCCCGCGCGTGGACTCGATGGCATCGCGCAGCGCGTGGCGAAACGCTTTCGTGCCCGGCGCCGCCGACTGGAGCGCAATGGGAATCGCGCTGCCGAGCAACAGGCCCGCGTCCCACGTATAGGCGCCGAACGCCGAAACGGAACCGGCGCCGTAACGTGCTTCGTAGCGCGAAATATAGTCGAGCGCAAGGCGCCGCTCCGGCTCGCCGTCGGGCAGCTGCGCGGCCACGAGCACGGGGCTCGCGGGCAGGAAGGTGCCGTTGCAGTCGGCGCCGCACACGCGCAGGAAGTCGCGGTTGCCCACGCCGTGGTTGTGATAGATGAGGCCCCTGTAGCCGCGCTCCTTGAGCGCCTTGGGCGGCAGCGCGGCGGGCGTGCCGGCCGCGCCCACCACGACGGCGTCGGGCTTCGCGGCGACGATCTTCAGCGCCTGGCCCGTCACGCTCGGATCGGTGCGATTGAAGCGCTCGCTCGCGACGAGCTTGATGCCGCGCGCCTGTGCGGCCTTGGCGACTTCGACGTAGAACGCCTCGCCGAGCGCGTCGGCCTGGCCGATATAGGCGATGGTCTTCACGTTATGCGCGGCCGCGTGCTCGGCGATCGCGCCGGCCATCATCGCGTCGGTCTGCGGCGTCTTGAACATCCAGTGGCGCTTGTCGTCCACGGGCTCAATGATCTTCGCCGAGGACGCCAGCGAGATCGTGGGCGTCTCGCCCTGCGCAATCACGTCGAGCATCGCGAGCGTGTTGGGCGTGATCGACGAGCCGATGATGGCGTCCACGTGCTGCTCGTCGATCAGCTTTCTCGTGTCCTGGACGGCCTGGGTGGTATCGGAGGCGTCGTCGAGCACGATGTACTGCACCTGCTGGCCCGCGATCTGCGCAGGGAACATTGCCGCGGTGTCGCGCGCCGGAATGCCGAGCGACGCGGCCGGGCCAGTGAGCGAAAGCACGAGGCCGATCTTGATTTGTGCGAGAGCGAGAGTGGGCGCCAAAATGCCGAAAAGGCCAGCAAGTGCCGCACGCGGGGCGGCGACGCTGGATGCGAGCGAGCAGGCAAAACGACGTGGGCGAAAGGGCTTCACGGTGTCTCCAGACTATTGGTATGTCGAGCGTATTCTGCGTACGGCTTCGAATGCGGTCCGTGTACTGCCCATGATGCGCAGACCGCCTGCGCGCAAGCGTGAGCGCCTGAAGGCCCCACGCGCACGCGCGTTCGCCAGTGTAGCCGCACGCGGCGCATGCGGCATCCGGCGAAACCCTCTCGGACGGCTCAGCTGGCGCCCGGCGCCACGGCCTGATCGATCGCGCCAAAGATCGAGTGGCCGGCTTCGTCGAGCATCTCGATCTTCACGCTGTCGCCGAACTTCATGAACTCGGTGCGAGGCTCGCCGTGCTCGATCGTCTCGAGGCAGCGCTTCTCGGCGATGCAGCAGTAGCCGCGCTTCGCATCCTTGTTCGAGACGGTGCCCGACCCGACGATCGCGCCGGCGCGCAGATTGCGCGTCTTCGCGGCGTGCGCGATCAGCTGGCCGAAGTGGAACACCATGTCGGTGCCCGCGTCGGGCTGGCCGACCTTCTTGCCGTTCCAGTACACGAGCATCGGCAGATGCACGCGCCCTTCGCGCCAGTGCTCGCCGAGTTCGTCGGGCGTCACGACGACGGGCGCGAACGACGTAGCCGGCTTGCTCTGGAAGAAGCCGAAGCCCTTTGCGAGCTCGACGGGAATGAGGTTGCGCAGCGAGACATCGTTCGCGAGCGTGATGAGACGCACGGCCTTGAGCGCGTCCTCGGCGCTCGCGCCCATCGGCACGTCGCCGGTGATGACGGCGACTTCGGCTTCGAAGTCGATGCCCCAGGCCTCCGATGCGCAGACGATGTCATCGGTCGGGCCGATGAAGTCGTCGCTGCCGCCCTGGTACATGAGCGGATCGGTCCAGAACTCGGGCGGCATGGGCGCGCCGCGCGCGCGCCGCACGAGCTCGACGTGATTCACATACGACGAGCCGTCCGCCCACTGATAGGCGCGCGGCAGCGGCGCCATGCACGCGCTGGCGTCGAAGCTGAAGGCGTTGCGCGCGCGGCCATAGTTGAGCGTCTCGTAGAGATCGAGCAGTTGCGGCGCGTAGAAGCGCCAGTCGTCGAGCACACGCTGCAGCGTGGGCGCGATCGCGTCGGCCATGGCGGCGCTGCGCAGGTCGCGGGAAACGACGATCAGTTGACCGTCACGGGTGCCGTCCTTCAGCGTGGCGAGTTTCATGTAGTGGGACGTGGATGACGATAGAGGAAATGTATTCTACGATGGTGAATCGAAATCCGAACGCCAGGACCCGCACGACTCCATGCCGCCTTCCCGATCCGCCCGCCCCGCCACGACACCGGCCGCACTATCCGCGGCTGCCGCCCGCGACGCCGAAGACGCCGCCGACCTCGACGACGCCCACGAAAGCAGCGAGAGTGGCGACGCCGGCGAAGAAAAACTGCGCTCGGGCATCCAGTCGATCGAAGTGGGCTTCCGGCTGCTCGAAGTGCTGACCAACGAGCCGCGCGCGATGATGCTGCGCGACCTCGCGCAGCGCGCGGGCATGAGCCCGGCCAAGGCGCACCGCTATCTCGTGAGCTTCATGCGTCTCGGCATGGTCGCGCAGGACGCGCTCTCGGGCCGCTATGAACTCGGCGGCTTCGCGTTGCAGCTCGGGCTCGCGCGCCTCGCGCGCGTGGACGGCGTGAAGCTCGCGCGCATCGCGCTTGCCGAGCTGCGCGACGCGCTCGACATCACCGTGGGCATCGCCGTCTGGGGCAATCAGGGGCCGACCGTCGTGCACTGGATGGAATCGAGCCATCCGGCCAAGGCCTCGCTCAAGCTTGGCGACGTCATGCCGATGCTCAGCTCCGCCACGGGCCTGCTGTTCGCCGCTTACCTGCCGCGCAGCAAGACCGGGCCGATGATCGAACGCGAGCTCGGCAGCGCGCAGCACTATTCCTCGGGCTCGACGCCCCGGACCGCCGAGGAACTCGAGCGCGCGCTGGCCGAAGTGCGCGAGCATGGGGCCGCGCGCGTGGAAGGCATGCTGCTGCCGACCATCCACGCGTTCTGCACGCCCGTCTTCGATGCGACAGGCGATCTCGCGCTCGGACTCATCGCGCTCGGCCACGAGGGTGCGTTCGATATCGCCTGGAACGGCGCCGTCGATCGCGCGCTGCGCGCCTGCGCGCAGAAGCTCTCCTATGAATTGGGGTACAGCCCCGTCGAACGCTGACGCGTCACGGCAGTCGAGGCTTTCTGCAGCCAAGGCGCGTGTCGTGTCACAGTAACGGTCTCCCACATGCCAGCGCCTCTGCTTTAAGTCTTATTTGAGCCCGATGTCCACTTCCGCCGCCGACCACCAGGCCGATCGTGCCCGCCCCACGCCGCCGCGCCGCTCGCGCGCGTGGCGCTGGGTGGCTGTGTTCGTCGCGGTGAGCACGCTGCACTGGCTCGCGGCGGAATGGTTCGCGCGTCATCACGGCGCGCCGCCGCCGCTCGCTCCGGTGCGCGTGCCCGTGCAGGTGGCGCTGCTCAAGCCCGAGCGCATCGAGCAGCAGGCGCGGCCCGCTGCAAGCGCGCCGGCAAAACCGAAGCCCGCGGCACCCGCGCGGCCAAAGCGCGCGACGAGCGCGCCGCACACGCTCCAGGCTGTGGCGCCGCCCGCGCCGCGTCCCAAGGTCCCCGCTGCGCCTGAAGCACCGCAAGCCGCATCGAGTCCTTCTACTGAAACTGCGTCGGCAAGCACCGCGAATGGTGCAAGCGGTGCAGCGGCCACTGCCGCGCCCGGCAACGGCAGCCATCCGTCCGCGCAGGCCCAGCAAGCCTCGCATGGCGTGAAATTCTCCGTGCCGCCCTCGGGCGAGCTCCAGTACGACACATTCTTCAACGGCGCGCGCAATCAGCCTGGCACGATCCACTGGAAGAGCGACGGCAAGCGCTACGAGATGGTGGTGTCGATACCGCTGCCCTTCGTCGGCACGTTCAGCTGGACGAGTCGCGGCCACGTGGATGCCTTCGGCCTCGCGCCCGAGCAGTACATCGAAAAGCGCGGCCGCCGCCCCGAAGACTTCACGATCTTCAATCGCAATGAGAAGCAGATCGTATTCACGCGCACGCCCAACTCGCTCGCGCTGCCCGATGGTGCCCAGGACCGCTTCAGCATGGTGATGCAGCTCGCGAGCCTCGTGCGCGGCGACCCCGATGCCTACAAGCCCGGCGTCACGCGCGAGTTCTACGTGGCCGACAACGACAGCGGCGAGACCTGGCCCATCACCACCATCGGCGACGAAACGGTGAGCACAGATCATGGCTACGTGACGGCGCGCCACTTCATGCGGCTGCCGCGCCACGCAGGCGACAAGCGCCGTATCGACGTGTGGCTCGCGCCCTCGCTCGGCTGGCTGCCGGTACGGCTCGTACAGACCGAACCGAACGGCACCGAGGTCGAACTGCTGTGGCGCGGCGCGCTCAGCGTGCCGACTGCGTCGAATGATATGAGCGATGCGGCGCCGGGCGCGAGCGGCGCTGCGAATGGTGCTGCGAGTGGTGGCGCGAACGGCGCTGCAAGCGGTGGCGCGAACGGCGCCGCGAACGATACGACACAAGGCACGCCAACTAACGCCACGACTTCCTCGCCGGCGCCGCTCGAAATGACGCCGGCCCCAACGAACCCGGCACCGGCCGATCAGAACGGCGGCATGCCGCCAGCGGCATCACCGTCGGCAGCGCCTTCGCCCACGTCGCCATCGTCGGCGCAATCGACACCGCCATCGGCACCTCAAATGGAACCGCAACCGGGGACGCCTCTGCCTGCCGCCGACGCGCCGATGCATCCCTGAGCGCCCTGGCGCACACAAGCCCACAACAAAGTCGCCCGCGCACGACGATGACGGCCCTTCTGCCTACACGTTTGCGTGAAATGGCGCATACTGAAAATCATCGAAGCGCCGCGCATCAAAACGCTTGAAAGGCGGCGACGCATCACTCTTCGAAGCGGGACGGAACACCCGTGGCAATACGCTGCGGACGGCAAAGAACGAAACAACGAATCCACTGAGGAAAAGCTTCGAACGAATCCGCTGATGCGCCCGACACGAGACACCGCGCGCAGACAGCCCGGCAGCACATGACAATGCAACACGGATAGCGCCACGAACGTCGCGCGCCCGCACACACGGACCCTTCGGGCGTGCCGTTTGCGATGCAGGAACGACGTTCACGCAGGAACTCGCAATCGCCTGGACTCCCGACCCCAAGGTCAAGGAGGAACGCATGCAAGCGACTGTCAACGGCATCGATACGCGCTACGTCTTCGAAGACCGCAGCGGCGGCCCCGTGTTGACGTTCATTCATCAGCTCGGCGGCGACCTCACCGTATGGGACACCCTCGCGGGACATTTCCGGCATCGCTATAGCGTGCTGCGCTACGACGTGCGCGGCCATGGCGCAAGCGCCGTCTCTCGCGTCGCGTTCGGCCTTCGCGATCTCGCCGCCGATCTCGCCGCGCTACTCGACGCGCAAGGCATCGCTCAGACGCATCTCGTCGGCATGTCGATGGGCGGCATGATCGCGCAACAGTTCGCGCTCGACCATGCAACGTCCGACACCACACCGGGCACGCCAGCGGGCACGCATTCGCGCGCGCGCTCGCTCACGCTGTGCGATACCGCGAGCCGCACCGCGCCCGAAGCTCGCGCGACCTGGGACGAACGCGCCGAACTGGTTCGCCGCGAAGGTCTCCGGGCCCTCGCCGATACGACGCTGGCGCGCTGGTTGACCGCCAGCTTCCGTCTTACCCATCGCGATACCGCCGCACAAATATGTGACGTTTTATTACGGACGCCTGCGGAAGGCTATGCACGCGCATGCGAAGCGCTGCGCGATTTCGACGTTCACGAACAACTCGCGCAGTTGCGTGTGCCGACGCTCGCCGTGGCCGGACGGCACGACAGCGGCACGCCACCCGCGCTGACCGAGGCGCTGGCGCAAGCGATCCCCGGTGCACGCTTTGAATTGCTCGATGCCGCGCATCTGGCCCCGGTAGAGGAATCTCACAGTTTCGCGGCCCTGCTTGAAACGTTTCTTGGGCAGCATGTCTAAATGTTGCACCCGGTTTGTTGCACCCTGAAAAAGGAGAAAAAAGGAAATAGGGAAGGCGGTCGGAAAAAGAGGTGATGTGGGACCCACCCCTTGAATTCCCGAACGAACGCTCCATGTATCGATACAAGCAGTGAGGGAGCACAGGAAAAAGGAGTGTCGCCATGCAAATGATCTACAACAGTCCCAACTATTGCGTCGTCGAGTTTCCCCCGCAGGATGGCCATACCGCCATGCGCTCGGGTGGCTACGAGATCGTCGATAAAAATGCGCGGCGTGAAATATTCATCGACGGCGCGATGGCGGCACGTTTTCGCGAAGACGTGCAGAAACTGATGGATGAAGAACAGTCGCTGGACGAGGTGGATGAATTCCTCGGACAGTTCGACAGCCTCATGCAGCAACCCGTAGTGCTCCACTGACGCAGCCCGGCTCACGTTGCAGCGCAAGGGCTCACGCCAGCAGCACCCTCACCGTTAAACAGGCAACACCCCACTCAGGGAACCCCGTCCGGCCACCAGCCGCGCGGGGTTTTCATTTTGCGGGGCCGGCCACATCGGCGAGCGCGGCCACTGCACGATCACTGCGCGGCCATCGCGCGCCATCCACCCTCGCAACCACGTCAAGCGGCGCGCCAGCGCAGCGCCCCGGCTGCCGCTACAATAACGGGTTTCCCAGTCCAATCGGCGCTTTTGCCCGCCCGCCATCCATGAACCAGCCTGCCGAACACGCTTCGCGCCCCGCCGGGGCCGTCCCGGGCGCCACCCCGTACACGCGCGGCGCGGCGCTCCCCGCGCTGCTCGCTTCGCGCATCCTGATCCTCGACGGCGCGATGGGCACGATGATCCAGCGCTACAAGCTCGACGAAGCCGCCTACCGCGGCGAGCGCTTCAGGGACTATTCGCGCGACATCAAGGGCAACAACGAGCTGCTCTCGATCACGCAGCCGCAGATCATCAGCGAGATTCACGAGCAGTATCTCGCCGCGGGCGCGGACATCATCGAGACCAACACCTTCGGCGCGACCACCGTGGCCCAGGACGACTACGGCATGGGCGAGCTCGCCATCGAGATGAACCTCGAATCGGCCAGGCTCGCGCGCGCCGCGTGCGACAAGTACTCGACGCCGGACAAGCCCCGCTTCGTCGCGGGCGCCATCGGACCGACGCCGAAGACCGCGAGCATCTCGCCCGACGTGAACGATCCGGGCGCGCGCAACGTCACGTTCGAAGAGCTGCGCGCCGCGTACTACGCGCAGGCCAAGGCGCTCATGGATGGCGGCTCCGATTTGTTCCTCGTCGAGACGATCTTCGACACGCTCAACGCGAAGGCCGCGCTCTTCGCGCTCGATCAGTTGTTCGAAGATACGGGCGAGAATCTGCCCATCATGATCTCGGGCACCGTCACCGACGCCTCGGGCCGCATTCTCTCGGGGCAGACCGTCGAGGCATTCTGGAATTCGCTGCGCCATGCGAAGCCGCTCACGTTCGGCCTGAACTGTGCGCTGGGTGCGGCGCTCATGCGCCCGTATATCGCTGAGCTCGCGAAGCTGTGCGATACCTACGTGTCGTGCTACCCGAACGCGGGCCTGCCCAATCCAATGAGCGACACGGGCTTTGACGAGACGCCTGCGGATACGTCCGGTCTCCTGAAGGAATTCGCGACCGCTGGCCTCGTGAACGTGGCGGGCGGTTGCTGCGGCACCACGCCCGAGCACATCGCCGCGATCGCGAAAGCGCTCGCCGAAGTGAAGCCGCGCCGCTGGCCCGGGCAGTATCGCGACGCGGCGTAACGCCATAACGAAACGCCCACGCGCCGACTCACCACGACACTCAGACGATCCGGTCCCACGCCATGACTGACCATACCCTGCGACTCTCCGGCCTCGAACCCTTCAACGTGAACGAAGGGTCGCTCTTCATCAACGTGGGCGAGCGCACCAACGTGACCGGCTCGAAGGCCTTCGCGCGCATGATCCTGAACGGCCAGTTCGACGAGGCGCTCGCTGTCGCGCGCCAGCAGGTCGAGAACGGCGCGCAGATCATCGACGTCAACATGGACGAGGCGATGCTCGACTCGAAGGCGGCGATGGTGCGCTTCATGAACCTGATCGCCTCCGAGCCCGATATCGCGCGCGTGCCGATCATGATCGACTCGTCGAAGTGGGACGTGATCGAGGCGGGCCTGCAGTGCGTGCAGGGCAAGGCGATCGTCAACTCGATCTCGCTCAAGGAAGGCAAGGAACCGTTCATCCATCACGCGAAGCTGATCCGCCGCTACGGCGCGGCGGCCGTGGTGATGGCCTTCGACGAGCAGGGCCAGGCCGACACCTTCGAGCGCAAGACCGAGATCTGCAAGCGCTCGTACGACGTGCTCGTGAACGAAGTGGGCTTCCTGCCCGAAGACATCATCTTCGACCCGAACATCTTCGCGGTGGCCACGGGCATCGAGGAGCACAACAACTACGCGGTCGACTTCATCGAAGCCACGCGCTGGATCAAGCAGAACCTGCCGTACGCGAAGGTGAGCGGCGGCGTCTCGAACGTGTCGTTCTCGTTCCGCGGCAACGACCCGGTGCGCGAGGCCATCCACACCGTGTTCCTCTACTACGCGATTCAGGCGGGCATGGACATGGGCATCGTGAACGCGGGGCAGCTCGGCGTCTATGCCGATCTCGACCCCGAGCTGCGCGAGCGCGTGGAAGACGTGGTGCTCAACCGGCGGTCCGACGCCACCGACCGTCTGCTCGAAATCGCCGACAAGTTCAAGACCGGCGCCGCGAAGAAGGAAGAGAACCTCGAGTGGCGCAACCAGGACGTCGAGAAGCGTCTCGCGCATGCGCTCGTGCATGGCATCACGAACTTCATTGTCGAGGACACCGAAGAAGCGCGCCAGAAGATCATGAATGGCGGCGGCCGCCCGATCAACGTGATCGAAGGCCCGCTCATGGATGGCATGAACATCGTCGGCGACCTGTTCGGCCAGGGCAAGATGTTCCTGCCGCAGGTCGTGAAGTCGGCGCGCGTGATGAAGCAGGCCGTCGCGCACCTGATTCCGTTCATCGAGGAAGAAAAGCGCAAGCTCGCCGAAGCGGGCGGCGACGTGCGCGCGAAGGGCAAGATCGTCATCGCCACGGTGAAGGGCGACGTGCACGACATCGGCAAGAACATCGTTTCTGTCGTGCTCCAGTGCAACAACTTCGAAGTCGTCAACATGGGCGTGATGGTCCCGTGCAACGAGATCCTCGCGAAGGCGAAGGTCGAAGGCGCGGACATCATCGGCCTCTCGGGCCTCATCACGCCGTCGCTCGAAGAGATGGCCTACGTGGCCTCCGAAATGCAGCGCGACGACTACTTCCGCGTGAAGAAGATTCCGCTCCTGATTGGCGGCGCAACCACCTCGCGCGTGCACACGGCCGTGAAGATCGCACCGAACTACGAGGGCCCGGTGGTGTACGTGCCGGATGCGTCGCGCTCGGTGTCGGTGGCCTCGAGCCTGCTCTCCGACGAAGGCGCGACGAGGTACATCGACGAGCTCAAGGGCGACTACGACCGCATCCGCGACCAGCACGCCAACAAGAAAGCGCAGCCGCTCGTGACGCTCGAAGAAGCGCGCGCGAACAAGACGAAGATCGACTGGGCGAACTTCCAGCCCGTGAAGCCGAAGTTCCTCGGCCGCCGCGTGTTCAAGAACTACGACCTGAACGAGCTCGCGAACTACATCGACTGGGGTCCGTTCTTCCAGACCTGGGACCTCGCGGGCCCGTATCCGCAGATCCTCAACGACGAGATCGTGGGCGAGTCGGCGCGCAAGGTGTTCTCCGACGCCAAGTCGATGCTCGCGCGCCTGATTCAGGGCCGCTGGCTCCAGGCCAACGGCGTGATCGCGCTCTTGCCCGCGAACACGGTCAACGACGACGACATCGAGATCTACACGGACGAGTCGCGCACCGAAGTCGCGCTCACGTGGCGCAATCTGCGCCAGCAGTCGGTGCGTCCCGTCGTCGACGGCGTGATGCGCCCGAACCGGTCGCTCGCCGACTTCATCGCGCCGAAAGAGTCTGGCGTGGCCGACTACATCGGCATGTTCGCGGTCACGGCCGGCATTGGCGTGGACGTGAAAGAGGCGCAGTTCCAGAAGGATCTCGACGACTACAGCGCGATTATGCTCAAGGCGCTCGCCGACCGCTTCGCGGAAGCGTTCGCCGAGGCGATGCACGCGCGCGTGCGCCGCGACCTGTGGGGCTATGCCGCCAACGAAACGCTCGATAACGACGCGCTGATCGCCGAGAAGTATTCGGGCATCCGCCCGGCGCCGGGCTATCCGGCCTGCCCGGACCACCTCGTGAAGCGCGACATGTTCGAGGTCCTGCAGGCCGGCGAGGTTGGCATGAGCGTGACCGAATCGCTCGCGATGCTGCCGGCGGCGAGCGTCTCGGGCTTCTATCTCGCGCACCCGGACAGCACGTACTTCACGCTGGGCAAGATCGGCCAGGACCAGCTCGCCGACTTTGCGCGGCGCATGTCGCTCTCCGACCAGGACGCGCGGCGCGCGCTCGCGCCGCTGCTCTAAGGCACAGACAGGCACAGGCCGGGCGCGCCGGAGAGCCCGCCCAGCCCTTGCTCACGCTCCGCCGGCCCATCGCAAGCATCGCCGGCACAGCCCGACATACGGAAATCGATAGCCTGAATATTTGGCGCACGCGAATTCTCGGCGTTTTTTCGGCTTTGTAAGATGGCCGCGCAGCACCCAAGGCCCAACGCGGCACGCATCGTCCGGCGCCGCGCCGGCTTCATCAGCAAGTCCTTAATAAATTGCCGTCCTCCGGAGAAAATCGTATGAAGAAGCTGATGTTGATGTTGACCGCATTCGGCGTCGCAGCGCTCGCCCAGTCGTCATTCGCCCAGCCGGCATCCCAGCCCGCCGTCGTCCATCAGGAAGCAAGCGCCGTGTCGACGTATTCGGCGCCCACCCAGAAGCACGTGAAGAAGCCGAAGAAACAAAAGGCCAAGAAGGGTGCCGCCTCGGCTGCGTCGATGGCCGAGCCGGCTGCCGCCAGCCAGTAAGCTGCGCGACGGCGCGCGCCGCCGGGCGCGTGGATCGTGAGCACCAAAGCAAAGAGCCCGCACGGCTAACCGTGCGGGCTCTTTGCTATTCGGCATGCAGGTCTCGGCGCGCTGCCGCCACGCAGAGCCAGCGCGCGACAACGCGCGCTACCTGCTCCGCTACGAATCAAACGCCCCAGAGGACGTCGTTATCTTCCTGCTTCGCGAGGCGCAGCATGTCTAGGAACGGAAACGCGCGTTGCGCGAGGCCCGGGGGCAGTTCGTGATGGTCGTGGCCTTCCTCGCCTTCGTGGAAATGACCCTCGTGCTCGGCGCGTTCCTTCTTGTCGGTGGCGATGGCGGCTTCGAGCTTGCTGATGGCCGTGTCGAGCTCTTCGTGCGTGATGACGCCGCGCGGACCGAGCCGCTTGCCGATGATGCCGAGGAGGTACTGAGCGAGGTTTTCCAGCATCGTCACGTCGGGCGACGCATGACATTTGAATGTAACCAGCATGTCTGTTTCCCTTTCTGTTTTTTGAGGTCCGCTTTCACTCTCGAGCCCACCACGCGCCGTTGCGGACCGTGCTGCAACCGTGACAGGCGCCAGCGGCACCAGCGGCACCGGCGGCACATCGTGGCGCGCGGCCTGGCCGGGCTTCTCATTGCACATATTAGCACCTGCTAAAATCCGTCTGGACGGAATTACCCGCAGGGCGCGGCGGCGCGCCGGATGTGCAAAAAGCGGTGCCAGGCGCGATGCCGAAACGTCGCCGCCGGCCTTTGCCGGCCTTTGCCCGCCTTGCGCGCCGAGTCGCCCGGCAACGCCCGCGCGCGGCCCCGCCAATAAAACGGCGCAACCGCACGACGGCGCGCAGGCCGACCACGCCACCACGGCTGCCAGCCCGCCCCCATTACCCGCACAGGACCTGCAACAAGCATGCTGCCCGCACAGAAACTCACCCTGGAGACCCTGCTCGCCGACGCCGTCGCCCAGGTCGCCAACGCCACCGAAGGCGCCGCCGAAGCCGCATTCGTCGTTCCCGCCATCGCGCTCGAGCGCCCGAAGGTCGCCGCGCACGGCGACGTCGCCTGCAACGTGGCAATGCAGCTCGCCAAGCCGCTGCGCGCCAATCCGCGCGCGCTCGCGACGCAAATCGTCGATGCGCTCAAGGCGCTGCCCGCCGCAGTCGGCCTGATCGCCGACGCCGAAGTGGCCGGCCCCGGCTTCATCAACCTGCGCCTCACCGCCGACGCCAAGCGCGCCGTGCTCGGCGCCGTGTTCGCCGAAGGCGCAGCGTTCGGCCAATCGAAGCGCGAAGCCGGCAGGCACGTGCTGGTCGAGTTCGTCTCGGCCAACCCGACGGGCCCGCTGCACGTCGGCCACGGCCGCCAGGCCGCGCTCGGCGACGCCATCTCGAACGTGCTCGCCTCGCAGGGCTACGACGTGCACCGCGAGTTCTACTACAACGACGCGGGCGTGCAGATCGGCAATCTCGCGATCTCCACGCAAGCGCGCGTACGGGGCCTGAAGCCCGGCGACGCGGGCTGGCCAGAAGCGGCCTATAACGGCGAATACATCGCCGACATCGCGCGCGACTACCTCGCGGGCGAGACCGTCGCCGCGAAGGACGGCGAGCCCGTGAAGGGCGCGCAGGATCCCGAGGACCTCGAAGCGATCCGCCGCTTCGCCGTGGCGTATCTGCGCCACGAGCAGGATCTCGACCTGCAGGCGTTCGGCGTGAAGTTCGACCGCTACTACCTCGAATCGTCGCTGTACACGGAAGGCCGCGTCGAGAAGACCGTCGAGGCGCTCATCGCCTCGGGCCAGACCTACGAGCAGGACGGCGCGCTGTGGCTCAAGACCACCGACTACGGCGACGACAAGGACCGCGTGATGCGCAAGTCCGACGGCACCTACACGTACTTCCTGCCCGATGTCGCCTATCACGTGACCAAGTGGGAGCGCGGCTTCACCAAGGTCATCAACATCCAGGGCTCGGACCACCACGGCACCATCGCGCGCGTGCGCGCGGGCCTGCAGGCGCTCGGCGTGGGCATTCCGAAGGGCTACCCCGACTACGTGCTGCACAAGATGGTCACCGTGATGCGCGACGGCCAGGAAGTGAAGATCTCCAAGCGCGCGGGCAGCTACGTGACGGTGCGCGACCTGATCGAATGGTCGGGCGGCGCGAACCCCGGCAGCGAAGTCGCGCCCGACCTGCTCGACGAGGCGACCATCCGCCGCGGCCGCGACGCCGTGCGCTTTTTCCTCATCTCGCGCAAGGCCGACACCGAGTTCGTGTTCGACATCGACCTCGCGCTGAAGGAAAACGACGAGAACCCGGTCTATTACGTGCAGTACGCGCATGCGCGCATTTCGTCGATTCTCGGCGACTGGCAAGGCAAGCACGGCGGCAAGCTGGCCGCGCTGCCCAAGGTCGACCTCGCGCCGCTCGATAGCGAGCGCGCGCTCGCGCTCATCGCGAAACTCGCCGAATTCCCCGACATGCTCACGCATGCTGCCACGGAGCTCGCGCCGCACGCCGTGGCGTTCTATCTGCGCGAACTCGCGGCTGAGTTTCACTCGTTCTACAATGCCGAACGCGTTCTCGTCGACGATGCCGCCGTGCGCGACGCACGCGTCGCGCTGCTCGCGGCCACGCGCCAGGTGCTCGCGAACGGCCTCGCCGTGATCGGCGTCTCGGCGCCCGAGCGCATGTAACACGACTCGCGTGCCGCACGGTGCGCCGGGCGCGCAAGCGCTCCGGTGCGCCGTGCGCAGCAACACGAGGCAGCGCACGCAGCGACTGACGAAACCGCGCACGAAGAAGCAGCACGCGAAGCGACATGTTTGGGGCGCGTCCGCACGCGGACACGCGCCGTTCCAGAATTCTCTTGTTTGCAGGTGATTCAGACGATGGCAAAACCGCGCCGCACTACACAGCAGCAGTCGAAACAGTCCGGGGGTACCTTTCTCGGTGTCGTGCTGGGCCTGATTGTCGGCCTCGCGATCGCGGTGGTCGTGGCGCTCTACATCACGCGCTCGCCCACGCCGTTCGTCTCGAAGGTCGCGCCGCCCACCGATACCAGCCAGAGCGAGCAGTACGATCCGAACCGTGTCCTGCAAGGCAAGACGCCGGGCCAGCCCGTGACGCCGCAGGCCGCGCAAAGCACGCCGCCGAACACGGCGCCGGGCCAGACCACGAACCAGTCACAGTCCTCGGGCATGCTCGAAGAGCCGCAGATCGT
Source organism: Paraburkholderia oxyphila NBRC 105797 (assembly GCF_000685075.1). GTDB lineage: Bacteria > Pseudomonadota > Gammaproteobacteria > Burkholderiales > Burkholderiaceae > Paraburkholderia > Paraburkholderia oxyphila. Next base: position 48,585 of record NZ_BAYD01000009.1, read on the forward strand.
CGAAGTGCCGCCTGCGGGCTCCACCGACAACGGTGCGGGCAATGAGGCCAACAATGGGGCCAACAACGCGAACAATAACGCCGGCGCAAACAACGGCGTCGCTGTCGCGCCGAGGCCCGCGACCAACAGCAACGCTACGGCCGCCGCGCCGAAGCCGCAGGCGCCCGCTCCTGCGCAGCAGCTCGCCAACAATCAGCCGCAGAAGGCCCCCAACGCCATCCCGGCGCCCAGCGCGAGCAACCTCAAGCCCGCGCAGCCCGGCGCGCCCACGGCCGCCGACGCCAACACCGGCTACTTCCTGCAAGTGGGCGCGTACAAGACCTCGGCGGACGCCGAGCAGCAACGCGCGCGTCTCGCCTTCCAGGGGTTCGAGTCGAAGGTGACGCAGCGCGACGCAGGCGGCATCACGTATTACCGCGTGCGCATTGGGCCGTTTTCGAAATTCGACGACATGAACTCGACCCGCCAGCATCTGTCTGACGCCGGTATCGACACCGCTGTCATCCGTTTCACGAAGCAGTAACCGTCGTTCGCCTCGCCCGCGCCCCGCGTGCTGCCCGCCCCGAGCGGCGGCCCGCGGGCAAAGGCCGGGCCCGCGGCGCGAGTCCGCACACAACGCAACACGAAACGCATCCCCAGGACGCAACCTCCGCGCGAGCACGCACATGACGCACTCGCGCATTGCCAGGCCGGACGCCGCCGGCCCCGTACATTGGAATAACACGCTATGAAACGACTTCTCGGAACGCTGTTGGTCTCGCTCTCGATGCTGGCCGGTGCGGCCCACGCCTCGCCCGCCGCGCCCGTCGCCGGCAAGGACTACACGGTCCTCCAGGCCGCACAGCCGCTCGACGTGCCCGCGGGCAAGATCGAAGTCATCGAGTTCATGTGGTACGGCTGCCCGCACTGCAACGAGTTCGACCCGTACCTCGAAGACTGGCTCAAGAAGCAAGGCCCGGACGTCGTGTTCAAGCGCGTGCCCGTGGCGTTCCGCGACGACTTCATCCCGCATTCGAAGATGCTCTACGCGCTCGACGCGCTCGGCCTGACGCAGAAGCTCACGCCGGCCGTCTTCCATGAGATCCACGTGAACAAGGACTACCTGCTCACACCGGAAGACCAGGCGAAGTTCCTCGCGACGCAAGGCGTCGATCCGAAGAAGTACATGGAAGCGTACAACTCGTTCTCGACGCAGAGCTCGCTCCAGCGCGGCAAGGCCATGGAAAGCGCGTACAAGATCGACGGCGTGCCGACCATCGCCATTCAGGGCAAGTATGAGACGGGCCCGGCCGCGACCAACAGCCTGCCGGGCACGCTCCAGGTGATGGACTTCATCATTTCGCAGATCCGCGCCAAAAAGATGTGAGCCCGCGCGCCGGAATGACACAGCCCCTGAAGGTCTTCATCACCGGCGCGTCGAGCGGCATCGGCGCCGCACTCGCCGCCGAGTACGCGCGGCGCGGCGCCATCCTCGGGCTCGTCGCGCGCCGCGCCGACGCCCTCGAGGCCCTTGTTGAGACCCTCAGCCAGTCCCACCCTCAGCACCCCGTTTCCCTCTATTGCGCCGACGTGCGCGACGCCGATGCGCTCGCGGCCGCCGCGCGCGCCTTCATCGCCGAGCACGGCCTGCCCGACGTGGTGATCGCCAACGCCGGCGTGAGCCGCGGCGTGCTGACCGGCCATGGCGACCTCGCCACGTTCCGCGACGTGATGGACACCAACTACTTCGGCATGGTCGCCACCTTCGAGCCGTTCGCCGAAGCGATGGCGCAAGCGCGGCGCGGCACGCTGGTGGGCATCGCGAGCGTGGCCGGCGTGCGCGGGCTGCCGGGCTCGGGCGCCTACAGCGCCTCGAAGGCGGCGGCGTTCGCGTATCTGGAGTCGCTGCGCGTGGAGATGCGGCCATTCAAGGTCAGCGTCGTGACGATCGCGCCCGGCTACATCCGCACGCCCATGACGGCGAAGAACCCGTACCGCATGCCGTTCCTCATGGATGCCGACCGCTTCGCCGCCAAGACCGCCGACGCCATCGCGAGCGGCACGGCCTTTGCGGTGTTCCCGTGGCCGATGCGCGTGGTCGCCGCGCTGCTCGGCGCCCTGCCGCGCTGGCTCTACGACCGCGCGTTCGAGCGCGCCCCGCGCAAGCCGCGCGCCGCCCAGCATTGATCCGCCTCCACTGATCCACCCCGGCGCCCCACTCGGGCGCCGCCCCCTCGCACGCCTTTGCCCAGAGCCGCCGCAGCGGCTCGCCCGATCGCGCCCTCATATGGGTATGCCGATTATGTTGTTGTCTGCGCAATGTCCCTTCGATAAGCTTGGCCCGCTATAAGGCCAAACGGAGACCCCATGCGCTTCTTCTCGCCCGCTCCCGTGCTCGCCGCCGCGCTCGCCTGCGCGGCCCTGCCCGTGCTCGCGAAACCGCTCACGGTGTGCACGGAATCGAGCCCGGACGGCTTCGACGTCGTGCAGTTCAACTCGCTCGTGACCACCAACGCGTCCGCCGACGTGATCTTCAACTCGCTCGTCGCCTACGACGAAGCGCAGAAAAAGGTCGTGCCCGCGCTCGCGCAGTCGTGGGACGTGAGCGCCGACGGCCTGACCTACACGTTCCATCTGCGTCCGAACGTGCAGTTCCAGACCACCGAATGGTTCAAGCCCACGCGGCCACTCACTGCCGACGACGTGGTCTTCACCTTCGGCCGCATGCTCGACCCCGACAACCCGTGGCACAAGGTGGCGGGCGCGAGCGGCTTCCCGCACGCGCAGTCGATGGGGCTCGCGAAGCTCATCAAGTCGGTCGAGAAGGTCGACGCGAACACGGTGAAGATCGAGCTCAACGAGCCGAACGCCACTTTCCTGCCGATCCTCACGATGGGCTTCGCGTCGATCTACTCGTCCGAGTATGCCGACCAGTTGCTCAAGGCCGGCAAGCAGGTCGACCTGAACGCGAAGCCCGTGGGCACCGGCCCGTTCGTGCTCAAGAGCTACACGAAAGACGCCGTGATCCGCTACGACGTCAACCCCACCTACTGGGGACCCAAGCCCAAGGTGGACCGTCTCATCTACGCGATCACGCCCGACGCGACGGTGCGCGCGCAAAAGGTGAAGGCCGGCGAATGCCAGATCGCGCTCTCGCCCAAGCCCCAGGACGTGGCCGACGCGAAGACCGACAAGGCGCTCAAGGTCGTTCAGACGCCCGCGTTCATGACCGCCTTCGTCGCGCTCAACACGCAGAAGAAGCCGCTGGATAACGCGAAGGTGCGCCAGGCGCTGAACATGGCGTTCGACCGCACGACCTATTTGAAGACGGTGTTCGACAACACGGCCACACCGGCGACCAACCCGTGGCCGCCCATCACCTGGGGCTACGACAAGTCGATCCAGGCGTATCCGCACGACATCGCGAAAGCGAAGCAACTGCTCGCCGAGGCGGGCGTGCCCAACGGCTTCGCAACGACGATTTGGGTGCGCCCGAACGGCAGCGTCCTGAACCCGAATCCGCGCGCGGGCGCGGAGCTGCTGCAGGCCGATTTTGCGAAGATCGGCGTGAAGGCGGACATCAAGGTGATCGAGTGGGGCGAGCTCATCAAGGAAGCGAAGCAGGGCCAGCACGACACGCTCTTCATGGGCTGGGCCGGCGACAATGGCGACCCCGACAATTACCTCTCGCCGCTCTTTAGTTGCAACGCGGTGAAGTCGGGCATCAACTTCGCGCGCTTTTGCGACCCGCAGCTCGACAAGCTGATCGCCGACGGCAAAGCGACCGCCGACCAGGCGCAACGCGCGAAGGACTATGAGGCCGCGCAGAAGATCATCCACGATCAGGCGCTGTGGATTCCGCTCGGCTATCCCACGGCCGCGGCCATCACGCGTACGAACGTGAGCGGCTATCAGGTCAGCCCGTTCGGGCGGCAGAACTTCGGGAACGTTGCGGTGCAGTGATGGATCGATGAATGCATGCTGCAAGTGTCACCCGCGTGCAATCGCGCGGCGCAGGGCGCGAACTGCCTGAGAGCCAGGCAGTTCGTACTCCGCGACCCGGTCACCAGATGGTCTTAACGTGTTTATAGGCGCGAATCTTTTCATCCCGAGTGACTAGCGGAACCGCCAGCTTGCGTGCCGTGGCCACGATCATGCGGTCGGCCGGATCTTTGTGGAATTCGCCCGGGAGCGCTACCGATGTATTGAGGACGATCATCGCGCCGCCTCCCACTCGACATCAACAGGCTCGGTGGGCGCGCTGTAGCGAACAACCGAGCCGCGCAATACTTCGAGTGGATTGCGCTCATTGCCTCGATACGGGCGAACCTCCAACGTCGGCTTACCGTGATCCGTCAGGATCACACTTTCGCCGGATGCCTCGACCTGGCGGAAATATTCAAGCGCTTTGGCCTTGAATTCAGACTTCGAAACCTGGCGGCCTTCCATCATCACCTCGCGTAGTCATGTGACCATGGTCATCACCAGAGCCCAAGAATGCGCTCGAAGGACGCTTCTCGATGTTGGGCTCAGGTCACCCCGTCTCATGATAGCCGGGTATGTTCCGCATCAAGGCAAGACCGACGTCCCCTTCACAAACCGCTTGAGCGCATCGGCCGCGTGCTGCCACCACAGCATGCCCACGCGCCGGCGCTCGCGCCAGGCGTGATCGTGCAGCGCCACGGCCCGCCATTGCTCCGCATGCGTGCGAAAGCGCGGCACGCCGAAGGTCTCGGGCGCCTCGTACAGATCGAGATACGCGCGCCGGTAATGCGCGACGAGCGTGCGTTCGTCGTAGTGCGTCTCCATCCAGCGGCGCGAAGCCAGCCCGATCTCGTCGCGCAGGCGCTTGTCGGCAAGCAGCCCGCGCAGCACCGGCTCCGCTTCCTCGAGCCGCACGTCCACCCAGGGCAGCTCCACCGCGCCCGTCATCGCACGCAGTTGCGCCTCTACGCGCGCATCGAGATGCCCGATGGTGGGTTTGCCCTGCGAGAGCGATTCGAGCCCACTCAGGTGATAGTTGCCGGTCACGCATTCGTCGACGGCCAGCGCCGCGCGCTGCTTCAGACGCAAGCACGCGTCGTGCGGCGTGTTCATGATCGTCTGCACGCGGCACAGGCCACGGCGTTCGAGACGGCGCAGCAGCGCCAGCGTCTGCGGCGCGCCCTTGGTCTCCCAGCGCGTCTTCCAGGCGCTCCGGCTGCCGCTCGGCGCGTACACGACGATGGGCGGGCCGTCGTCGGCTTCGGGTGCCGGCAGGTAGCGCGCGTCGTGGATCGGCACGAGGTTCGGCACCACGCGCGCGAGCGGATAGTAGCGCTCCGGCCCCTGCGCGATCACGAGCTGCGGCACCGGGTCGGTGATGATGCGCGTGAGCAGATCGGGATCGTGCCTCGCCCACAGCGAGGGCGCGGAGTGGTATTGCCGGATGAGCTTGCGCGTGCCGAAGCGGCGCGGCAGATCGGCGCCGAAGGTCTCGTCGAACGAGAAGTACTGGTGCAGGTGAATGACATCGGCGGCGTCGATGGCGGCTAGCGCCTCGTCGCGCTGCGTGCGCCAGTCGATATCGACCGCGAACGTGCGCGCGCCGTAGGCCGACGCGTCGAACACCACGTGGCGCGCTTCGATGTCGGTGTGCCGGTTCAGCGCCGCGACGATGTTGCCGGGGCTGCCCGCCACGGGTGTGTTCGAAATATGGACGACGCGCATGAGGGTACGGGAACGTTTGCGTGGCGCTCAGGCGAGCGCGGACGCGCGAGCCGGCGTTGGGGCCAGTGTTGGGGCTGGCGCGAAGCCCGGTATGGCTTCGCGCAAAGATTCGAGCGCGCAAGCTCGCGCGGGCTCGCCTGCGCACGCGGCGCCTCGCACGAGCGTCTGCCAGCGCAGCTTGGGAAAGATGTCTTCACCAAGCGCGCTTTCCATCGAGAGGTTGCGCACGTCCACGCCGCGACGGCCCAGCAGCGCGGATGCGTGCCGAAACGACGGCTCGATGAAGTCGCGGAAGTTTTCGTCGAGATAGCTCGGCTGCATGTTCGACGCGTCCTCGTAAAAGCGCGGCGTGCGCTTTGCGGCGGCCAGGTCGACGCCATGCAGGTACAGACGCCTGAAGCCGAGCGAAGCGAGCACCTGCAGGCCCGTATAGGCGACCGTGCGGCCGTCGAAGACGCCGTGGCGGAGGTCGAGGCTGAAGCCGAGCGGCTGCGGCGCCTCGAAGAGCGCCAGCGCCCGCGCGTCGTACGTCGCGCGCAGCTCGGCCATGCGCGGCGCGCGGTGGCCGGCGGGAAACAGCATGTCGTCGACTAGAAACACGCGGCAACGGACGCGTTCGAGGCCGATGCGCTCGGCGATGTGCCAGAGCACGAGCGGCGTGGCGAACAGCGTGAGCGGCTCGCGCACGACGCGCTCGACGAGATCGGGCCGGCTGCGCACGAACCCCGTGTCGACGATGCAGTAGTAGTCGAAGCGCACGCCCTGCCGCTCGGTGAGCGCAATGGCGCCGTTCACGCCGAGCACCCGCGGCAGGTGCAGCGCGCGGTAATCGATGAGGTTCACGGAAGGCCCGGTGGCGATGAGGTGGCATTCCTGCCCCGCATCGTGCAGGTCGGGCGCCAGCGCCATCTGGGCGTTGACGCACGCGAGACGGTGCCCGCGTATGCACATGCCGGTGAGCCGCCCCGCTGCGTCGCGTTCGAGCGCCACCCCATGCGCGAAGCGCTCGTTGTGCCGCCACGCGCGCGTATGCGTGTAACGGTAGAGCAGCTTGAAAAAGGTGTTGCCGGCACGCCTGACCGGCGATGTCGATGCACGCGCACCTTGCTCCGCCTCGACGACAGCACACGACGAGTGGATGGCGTTGCCTTCGGAAACCATCGCTGAACCTTGCAACGAAGCGAAGCCGAAGCTTCGCGATACGGTAAAGCGCGAGTCTATGTTTTTAACTCGTTACACAGGTTACATACTCTGCAAAACAATATTACCGATACTTACAGGCTGTCTTTCAGCACGTTCGTGCCGCACACGTTACGCGCGCCAGAAATGCGCAACATCTTGCGTCCAGTCAGAACACACGCGTTTTTTCATGAAGCGTTTTTAATCTGCGTTCTGCCCTGCTTTCAGGGCTTTTTCGCTTTTGCGCAATGACACTCGACAGCGCGACAAGCACGCACCGCCTCGTGAGACCGAGACGATTGTTGCAGTTTCGTAATTCGCCGCGCCACGGCCCGCATTAGATTGGAGGCGTCCATTCAACGAGCCAAAGGAGCCTCGAATGAACGCGAAACTCACTGCCGCACTGGGTGCGGGCGCAACGATTCTCGCCGTCTCGCAAACCGCCACGGCCGGTGTCTCCGTGGGACTCGCCGTTGGCGCACCGGTGCCGGTCTACGCGGCACCCGCTCCGGTCTATGCGGCGCCGGCCTATGTCGGCTGGCGCGAAGACGATCGCCGCTGGGCGTACCACCGCTGGGAAGAACACCGCTGGGACGAGCATCGTTGGGGCCACGACCGCCGCTGGGACGACCGTGATGGCGACTACGGCTATCGCCGTTGGTGAGCGCGCGCTCAAGCCATGATGTGCGCGCCGCCGTCGATATAGACCGTGTTGCCGGTCAGGCGTCGCGCGTAGCGCGTCGCGAGATACGCTGTCGCGTAGCCGACGTCCATGATGTCGACCAGCTCACCTAGCGGCGCGCGCTCGACCGCGTCCGCGAGCATGCGGTCGAAATCGGGCAAGCCCGAAGCCGCGCGCGTCTTGAGCGGCCCCGGCGAGACCGCATGCACGCGGATCCCAAGCGGCCCGAGCTCGTAAGCGAGATAGCGGCAGGATGCTTCGAGTGCCGCCTTCACCGGTCCCATCAGACTGTAGTTCGGCACTACGCGATTCGCGCCGTCGTAGCTCATCGCGAAGAGCGTGCCGCCGCGCGGCATGAGCGGCGCGGCGCGCTTCGCCATGCGGATAAACGAGTGGCACGAAACATCCATCGCGTAGGCGAAGCCCTGCGCCGACGATTCGAGCAGGCCGCCCTGCAGATCGGCCTTCGGTGCATACGCGATGGAATGCAGCACGATGTCGAGCGAGCCCCAGCGCTCGCGCACGGTGTCGAAGACGGCGTCGAGCTGCGCATCGTCCTCGACATTGAGCGGCAGCAGCAGCGCCGCACCGAGTTCGTTCGCGAGCGGCTCGACATGGGGCTTGGCCTTGTCGTTGAGGTAGGTGAGCGCGAGTTCGGCCCCAAGCTCGGAGAAGGCACGCGCGCAACCATAGGCAATCGATTCGGCGTTGGCCACGCCCGTCACGAGGGCGCGCATTCCGGCGAGCGGCCGGTCCGGAAGAGTCTGCATGGTTTGCCTCGACGAAATGGCGCGACCGTACGGGTTCGATGCCCTTCCGATTCGCGCTTCGGTGCGCGCACGCCCGCTTTATATACAACGACGACGCGCGCGGCACGCTCTCTCAGGTTCTTTTGTTCATCTGCAATGCTGCGGCCTGCGCACCATGCGAGCGCGCAAGCCGCAGCCTGTCTGCGTCACTTGCCGGTCGCCGACGACGCGCGGCGCCGCGCCGCCGCCGGACGCGCAGCGCGCGTCGAAGCAGGTGCGCTCGCTGCGGCACGGGCACGCCGCGCGGGCGCCGTCTTCGCTGCGGCTTTCGCTTCCGGCGCCTCCACGGCATGCGCCGTCGCTGCCGCGTTCACCTTCGCGGGCGGACGAGCCGCGCGCCTGGGCTTCGCAGCCGGCGCGGGCGAAGGCGTCTCTGCTACGGCGCGCTTTGCGGCTCTCGTCCCTGCCGTTGTCTTTTTCACCGCGGCCGCCCCCGTTTCCGGCGTCCCACCCGCATTGCCAGCGCTGCCCGAGGCATTGCCAGCGTTGCCCGAACCGCCTGCACTGCCCGCCGTGCCGCTGCCCGGCGGCGGCGGCAACGGCTCCTTCTCGCTGCCCGGCTCGACGCCCAGCACGCGCTGAACCTCGGCGAAACGTTCGGCGCGCCCGCCGTCTAGCGGCGCATAGGCCGTCGCGACCTGATACACCACCGAAAGCAGCAGTCGGCGCGTGCGTGTGTCCTGCACCAGTTCGGGAAGCGCTTCGATGGCGGCATTCGCGTCGAGCTGCACGATCGCGCCCTGGCGGCGCGCCGATTCCTTGAGCTCGGCGATGCTCGGCTGCCGATCGCCCATGTATTCGCGCGCGAGCTCGCGCATGCGCTGGAACGGACGATACTGCACCACGTGCATCTCGTCGGCGAGGTAGGCCATGATGCGCATGAACGCGTCGACGAGCGTGCCCTTGTGCACGTGCTCGCGCGCGGCGCGCAGGCGCTGCTGCGCAAGCTCCTTGCGCAGCGCCGTGAGCGGCGGCGCGACCGGGTCGAGCGGCGTATTGGGCGTGACGCCCACCCACGCCTGCACCCAGGGCGCCGTGTAGACGCCGTAGAACGTGCGTTCGACCCATGCGTCGCGCGCGTCGCGCCAGGCATCCCACGCGCCTTCGATGCTCGCCGACACCTGCTTCTCGATCAGCGTGAATGGATTGTCGGGCGCGGCGGGCAAGCGGTGCGCGCGCACCGCCTCTGCCACGGCGGGCAGCACGCCGAGCGCCGGGTTCGCATCGCTGAATACGCTGCGCTCCACGCGCGACGGATGCGTCTCGCGCAGCAGATGCGCCGAAAGCGCGTTGCTCGACGCGCGCACGAACGGCGAGACATACAGGTCGTAGAGCCGCTGATTGTTCTCCGCGAAGCGGCGCACCACTTCGAATGGCTGCTCGTCGTCGCGGCCGTCGTCGAGCGCGAGAATGTCGTCGATGGTGCGGCGCTCGAAGCGGATCTCGTAGCGCCCTTCGAGCGCTTCGAGCCGGCCGGCTTCCGGCGTCGAATCGGTGATCTTCGCTTCGTAGAGGCCCGGCGGCAGCACGTCGATCAGATCGAGCGCAGAAAACAGTTCGGTGTGCTCCTTATTCGCCACGCTCGCCGAAACGAAGATGCCCAGGTGCCCCACCTTGTCGTGCAGGCAGTAGACGATCACCTGCTCGTTGGCGACGATCTCGTCCACGCTCGCATAAAGATCGGGGATCCAGTTCAGCGCCTGCTGCGGCGGCGTGATGTTATCGCCCCACGAGGCGAGCACGATGATCGGCGTGCGGATGTTGCGCAGGTCCACCGGTGCGCGCGCATGCTTCGCGTAGACCTCGTTGCGCGTGAGGTGATTGCCGACGAACAGGTTCTGCACGATCCAGTCGATCTCGGCGCGGTTCAGCTGATAGTGGCCGCCCCACCAGCGCTCGAATTCGAGAAAGCGCTCGCGCTCCGTATCGACCTTCGCGTAGAGGTTGTAGAGCTTGCCCCAAAACGTGTTCGCCGGATTGAGGTTCTCGAAGTTCGTGACGAGATGCGCGCCGTCGAAGCGGCCGTCGCCGAGATCGGCGGCGAGCGACGACATCCACGAGCCACCCAGCATGCCGCCCGAATAGCGCATGGGATTCTTGCCGAGCACGCCGGCCCAGTACGAGAGCGGCGAGCCCGCGAGCATGAGCGGGCCGACCAGCGCGGGCGCGGACGCCGCGACGAGCGCCGCGGCCCAGCCGCCCTGGCAGTTGCCGATCACGAAGGGCAGCCCGTCCGCGTCGGGGTGCAGCTCGCGCACCTTGCGCAGGAACACGATTTCCGCTTCGCCGACCGACTGGATCGTCTGCGTTTCGGTCGGCAGCGGGAAGAAGGTCACGAAGTAGCACGGATGGCCCTTGCGCAACGCGATGCCCACTTCGCTGTCCATCTTGAAGCCCGCTATGCCAGGGCCGTGCCCCGCGCGCGGATCGATCACGACGAACGGGCGCATGCGCGCGTCAGTACTCACGCCCGCCTCGGGGTTGATGCGCAGGAGCGCATAGTTGCAGGGATCCTTCAGCTCGCTGCCATCGACGATCACTTCGTAGTCGAACGCGAGCACCGGCGGCATGCCGGCCTTCTCGTGCATGTAAGTCTGGTTGCCGCGCTCGCGCAGCACGTCGAGGAACAGGACGCTGCGCTGCAAGGCGTCGAACAGGTAGTCGAACAGCGGCTGGATCGCGGCGGGCGCCGACGCGGGCAGCGCAGGGATGGCGGGCATGGAGGCCGCCGCCGAGGGTTCGCGCGTCACGTTGAACGCGGCGAACGGCGCCGCCGCCGACGAGAACGCCGTGTTCAGCGCCGAACTGAGCGACGATTGCGCGGCCCCGGCGGATTCGGCGAATGCATCTGCCAGAGGCTGAAAGGGCTGAAACGGCTGGAAAGGCTGAAAGCCCTGGAACGCCTGCAGCGGCCAGAGGGGCCAGAACGGAGAGGGTGCAGAAGTCGGCGTGGAATCGGACGAGAGCGCAGGCGAGAAGGCGGATACTGCCACGAGACGAATCTCCTTTAACGGGGCGCGCGGCCCCGCGGGAAGCGGGACCGCGCGGCCAACGCGGATGGCGTACGCGCGATGCATGGCGCGCATCGCGGGAACGGCACGCGGGTCGCGCGGCTGCAGCACCCGCCGTCATGCGCAACGGCGGGCCGCAGCAAGAAATAATGGGCGAAAGCGCGGCATGAAGGCGCCGCACGCGCGCAGCACGCAAGTGGCAGGCGAACGCGCGCGGCAGTCATGCTGCACCGCAGTATTCCAATCTAGGCAGGGCTGGGCGCAATGTCAAGGCGGGCCGGATCGCGCTAACGCGTTATGGCGCCATGATCGCGCGTCGGCGTGAAGCCGGCGTGACAGAAAAGGCGCCTGCGTGCCGCCCCCGGCCGATGCGCGGGCGATGCATCCTGAATGACTTGGGCAGAACGTCGGAGACCGCCAGCGGCGGCTGTGCATTTTGCGGCCGGCGCCCCACGCGCTGGACTACACTGTTAGCGCATTGCGCGCCGCAGCATGACGAACATGACGATGTAAAGGCGCGCCGCAGCGCACCCGTGGTTCAGCTTGCCTTGCATGGAATGGACAACCGACATGACTGCAACGCCCGACAAGTACTCTGCCCTGCTGGCCCGCTGCGCGGGTCTCGCGCCCGTGCCCACCGCCGTCGCGCATCCGTGCGATGTCTCGTCGCTCACAGGCGCGCTCGACGCCGCCAACCTCGGCCTCATCGCGCCGATCCTGGTCGGCCCCGAGGCGAAGATCCGCTCGGTGGCACAGGAAGCCAGGCTCTCGCTCGAAAACGTCACGATCGTGGACGCACCGCATAGCCACGCCGCCGCCGAGCGCGCCGTGCTCGCCGTGCGCGAGGGCGAAGCCGAGCTGCTCATGAAAGGCAGCCTGCATAGCGACGAGCTGCTCCACGAAGTGGCCCGGGGCACGAGCGGCCTGCGCACGGAGCGCCGCCTCTCGCACGTGTTCGCGATGGACGTGCCCACGTATCACAAGCCTCTCTTCATCACCGACGCTGCCGTCAACATCTTCCCGAAGCTCGCCGACAAGGCCGACATTGTGCGCAACGCCATCGATCTCGTGCAGGCGCTCGGCATCGCCACGCCGAAGGTGGCGATTCTCGCGGCGGTCGAGACGGTCTCGGAGAAGATGCCCTCGACCATCGATGCGGCCGCTCTGTGCAAGATGGCCGAACGCGGCCAGATCACCGGCGCCCTCCTCGACGGCCCGCTCGCCTTCGACAACGCGATCAGCGCCGAGGCCGCTCGCATCAAGGGCATCGTCTCGCAGGTCGCGGGCGACCCCGACATCCTGCTGGTGCCCGACCTCGAAGCGGGCAACATGCTCGCCAAGCAGCTGACCTTTCTCGCCGGCGCGGAAGCGGCCGGCATCGTGCTCGGCGCGCGCGTGCCGATCATCCTCACCAGCCGCGCCGACACGGTGCGCGCACGCATCGGCAGCTGCGCGATTGCCGTGCTGCTCGCGCACGCGCGGCGCGCGCGCAAAATCGCGGAGGCCCTGTGACTGCAACCCCGGCTGTCCCCTCCTCCCCGCCTCACGCCCTGGACGAAGGCCATATCGTGCTCGTCGTGAATGCGGGCTCGTCGAGCATCAAGTGCTCGGTGTATCGCGTGGTCGACGATCCTCACGTGGAAGGCGGCGCGCGCGCGATTCATGGCGCGGGCGGCCAGATCGAAGGCATCGGCGTGGCGCCGCGCGTGGTGGCGCACATGGCCGACGGCCGCTTGATCGTCGACGAGAAGTTTCCGCTCGCGCAGGTCGCCGACCACGACGCCGCGTTCCGCCTGCTGCGCCTCGTGCTCGCGGTGGGCCTGCGCGACAAGCCGCCCGCCGCAATCGGCCACCGCGTGGTGCATGGCGGCGCGCAATTCAAGGACGCGGTGCTCATCGACGACAAGGTGATCGAGGAACTCGACGCGCTCACGCCGCTCGCGCCGCTGCACCAGCCGCACAATCTCTCGGCGATCCGCGCGGTGCGCACGGCCGCGCCCGAGCTGCCGCAGGTGGCCTGCTTCGACACGGCCTTTCACGCGGGCAACGACATCATGGCGCAGCTCTTCGCGCTGCCTTACCGCTACTACGAAGAAGGCATCCGCCGCTACGGCTTTCATGGCCTCTCCTACGAGTACATCGCGCGCCACCTGCACGTGGCCGCGCCAGACATTGCGCGCGGCCGCGTGGTCGTCGCGCATCTGGGCAACGGCGCGAGCCTGTGCGCGATGAAAGACGGCAAGAGCGTGGAAACGACGATGGGCCTCACCGCGCTCGACGGCCTGCCCATGGGCACGCGCTGCGGCGCCCTCGACGCGGGCGCGGTGCTGTGGATGATGGCGCACGACATGGGCCACGACGAGATCGAGAAGCTGCTCTATCACGAGTCCGGCCTCAAGGGCCTCTCGGGCGTGAGCAGCGACATGCGCGAGCTGCTCGCGAGCGATAGCGCGCGGGCGAAGCTCGCCATCGACTTCTACACGTACCGCATCGCGCAGGAAGTGGGCAAGCTCGCCGTGGTGCTGGGCGGGCTCGATGCGCTGGTGTTGACGGGTGGGATCGGCGAGCACGCCGCGCCGATTCGTGCGCGGGTGTGCGAGCGGCTCGCGCCGCTCTTCGGCATCGCACTCGATGCGGCGGCCAACGACGCCGGCAAGGAGCGTGTGAGCTCGCGCGAGAGTCGCGTGCCGGCCTTCGCGATCCGCACCGATGAAGAAGGGATGATCGCGCTGCATACGGCGCGGCTGCTGCGCGAGGCGTTGCGGCGTTGAAGGGGCTGCGGTGCCGCATCGAGCTTGCGGCGCTGCCCGCGTGCGGCCTGAGCAGGCAAACGCGAAGCGAACCTGAGTCGAGGTCCGATCAATCGCGAGTGAGCCTTGCGCCTTGCGCCTTGAGCCTCAGGCGAACCTCAAGCGATCGTTCACGCTGAACGGCACGTCTTCCGCCACGTCGCTCGCCGTGTGCGCGTCGTGCTGCGCATCGTCGCGCAGGCGCCTTGGCGCTTCGCAATGCACGAGCGTATCGATGAAATACTTCGCGCGCGGCCACGGTCCGAAGCCGGCCGACGTGTTGATGTGCCCCGCGTCGCCAAGGTTCACGAATGCGCTGCCCAATTGCTGCGCGAGGCGCTGTGCGCCCTCCAGCGGCATCCAGGGATCGGTCTCGCTGCCGACCAGGATCGAAGGCACGTGAAGACGCCGCGCCTCGAAGGCACCGGCGAAGCGGAATTTCTCCGGGCTCGCGGGCGCGACCAGCAGCACGCCCGCCACGTCGGCGGCAACGAGCCCCTGCTGCAGCGCATGCGCCGCCACGAGGCAGCCGAAGCTGTGCGCCGCAAGCAGGAACGGCCCGCGCTCGCGCGCGAGCAGCCGAGCGAGCGCACGGCTCCAGAGCGCCAGATCGGGGGCGTCCCAGTCGTCCTGCTCCACGCGCAGCGAGCGCGCGAACTGGCGCTCGAGCCAGCTCTGCCAATGTGCACCTTCACTGCCGTGCAGGCCCGGCACGGTGACGAGTCTGGGCGGCCAGCGGGAAGAGGCGCACGAAAGCATGATTTTTTCCTCGCTTCGACGGGACGTGAACGGATTGTGATCCGCGGCCCGCGCGCGCCGAACCAATTTTTTTTGCTTTGCTTTTTCGCGCCCATCCAGGTTGCCGCGCCGCACCATCATGGCAGGGTTCGCGCGGAGAAAGCCCGGCGGCCTCGGGCATGAAAAAGTAGAATGTGCCGAACATGCTTTCAATCCGCAGGGACACGCCGCACGATGAAAATTCTGTTCTGGCTCCCGCAAGCCGACGCCTCCGCCTGGCTTCACGGTCTCGCACGCGCCTTGCCCGGCGCCGAGCTGCGCGAATGGCAGCCCGGCGATACGGCCCCCGCCGATTACGCCGTGGTCTGGCATCCGCCGCGCGAGCTCTTTGCCGCGCGCAAGGGCCTGCGCGCGGTCTTCAATCTGGGCGCGGGCGTCGATGCGATCCTCGCGCTCGAACGCGACCATCCGGGCACGCTGCCCCAGGACGCGCTGCTCGTGCGTCTCGAAGACTCGGGCATGGCCCCGCAGATGGCCGAATACGTGCAGCACGCGGTGCTGCGCTATCTGCGCCGCTTCGACGAATACGCATTGCAGCAGGCGCGCCGCGAATGGCACGTGCTCGCGCCGCATCCGCTCGAGACCTTCACGGTGGGCGTGCTCGGCCTCGGCGTGCTGGGCGCGCAGGTCGCCCGGGCGGTGGCGTCGCTCGGCGTGCCGGTGCGCGGCTTCTCGCGCAGCGCAAAGACGCTCGACGGCATCGAGACCTTCTCGGGCGAACTGCGCGGCCCGCAGTTCGACGCGTTCCTCGACGGCGTGAAAGTGCTCGTGAACCTGCTGCCCGCCACGCCCGACACCGAGGACGTGCTCGATGCGCGCACTTTCGGCAAGCTCGAGCGCGGCGCGTATCTCGTGAACGTCGCGCGCGGCGCGCATCTGGTGGAACAGGACCTCGTCGAAGCGCTTGCAAACGGCACGCTCGCGGCCGCCACGCTCGACGTGTTCCGCCACGAGCCGCTCGCGGCCGATCACCCGTTCTGGCGCGAGCCGCGCATCACGATCACGCCGCACTGCTCCGCGCTCACGCTGCGCGATGAAGCCATCTCACAGGTCGCGGACAAGATCGAAGCGCTCGTGCGCGGCGAGACGGTCAGCGGCATCGTGCATACGGCACGCGGCTATTGAAGCGCGCGGGTTGCATCGGCACGGGTCAGGAAATCAGGAATCCAGCAAGGAGACAGACATGGCAGCATTGCCCACCGCAGTCAAAATCGTCGAAGTCGGACCGCGCGACGGTCTGCAGAACGAAAAGGAATTCGTGCCCACCGCTGTGAAGATCGAGCTGATCGACCGGCTCTCGAAGGCGGGCTTTCCCAACGTCGAAGCGGCCTCGTTCGTCTCGCCGAAATGGGTCCCGCAGATGGCCGACGGCGCCGAGGTCATGGCCGGCATCGCGCGCCGCGAAGGCGCGATCTATTCGGTGCTTACGCCGAACATGCGCGGCCTCGAAGGCGCGCTCGCCGCGCGCGCGGACGAGATCGTGATCTTCGGCGCAGCGAGCGAAGCATTCTCGCAGCGGAACATCAACTGCTCGATTGCGGAGAGCATCGAGCGCTTCGTGCCCGTGGCCGAAGCGGCGAAGGCCGCCGGCGTGCGCATTCGCGGCAGCGTCTCGTGCTCGTTCGGCTGCCCGTACCAGGGCGAGGTGCCGGTGGCGTCGGTGGTCGACGTGGTGCAGCGCTTCGCGGCGCTCGGCTGCGACGAGATCGATATCGCCGATACGATCGGCGTGGGCACCGCGAAGCGCGTGCACGAAGTGTTTGAGGCGGTCACGAAGGTGTTCCCGCGCGAGCGCCTCTCGGGCCACTTCCACGACACCTACGGCCAGGCGCTCGCCAACATCTACGCCGCGCTCGAGGAAGGCATCGCGATCTTTCACGCCTCAGTGGCGGGGCTCGGCGGCTGCCCGTACGCGAAGGGTGCGACCGGCAACGTCGCGACCGAAGACGTGCTGTATCTGATGAACGGCCTCGGCAT
The DNA here is from genome assembly GCF_000685075.1 of Paraburkholderia oxyphila NBRC 105797. GTDB lineage: Bacteria > Pseudomonadota > Gammaproteobacteria > Burkholderiales > Burkholderiaceae > Paraburkholderia > Paraburkholderia oxyphila. The sequence goes on from NZ_BAYD01000009.1 coordinate 65,518, forward strand.
TCACACGGGCGTCGATCTCGATCAGGTCGTAGAAGCCGGCGACTTCATTTCGAAGGCGATCGGCCGCGCCAACGCCTCGCGCGCGGGCAAGGCGCTGCTCGCGAAGAAGCAGAGCGCGGCCGAGTGCGCTTGATGCTTTGGGACGCCATCTGGCAATGAATCGTAGTACGAAGGAAAGAACGCTATGACGGAAACGCTCGTCAACTCCGAAAAAGACGGCCTCGAAGCCCTGCCCGACTCCGCGCGCCGCGTCGCGCTGCTCCTGCGCGAGCGCGGCCACGCCAAGCCCGTCGTGCTCCTGCCCGAAACCGGCAAGACCTCGGCGGAAGCGGCGGCCGGGCTCGGCTGCGAAGTCGCGCAGATCGCCAAGTCGATCCTGTTTCGCCGCCGCAAGGACAATGCGCCCGTGCTCGTGATCGCGAGCGGCGCCAATCGCGTGGACGAAAAGAAGGTCGAGTCGCACGTGGGCGAAGTCGGCCGCGCCGACGCGAAGTTCGTGCGCGAAATGACCGGCTATGCGATCGGTGGCGTGTGCCCGATCGGCCACGCCACCGCGCCCGTCACGCTGATCGACGCCGACCTGTTCGGGCTCGAGAGCCTTTGGGCCGCGGCGGGCCACCCGCATGCGGTGTTCAATCTTTCGCCGCGGGAACTCGCGGCGCTCACCGGCGCGCCCGTGGTGGACGTCGCGCTGCGCGACGCATGAGCGCGAGTTCCGCTCCGAGCCCGATGAGCGTGCCCGTGGAAACGCCCTCGCCCTGCATCAACATCTGCCGCATGCACGAGGCGAGCGGCCTGTGCGAAGGGTGCCTGCGCACGATCGACGAGATCGCCGCGTGGTCCACGCTCGACGACGCCGCAAAGCGCGCCGTGTGGGACGCCATCGAGACGCGCCACGCGCAGTGGATGAGTCGGCCCGGAATGAGTGCCTCAGCGCTGACTCCGGCCTCGCACACCGCGAGCCTCGATGCCGTGAAGGAGGAAGACGCACGATGACCACCGCGCCTGCTCGTGTCGTGACAATCGGCGAGACGCTTCGCTCGACGCTCGCGCTCTCGCCCGATACGGTGAAGTCGTTCGCCACCCTCGTGAACGACCTGAACCCGCTGCACCACGACGACGCCTACGCCGCGCAGAGCCGCTTCGGCGGCCTGATCGCCTCGGGCACGCAGCCCACCGCCTATTTCATGGCGCTGCTCGCCACGCACTTTTCGCAGTACGCGCAACCGCTCGGCCTCGAGTTCGACATGAAGCTCAAGCGCGCGGCGCACGCTCATGACGTGCTCACCTTCGAGTGGCGTGTCGTGGACGCGCACTGGAAGGCGACCCTGAACGGCGATCTCGTGAAGCTCGAGGGCACTGCCGTCAACCAGCACGGCGAGACGCTCGTGGTGGGACGCTCGACGATCCTCGTGATGCCGAAGGCCCAGGCGCAAGCGAGCGGAACAGCCGCGCGATGAGCGGGGTTTCAGCGAACCCGCCCGCAACGTTGTCCCCGGCGTTGCCCGTGCCCCTGCCCGCGTCGATCCGCGTGTTCGAGCGCGGCTGGCTCTCGTCGAACAACGTGCTGCTCGTTGATGAGTCCCGCGCCGCGCTCGTCGACACGGGCTACGCCACGCATGCCGCGCAAACCGTCTCGCTCGTCCAGCACGCGCTCGCGGGGCGCGCGCTCGACACCATCGTCAACACGCATCTGCATTCGGACCATTGCGGCGGCAACGCGCGCTTGCAAGCGCAATGGCCTTGCGAGACGCTCATTCCCGCCGCCAGCGCGAGCGCCGTGCGCGCCTGGGACGAAACTCGGCTCTCCTTTCTCGCCACCGGCCAAAGCTGCGAGCGCTTCGCCTTCACGGACACGCTCGCGCCCGGCGCGCACCTCACGCTCGGCGGCTTCGAGTGGGACGTCATCGGCGCGCCCGGTCACGACCCCGATTCGCTCATGCTCTACGCGGCCGAGCCGCGCGTGCTGATCAGCGCCGACGCGCTCTGGGAGCACGGCTTCGGCGTGATCTTCCCCGAGCTCGAAGGCGGAAGCGGTTTCGCGGAGCAGCGCGCGGTGCTGGACGCCATCGCGCAACTCGACGTGGCCGTGGTGATCCCGGGTCACGGCGCGCCGTTCGCGAACGCCGGGGCCGCGCTCGAACGCGCCTATGCGCGCCTCGCGTGGCTGAGCGCCGATCCGGCGCGCAATGCCAAAAACGCGCTCAAGGTGCTGACCGTGTTCAAGCTGCTCGAAGTGCGCACGATGACGTTCGCGGCGCTGGACACGCTGCTCGCCGAGGCGTCGGCCATGCGTGCGGCGGCGCGGCAGCTCGCGCCGGAGAGCGCATGGCCCGCGCTGATGCGTGAACTGGCCGGCGAGCTGGCGAAAAGCGGCGCGCTCGTGATGGGCGAGAACGAGGTCGAAGCGCCGGCCGGCATGGCCTGACGCGCTCGCCCCTGCGCCGTCATGCATGACGGCAAGCGCAGCGCACCCCAAAAAAAACGCTCGTCCTTTTCCAGGACGAGCGTGAGTATCGTGCTCTGACGTGATCAAACTGTCGAGCCGATCATACTCGCGCGCGAATTCGCGTCGCATCGGTGATTTCCCTACAAACTACCATCGGCGGACCGGCCGTAAAACGGCCCGGAATCCAAAACGTTTGCGCGTCGACGCGAACAATTGCTTCGCGATCCAAATCGTTAAATGACCGTGCGTTGACGCAAAACGCATGTTCACGCGCGTGTCATAGGTAACGCGCAAACCCGCAACGCGTCACCCACCGAGTTGCAAACGCAACCATTCGAACAGGTGTGAGCACAGATACAGCCCGAGCCCGATCGTCCCGCCGATCACGGTTCCGTTTACGCGTATCGCCTGCAGATCCTTGCCGATCTTCAACTCGATCAGGCGCGCGGTCTCGCGCGTGTCCCAGTGTCTTACCGTATCGCGGATGTGATGCGTGAGGTAGCGCGCGAAATCGGGTGCCATCGCGCGCGCGGCGTCTTCGAGATGGCCGTTGAGCGACGCGCGCAGGTCCGCGTCGCCGGCCAGCGACTCGCCGAGCCAGCGTCCGGTCGCCGCCACTTTCGCGTGCAGCGTCGAGTCGGGTCGCTCCAGGTCGTCGCGCAGCCACGTGCGCAGGCTGTCCCATAGCGCATGCGTGTACTCGTTGAGCGCGCTGCCTTCGCGCAGGCTCGCCTTGAGCTCCTCGCCCTTGCGCTGGAATGCGGGATCGCTCTTCAACTGCACCACGAGCTTTTGCACCACCTCGTCGAACTTCTTGCGCAAGTGGTGCTCGCGGTCCTCGCTCAGCTGCAGCAGCAAACGGTTGACCGCGCTCTCCAGCACGCGCGCGCCGCTGTCGCCTATCCACTCCGAGGGCAGGATCTTTTCGGTCCACGGAAACTCGCCCTTGAGCCCGTCGACGATGCGCGCCGCCACGAACGCGCGCGTGCTCTCCTCGGCGAGCAGGTGGCCGAGCTGATCGAGCATCTGGTCGAGCAATTCCTGATGGCGGCCGTCTTTCGTGAGCGTGTCGAGAATCGCGCCCGCCGACTTCGAGAGATCGACTTTGTCGAGCGCCGCATGCAGGCCGTCGCGGATGAAGGCGCGGATGCGCGCGTCGTCGGTGAGGCCGAGCAGGCCCGACATCAGCCGCACCGCGTAGTCGCCCAGATGCTGGGCGTTCTGGGGCGCCGTGAGCCACGACGAGAGCCGCTCGACCGGATCGTGGCGGCGGATCAGCCCGACCAGCGAATCGACGTTGAGAAACTTCTCGTGCACGAACACGGCGAGCTCGTCGGCAATGCGATCCTTGTTGCGCGGAATGACGCCCGTGTGCGCCGCGATGAACGGAATCGGCACCCGGCGGAACAGCGCAACCACGGCGAACCAGTCGGCGAGCGCGCCCACCATGGCCGCTTCGCTCATCGCCTTGATGCCGTCGATCACGAGGCCCGGCGGCGAAAGCGCCGTGACGACGAACACGAGCGCCGCCGCCATCAGCAAGAGGAGCGGGCGGCGCTTGGCGCGCTGGAGTTCGGCTTCGTCGTGGCTGGCGTCTGGCGGGGTCATGCGCGCTCGTGCACTGTCGTGGTCAGGGAACCGCGACATTATGCGACCAGCGCGTGAAGGATGCGGTGTCGTCAAGACGCGCTCGCGCCACGGTGCGCGCGAGCGAGGTGGCGCCCGCTCAAGCCGAAGACGTTTTCCTTCGCTGCGGCACGATCCGCCAGCCGAGGTTCACGCCCGCCGCCGCTAGCAGGATGAGCGCGGCGCCGGCCACCTGGATCCACGCGAGGCGCTGCCCGAACGCGAACCAGTCGACAAAGATCGCCACCACCGGGTAGATGAACGAGAGCGCGCCGGTCATCGCCGTGGGCAGCTTCTGGATCGCCCCGTAGAGCAGCACGTACATCACGCCCGTGTGCACGATGCCTAGCGTGACAATCTGCGCCCAGTGCACGGGCGTGGCGGGCAGCGTGCCATAGTGGATGAACGGCGCGAGCGCGAGCGCGCCGAAGGCCAACTGCACGAGCGCGATCAAATGCGGCGGCGTGCCCTTGAGATGCCGCGTGATGATCGACGAGATTGCGTAGAGAAACGCCGCGCCCGCCGCGCAAGCCACGCCCTGCAGGTATTCGCCCGGCACCGCGAGCACGGCCGGCTGCACCTCCACCACGCCCACGAGCCCGACGAAGGCGAGCGCGAGCCACGCAACGGTTGAGGCGCTCACGCGCTCGCCCAGCACCAGCACGCCGAGGCCCACGAGCATGAACGGCTGCGTGTTGTAGACGGCGGTGGCCATGGAAATGGAGGCGCGCGAGTAGGCGGCGAACAGCAGCACCCAGTTGGCGACGATGGCAGCGCCCCCCGCCATGGCGAGCGCGAGCGTGCGCCATGGAAGCCTGCGCCGGAACAGGCCGAGCGCCGCGCAGACGAGCGCGAGCGTCGCGCCGCCCAGCACACAGCGCATGAACGCCACGTTGATCGGTGACTGCTGCGAATCGACAACGAGCCAGCCGATCGTGCCGGACATCAGCATCGCGGTGACCATCTCTGCCGCGCCGCGGCGAATTTCTGGGGAAGCCATGGGAGGGCGCTCCTCGTGAGTATCTGACTGCAAGTTTACTCAGCGCGAAGCGTGCAATACAGGGCTAAACTAAGGTCACGATATCAAAATGCCTTCGAATCGAAGGCAACCAGATGAACACGCAGGTGAAATTATGACCAAACGACCCGGAGTGCCTCTCCCCGCCCCGCTCGACGAGATCGACCGTGCCCTGCTCGCCGCGCTTGCCGACGATGGGCGCGCGAGCGTGAGCGAGCTGGCCCGCCAGATCGGGCTCTCCGCGCCGAGCACGTCGGAGCGGCTGAGGCGACTCGAAGCTCAGGGGGTGATCGGCGGCTACACCGTGCGCATCGACCCGCGCGCGCTCGGCTACACGCTGCAGGCCATCGTGCGCGTGAAGCCCCTGCCGGGGCAGTTGCATCTGGTCGAAGAGGTGATCCGCCGGATTCCCGAATTCATCGAATGCGACAAGGTCACGGGCGACGACTGCTTCATCGCCCGGCTCTATCTGCATTCAATCGAGCAACTCGACGAAATTCTCAACAAGGTCACCGAGCGCGCGGAAACGAGCACCGCCATCGTCAAGTCCACGCCCGTGGCGCGCCGTCTGCCGCCGCTCGGCTGAGCGCCGGCCGGCGAAACGCACTACGGCGCGTGCCGGCACCCCGCCGGCACGCTGGAGCCGTCACTCCTGACGCTCGGTCGCCTCGAAGAACGAGAGGATTTCGCCGACGAGCGCCTCGCTCGCCTCCTCGGGGATGTAGTGGCCGCACGGCAACGTGCGGCCGCTCACGTCGCGCGCCACCTTGCGCCACTCCGCGAGCGGGTCGAAGCAGCGCTCGATCACGCCATGCTCGCCCCACAGCACGCGCAACGGGCAGCCCACCTTGTGGCCGCGCTCGATGTCGGCGCGGTCGTGCTCGAGGTCGATGCTCGCGGAGGCGCGGTAGTCCTCGCACATCGCGTGCACGGCGCCCGGCTGGCGCAGCGCCGCGCGGTACGCGTCGAGCGCCTCGGGCGCGAAAGGCGCGAGCCCCGCATGGCGGCTGCCCATCACGCGCTCGATATAGGCATCGGGATTCGCGCCGATCAGCGCCTCGGGCAGCGGCTCGGGCTGGATCAGGAAGAACCAGTGGAAATAGAGCGTGGCGAACTCGCGGTCGGTCTGCTCGTACATCGCGAGCGTGGGCGCGATGTCGAGCAGCATCAGCCGCTCCACGGCGTCCGGGTGGTCGAGAGCCATGCGGTGCGCGACGCGCGCGCCGCGGTCGTGCGCACAGACGAGAAAGCGCTCGAAGCCGAAGTGGCGCATGAGCGCGACCTGATCGGCGGCCATCGCGCGTTTCGAGTTGGCGGCGTGGCTCGCATCGCTCGCCGGTTTGGACGAGGCGCCGTAGCCGCGCAGGTCGGTGGCGATCACGGTGAAGTGCTGCGCAAGATCCGCCGCGCAGCGATGCCAGATCATGTGGGTCTGCGGGTGACCGTGCAGGAGCAGGAGCGGCGGCCCTTCGCCGCCACGGACCCCGTGAATCTCGACTCCATCCGCGGTGCGGACAGTGAAAGGCGTGTATCCCTCGAACGGCATGGCAGGTCTCCATCGTATCGTTGTTGGTCTGGCGAATATTGTAGGAGCGGTGTGTGGCGCGGCGCCCCACATTCGGGCAGGAAAAGCTAGAAACCGAACACTCCCTCGACTCCTTCAAACCGCAGGCGCACCATGTGCCGAAAGCCACCCGCCTATAATCGAACGACCGTTTCATCGAGTGCCCAGCGCGCGATTGCCAGCCTGAAGCCGCGCTTGAACCGGGCTTGAATCCGGCCTGAATCCACCGTGCCGCCAGCAAGGAGACCTCGTCATGGCATTGCCCGCCGTCCTGCAGAACCTGTCGTTGCCTGTCGTCGGCTCCCCGATGTTCATCGTGAGCTACCCCGAGCTCGTGCTCGCGCAGTGCAAGGCGGGCATCGTCGGCTCGTTTCCCGCGCTCAACGCGCGTCCCGCCGAACTGCTCGACGAGTGGCTCACGCAGATCCAGGAACAGCTCGCCGCGCACAAGGCCGCGAACCCGGACGCCGTGATCGGGCCGATCGCCGTGAACCAGATCGTGCATCAGTCGAATGCGCGACTCGAGCACGATGTGCGCGTGTGCGTCGAGCACAAGGTGCCGATCTTCATCACGAGCCTGCGCGCACCGCCCAAGGAACTGCTCGATGCCGTGCACAGCTACGGCGGCATCGTGCTGCACGACGTCATCAACCTGCGCCATGCCGGCAAGGCGCTCGAGGCGGGCGTGGACGGCCTGATTCTCGTTGCGGCGGGCGCGGGCGGCCACGCGGGCACGACCTCGCCGTTCGCGCTCGTGGGCGAAGTGCGCCGCCTGTTCGACGGCCCCATCGTGCTCTCGGGCGCGATCGCCAACGGCGGCTCGATCCTGGCCGCCCAGGCCATGGGCGCCGATCTCGCGTACATGGGCACGCGCTTCATCGCCACGCGCGAGGCGCACGCCGTGGACGCCTACAAGCACGCGATCCTCGAGGCCAAGGCCGCCGACATCATCTATACGAACCTCTTCACCGGCGTGCATGGCAACTACATCCGCGAGAGCATCGCCAACGCGGGGCTCGACCCGGACGCGCTGCCCGAGTCGGACAAGTCGAAGATGAACTTCGGCGGCGACAAGGCCCGTGCGTGGAAAGACATCTGGGGCGCGGGCCAGGGTGTGGGGCTCATGGACGACGTGCCGTCCGTGGCCGAGCTGGTCGCGCGCCTGAAGAGCGAGTACGACGAAACGAAGGCGCGGCTGGGGTTTGCGCGCTGACGGAGTCTTCAGGGGTGCTTGCCTGATGGGCGTCGCCAGGCCGGCTTGCCCGATGGCGATGGCCCTGACGGCGTCGTCAGGCCGGCTTACCGGGTGGCCTCGGTGGTGCCGGCGGCACCGCCCGCGCCGCCGCCTCGCGGATCTCTTCGACGCCCGGCCAGAGCGCGCGCTCGCCAAAGCGCTCCGCGAGGAAATCCACGAACGAGCGCACCTTCGCCGAAAGATGGCGTCGGCTCGCGTAGACGGCATAAATCGGCAGCTCGCGTGGTGGCAGCTCATCGACGAGCAGCGGCACGAGGCGGCCTTGCGCAATGTCATCGCCGATTACTTCGGTGCCGAGCATCGAGAGCCCGCCGCCCTGCAGCAGCACCACGCGCAACGCCTCCAAGTGATTGACAATCAGATTGCCGCCCGGCTTCGGGCGCGCATGCCCTTCCGCGAACGGTGCGAGCTCGGCCGCCGAGGCGCCCGCGTAATGCACGAACTTGTGCTGCGCGAGATCGGCGACGCTCTTCGGCACGCCGTGGCGGCGCAGATATTCGGGCGCGGCGCACAACACGATGTGCGCGGTGGCGAGCGGCCGCGCGATCAGCGACGACGACTTCAGCCCCGAAGGCGACGCGCGGATCGCCACATCGAAGCCTTCGTCGATCAGCTCGACCACGCGGTCCGAGAGGGTGATATCGACGGTGACCTGCGGGAAATCCGCCGCGTAGTCGGCCACCGCGCCCATCACGTGGCGCAGCCCGAACGCCGTGAGCGACGACACGCGCAGGCGCCCCTGCGGCACCACGCTCGCGGCGCCCACGGCCTGACCGGCTTCGTCGAGCTCGGTGAGCGCCTGGGCCACGCGCTCGTAGTATTCGCGGCCCGCCTCGGTGGGGGCGACGCGGCGTGTCGTGCGGTTCAACAGGCGCGCGCCGAGCTGCTGCTCGAGATGCATCACATGCTTGCTCGCCATGGCCGCGGACATGCCCATGCGCTCGGCCGCGGCGACGAAGCTCGCCGCCTCCACCACGTGCCGGAACACTTTCATGCTGACGAGGGTATCCATCGCGCCGTTCTTTCCGCAAAAATCGGGTTAATCAGGAAACAATCGCCAAGATTGTGCGCGCTTTATCAATATTGGGTAGTCAAACGCGCAGCCGCGCCGTCGCTGGGGGCGCAAAAAAACCCCGCGCTGCGAATAGCGCGGGGTTTTGTGTTTGCTGCTTCAGACGCGCTGGCGCTTAGAACTTGGTGCGCAGGCCCACGCCGTAGGTCTGGCCCGACGACATGTTGTCGTAGTGGTCGTACATGTAGGCCGCATAGACGTCGGTGCGCTTCGAGAGCGGGTAGTCGTAGCCGAGCGCCGCCGTGTTGTGCGTCTGGTTCAGGCCGCCGCTGTCACGCGAGTAAGCGTACGAGGCCATGATCGTGCCCGGGCCGGCCGGCACCGAAACGCCGCCCTGCGCCGTGTTCACGTGCCAGCTGCTGATGTCGCTGTTGTTGTTCGTGTACATGTACTGGCCGAAGAACTTCACGTACTTCAGGTCGTACGACAGGCCCACCTGTGCGACGCCCTGGCTGCGCAGGCCGACGATGGTCGTGTCGCCGCTCACGATGCTGCCGATGTCGCCCGGCGTGTTGTTGAAGTTCACGTACTGATAGACCGCCGTGGCCGCGAACGGGCCATGGAAGTACAGCGCCTGGACGCTCCACTTCTTCTTGCCGTTTTCGCCAGCCTCGTTGCCGAGCGCGTACATGGCCGTGCCCGACAGGCCGTTGAAGTTCGGCGTCGAGTACTGGATCGCGTTGTTCCAGCCCGAGTCGCCCACCACGCCCTGGTCGGTCGTGTAGGTCGGGAACGTCGAGAGCCCGAGATACACGTGGTACACCATCGGCGAGAAGGTGTACGAATCGATGAACGGGTTGAACAGAATCGTCGAAACGAACAGCGGCGTCGTCAGGCGGCCCGCGGTGACGGTACCGTACGGCGATTCGATGCCGACGTATGCGTTGCGCGCGAAGAAGGTGTCGCCTTCGAAGCGGCCATACTGACCGTTCTGCGCGCGGAAGAAGCTTTCCAGCGTGAAGATCGCCTTGTAGCCACCGCCCAGATCCTCAGCGCCCTTCAAGCCCCAGTAGGACGTCGACATGCCGCCGCCGCCGACATTCCAGGCCGTATCGCCGCCCGGGAAGCGCGTTGCCCCGACCCACTCGTCGACCTGACCATAGAGCTGGACGCTCGACTGCGCGAATGCCGACGACGAAGCGGCGGCAAGCACGGCTGCAATGACACCCGCCTTGAGAGGCGTACGCAGCACGTGGCTGACGACTTTTTTCATGGGTTCTCCTGTCTCTTTGTCAAAAAGGATGATTGGCGGCTTTGGCGCTCGCGCAAACCGTTTGTTATCTCGTCGTTCGCAGGCGTGGCCGTTCTGGGCGGGAACCATCTTTGCGGACCATTTTCATGGACAAAAATATTGATTGTTATCGCCGGTATATCGGCCCGATTAGATTGCTGTCGGCAAACCCCGGCTCGACGGATTGCAACGCCCGTTTCGACGCAGCGCAGCATGACAGGCAACTGGCTCGCGGGCCGCATGAACTGGACCTCGGCCCGGTTTTTGCTGCTTCTCGGCCACGCCGAAAAGGCGCCCCCTTAACGAAGCCGAGATTTGATGATGAAAGGGCACTGTATGACGAGAGATTTCCCAAAAAGTGTGGTATCCACGCGTCAGTTTTGAGACTCGGAGGGGGAGGAGCGACGGGAAAAAGGACGGGAGAGAGGCGAGAACGCGCGCCGAGATGCGCGCGTTCTGAGTGATACGACGGACACATCAGCATGCGCCCGTGGGTTCGGCTGTGCAGTTAGTTGCTTTTCCCGGTCTAACTACAAAATTAATTGCGATACGGTGCCGGCATCGGCGGACGGGGCACGTCGCCCCCGTTGCGCGGGAACGGGCGGAAGGCGCCGCGCTCCTCGTTGTAGCGCGCGACGTCTTCGCGAATGGAGCCGGCACGGACCGGCGAATCGGCCGGCGGATGGGGCACCTGGCGCGTCTCCGCGCTCACGGGCTGAATCGGGCCGTGATAGCCGCCGAAGCCATTGCCATAGGGATCGCCAGACGGACTGCTGTTGGCGTTGCCTGCGCGACGCTCCGGTTGGCGGGCGCCCTGGCGCTCGCGCCAGCCGCCCTGGTCAGCCACGCGCATCGGTCCCGTGCTGTATCGCCCGCCCGGTGCGCCGCCGTACCCCCCGCGCTGCGCGACGCCGCGCTGGCCGCCCCATTGCATGGGCATGGCCGCACGCGGTGCCTGGTGCATCATGGGCGGGGCCTGAAAGCCGCCACCACCGTGAGCAACAAACGCAGGCTGGGCATGGGCGAACGCGACGAGGGCCGCTAATCCGGCCCCCACGATCCACTGTCCCATCCGTAACAACCCTGCGCGCATTGTGTCGATCACCTGCCCGACGTTCAGCATGGCTTACCGCCATTCGGGCCATGGCGGGCCGTTCCGGGAAGCGCACGCGTGTCGCGCAACGATTGCTGCCGCAACGGTTTTTGAACGTTCCTTGACGGTAATTTATGGGCGTCCTGAAAGGGTGTCGAGCCAAAAAGTGTTATGCCCTCGGAAGGGTTGTAACACCATGTTACCTCACGATTTTTCGGTCTTTGGGGACACTTCGTGCGGGCCTGTTTCATGCTTGAGAACCGCTTCGAATGGGCTGCCGGAAGCCCAGCCGGCGCGGCTTTTCGGGTCATCGGCGCGCGCCGCTTTCGTCGTACTTGGTGCCCGGTCTTTTGCATGACGAATGAATCCCGGCGATGCGAGTTTGCGCCGGTTGTCTCGCGCCAACCACATCGTGCCGGGGAGTCCTGAGTGCCGCCGGTTCATGCGCCGCACTCATTAATCGATTCTTCAAATGAATTTGCTTTTTCAATCGGCTTGCCGCGACAATAGAGATCCCGATTCCCCCGTGGCGCCCTGATCGAACGAAGCGTGCCGCGATGCGCACTTGAGATTCTCCGATGGCCCGTCCGAAATTCCTGCCCGATAACTTCACGCTGTGCCTCATTGGCACGGTGACGCTCGCCAGCCTCCTGCCCGTGCACGGCCAGGCCGCGACGCCCTTTAACTGGCTCACCAACGTAGCCGTCGGGCTACTGTTCTTCCTGCACGGCGCCAAGCTCTCGCGCGAGGCGATCGTGGCGGGCGCCACGCACTGGCGCCTGCACATCGTCGTGCTGGCGAGCACCTTCGTCCTTTTCCCGGTGCTCGGGCTCGTGCTCAAGCCGGTGCTCTCGCCGCTCGTCACGCCAGCGCTCTATATGGGCGTGCTGTTCCTGTGCACGCTGCCCTCGACCGTGCAGTCGTCCATCGCGTTCACCTCGATCGCGCGCGGCAACGTGCCCGCCGCCGTCTGCAGCGCGTCGGCGTCGAGCCTGATCGGCATCTTCGTCACGCCCGCGCTCGTGAGCCTCGTCGTGACGAATCAGGCCGCGGGCGGCACGTCGGCCTGGCATACCGTCTGGAATATCGTGTTGCAGCTGCTCGTGCCGTTCGTCGCGGGGCAATTGCTGCGGCCCGTGATCGGGCGCTGGATCGAGCGCAACCGCGGCTTGCTCAAGTTCGTCGATCAGGGCTCGATCCTGCTGGTGGTCTACGGGGCGTTCTCCGAGGCAATCAACGAAGGCCTCTGGCACCACACGCCGCTTGCGGCGCTCGGCGGCCTGGTCGTGGTCAACGCAGTGCTGCTCGCGCTGGCGCTCGCCGCCACCATGTTCGCGAGCAAGAAGCTCGGCTTCTCGCGCGCCGACCAGATCACGATCATCTTCTGCGGCTCGAAGAAAAGTCTCGCGGCCGGCGTGCCGATGGCCAAGGTGATCTTCGCGTCGAATGCCGTGGGCGCGGTGGTGCTGCCGCTCATGCTGTTCCATCAGATCCAGCTGATGGTGTGCGCGTCGCTCGCTCAGCGCTGGGGCGCCCGGGATATGAGCGCCGAGCGCGCCGAAGCCGGCGACGAGTCGCGCGCCGGCCGCAGCGAGCAGGCGGCGGCGGCTGGGCGGCAGTAAGCAGGGCCAAACTTCGGATGAGAATGGCGCGGCAACGCCGCGCTAGACGAAGGCGCGCAGCTTTCGTTCGAAGGCTTCGTCTGCGTCCAGTGAGGAGATCATGTCGTTGGCCGCGTTCATCAGCCGGCTGATATCTCGCGCCGGCATCTCCGCCGAGTTCTGAAATACCACCATGGACCGGAAATCCAGCTTCGCGGCATTGAGGTGCTGAAGGATGGTGGTCGTCAGCATGGCCTTTTCTCTGGTCGCGACGCCGAAAAGGTACAAAGGCCTCGCGAAACCTTCCACGTAGAAGTCCACGGGATAGTTGGCCGCGTCTACGAGAGCCGGCACGAGATAGTGCTCGTGGATCGAGTCCGCATGGACGCAGGCTCCAAGCTTGCGCTTCAGGTCCTCGTAGAACGCGCTCTTCACTCGCACCTGATTCAGGAACGTCAGCTCGTGAACGCGCGTAATGGCCTGACCAATCCGGAAGATGCCCGCATCCAATTGGTCCGCCGGACTGTCCAGGTACAACTCGCCGTCCTCCTCCTGAAGACCGATTTCCGCAACGATCTGACGAAAGACCCTGCCGCGCGTGCCTTTCTTCAATTTTGCGAGGTCGTTGTCGTAGCTGAGGCGCATCAGCGCGCCACCCAGGTCGGTAATTCGGAATCCGCCTGTCGGCAACGCCTCAAGATAGATCGCATAGGCATCGCCATCGCCGAACGTGAAAGGCGTGCCGACGTACAACAAGCCCCCCTCCTGCTGCACGACCCTGACGTCGGCGCATAGCGAAGCGCAGATGGATCTTTGAATTGCTTCGACGCTTACGGTCATGGCTAGTGAGGCTCGCTTTGAGGGTCGTTGCCGGCGCCGAATTGAACGGCTCTGAAGACATCGCCCGACGGCACTGCGAAGGACATCAGCCTTCGCCCGATTGTCAGCGAGCAAACGCGCGTATGACGTGATGTATATCAGCGGCAGCCGCTTTGGCTTGCGAATACCGCACATGCCCCTTCTACCGGCCTCTCAGCCCAGCAAACATGACCTAAACCTGCCCGGTCAGCACGAGCCACAACATGACGATCAAGCCGGCGCACACGGTGCCGGACGGTCCGTAGCCCCATGTGCGACTGTACGGCCATGCGGGCACGGAGGCGACCAACAGCAAGTCCAGAAAGAGCAGTAGAGAAATACCTTGCAAGAGAACTCCAAGTCGAACGATCACTCGCGACACCCCGCAATTGCCGTTCCCGGTCAGTTTTGTTTAGTGGTTTTTACTAAACATGTAAATTTACGTTTATTCAAGTCATTACGGGTATTTCCGGGGGTTTTTAGACCCTGGTCAACGTTATGCGGCCATATTTTTACTATACAATCGCCGCACACCTGACCATATCGCGGCGCGCACCCTCTGTGCACACCCCGGGCACGCCCGCCGCGCGGCGTCAGCTAGCGCAGACAGGAACCATGGCGACAACCATTCGTGACGTCGCGCAGGCGGCCAACGTGTCGATCGGCACGGTCTCCCGCGCACTGAAGAACCAGCCGGGCTTATCCGAGCTCACGCGCGCGCGCATCGTCGAAGTCGCGCGCTCGCTCGGCTACGACTGCGGGCAACTGCGCCCGCGCATCCGCCGCCTCACCTTCCTGCTGCACCGCCAGCACAACAATTTCGCCGCGAGCCCGTTCTTCTCGCACGTCCTGCACGGCGTGGAAGACGCCTGCCGTGAGCACGGCATCGTGCCCGCGCTGCTCACCGTCGGCCCCGCCGACGACACCATCCAGCAGCTGCGCCTGCACGCGCCCGACGCCATCGCCGTGGCGGGCTTCGTCGAACCGGAGACGCTCGCCGCGATGGTCGCGCTGCAGCGCCCGCTCGTGCTGATCGACCTGTGGGCGCAGGGCCTGCGCTCGGTGAACATCGACAACGCCGCGGGCGCCGCGCTCGCGATGCATCATCTGTTCAGCCTGGGGCGGCGGCGCGTGGCATTCATCGGCGGCTCGCTCGCGCACTACAGCATCGCGCAGCGCGCGCTCGGCTACCGGCGCGCGTTCTTCGAAGCGGGGCTGCTGTTCGATCCGTCGCTAGAGACCAGCATCGACGGCGGGCTCGATCCCGATACCGGCGCGGCGCTCGCCATGCAACGCCTGCTCGACGCCGCGCGCCGCTCTTCCGGCCCGTTGCCCGACGCCGTGTTCGCCTACAACGACGCCGCCGCGCTCGCCGCGATGCGCGTGTGCCAGGCCAATGGCTTGCGCGTGCCGCAGGACATCGCGATCGTCGGCTTCGACGACATCCCCGGCGCCTCGCACGCCGCGCCCGCGCTCTCGACGATCGCTGTCGACAAAGAAGCGCTCGGCCGCCGCGGCGTCGAGTTGCTGCTCGAAGAAGCGCCCGAGACAAGCGAAATCGTGCTGCCCGTGCGGCTCGTCGAGCGTGCGAGCACGGTTGCAAGTGAGCGCATGTCGGCTGCTACATCGGGTACCGCATCGGTTACCGCACCGGCTGCGACATCGGTTGCCATGAGCGCGCCGTTGCGCGCCGCGCCGACCGCCCACGAAGCACACGAAGCGCTGCTGAAGCCCCACCAAGCCTAGTCAGTCACGCCAAGCCAAGACGAGAACGCCATGACGAAGCCTTCAAACGCCGCCCCATCCCACGAGGCCCAACCGGCCAAACAGGACCAGGCGGCCCACGCAAACGTGCAAGCGGGCGCCATAGCTCCCGCCGTCGCGAGCTTTCGCGACCGCGCGTTCCTGCTCGGTCATGTCGAGGACACGCTGCGCTTCTACGCGCCCAACGTGCTCGACCGCTCGGGCGGCTTCTTCCATTACTTCCGCGACGACGGTTCGGTCTACAACGCCCACTCGCGCCACCTCGTGAGCAGTTGCCGCTTCGTCTTCAACTACGCGATGGCCTACCGCGAGTTCGGCGACCCGCTCCACCTCGAATACGCGCGCCACGGCCTGCAGTTCCTGCGCGAGGCGCACTGGGACCCGCATCACGAAGGCTACGACTGGGAGCTCGAATGGCGCGACGGCAAGAAGCACACGCTCGACGCCACGCGCCACTGCTACGGCCTCGCTTTCGTGCTGCTCGCGTACGCGCACGCGGCGATGGCGGGCATCGAAGAAGCCCGGCCGATGATCGCCGCCACCTTCGAGCTGATGGAGCATCGCTTCTGGGACGGCGCGGCGGGCCTCTACGCCGACGAAGCAAACGCGGACTGGCTCGTGTCGAGCTATCGCGGCCAGAACGCGAACATGCATACCACCGAGGCGCTGCTCGCCGCCTACGAGGCAACCGGCCACCTCGTCTATCTCGACCGCGCGGAGCGCGTCGCGTCGAACATCACGCTGCGCCAGGCGAAGCTCTCGCAAGGGCTCGTGTGGGAGCACTTTCACGCCGACTGGTCGGTGGACTGGCACTACAACGAAGAGGACAGCTCGAACATCTTTCGTCCGTGGGGCTTCCAGCCGGGGCACCAGACCGAATGGGCGAAGCTGCTCCTGATCCTCGAGCGCCATCGCCCATTGCCGTGGCTGCTGCCGCGCGCGATCGAACTGTTCGATGCAGCCATGGCGCATGCCTGGGACGACGATCACGGCGGGCTCTACTACGGCTTCGGCCCGGACGGCACGGTGTGCGACCACGACAAGTACTTCTGGGTGCAGGCCGAGACTTTCGCAACCGCCGCGCTGCTCGGCAAGCGCACCGGCAATGAACGCTTCTGGGACTGGTACGACGAGCTCTGGCGCTACAGCTGGGCGCATTTCGTCGATCATCGCTACGGTGCGTGGTATCGCATCCTCACCTGCGACAACCGCAAGTACAGCGACGAGAAAAGCCCTGCGGGCAAGACCGATTACCACACGATGGGCGCTTGTTACGAAGTCCTGAACGCCTTGCCGGGCCGCGGCATGGCGCCCGCTATCGGGCACGAGGCCGGACGCGAGACAGCCTTCGCGCAGGCGAACGGCACCGACGGCCGCGCATCGTAAGCGACTGAAAGCATCACGGCGCAAGATCGAAGCAACATCGACACAAACGCGACGCAACAACGAAGCAACAGCGACGCAACAGGCGAAGGAACACGCGATGAGCACCTGCAGCACTGGCCCCGACTTTTCTTCCGGCTTCCCCGCGTTTATTTCGGCGGGCGACATCCTCACCGATCTGGTGCGCGGCCCCGCGCCCGAAGGCACGGCACACACATCGGCCGCGCCGGGCATGGACTCGCACTGGCGCGCACACCCTGGAGGCGCGGGCTGGAACGTGGCGCGCGCAGTGGCGCGCCTCGGTCTGCCCACGGCGTGCGCGGGCGCGCTCGGCACCGACAACTTCTCCGACGAGCTTTGGAACGCGAGCGTCGCCGCCGGCCTCGACATGCGCTTCATGCAGCGCGTCGGGCGCGCGCCGCTGCTCGCGATCGTGCACCAGACGCATCCGCCCGCGTACTACTTCATCGGCGATAACAGCGCGGACCTCGCCTTCGATCCCGCGAAGCTGCCCGAAGGCTGGCGCGCGCATGCGAAGTGGGCGCACTTCGGCTGCATCAGCCTCGTGCGCCAGCCGCTCGGCGAAACGCTCGCGACGCTCGCGGCCGAATTGCGCGCGGCGGGTGTGAAGATCAGCTTCGACCCGAACTACCGCAATCTGATGGCGCACGGCTACGAGCCGATCCTGCACCGCATGGCCGCGCTCGCCGATCTCATCAAGGTGTCCGACGAAGACCTGCGCATGCTGTTCGCCGATAAAAGCGAAGCAGAGGCTATCACGGCCCTGCGCGAGCTGAATCCAGCGGCCACACTGCTCGTCACGCGCGGTGCGCAAGCGGCGACGCTCTATGCCGGCGACGCAGTGATCGAGGCGGCCCCGCCGCGCGTCGAAGTCGCCGACACGGTGGGGGCGGGCGACGCCTCCATCGGCGGATTGCTCTTCAGCCTGATGAGCGCGCCCCAGCGCGACTGGCGTCAACATCTGGCGTTCGCGCTCGCGGCGGGCGCCGCGGCATGCCGCCGGCCCGGCGCGCATTCGCCCACGCTCGACGAAGTCGTCGCACTGCTCGCGGACTAGCGCGCTCGCCCGCGCGTGCGGGCGGGCGTCTTACAACGACGGCACCGACTGCTCGTGCGCCGCGTCCGATGCGCGGCGCACGGCTGACATGAAAGCGCCGCGTCAGCGTCACATGCGTGCCCCGCAGCGGTCTGGTCAACGTGCTAGCATGGAATTTCCTTCCACGAGGAGTTCGCTATGGACGACGTCACCTACACCAAGGGGATCTACACGGCAGTCGCCTCTGTGCGACCCATGAACGCCGGCCAGTACCAGGGCCTGGTCTCCCTGGCGCGCGACGACGGCGAAGAACTCGAGAACGCGGTCTACGAAGTGGACGGCGCCTCGGGGACGCCCGAAGAAGCTCTGGAAGAAGCCAAGGCGCTCGCGCACCGCATCCTTGGCGAGCTCGAACTGTAAGGTGCAAGCGAGGCAAGCGCGAACCGCGCGGGGCGGCGATCCCGTCCTCGAAGGCCCTCTTCACGCGCGCCCCCGCAATGGGTCGGCGCTCGCGCGCGAACGGGTTTGACCCGGGGCCTGCTCATACCCGTAGCGGGCTCTGACCGGCTGCTGTGCATGGGACCAGAAAAAGTGCGTCGCACCCGCTCTGGTCGACAGGAGATGAACATGGCCGAACAGCTCTTTCTCTATGGCGTCTACGCCATCCACGTGCACCCGCTCGAACTGCAGGGCGCGCGCTGGGACGCCGAATATCAGATCACGCATCGCGACAAGCCCGTGCAGCAGTGGGTCACGATAGGCGGCAACGAGGGCTTCGATGCGCCCGCAGTGGCCGTCGACGCCGCGCACCGCCAGGCCATCGCCGACATCGAACACGGCGCTGGCATTCCGAAGCCGCACGCGTTTCCGTGACCGGCGCGGGCGCAGCGCCCGCCTCCGAATGCTCGCTTGATCTCGCGCAGAGCCGCTGCGCGCGTGCGCGCTTGTCCGGTTTCTCGGGGATTGCTACGCTTGGCTCCTCATTTCGCCCCCCGAAGAAGCGACCACCATGACACCCGAAATGCCGGAGCGCAACGCATACGAGAATGCCAACGAGCCGGCCGCGCAGGACGCCTCCGCAGTGCATGCGCCGGCCGCCAGGGACGCGGATGAGCAACCCGAGGAAACCTCGACCGACGCACTGTGCCCGCCGGTCTCCACCGCGGCGGCCTCCGCCACGGCGACATCCTCCGCGCAGGCGCCAGAGCCCGAAACCCGCCACGGCATACCGCGCAAGCTGCATTTCGGCTCGCGGAAGATTCTCGTCTACGGCATGCCCGTGCAGACCTGGCGCGACTTCTATCACTTCGCGCTCACGATGCGCTGGCTCACGTTCTTCGCCTCGCTCGCCGGCCTCTTCATCCTGCTCAACGGCGTCTTCGCGTGCCTCTATCTGTTGGGCACGGCGCCCATTGCCAACCAGTACCCGCACGGCTTCCTCGGCGCGTTCTTCTTCAGCGTCGAGACGCTCGCCACGGTCGGCTACGGCGACATGCATCCGCAAACGATCTACGCCCACCTCGTCGCGACGCTCGAGATCTTCGTGGGCATGTCGAGCATCGCCTTGGCCACCGGACTTATCTTCGCGCGCTTCTCGCGCCCGCGCGCGAAGATCCTGTTCGCCAACCAGGTGGTCGTGCATCCGATCGAAGGCCGCATGACGCTGATGGTGCGCGCCGCCAACGCGCGCCAGAACGTGATTGCCGAAGCGCAGGCGAAGCTGCGCCTGATCCGCGTCGAGACCTCCTCGGACGGCTACACCGCGCGGCGCATCTACGACCTCAAGCTCGTGCGCTCGGAGCATCCGCTCTTCACGCTCGGCTGGAACCTCATGCACATCATCGACGAATCGAGCCCGCTGTTCGGCGCCACGGCCGAATCGCTCGCGCGCCAGACCGCGGCGCTGCACGTCGTGATCGAAGGCTCGGACGAGTCGACCGCGCAGATCATGCAGGCGCGCCACATCTGGTCGGATTCGCAGATCCGCTGGCAGCACCGCTACGTCGATCTGATCACCGAGGTGGACGGCGTGAGCATCATGGACTACTCGCACTTTCACGAAGTCACGCCGTTCGACAACGCCAGGCCGTACGGCCCGCACGTGATCTGACTCCGGACGCTCCCGCAGGCGTCCAAAGCCGGCTAGGGAGATCTTTCTCAAAATTAGCCCGCCACGGGCAGCCTGTCGCGCGAATTGCACCCGCGCCCGGTCAGTTAGCAAAATATTTCCGTCATTGGCGCGAAAAAATAGAGTCTTCTTCGCCGCCCTCCGTGGAGGGTGCACGACAGCAATAAATGGAGACTCCCCATGACCGCGCGCCCCGCGTTTGGCGACACGCCCGCCACCCCGCCCCTCGCTGATTACAAGCTCACCGACAACCTCACCGCCACGCGCGGCCGCATCTTCCTCACCGGCACCCAGGCGCTGATCCGCCTGCCGCTGATGCAGCGCGCGCTCGACCGCGTGCATGGCCTGAACACGGCGGGCTTCATCAGCGGCTATCGCGGCTCGCCGCTCGGCATGGTCGACCAGCAGGCCTGGAAGGCCAAGAAGCTGCTCGAAGCCGCCGATGTGCGCTTTTTGCCCGCCATCAACGAGGAGTTGGGCGGCACCGCCGTGCTCGGCACGCAGCGCGTGGAAGCGGACCCGGAGCGCACCGTCGAAGGCGTGTTCGCGATGTGGTACGGCAAGGGCCCGGGCGTCGATCGCGCCGGCGACGCGCTCAAGCACGGCAACGCCTACGGCTCGTCGGCGCACGGCGGCGTGCTCGTGGTGGCGGGCGACGATCACGGCTGCGTGTCGTCGTCGATGCCGCATCAGAGCGACTTCGCGATGATGGCGTGGCACATGCCCATCGTGAATCCGTCGAACATCGCCGACATGCTCGAGTTCGGCCTGTACGGCTGGGCGCTCTCGCGCTACTCGGGCGCATGGGTGGGCTACAAGGCGATTTCGGAGACGGTGGAGTCGGGCTCGACCGTCGACCTCGATGCCCTGCAAACAGACTGGCAAGCACCGCAAGGCTTCACCCCGCCGCCCGGCGGCCTGCACAACCGCTGGCCCGATCTGCCGAGCCTCGCGATCGAGCAGCGCCTCGCGGCCAAGCTCGACGCCGTGCGCCACTTCGCGCGCGCGAACAGCATCGACAAGTGGATCGCTCCGAGCCCGCACGCGAACGTGGGCATCGTCACCTGCGGCAAGGCGCATCTGGACTTGATGGAAACGCTGCGCCGCCTCGATCTCACGGTCGAGGACCTCGACCGCGCGGGCGTGCGCATCTACAAGGTGGGGCTCTCGTTCCCGCTGGAGATGTCGCGTATCGACGCCTTCGTCTCGGGACTCACCGACGTGCTCGTGATCGAAGAGAAAGGCCCCGTGATCGAGCAGCAGATCAAGGACTACCTCTACAACCGCAAGGAAGGGGCGCGCCCGGCCATCGTCGGCAAGCATGCCGAGGACGGCACGCTGCTGCTCTCCGAGCTGGGCGAGCTGCGCCCTTCGCGCATCCTGCCCGTGTTCGCCGCGTGGCTCGCGAAGCACAAGCCGGCGCTCGACCGCCGCGAGCGCGTGGTCGACCTCGTGGCGCCGCAGATTCTTTCGAACGTCGCGGATGCGGTGAAGCGCACGCCCTACTTCTGCTCAGGCTGCCCGCACAACACCTCGACGAAGGTGCCCGAAGGCTCGATTGCGCAAGCCGGAATCGGCTGTCACTTCATGGCCTCGTGGATGGAGCGCGACACCACGGGCCTGATCCAGATGGGCGGCGAAGGCGTGGACTGGGCCGCGCACTCGATGTTCACGAAAATGCCGCACGTGTTCCAGAATCTCGGCGACGGCACCTACTTTCATTCAGGCATCCTCGCGATCCGCCAGGCCGTGGCCGCGAAGACCAACATCACCTACAAGATCCTCTACAACGACGCCGTGGCGATGACGGGCGGCCAGCCCGTGGACGGCAGCATCTCCGTGCCGCAGATCGCGCGCCAGGTGGAAGCCGAGGGCGTGTCGCGCTTCGTGGTGGTGAGCGACGAGCCCGAGAAGTACGACGGCCATCACGGCCTGTTCCCGAAGGGCACGACGTTCCATCACCGCAGCGAGCTCGACACCGTGCAGCGCGAGCTGCGCGAAACGCTGGGCGTGACCGTGCTGATCTACGACCAGACCTGCGCCGCCGAGAAGCGCCGCCGCCGCAAGAAAGGCGAATTTCCCGACCCGGACAAGCGCCTGTTCATCAACGAGGAAGTCTGTGAAGGCTGCGGCGATTGCGGCGTGCAGTCGAACTGCCTCTCGGTCGAGCCGGTGGAAACGGAGCTGGGCCGCAAGCGCCGCATCGACCAGTCGTCGTGCAACAAGGATTATTCGTGCGTGAACGGCTTCTGCCCGAGCTTCGTCACCATCGAAGGCGGCAAGCTCAAGAAGGCCGCGGGCGCCGCGTTCGATCCGCAGGCGCTCGCCGCGCGCGTGAATGCGCTGCCGCTCCCGGCCACGCACCTGGATAACGCGCCCTACGACATCCTCGTGACCGGTGTGGGCGGCACGGGCGTGGTGACGGTGGGCGCGCTCATCAGCATGGCCGCGCATCTGGAAGGCAAGAGCGCTTCCGTGCTCGACTTCATGGGCTTCGCGCAGAAGGGCGGCTCGGTGCTCTCGTTCGTGCGCTTCGCGGCGACCGATGCGTTGCTCAACCAGGTGCGCATCGACACGCAGCAGGCCGACCTGCTGCTCGCCTGCGACATGGTGGTGGGCGCGAGCGCCGACGCGCTGCAGACCGTGCGCCACGACCGCACGCGCATCGTCGTGAACACGCATGAGATTCCGAACGCGGCGTTCGTGCAGAACCCCGAAGCGAACCTGCACGCCGATGCGCTGCTCGCGAAGATGCGCCATGCGGCGACGGGCGGCGCCACGCTTGCGCAAGATCCGCTTGCGGCCTGCGATGCGCAAGCCCTCGCGCAACGCTTCCTCGGCGACACCATCGGCGCGAACATCGTGATGCTCGGCTTCGCGTGGCAGCTCGGCCTCGTGCCCGTTTCGCTCGCGGCGCTCACGCGTGCGATCGAGCTGAATAACGTGGCCGTGCAGGCGAATCTGCTCGCGTTCTCGATCGGACGCCTCGCCGCTGCCGATACGGCTGCGCTCGAAGCGCTGGACACGCAACGCGCGGCGGCTGCAAAGGCGACGGTGCGCAAGCTCACGCAGACGCTCGACGAGTTGGTCGCGGATCGCGAGCAGCGTTTGCTCGCTTACGGCGGCTCGGGCTACGTTAAGCGTTATCGCGCGCTGGTCGACGCGGCACGCGGCGCCGACAAATCCGCCGATCAAGCGCTCGCGCGCGCCGTAGCAAACACGTTCTATCGCCTGCTCGCAGTGAAGGATGAATACGAAGTGGCGCGCCTGCACGCCGATCCGGCCTTCCGCGCCGCGCTCGAAGCGCAGTTCGAAGGCAAGGCCGGCAACGACTTCACGGTGAAGTTCAACCTCGCGCCGCCGCTCATCGCGCGTGAGAAGAACGGCCAGCATCCGCGCAAGATGCAGTTCGGGCAGTGGCTGTGGAGTGCGTTCGGGCTGCTTCAGAAAGGACGCGCGGTGCGCGGCACGTGGCTCGATCCGTTCGGCAAGACGCTCGAGCGCCGCATGGAACGCGCCCTCGCCGATGACTATGAAGCGACGCTGCGCGGTGCGCTCTCAGGCGTCACCGCAGAGCAAGCCGCCGATCTCGCGAAGTTCGCGAGCCTGTATCAGCGCGTGCGCGGCTATGGCCACGTGAAGCTCGCGAATCTCGCTTCGGTCAAGCGCAGCGAGCGCGAACTCGCCACGCGCCTGAATATCGACGTGAAGACGAGCGCGGCGGTGAATGAGGCGCTCGCCTCGTTCAAGGGCGCGGGCGCCTTGCGCGGCATTCCGGTGGTGGTTGCGAAATAAGCTTTGCTTTCAGTATCAGGCAAGCAAACGGCGCGAGTGCTTCACACTCGCGCCGTTTTTTTTTCATCGATACACAACGCGGTAAGGCGCGCGCTCAGGCCACCTCCTCCGCCAGCCAGTCCACATCCCCACACAGCACGCACAGACGATCGCCCACCTGCACCGCCATCGAAAGCGTCACGCACGGCAGCGCCTCGTTGATCGACAAATACGGCGCGCTCACGTGCACGCGCCCCGGCGCCACCAGCGCCGCGCGAAAATACGGCCGGCGCAGCCAGTTCGCGCCCTGCGCATCATCTAGCGGCAAGAAACGCGCGTCGTGCTCGGCGCGGTCCACGCGCAGCACCACGTTGCGCCCCGCCTGCCGCCCGTTAGCGTCAAGCAGGAAGCAGCGCGCCGCATGATCGAGCGCGAGAAAATTCCAGCACACCTCTTCCAGCGACTCGCCCGCGCCGAGCCGCTCAGCCGCACGCTCGAACGCGCGCACGTAGGGCGCGAGGCGGCTTGCCGTGCCGCGCTCGCGTGCTTCGGTCTGCTGACGAAATCGCTCTGTAGCCTCGCCAATCACAGCCTGCGCGTGCGCCGCATCAGTGAGCCCGGGCGCGGGCCGCGCGAAGAAGAAGCCCTGCACGAAGTCGGCGTTGCACGAGAGCGCGAGCTGCGCTTCCTGCTCCGTCTCCACGCCCTCGATCAGCACCAGCTTGCCGGCCTCGTGCAGCAGCGCGACGAGCGCGGGCAGCGTCGCGGCCATGTCGGCGCGATGCGCGGCGTGCAACAGCATGATGCGGTCGAGCTTCACGATATCGGGATTCAACTGCCACACTCGGCCGATATCGACATGCCCCGCGCCGAAGTCGTCGAGCGCGATGAGAAAGCCGCGCTCGCGGAACTCGGCCACCGCGTGCGCGAGTGCGTCGAGATCGGTCGCATCGGCTTCGAGCACCTCGAGCACGACACGCCGCGGCGGCAAATCGAGCCGCAGCAAGTTCGCCAGCAGCGCCGCCGCGTGATACGGCTCGATCAGCGTGCCCGGATGCACGTTCAGAAAAAGCCACTCGCGCTCGGCGCCGAGCAAGGCGAAGTTCTCCAGGTGCAGCGCCTGCGCGAGCCGGTCCACCTGGAGCACCTCGCCCACGCGCGCGGCTTCGCCGAACACGTCAATGGGCGAAATGGGCCTGTCGAGCGAGTCGTGCGCGCGCAAGAACCCCTCGTAGCCGATCGCGCGCATGTGCGAGAGACTGAAAACCGGCTGAAACACACTCGTGAGCGTGAGCTCGCCATGCTGCACGCTATAGCGCTCCAGCCCCGACGCGACGCTCAGATCGAAGCCGTGCGGCGCCGTCTTGTCCTGCTGTTCTGTGATCATGCTTTCCTCTTCGCGCAAGTTGATCGCCGCGGCTGGCGTGCCGGCGGTCCCTGCGTTGCGCCTCCGGTGGCGATCAAGCAAGGTCCGTGCGCACGCAAACCGCGACCCGGCGCGCATCGAAACCCGTGCCGCCGCCCACGTGCATGCGCGCTCAACGGGCATGCCACACTTCGGGGCGCACCAAAACCGTGCGTCACGTTCGCTCGTTCCTGCATGACAAGGCGCGCATCGCCCGGGCAAGCACCGCGCCTGCCCGCTTCGCGGCGTCCAGAGCCGTCCTCAAGCTAAACTGTCCGACAGCCGCCGCCTGCCTCGCCAGGCACCTCAGCATCCGTTCGCAACGCTTCCGCATTAAAGGGACGCACCACGTCCCCGTCTTACCGCATCGATGGAAACCCTTTTCACCGTTCTCATTCTGCTCCTTGCCGTGGCGCTTTCGGGCGTCATCGTGCGCCTTCTGCCCGTCAAGCTGCCGCTGCCGCTTTTGCAGATCGCCATCGGCGCGTTGCTGACGTTTCCGCGCATCAATCCGCACGTGACGTTCGACCCCGACATCTTCATGGCGCTGTTCATTCCGCCGCTGCTGTTCGCCGACGGCTGGCGCATGCCCAAGCGCGAATTCTTCATGCAGCGCCGCGCAATCCTGATGCTCGCGCTCGGCCTCGTGCTGTTCACCGTGGTGGCGGTGGGCTATTTCGTGCACTGGCTCGTGCCGCAGATCTCGCTGCCGGTGGCCTTCGCGCTCGCCGCCGTGCTCTCGCCCACCGACGCCGTGGCGCTCTCGGCCATCGCCGGCAAGGACAAGATTCCCGCGCAGCTCATGCACATCCTCGAAGGCGAAGCGCTGATGAACGACGCGTCCGGCCTCGTCGCGCTGAAGTTCGCCGTGGCCGCCGCGCTCACGGGCTACTTCTCGCTGCGCGAAGCCACGCTCAGCTTCTTTCTGATCGCGGCGGGCGGGCTTGCCGTGGGCGCGGCGATCGGCTGGCTCTTCAGCTTCGCGTCCGCGCGCTTTCTCAACGTGACGGCGGAAGGCGACCCCGCGCCCGGCGTCGTGATGACCATGCTGATCCCGTTCGCGGCTTACCTCATCGCCGAGCATCTCGAAGTGTCGGGCGTGCTGGCCGCCGTGGCCGCGGGGATGATGATGAACTACACGAGCGTCGCGCTCACGGGCCCGGTTTCCTCACGGGTGCGCGCGACCAGCACGTGGTCGATGATCGAATTCATCTTCAACGGCATGGTGTTCACGCTGCTCGGCCTGCAATTCCCCGGGATTCTCGGCAAGGCGCTGCTCGACGCGCACCACACGAGCAATGTGCAGATGCTGCGCCTCATTGGCTATATCGCGGCCGTGCTGGTGGCGCTCTATGCGATGCGCTTCGGCTGGGTGTGGCTGCTGCGCTGGTTCGCGAGCCGCAGCGCCGCGCGTCACGGCGTGGCCAACGCGGTGCCGGGCCTGCGCACCGTGGCGATCACGACGGTGGCCGGCGTGCGCGGCGCGGTCACGCTCGCCGGCGTGCTCTCGCTGCCCGTGGCGCTCAACAACGGCGCGCCGCTGCCGGGACGCGACAGCGCCATTTTTATCGCCTCGGGGGTGATACTCGCCTCGCTGCTGGTGGCGATCGTCGGGTTGCCGCTGCTGCTGCGCGGCGTGAAGCGCGGCGCGCATCCGGCGCACGCCGCCGAGGAACGCGCGGCGCGCGCGCAAGCGGCACAAGCCGCGATCCGCGCGGTGGATGCGCTGCATGAAAAAGCCACCGAGGACATGGACGAACAGCAGGCCGCCTACGCCGCCGACGTCACGGCGCGCGTGATGGACACCTATCGGCGGCGCCTCGCGACAGTCGACGCCGACCGCGACCGCGCCAGGCACGCTCGCGAGGCGGAGGCGCTCGAAATGCAGATGCGCCTGGCGGCCATGCGCGCCGAACGCGCGACGCTGGTCGATCTGCGCAACCGGCAGACGATCAATGACGAGACGCTCGTGAAGCTGATGCGTGAGGTGGATCTCTCGGAAACGGCGATGACTACGCGTGGGCGGAATCGGGGGTAGGCGCGAGAGCGCGTCGCGAGCGCGCAGTGATCTCGTAGTAAGCGCGCGGTCGGCGCGGTTGGCGCGGTTGGCGCGGTTGGCGCGGCGAGATCATAAAGACGCGCACATAGACGCGTGCAAAAGCGCTCGCGAAGAAACGCCCGTAAAAAGCGCACGAAGCAATGCACAAAAAACAAACGCGACGCCCTATCTAAAAAGGCGTCGCGTTTTTCATGCGCGAATTATGCGCGTTTGGGCATGGCGCTCAACGCGCCTTTGGCACCCAAAGGCGCCACCGTCAACCGCCCTTAAACCACCGCTCCCTGCGCCGGCTTCTTGCGCAGCAGCGCGTAGAGGATGATCGCACCGAAGGTCGCCGTGCCGATGCCACCGAGTCCGAAATTGCCGAGCTTGAGCGAGAAGTCACCGGCGCCGAGCACGAGCGTGACGGCGGCCACGATCAAGTTGCGGTTATCCGAGAAGTCGACCTTGTTGACGACCCAGATGCGCGCGCCCGTCACGGCAATGAGGCCGAACACGACGATGGACACGCCGCCGAGCACCGGCCCCGGAATGGTCTGAATCACGGCGCCGAACTTCGGCGAGAAGCCGAGCGCGAGCGCGATGAGCGCGGCGATCGCGAACACGAGCGTCGAGTAGATCCGCGTGACGGCCATCACGCCGATGTTCTCGCCGTAGGTCGTCACGCCCGTGCCGCCGAGGAAGCCCGAGACGATGGTGGCCAGACCGTCGCCGATGAACGCGCGGCCGATGTAGCGGTCGAGGTTCTGGCCCGTCATGGCCGAGACGGCCTTGATGTGGCCGAGGTTCTCCGCCACGAGGATCACGGCGATGGGCACGAGCATGGTCATCGCGTGCGGATCGAACACGGGCGCGGTGAACTTGGGCAGGCCGAACCAGGCGGCGTTCGCGACGATCGCAAAGTCGATCGGCTTGCCGAGGCCCATGCCGTTGGTCACGATCGCATAGATCACATAGGCAATCACGAGGCCCACGAGAATCAGCAGGCGCTGCAGCATGCCGCGCGTGAAGACGGCCACACCGCCCACGCAGAGGATGGTGACGAGCGCCATCGACGCATCGAACTCCGAGCCGTTCACGCCCTTCACGGCGGTGGGCGCGAGATTCAGGCCGATCACGGCGACGATCGCACCGGTCACGACGGGCGGCATGAGCGTCTCGATCCACTTCGTGCCGATGACCGAAACGAGCAGACCGATCAGCGCGTAGGCCACGCCGCACGCGATGATGCCGCCGAGCGCGACCGGAATGTTGGTGTTCGGCCCGTGGCCGCCGTAACCCGTGACCGCGATCACGAGGCCGATGAACGCGAAGCTCGAGCCGAGGTAGCTCGGCACGCGCCCGCCCACGAGGACGAAGAACAGCAGCGTGCCGATCCCCGACATGAAAATGCACAGGTTCGGATCGAAGCCCATGAGCAGCGGCGCGAGCACCGTCGAGCCGAACATGGCGACGACGTGCTGCACGCCCATCGCGAACATCTGCGGCCAGGGCAGGCGCTCGTCGGGCGCGACGACGTTCTGCGCGGCGCTCGCTTGCACGCGCCAGCGGGGAAACCAGGAATCGGACATAGGGGGCTCCTCTTGTGCCATTGTTGACCGTGATGCACCGGCTGCCGGCGTGGTCTAGTTTTGTCTTTTGGAACGGGGCGTGGGATTTGGACCACATGCGCGGGCATCGCGCAGGCGGTGCTCAGGTTGCAAACTCGCACATGCCCATGGGAGAAATCACGCGCGAGTGTACGGAGCCGCAAACGACGTGGCAAGGCGGACGTGCGCGCCTGTGGGCCGGACGAAACAACGCGCCGCGCAGGGTGGCCACGGCGCGCAAGGCCCCGTCGGACGGGAGTTTCGGACTTCTCCTATATCGATGGAGATACACCGGAATTACACTGAACTTACTGCGTGACCCCATGACAGTTCATGCAGAGGTTGTAAATGTCAACTCTCCGACTTCCCGCTCATGCCCATGTGGCCTGAGCGGATTTTTTTTGCCCGGGTATTTTTCCACGTTGTTTTTTCTTTGAGCCGACGCGACTTACAGTGAAGCCGCGCCGGCTGGTTGCGTCCTCAAGCGAACGCGTCCTGGGCCAGTTCCCGCACGTAGTTGCGCACGTCCTCTGGCCAGTCCACGCTCCACGCCTCGAAGCGCGCGCGCTCGCCCGCATACAGCGCGCGCAGCGCTTCCTCATAGCCCGGCAGGTTGCCGGCCATCGCAGTCATGAAACGATGCACCGCTTCACGCGACGCCCGCACGCGGTCCTTCGACTCGCTCGCATGACGCGCGCTCTCCACGAGCCGGCGCAGCACCACCGATGCGCCGCCCGGCTGCTCCGCCAGCCAGTCCCAATGCCGCGGCAGCAGCGTGACCTCGCGCGCGACCACGCCTAGCCTGGGCCGTCCGCGGCCGCGCGGAGCCTCTGCGCCAGGCTCATCCGGCTGTGCCTGTGCGCTCTCTTCGGTCTGGGATTGCCACGCCGCGTCGGCGGCAAGGCGCGCGGCCAGGTCTGCGGGCCTGCCGCGCAGATCGAACTCCACCGGCCTCGCGTTGCGGTCGTCGAACACGAGGACCGATGCGCTCTCGCCGCCCTCCAGTGCCGCCTTCACCGCCAGCGCCACGTCGAGCGGCGCGCCGCGCGCGATCAGCCGCGTGCCGGCAAAAGCCGTCACGCCCGCGCCTCGTGGCATGGGCTCATTCGTCGATGTCATGTCTTGCTCCTGTGTCGAATCACGGAGCGAATATTACCCGGGTAAATTTATGGGCGCAATATCATCCGGGTAATATTTGATTGTGCTCAAGTCGCCGACTCAAGGGGTGTGAGCAGCAAGCGAGTGCTTCATTCCTCACGCAAGCCGACGATCGCGCCCGCCTCGATCCACATGCGCCATTGGCTCGCGAAGTCGAACGTCTCGTCGATGGCGAATGCGCATTCGAGCGCTTCGTCAAGCGTCGCGCCGCGCCGGAGCGCCACGAACGCCTCGTGCGCGGCCTGTGTGTGCGCTAGCGCAGCGGGCCGCCAGCGCGGACGCACGACGAGCGTCCAGCCCGGCGTATCGATGCGTTCGGGCCATGCGTTGCGGCTTTGGTCGTCGAGGCTCTTGTCGTCGAGGCTTTGATCGTCGTGCTGATGCGCGCGCCAGATCGCGAGCGCCGCGTAGCGCGAGGCGAGTGCGGCACACGCCGGATGCACGGCGAGCCGCGCCGACATGAGACGTTCCGCGCCGATCGCCTGCCACTGCGCTGGGCCAAGCGGCTCGGCATTGGCGGCAAAGGCTGCCACATGCAACGCCCATTCGAGACGCGCGACATCGCCGAAATACGCGTAGCGCGCGTCGGTCTCATAGCGTTCGATGAAGGCCGGCAAGGCCGCACCGAAGCGATTCAGATCGGCGTCGCGCGAAGGATGGGCTCTCGCATAGTCGCGCGAGAGGGCATCGAAGCAAGCATCGCCGACGAGCGCCAGGAGCACCGGATACGCACTCGCCAGCGCTGCGCGCCGTGCCGCGCGCACGTTGCCGCGATAGAGGCCAAGACGCTCGTGCAAGTCAGCGTCTGGGGCGGCGGGCTGAAGATGGGCGGCAAGCGCGGCATCGGCGGCGGGATCGTCGAGCGCTGCGGCAAAGGCAGTCTGCAGCGACGTCAGCGTTTCACTCGCGCTCATGGGTGCACCTGCACACTCGCAAGCGGATCGTGCGCGATGCGTGTCATGCGCTCGCGCGCGAGCCTCACTTCGTCGATGAGCACATCGAGCGGCGGCACGGCGGTGTCCCATTCGATCAGCGTGGGCACCGGTCCGAAACGGCGCAGCGCGGCCTCGTAGAGCGTCCAGACTTCAGGCGCGACACGCGAGCCGTGATCGTCGATCACCGCCGCCGGCGTCACGCGATGCCCCGCGAGATGCAGCTCGCCCACCGCCTCGCGCGGCAGCGCGGTCATTGCCTCTAGCGCGTCCTCACCGTGATTGCATTGGTTCACGTACAGATTGTTCACGTCGAGCAGCACGCCACAGCCCGTGCGGCGCGCAAGCTCGGCGAGGAAGGCCGTCTCGACGTAGGTATCGTCGCGAAACCGCACGTACGTGGAGACGTTTTCGATCAGCACGCGCCGGCGCAGCGTGTCCTGCATCTGCGCGACGCGCGCGCTTAGATGATCGAGCGACGCCTGCGTGAGCGGCATCGGCAGGAGATCGTGAAGAGCGGCGTGAGGCGTCGCGCCCCAGCACAGATGCTCGGAGACGAGCGCGGGTTCGATGCGCTCGACGAGCCGCTCGAGGCGCGCGAGATGCCCCTCGTCGAGCGGCGCGGCAGAGCCGAGCCCGAGGCCCACGCCGTGCAGACTCACCGGCAAATCGCGGCGCACCGCTTCGAGGACGTGCAGGTCGTAGCCGCCATCGCCGAAATAGTTTTCGCTATGGACCTCGACCCAGCCGACCGACGGTGGCGCCTGCATGAATGCGTCATAGTGCGCGTGACGCAAACCGATGCCAACGCCTTGCGCCGGAAGTGTGCGCGAAGGGGTTGGCATCATCGTGCGCATGTCGCGAGCAGGCTAGCGGTAGCGATTGTGTCGAGGCTCGCCTCGAGCCGTTCTGCGCCACGCATTTCGCTGCTCATTTCGCCGCTCTTGCCACGGCTTACTTTTCCGGCGTGCCGCCGAGCTTTTCGCAGGTGCCCTTCGGCATGGCCTTGAAGTCGCCCTTGTCGTGGTCGACCTTGGCCTCGCCCGCGCAGTCATGCACGCCGGTCTTGCTCGCGCAATCGTTCTGGCCCGCCTTGGCGACGCCGTAGCAGTTCACGGTTTCATCGGCGTGCGCGATGCCTGCCGTCGCCAGACCCGCCAGCGCGGCGGCAATCACGGCCTGACGGCCGAGTGCGTTTTTCATGGAAATCTCCTCGAAGGTTGCTGGTATTGCATCAGCCGTGAGAACCGTGCCGCGCGCGGCCTCATGCGCACTATTTTGCCTCACCGCCAGGCACACGGCGCACGCGCGTGGGCGGGAGCCTCCGCCCATTCGTTTTCAGCATCCGGTCCAGCGGCAATTATCTTCATTCCTGTAATGATGTTTGCCGTATCTCGATATTTATCTTCGAAGTGCGCTGCAATAAAGTTCTATCAACGAATCGAACAACGCGATTGTTACGGTTCAAATGATAAATTTTGGAGGTTAGTAACCATGAAGACCCTGATTGCTGCAGCGCTTGCCGCTACCGTTCTTGCCGCCCCGGCCCTGTCGTTCGCTCAAGAAAGCCAGCCGGTGACCCGTGCCCAGGTGAAGGCAGAACTCGTGCAACTCGAACAGGCCGGCTATCGCCCGGGCCTCGCGAGCCCGTACTACCCGGAAGACCTGCAAGCCGCACAAGCGAAGGTCGCGCAACAAAACGCAACGGCTGAAGCCACGGCCTACGGCGCCTCGACGAACGGCTCGACTCAAGCCGGCAGCCGCGTGACGACGAACGCCAAGTCGGTTTACTTCGGCCAGTAATCGCGGTCGAAGGCAGCGCCCCGCACGGCGGCGCGCTGAATGAAGGACACCAGACGGGCCCGCTCTCGATGGAACTCGAGCGCGGGCCCGTTACTCTTTGTGCGATAGGTTAGTTAACGTCGCCTCGCGCGCTGCGCGGGGCGCGCCCGCAGATACCTCCGCCGCCGGTGATCCGGCGGCTTGCCCGGACACTGGGTGTCCGGGCCTTTTTCCACTTTTCGTGGCTCTGGGGTGGCATTGATCGCCGTATCGGTTCGCGCCGTCCAGCACCGGCGCGCGAACCCGCCCTTCCCCGCTTCTCCCGCCCGACCCGCCGATTACTCCGTGGAAACGGTATCGGTGCGCACGCCGCTTTGCGCGGGATCCGCGCGCTTGAGCCGTGCGAGGCGCGCGCTCGTCGCCTGAACCAGCATGGCGACGGCAGCCGCTTCGACGAACGCCAGCGTCGACGCCTGATGTTCGAGCGTCAGCGACAGCACCAGACAGAACGCCGCGAACCCGAACCGCCCGAGCACCATCCCTCGCAGCAACGCGATGACGAACGGGGCGCCGTGCGCGCGATGCGACGACACCGCCAGCACGCTGCTGAGCAGCGGAAACACCGCGAACAAGCCGCTCCACACGGGGCCGAGGCGCGTGGACATCGCCGTGACAGCCAGCGTGAGCGCGGCGCCCGCAAACATGCGGCCGGCGAGATCGGTGCGCGTGAGCGGCGCGCCGGCGGCGACCACGGTGCTGCGCGGCAGGAAGGTCTGGCAGAAGAGCGTCGCGGCCAGCGCCACGCCGAGCGCCCACGGCCACGACACCGGCAAGCGCGACAGCACGCACGCGGCGGCGAACCATGCGGCCAGCCCCGCCGCGAGCGCGAGCCACCAGGGCCGCGCGCGGCACGTCCAGGCGTAGGCGAAATTGAACGACTCGGAAGCGAGGATCGCGTAAAGCGAGAGCGTGGCGGCGCGCGCGCCGAACGCATCGCCGTGCTGCATCACGAGCAGCCAGAGAATGGGGCCCGCGATCACGGGCAACCCCGCGAGCCAGCCCGCGACCTTCGGCCCCCAGTGCTTGCCGGCCATCGACACGAACAGCAGGAAGAGCGGGACGAGCGTGAGCTTGAGGGCGAGCATCGGGGCTGAAGACGAAGATGAAAGACGAACGGGCGATGGTAGCAGCGCATTCGCCGATGCGCTGGCCGGTTTTCTGATTGCCCGGATTTGCGTTGGCCGCCGCCGGAGGGCGGCGCGTGCCCGAACGCCGATGCCTAGAAGCGGTGGCGGATACCCGTGGCGACCACGAGCTGGTTGCGTCCGCTCGCAGGATCGAACGCGTTGATGACCGCGGGCGCGCCCGCGCTCGCGCGCTGGTAGACCGTTTCGGCGTAGACGTCGGTGCGCTTCGAAACCTGATAGACCGCCTGCACCGCGCCCTCGTGCCAATGCGCCGCCGATGCCTTCGTGTAGACGTACATGCCCGCGAGCGACACGGTTGGCGTGACCTGCCAGACGGCGTTGAGCTCGTAGTTGCTGAAGCCGACGGACGGCAGGCCCGCGGCGCTATCCGCATCGACGACGCCGGTCTGGATCGCGCGCGACCACGCGGCGCCGAGCGTCACGTCGCCGATGACGTAGTTCGCGCCCACGCCGATGGTGTCCTGCTTGCCGACGAACGTATCGATGACCGAGCCCGCCGTGTCTCCCGAGCCCGGCAGCGCGAGCGGTTCGTACGCGCCCGTGCCGTTCGCGCCGCGGCCATTGTTGTGCAGCCACGCGACGCCCGCGCTGAAGGCGCCGCCCGCGTAGTTCGCGCCGAGGCTGTAGGCGCGGTTGTCGGCGAAGCGGCCCGCGCCGTTCGAGAACGCGTACATGCCGCCGAAGGTGAAGCCGCCGAAGCTCGGGCTCGCGTACTTGACGGCGTTTGCGGCGAGATACGTGTTGTTGGCGTTGTCGTTGTCGAAGGGATGCGCGAACGCGGTGCCGCCCGTGCCGCCCGTGAGCGTGAAGGGCGCGAAATAGTCGTGGACCGAGTCGTACTGGCGGCCGAGCGTGAGCGTGCCGAACGACTCCGATTCGAGGCCGACGTAGTACGGGTGATCGTTGCGCTCCTCGCCGTTGGCGGGCGCGAAGCCGCGCTCGAGACGGAACAGCGCCTTCATGCCGCCGCCGAGGTCCTCGCTGCCTTGCAGGCCCCAGAAGCTGCCGTCGATGAGGCCCGAGGTGAGCTGGTATTGCGCGTGGCCGCCGACGTTGTTGGCGTAGGCGAGGCCGGCGTCGATCTCGCCGTAGAGGGTGACGGTGGATTGAGCTTGGGCGGATGCGCTCAGGCAGGCGAAAGTGGCGGCGCAGGCGGCGGCAAGCGCGGCCTTCTGGGGTGAAGGGCGGGTCATGAGAGGGGTTAACGGTGTGAGTTGTTATGGCGGCGGCGGGATGGTGCTGCGGCGCTTTTTGGGCGCGCGCACTGCCCGGGTGCCTTGCAGAAGATTGAAATATTAGTAATGAATGTAGGCTATGTGCAATGTTTGCTTTGCTAATGGGCGGGATTTCTGCGAAAGCGATGAGGATGCGCAACGGCGGGGTTGATGCAGCGCAGAGCTTGTGTTGCGGGGTTTGCGGTGGTGCGTTGGGGGCGGGCGTTTGCAGCGCGCGAGTTGACTCACGGCGCAGCGGAGATGCTGCGCCGCTTTTTTGTGGGCGTCGTGGCTGGGGGTGCTGTTAGTTGCGGTTTGGGTGGCTAGTAGCCGTGGGTCACTAGCGAAAGCACCGACAGGTCGGAATGCGTGCCCTCGATGATGCTCCGCCCCACATGCGCCGCCTCTTCAACCGCTTCCTGCTCGCTGCGGAAGGTCTCGTCGCCGTCCGCGCGGTACGCGACCGAATGGCCCGGAAGCGCCGCGTTCACGCCCGGGTGGCAGATGTAGGCGGTGTAGGTGTAGCGCTTGCCGCCCTCCTCTACCGGCATGGCGCTGATGTGGATTTCGAAGCCTTCGTAATCAACCTTTTGAGTTTCGAGTTGGCCGGCGGGCATGGTGGCCTCCGAGGGACGATGGTCGGGCGGGTGGCCCGGGGGATAGGGGAAGTTTAGGCTACCCGGCCGGGTTAGTTTGCTGCGATGCGGGGGGCGGCTGTGGGGTGGTTTGTTTGGCTGTTGACTAGAATCTTGGGTGCCTGGTTTGCCCTACTGCCCTGCACCTTTGCGCATGGAGGATCGACATGCCTACGAGTACCGTTCGAATTCATCGTGTTTTCACCGCGCCACCTGAGAGGGTTTATCGCGCGTTTCTTGATGCTGCCGCGCTGGCGAAATGGCTGCCGCCGAATGGGTTTACTGGGACTGTGCATCAGATGGATGCAGTTGTTGGCGGGAAGTATCGGATGTCGTTTACGAATTTCACTAACGGGGCTAGTCACTCGTTTGGTGGGGAGTATCTGGAGCTCGTGGCTAATGAGCGGATTCGGTATACGGGGGTGTTTGAGCATCCGAATCTGCCGGGGGTTATGGAGACTACGGTTTCGCTGCGGAAGGTGTTCTGCGGCACGGAGTTGAATGTCGTCCAAGAAGGGATTCCGGAGATCATCCCCGTTGAGGCTTGTTATCTTGGGTGGCAGGAGTCTGTGGCGTTGCTTAAGACGCTGGTGGAGGCGGAAATTCGGGAGCCTTAGAAAGACAAGCCCCGGCGGTTCGCCGGGGGTGTTGTTTGCGGTTCTACTCAGTCTTGCGTGATTACAAGTCTGCCGTGTTGTACTTCGACTTTTACGCGCTGCCCTGCTTCGAAGCCTGCGAGTTCCAGCCAGCGGCCCGCGAGTTTGATCCAGGGGTACAGCGGTGGCTCGGTGCGGGTTCGCGCGTTGATGCGGCGATATCGCCAGGACTGCTGAATGGTTACGTGACGCACGGGATGTGCGGGCAATGCATTAAGATTGGCATCAGCCATGGTCAACTCCTTCAATGAGTTGGTTGTGGTTAGCGGGCTGTGAGTGCTGGTAACACTCGCGGCCCGCGCTTCGTTTACTGCCTTGAAACTCCTTCTACTGCCGCGCTTGTGCGAACACGGTATCTAGCATTTGCGAGACGAATTGTTGTTTGGTCTTGGGTAGCTGTTCGATGGCGGCCAGCCTCCTTGTTGACCGCTGGCGTAATTCCCGACACGAAGTCGCGGCACTTAGAGTTCTGGTGAAAGACCGTCCGAAAGACTTTGCGGTTGTTTTTGGTAGGTGCAGGAATGCCCTTGTCGGCACCACCTGCCGCAGGCGGACGGAATGCCTCCCACAGGATTTAGCCTTGGCGCCCCGCCTGAGGGAGCTATGCCAAAGGCTGTCTCAAAGGCAAGAGCGACTTCGGCCAAAAGCTTCGATTTGCCAGTGCCAGGTGGGCCAGACACCAGCACGTTGCGCGAACGCGCCAGCAGCTTCAAGGCCTGTTTGCAGTCTTCACTTGCCATTGCAGTACCTACCTGCGTTTGTGAAGTCTCGGTAGCCGATTACCGCTTGATTTGCCGGGCGCACAGCATCCAAACAATCCAAAAGCTCCTGGGCTACCACGGGGTGCCAAGCACCGGGGGTACGCAAGGACCTCTCCTCGGCGTAGTGCGGCCATACCGACCCATTGTCCAGTTGGATGAGCAGCAACAGCACGCGGTTAGCTGATGCATGCAAGGTTGACTCTTACGATCGCCGAGTTCTCGGTAGAGTTGCGCAGCGTTTTCTACCAACGCCTCACCTAGCCGCGGGATCCTGTGCGACGCCACAAATTTGCCACAACCGGTGTGCAAAAAACTGCGACACAAAGCAAAACGACGCACTACATCGCAAGACGTAGTGCGTCGCTTTTATTGAATTCCTTGGTGGAGCGGAGGAGGATCGAACTCCCGACCTTCGCATTGCGAACGCGACGCTCTCCCAGCTGAGCTACCGCCCCACTATCCAATCGATTCTAGCACAGCTATTTTCGCTTGTGCCAAGCACCAAAATTGCGCGACATCAAGACTTCGAGCACCCCGAAAAAGCTACTTTGAAGCAGGCGCCCCGGCCAACACCCAGGCCACGACATCGCGAACATCCCCAGCGCTCATAGCAGGATGCGAGGGCATCGGAATCGCCCCCCAAACCCCAGCCCCACCGTCCCTTACCTTCTTCTCGAGCTTGGCCTGCGCCCCCGCATCTCCCTTGTACTTCGCGGCGATATCCTTAAACGAAGGCCCAACAAGCTTGCGATCCACCGCATGACACCCCATGCAGGCATTGGACCGCGCGATAGACACCCCATCGCTAGTAGCCGCCAAAGCCGAAGCAGACACCCCAAACCCACCAAGCATCACCACGAGAACCCCAGCCACCACCCGCCCACTCACCACAGCAGAACGCATCCCCATCACATCGTCGCCCCATTGCTACCCGGGTGCGCGGGCGACGACTCCATCACCGGCGCAGGCGCTTGCTGATCAAGCGGCCTTGAGCTCACCCCCGAATCCGGCACAGCCCCCACCTGCGGCGCATCGGCGGCACTAACCGGCGCCGGCGTCGGCGCATTCCCATTCGCCTGGGCATTCGCCGCCATCGCCTGCTGCGGCTGGATGTACTGATAGCACTTCACCACCTGCATCACCCCCGGCACCGTGCTCGCAGCATTCGCCGCAATATTGCCTTCGTCCACGGTCACGAGGCCCATCAAATAGATCACACCGCGCTCGCTCACCACCTTGAAGTTATTCGCTGAGATGTCCTTGTACAAGACAAGCTCGCTCTTCACACGCCCTTCAAGATACGAGTCATTAGCGCGAGTCGAAAACGAGCTAGCCGGCTGCACCGCCAGCTCATTCACAATCGACCCAACGTTCGCGATATTGCGCACGATGATCTCGGCCTTCTGCTTCGAAGCCTCGTCGGGCACCTCACCCGTCAGCAGCACGCGCTGGTTGAACACGGCCACATTCAAATGCGAGCTATCGGGCAACCCGTTGGTCAAATCCTTGAGCGCCTTCACCTGGATCTCGCGGTCTTCGGTCTGCGCGCCCACCGTGCGCCGGTCGGTTGCCACCAGCGCGGTCCCACCCGCGGCGGCGCCCGCAACGGCGAGGAAGCAGCCCTGCAGGCTCGCGCACAGCGAGGCAGCAAAGCCGATCGTCAGCGTGGTCCGGGCCAGCGCGCGCGTCATGCTGTTTCTGCTCATCAACTCCCTCTCCTTCGTCCTTCGGTGTCAGTCTTCGCCCAGCAGCATCGCGTCGATGCCATCGCACAGGCAGTGGATCGTCAGCAGATGTACTTCCTGGATGCGCGCGGTCCGATCGGACGGCACGCACAGGTGGAGGTCGGTGTCGGCGAGCGCGTCGCTCACCGCGCCGCCGCCCTTGCCGGTCAGCGCGATCACGATCATTTCGCGCTCGTGCGCTTCTTCGATGGCGGCCAGCACGTTCGCCGAGTTGCCCGAGGTCGTGATGGCGAGCAGCACGTCGCCGGGCTGGCCGAGCGCGCGCACCTGTCTCGCGAACACCTGGTCGTAGGCGTAGTCGTTCGCCAGTGCCGTAAGCACGGAGGCGTCGGTCGTGAGCGCCAGCGCCGGCAGGCCCGGGCGGTCGCGCTCGAATCGGCCAATCAGCTCGGCGGCAAAGTGCTGGGCGTCGGCGGCCGAGCCGCCGTTGCCGCATGCGAGAATTTTGTTGCTGTTCGCCAGCGCGGCGAACATCGTGTCGACCGCGGCGGCAATCGGCACGGCCAGAGCTTCCATCGCGGCGAGCTTGACGGCTGCGCTGTCGCGAAAGTGCTGTTGAATTCGTTCGACGGACATCGACTCTCTAATCTGTACTGCGTGTATCTTGAATATTCCGCGTGAATGCGGTGTGGCGCAAGTTTATCGCACTCAAGCGCGTTCTCTTCCGGCGTTCTTTTCTGTACGCGCTTTCGAGGCCGCTTTTTTTGCTCGCGTGTGTCTCATGCGAAGGTGCCTCTCCGCGCGTGGTCACATCTGCTTACACTCCGGCCGCTCAGCGTCCATCTTCGCGAAACGCGTCGCGCAACCACGTGAGGCGTCCGCCTTCGAACGTCACCACGTCGAAGCGGCACGGCACCACTCGCGCGCCCCGCCCATGCGAGTGCATCGCCAAGTAGTAGCGCGCCGCGCGCAAGATCCGCTGCTGCTTGTGCCAGCCCACGCTCGCCGCCGCACCGCCGTAGCCGTGCCACGTGCGTGCGCGCACTTCCACGAAGACGAGCGTGCCGTCGCGATCGCGCATCACCAGGTCGATCTCGCCAGCGCGGCAGTACACGTTGCGCGCGACCAGCACGAGGCGTTGCCGCTGCAAAAATACCAGTGCGTGCGATTCAAAGCGCGCACCCGCCTCGCGGCGTTCGGCGTTGGACCGGCCTTGCGCGGAAAAGTTGTCGCGACGCGTACCGGCACGCGCATCGTCACCCACGCCTGCGCGCGAGACCTTCGCACCTTCCTCGCGGCGCATCGCGCCGTCCGCCGCCGCGCCCTCACCCACATGGCACAATGTCGGCCTCTTTTCTTGCGTTCGCGCGTTCCGTGTCATGACGTCCCTCCTCGAACTCGCCCAGGTCCAGCAATACCCGGCCGCCACGCTGTACGTCGTGGCGACGCCCATCGGCAACACGGCCGACATCACCTTGCGCGCGCTGCACGTGCTCGGCCTCGTCGATCGCATCGCCGCCGAGGACACGCGCAACACGGGCCAATTGCTCGCGCGCTACGGCATTTCGAAGCCGCTCGTCGCCGTGCACGAGCACAACGAGCGCGAAGCGGCGCTGCGCGTGATCGAGCATCTGCGCGCGGGCGAGCGCGTGGCCTGCGTCTCGGACGCGGGCACGCCCGGCATCTCCGACCCGGGCGCGAAGCTCGTCGATGCCGTGCGCGCCGCCGGTTTCCAGGTCGTGCCGCTGCCGGGCGCGAGCGCGCTCGCCACCGCGCTTTCCGCGGCGGGCGACTGGGTCGCGACGTTCACGTTCCTCGGCTTTCTGCCGCCCAAGCCCAAGCAACGCGCGGCCGCGCTGCAGCCGCTCGCCGATCATGGGCACGCGATGGTGTTCTACGAGGCGCCGCATCGCATCGTCGAGACCTTGCAGGCGCTCGCCGATGCATTCGGTCCGGCGCGGCGTCTGTTGATCGCCCGCGAGTTGACGAAGCTACACGAGGCGCTGTGGTGCGGCACCCTGGCCGAAGGGCCAGCGTGGCTCGCGGCCGATGCGAACCGGCAGCGCGGCGAGTTCGTGCTGGTGGTGGAAGGCGCGAGCGCGCAGGCCTCGGGCGAGGCGGATCACGACGCGCTGCTGCGCGTGCTGCTGGAGGAAGTGCCGGTGAAGGGCGCGGCGAAGATCGCGGCGGCGCTCACGGGGGCGTCGCGCAACGCGCTCTATGCGCGCGCGCTCGAGCTGAAGAATGAAGGCGGCGAGGACGACGCAGACTGAGCCGCTAGAACGACAAAGGCGACAAAAGTCGACAAAACGCGCGCATCGGGCGATGCGGCCGCCACGCCAGAAGCCGCAGAAAGACTGAGGGGCCGCGTCGATGATTCGACGCGGCCCCTCGCGTATCCGACTCTTGAGTCATCCGATGTGCGCCATCCGGCGCGCGTCACGCGCCAACACAGACGAAACACAGGGAATCCATCACGCGCTTCAAGCGCGCGGCGAATCTCAGTTGCTGGTCGAGTTCGCGGCCAGCATTTCTGCTTGCGCGGCCTTCGCTTCCTGGCGCGAGAGGCCTTCGATTTCCACCTTCGCGGTGCCCGCGTGCTGCAGGCCCAGCACCTTCGCCGCCGCGTACGACAGGTCGAGGACGCGGCCACGCACGTACGGTCCGCGGTCGTTGATCTTCACCACGACCGACTTCGAGCTGTTAGCCACGGTCACGCGCACGTACGAGCCCAGCGGCAGCGTGCGGTGCGCGGCGGTCAGCGCCTTCATGTTGAAGCGCTCGCCGCTCGCGGTCTTGCGGCCGTGGAACGGCCAGCCGTACCACGAGGCGCGGCCGGTCTGGTGGAACGAGGCCACGTCCGGTGCGCTGTCGTCGATCGGCTGTGCGTCGGCAAGCGAGTTGTCCTTGCCGGCGCCCGAGGCGGGCAGCGCCGCCAGCGCGGAGCCGTAGCTCTGCGGCGCGGCGAACGCCGTGTGCGCGTCCTTGGTGCTGAGCGCGTCGCCCTGCGCCTGGTTCTGCTGAGCAGGCGGCATGGCACAACCGGCCAGCACGGACACGGCGGCAAGACTCCCGAGTCGTCGTCGAGATAGTCCGAAGTTCATAATTTAGCCATCACGTTTCGGAGCCGTCCCGCGCCTTTGGTTGCGCGCTCGTGGATAGCTCCGGCGGTCGCGGGCAAAAGAACACCCCACCCGCCGATCGATGAAAAAAGGCGAGCGAATGCCGATACCCGGATGCGGCCCCATATGCCGCTAACCGCTGGTTCGTTTTCACGTCTGGCGCAGCCTGTCCCCGGCAGCCTGACCAGACCCCACATGCCGCCATCGAACGTGATGTACACGTTCAGGCACGCCGGAGACACACGGCGTACAGGAACGGCGGCGTAGGCCCCACCCAGCGTCACGGCAGCAAGTCCGTGGCAGGCGCGCGGCGCCTGGCTGGGCAAGACGTGCGGTGCCGAACGGATCGGCACCTGATTTGCCGTCTTGTAAGGCAGCCTGTTTAGCCAGCCTTTCTTGACGACACTGCTTGACGGCGATGTATTACGACCCCTTTTTAACTGCGGGTCACATCGCCCAGTGAGAGCACGCGTAACGTGCTTGATGCATCGCATTATACCTAAAAGTAATTCTTGCCATCCGTACCTGGTAGAAAACTCCATGATTTTTCACTATTGATGTAACAAACCCGTTTGTATGGCCCATCCGCGTGGCCCGGGCGTCTTGTCTGACAAGACCGGCGGATGCGCGTCGGCGAGCGCAGGCGGCGTCCTGCGCGCCCCGGTACAATCGGGACTTTGGCCTCCGAAGGGCCACGTCATCCACGAGCCGCGCGCATGAAAGTCACGTTGATTCCCGTCACGCCGTTCCAGCAAAACAGTTCGCTCCTCGTCTGCGAGGCAACGGGGCGCGCCGCCGTCGTCGACCCGGGCGGCGACCTCGATCGCATCGAAGCCGAGATCGCGCGCCAGGGCGTGCAGCTCGAAAAGGTGCTGCTCACGCACGGTCACCTCGACCACTGCGCGGGCGCGAAGGAACTCGCCGAAAAGTTCGGCGTGCCGATCATCGGGCCGCAAGAGGACGAGCGTTTCTGGATCGATCAGTTGCCGCAGCAGAGCGTGCGCTTTGGCTTTGGTCACGCGCAGGCGTTCGAGCCGGACCGCTGGCTCGCCGACGGCGACACCGTGCAGGTTGGAGAAGAGGAGCTGGAGGTCTATCACTGTCCCGGACATACGCCTGGGCACGTCGTGTTCTTCAGCCGCAAGCATCAGCTCGCGCTCGTGGGCGACGTGCTGTTCGCGGGCTCGATCGGCCGCACCGACTTTCCGCGTGGCAATCACGCGGACTTGATCCGCTCGATCCGGGAGAAGCTCTGGCCGCTTGGCAACGATGTCACGTTCGTGCCGGGCCACGGCCCGGTTTCGACTTTCGGCGAGGAGCGCCGCACCAATCCTTAT
Organism: Paraburkholderia oxyphila NBRC 105797; assembly: GCF_000685075.1. GTDB lineage: Bacteria > Pseudomonadota > Gammaproteobacteria > Burkholderiales > Burkholderiaceae > Paraburkholderia > Paraburkholderia oxyphila. The sequence goes on from NZ_BAYD01000009.1 coordinate 108,934, forward strand.
GTAGCAGACAGCGTGCCCGGCGTTTCCGGTGGCGCGAGCCAGGCGCCCTGGGGCTGAGCGCCGGGCCAGTCGAGCATCCGCTCACGCTCACCGGCACGCGTCAAACCGTCAACGAATCCCGCCCATGAATCCAGCGAATCAAGCCGCCATTGAAGAGATCTACGTCAGCACCGACGTCGAGGCCGATGGTCCTATCCCCGGCCCGCACTCGATGCTGAGCTTCGCGTCGGCGGCCTACACCGCCGACAAGCGTCTGATCGGCACGTTCTCGGCCAATCTCATGACGCTCGAAGGCGCGACGCCGCATCCCGTGCAGGCCGCCTGGTGGGAGACACAGCCCGAGGCGTGGGCCGCCTGCCGCAAGGATCAGCAGGATCCAGCCGCGGCGCTCAATAAGTATGTAGAGTGGGTGGAGGCGCTGCCCGGCAAGCCCGTGTTCGTGGCCATGCCGGCGGGCTTCGATTTCACCTTCATGTTCTGGTACATGATGCGTTTTACGGGGCGCTGCCCGTTCTCGTGGTCGGCGCTCGACATCAAGACGCTCGCGTTCGCCATGACGGGCCTGCCGTACCGCAAGTGCATCAAGCCGCGCTTTCCGAAGCACTGGTTCGACGACCACCCGCACACCCACGTCGCGCTCGACGACGCCATCGAGCAAGGCGCGCTCTTCTGCAACATGCTCGCCGACCTGCGCGCGCAGCAGGCCGGGCTCGCGGCGGCCGCCACCTCCGATGATGGGGACGCCTCAGGGCAAAAAGCCGTCACCTGATTGCCAAATTAGGAAATCTGCCTCGTCAGGTGCGGTTTGCATTGCGTTTCGTTTTTCCGGCCTCTAACATTCGGGAATACGGCGACGCACATGGAGGCGCATTTGACACTCGATACGTTCTCTCAGAAGATCCTGCGCCTGTTGCAGCTCGACGCGCGCCGCTCGGTGCAGGAAATCTCCGATCAAGTGGGGCTCTCCAGCACGCCATGCTGGCGCCGCATCAAGGACATGGAACAATCGGGCGTGATCCAGCGCTACACGGCGCTGCTCGATCGCGAGAAATTGGGCCTGCACGTCTGCGCGCTCGCGCATATCCATCTCACGCGGCACACCGAGGGCGGCGTCGAGGAATTCGAGCGCGAGATCGCCACCTGCCCCGAAGTCACCGAGTGCTACAGCACGACCGGCGAATCGGATTACATCCTCAAGATCGTCGCGCCGGACATCAAGGCCTACGACACCTTCCTGCACGAGCGCATCTTCCGCATTCCGGCCGTCGCGCAGGTGCGCACGAGCGTCGTGCTACGCGAAATCAAGTTCGATACGCAATTGCCGCTGTGAGGCGTGGCCCGGCAGGCTAGCACCGTACGTTCGCGCCGCCTCGCGCGGCGCAACGCATCATTCGCGCGCAGCTTGCGATGCGCCTGCCGATCCCGAATCCGCCGCCGACGTTGCCACCGATGTCGCGGCCTGCACCGCGTCCACCTTGCTCGCGCCGAGCTTGCGCGCGAGCGCCTGCATGTCGACGCCATCGAGGCGCCGCGCATCGCCCTGCGCCGAAAGCACGGCCTGAATTTCGAGCCCCGTGCTCAGGTAGTGCAGCGTCACCGCCTCCACACGCACGCCGTGCGCCGCCAGCGCCTCGCGCAGCGCATGCTCGACTTCGCCGCGCGGCGGCTGGTTCGCGACCGAGCGCACGTGCATGTCGTCCTCGGGATCGACGTGGATCAGCGCGTCTAGCACGCGCGGGTCGGTAAGCAGGCGCGCGCGCGCCGTCTCCGCAATGTAGTGCCCCTCCGAAACCGAGATGAGCGGATCGACGAGGATATGCGCGTCCACGAGCGCGAGGTCGCCGGTCTTGCGCGTGCGCATCTCATGCACGTCGAGCACACCGGGCGTGCCGACCAGGAGCGTGCGCAAGTCGGTGGTGGTGGCTTCGTCGAGCGCGCGGTCCGAGAGGTCCTGCAGCGCGTCCCAGCCGAACACCCAGCCCATGCGCGCGACCATGAAGCCGACGATGGCCGCTGCGATCGGATCGAGCAACCGCACGCCCATGAGGCTGCCCACGATGCCGATGGCGACCACGAGCGACGAAGCCGCATCCGAGCGCGCATGCCAGGCGTTGGCGATCAGCATGGCCGAGCGCACGCGCTGCGCCTCGCGCAGCATGTAGCGGAACAGCGATTCCTTGGAGACGAGCACGAGCACGGCCACGGCGAGCGCGCTCGCATGAACCGGCGGAATGTCGCCGAGGTGGGCAATACGTGTGCCGGCGCGCGCGAGCATACCCACGCCCACTGCAATCAGAATGGCGCCGAGAAATAATGAAGCAACCGTTTCATAACGGCTGTGGCCGTAATTGTGATCGGCGTCTGGCTTTGCGCCACTATGGTGGTTCGCGAGCAGCACGACGAAATCGGAAACGAGATCGGAGAGCGAATGAACGCCGTCGGCAATCAAGGCCTGTGAATGCGCAAACACGCCGACCGCGATTTGCAGGACGACCAGCACGGCATTGACGGCGACGCTGACAAACGTGGTCTTGCGCGCAACGCGCTGTTTATCCGATGACGATACGGCGGCGATAGTGGACATGCGATTCAATGCGCGAACGTGGAATAGCCGCGATTGTAATGGCCCTACCATGACGAATTCGAGATAACCCTGGAATTCTCTTTTAAATCAGGCGACTACGAGAACACTTCGTATTCGCGTTCACTGGTTTGCGAGATTACTGAAAGGTGGAAGTAAGAAGATAACAAAAAAGCCGCGCAAGTCCCCGTGACGGCGCGGCTTTTTCGCTTGGCAGGCCGCAAGGCCCCATTCCAGATGTAGCAGAGGCGATTTACTTCTGAATCAGGAATTTCTCGCGATCCTTGCCGGCGATCCAGCGCGGCGGCTTGCCGCGGCCCGACCACGTGCTGCCGCTATCCGGGTCACGGTATTTCGGCGCGACGCTGGCGCGCGAGCGGCTGGCTGCTTTGGCGCCTTTGCCCACTGCACGGCCGCCGCCGAGTTCGGCCAGCGTAATGCCGTAGTCGGCCATTTTCTGCTTGATCTCGTCGAGGACTTCGGCATATTCACGCGCCTTAGCCTCTTCAATCTGCTTCTCGAGTTTCTCTCGCTGTGCGAGGAGTTCCTTGTAGGAAGACATAGGTATCCTGGTGGTTTGCTAATTAATGGCTACTGATCTTGTGCCGGTATGCCGATTGACAGGTGATTCGCCTCGGAAATTGCAGGCGAGATTAACACAGATTTGAATGTCGCGAAAAGCGCGGGCAGTGAAAATAATTAAAATACTATAGGCCCCGTTCAGCACCGCGCCAAGGCCCGCAGAGCTTTCATTTCGTGCAAATCGGTATTTTTACCCAATCGCCCTTTTTCCAGATAAATCCGGTTCTCATAATTCGCAGGGCGTGAAAATTAATTGAGAAAAAAACCGCAAACATTTCATCCCATGCGAACTTTCACCAGGCCCCGCTTATTATCTTGAAATCTCGCAATGCACTATGAGTGGCAGCAGACAGCGCCTGCCGCCTTGTCGTGCAAATGGTCAGCTCGCATGCCGCGCGAGGCAGTCGGCTAGCACGGCATGCAAGGATTGCGTGTCGCCCTGCGGTGCCTCGAAAACATAGCGCGTGCGCAGGCCGTCGATTGAGAGGTCGGCGCCGTAACGGTCCACGCCCAGCAGCGCGAGACCGTCGCGCCGTGCCGGGTGGGCCTCGAAGAAGCGGATTAACGCTTCTTCCTCGTCCGCCGCAAGCGGATCGAGCGGGTCGAGATCGGTGCCGTCGAGCCAGCCCATCGCGCCAAAGCCGCCGATATAGCGCAACCGCTCCACGCGCATCGTCCAGAAGGTGAAGTCGCCGAGCGCGAGATAGCGTGCCGCGTCCGGGTGGTAGCGCAGGTAGCGGCGGGCGAGCGGCGCCTGTGGGTCTGTGCCGGCGCCGCCTTCGCTCGGCTCGAACCGGCCGAGCAGGGTCATGCGCGGCGCGTTCAGCACATCCTCGCCGGTGAACTGCGCGACGAGAAAACCGGCACGCGGATCGTCTTGCAAATTGCGCGTGTGCTCGGCTAGCCGGCTCACGAGGATGACGGGACGATGCCGCGCATCGGGCGCGAAAGGCAGCAGTGTGGGATACGGAAAGCCCTGCGGCTCGCGCGTATGGGTGGCGAGCGTGCCGGTGGCGGTCTGATGCAGCAGATGCAGCGGAGCTTGAGCGGGGATCTTCAAGATAGTGTCCTCGATCGATGTGAGGTCGTTGGGCCTATTGGGTCTATTGGGTTTATCAACGGGACTCAACCCGGCGGCCCGCAGTGAGCCGATTGCGCCATCCCACTATTAGAGCAGGCTGGGCCGCCGCAAGCAGCCCGCGCGCGCCTTCGCTAGAATTTCCGCTTGCCTTTCAAAAAGCTGATACGCCAGACTTTTCTAAGCCGATCGGCTTCGCCGTTGCCCAACACCAGGATTTCCCGTGTCCGACCGCTCCTCCGATGCGGCGCTCGCCGAGCCGCCCCATGCCGTCCACCGCGCGCTGCCCGCCGCCACGCGAGCGCGTGCGCGCGTCGCAACCATGGCGCTTTTTTTCATCGCCGGGATGATGTACGCGTCCTGGGGCGTGCACGTGCCCACGGTACGCGACAAATTCCATCTGAGCGCGGCATTGCTCTCGTATGCCCTCTTCGCGGTGGCGGGCGGCTCGATCGCGGCCATGACGACCATCGGCGGATGGATCGCGCGCGCAGGCACGCGCCGCGCCTGCCTCACGGGCGGCCTCACCATGTCGGCGTGCGGCGCGCTGATTCTCGTCGTGCCGTACTACTGGATGCTGCTCGTCGTGCTCGCCCTGTTCGGCGTCGGCATGGCCACGCTCGACGTTGCCATGAACGCGGAGGCGAGCGCCGTCGAGGAGGCCGTCGGCCGGCCGATCATGTCGGCGCTGCACGGCATGTTCAGCCTGGGCGGCATGGCCGGCGCGGCCATCGGCGGCGCGCTGCTCGCGCACGGCATGGCGCCCGCGCTGCATCTCTTTCTCGCTTCGGCGGTGGCCGCTCTCGTGCTGTTCGTTTCGTGCCCCGCCGTGCTCCCGCACGTGCCGCATGCCACCCACGGCGAGCACGCCAAAGCCGGCAACCGCTGGCGCACGCCGGCGCTGTGGGCGCTGGGCGGCATCGCGCTCATCGCGTTGATCGCCGAAGGGGCGATGTACGACTGGGCCACGGTCTATATGCGCGATGTCGTGCTCTCCACGCCCGCGCTGGCGAGCGCCGCCTACGCCGCGTTCTCGGGCGGCATGGCCGCCGCGCGCTTCGCGGGCGACGCCGTGCGCGCCCGCTTTGGCGCGCCGCAACTCGTGTTCGCGAGCGCCTCGCTCGCCTGCGCGGGCATGATCGGCGCGCTGCTGCTGCCGTTTTCGTTCACCGCGCTCACGGGCTTCACGTTGATGGGCCTCGGCCTCGCCAACATGATGCCGGTGCTGTTCGCCGCCGCCGCGCGCGTGAAGGGCATCCACGCCGCCGAGGGCCTCGCGCACGTGGCGGGCATCGCTTATTTCGGACTGCTGTTCGGGCCGGTGGTGATCGGCGGCATCACGCAGGTGACCAATCTCACCGTTGGGCTCGCGGTTGTCGCGCTATGCGCGGCGCTGGTGGCGTTCGCGGGGCCGAAGGTGCTCAGGCGGCTGGGGATTTGAGGCCAACGGCAGCCGTCGAACGATTGAGCCATCCAAAACAAAGCCCGTGAGTCCGAAGACCCACGGGCTTTTTCACATCGCATCACGCCGCGCACCGCATGAAGCGGTGCAAAGCGCAATTACATCTTCACCACGTCGAGCAGCGACTTCTTGCCCGCCTTGTAGTTGTACAGCGAGATCACGCCGTGCTTGAGGTCGCCCTTCGAATCGAAGGTCGTCTCGCCAATCACGCCCTTGTAGTCCGTAGCCGGCATGGCGGCCAGGATCTTCGCCGGATCGGTCGAGTTGGCGCGCTTCATCGCGTCGACGATGATGTACACCGCGTCATACGTGAACGGCGCGTAGATCTGGATCGGCTGGCCGAAGCGCTTCTCGAACTTCGCCTCGAACGCCTTGCCGCCCGGCATCTTTTCGAGCGCCATGCCCGCTTCCGAGCACACGATGTTGTCGGTCGCATCGCCGGCGAGGTCGGCCAGCTTGTCGGTACAGACGCCGTCACCCGCGAGCACCTTCGCGCGCAGGCCAAGCTGCTTGGCTTGCTTGGCGAACGGGCCGCCGGTGGCGTCCATGCCGCCGTACATGATCGCGTCGGGGTTTTCGCCCTTGATCTTCGTGAGAATTGCGCGGAAGTCCACGGCCTTGTCGTTGGTCGCGTCATGCGAGAGCACGTTCATGCCGAGCGACTTGGCGGTCTTCTCGAATTCGTTCGCGAGACCCTGGCCGTAAGCGGTCGAATCGTCGACGATCGCCACGCTCTTGAGCTTCATGGTCTTCGCCGCGTAGTTCGCGAGCGCCGGGCCTTGCTGCGCGTCCGTCGCCACCACGCGATAGGTGGTCTTGAAGCCCTGCTGCGTGTAGGCCGGGTTGGTGGCCGACGGCGAGATCTGCACGATGCCCGCATCGCTGTAGATCTTCGAAGCCGGGATCGAGGTGCCCGAGTTCAGGTGGCCCACGACCGCGACGACCTTGTCGTCGACGAGCTTCTGCGCAACCTGGGTGGCCGTACGCGGGTCGGCTGCGTCGTCCTGTGCGTCGAGCACCAGCGTGATCTTCTGGCCGCCGATCGTCAGGCCCTTCGCGTTGATTTCCTCGACAGCGAGGCGTGCGCCATTTTCGTTGTCTTTGCCGAGGTGTGCGATCCCGCCCGTCAGCGGCGCAACGTGGCCAATCTTGACCACTTCGTCGGCGCTCGATGCCGTTGCAAACGTCGCGAACAAAACGACTGCCGCGCTAATCGGCAACAGCTTGTGAAGCTTGATATTCATGTAAGTCTCCAGTTTCGAACCCAAAAGCAACGTAATCGCCCTGTGCTCCCGCGCCCCGAACGTGTCGCTCCCCGTGCGGACGACCACGCAGGATGCATCCTTGATGCACCTGGCCAGTATGGCGAAAAGCCCGTTCATGGCGGACCGCCCATCCATACTTGCGCGCAAGTGTAGGTGATCAAATTAATTTGGGGGATTTTTTTCAGATATCGGGGCGAGTACCAATAGGCTTTCACCCGAGTGCTTCGAAAGCCTGATCAATCGGCCCGCCAGCCTTGCGGTGCAAGGGTCTGAGAAGAGGTTTGCAATCCTTTCGAAAGCATTTTCCAGGCTGCGCCCGAGTCTTTTTCGGGATTTTTGCGGGGTATGCGGGAGAGGCGAAATGCACTACGCGGGATACGGCAACGTTTGCTTTTCGAATTCTGCCGCTTGCCTCGAGATTAGCCGAAATTAAAGTCAGCCCTCGATTAATTCGCGGCGCACGAAATTCGTTGCGTGCGCCAGGGTTTTCTCGCATCGGGCATGCGAGCGGCGCGCGAAAACACGTTGGGCGATCGGTGTTGCAAAGCCGGCACGCTTGCGTTTGCCAACGCAAGCGTGCACGGCGCGCAACAGCGCGAAAGGTTCAGGCGGAGTGGAGCTCGTCGGCCGCGAATCGGCGCAGCGTCGCGCGCAATTCGACGTCGAGCGCATCGACGAGCTCAGCAGCGCCAAGGTTGGCTTCGCGCTGGCGCGCGAGCGGCGCGCCCTGCCCCGACCACAGCGAAAGATAGTCACCGTCGTTGGCCCGCGCCGCGCGCTGGCGCAATTCCTGGGTGAGCGCGTTCTGCACGGGATACGGCGCGACGTTCTCCGGCTGCGCCTCGAGTTGCTGCATCAGCGGATTGCGGATGCCGCGCGCGTGTCGGCCCGTGATCGCGCGCGTGACCGAGGTCGCCGTGTCGGACGAGTCACGCAAGCGCGTCTTCCAGTCGGCGGAAATCGCGCTCTCCGCGCAGCCGAGAAACGCCGTGCCCATCTGCACGCCCTGCGCGCCCAGTGCGAGCGCCGCGGCAATGCCGCGCCCGTCCATGATGCCGCCCGCGGCGAGCACAGGCAGGCCGGTCGCGTCAGCGAGTTGCGGCACGAGCGCCAGCGTGCCGACCAGCGCGTGCGGCGCCTCGCCGATGAAGGTGCCGCGATGCCCGCCCGCCTCCGCGCCTTGCGCGACGATCGCGTCGGCACCCGCGTCGCGCCAGGCGAGGCCTTCGGCCACGTGCGTCGCCGTGCCGATCACGTAGCTGCCCGCCGCCTGCAGACGCGCGACGTCCTCTGCCGCGAGCAGGCCGAAGGTGAAGCTCACGAGCGGCAGGCGCAGTTCCACGAGCGTGTCGAGCTGCGCGCGGAAATCTGGCGCGTAGCGGGCGAGCGGCTCGCCGGGCGGCAAGCCGTAGTGCGCGCGCAGCGGGTCGATCGACGCCAGCGCGCGTTGCACCGTGGCATCGTCGGGATGGGCCGCGTCGAGCACGAAGAGATTCACGCCGAAGGGCCGGTCGGTGAGCGCGCGGATGGCCGCCACTTCGCTGGCGATCTTCTCGGGCGCGAGCGCGGCCCCCGCGAGAAAGCCGAGCGCTCCGGCATTGGAGACCGCCGCGACGAGCGCGGGCGTCGTCGCGCCGCCGGCCATCGGCCCCTGCACGAGCGGCAGGCGCAAGCCGAAGCGCCGGCTGAACGGTGTGGAAAAAGCCGCGGCGGCGGCGCTCTGAGACGCGGAAACTGAAGTCATGGCGATACCCTGGCTAATAAGAGACGCACGAATCCGGGCGCGCGGCGCAAGCCGTGCCGGTGAGCCGTCCGGGAAACGCAACGCGCACACGCGCGCTTGCCGGGCGTCAGCCGGAGATCGCACCGAGCGCGACACCGTGCCGACTTTAGCGAAACCCGCCGCGCCCGAAAAATGAATAATCGAGATCGTTACGATTCGCTTGCGAGAACGAGGCGCGCTGCAGGCTCGGCGCTGGCGTGGCAAACTGGCTCCCCGTTTTGCTGCACCACCCCATTCGCGTAGAAGGAGAGCAACGTGAGCGTATCGACCAAGTGGATCGACATCCCCGCCGGCAAGGACAGCTTCGGCGCGTATCTCGCCCTGCCCAAGGGCGGCAAGGGCCCTGGCATCGTCATCATTCAGGAAATCTTCGGCGTGAACGGCCACATTCGCGATGTGGTCGAGCAATACGCGCTCGACGGCTACGTGGCCATCGCCCCCGACATCTTCTGGCGCACCGCGCCGCGCGTCGAGCTCGACTACACCGGCGCGGACCGCGAGCGCGGCATCGAGCTGATGAAGAAGACCGACCTGAACCTCGTCGTCGAAGACATCGCGGCAACGGCCGCCACGCTGCGCAAGCTGCCCGAGTGCACCGGCAAGGTCGCCGCCATCGGCTACTGCCTCGGCGGCCGCCTCGCGTATCTGGCCGCGGCGAGCGGCTCGGTCGACGCGGCGGTCTCGTACTACGGCGGCGGCATCCAGACGCAGCTCGATCTCGCCGACAAGATCAAGCAGCCGATGCTGTTCCACTACGGCGAGCTCGATCACGGCATTCCGCTCGACGCGGTGGGCCAGGTGAAGGAGCGCTTCGCCGGCCGCGACAACGCCGAATTCCATATCTACCCTGGCGCCGATCACGGCTTCAACTGCTCGGTGCGCGCGTCGTACAACCAGAATGCGTCGGCGCTCGCGCACGGCCGCACGCTGACGTTCCTGGCCGAAAACCTCTAAGCCACACGCCCGGCGCGCGCGGTATACGCGCAAGCGAGGCATGGCAAGCGGCCATTGCGGCAGAATTGCTGCAATGGCCGCTTGCGTTTCATGGTGCCTGAAGCCTTCATCGGCCGATTGACCGATTGACCGATTGACCGATTGACCGATTGACCGATTGACCGATTGACCGATCGACTGATCGACTGATCGACTGATCGGGCCGCCGAATCCAACGACGCCCCCAAGGAGTGCGCGCCTTGCAGTCCGACTATCTGGAATACGACGCCATCGGCCTTGCCGAACTCGTGCAGCGCCGCGAGGTGAGCGCGCGCGAATTGCTCGACACCGCGATCGCGCGCGCCGAGGCCGCCAATCCCGCGATCAATTCGATCGTGCTGAAGGACTATGACGCCGCGCGCAAGCGGGCGCTGCGCATCGAGGTGGGCGGCAACGGCTTCGACACGCTCGCGCAGGGGCCGCTCGCGGGCGTGCCGTTTCTCGTCAAGGATCTGGGCGCGGCGGTCGCGGGCCTGCGCATGACGTTCGGCAGCCGCCACTATCGCCATTACGTGCCGACGGCCGACGCGCCCGTGATCGAACGCTTTCGCGCTGCGGGCCTGAATCTGTTCGGCAAGACCAGCGCTTCGGAGCTCGGGCAGATGCCGTACACGGAGCCCGAGCTATTTGGCCCGTGCCGCAATCCGTGGAATCTCGACCACACGCCGGGCGGCTCGAGCGGCGGCGCGGCCGCCTCGGTCGCGGCCGGCATCGTGCCGCTCGCGCACGCCTCGGACGGCGGCGGCTCGATCCGCATTCCCGCGTCATGCTGCGGGCTCTTTGGCCTCAAGCCTTCGCGCGGCAATCAACCGCCTTCGGACGTGCCGCCGTCGCCGGGTGGATTGGGTGTCGATCTCGCCGTGTCGCGCAGCGTGCGTGACAGCGCGCTGGTGCTCGACCTGCTCGCCGGCGACCCGGCTCTCGCGCCGGGTGCGCCGGGCACCTTTCTCGCGGCGGCGCGCAAGCCGCTCGACGGCGGCAAGCCGCTCGCGGTCGCCTTCATCACCGAGCCGCTGTTCGCCGACACGCTCGCGCCCGACGTGCGCGAAGCGCTCGACGGCGCGGCCGCGCTGCTCGCCTCGCTCGGGCACAACGTGGAGCCAGTGAAGCTCGGCGTGGATTTCGCGGCGGCGCGCGAGGCGTTTCTGATGCTGTGGTCGGTGGTCGTCGAAAAATACGTGTTCGAGGCCGACTCGATCACGGGCAAGAAGCCGCGCCGCGAGGACTTCGAGATCTCCACCTGGGCGATGGCGCACGTCGGCCGCAAGCTCGGTGAGCGCGCCCTGCCCGCCGCGCTCGAGACGCAGCAGCGCATCACGGCGCAGATCGCCGACCTGATGACGCGTTTCGACGTGATCCTGTGCGCGACGTTGGCCACGGCGCCGGTGAAGATCGGCGAGCTCAAGCCCACGCCTTCGGAGCGCATGCAGATGCGCGCCGTCACCGCGATGCCGATGGATGCGCTAATGAGAAAACTGCTGACGGAAGCCGCGAACAAGGCCTTCGCGTGGGCGGGCTGCACCGAACTGTTCAATATGACGGGGCAGCCTTCGATGACGGTGCCGCTCGCGTGGAATGCGCGCGGCCTGCCGATTGGCGTGCAATTTGCGGCGCGTGAAGGCAACGATGCCTTGCTGTTGCGCCTCGCGGCCCAGCTCGAAGCGGCGCGCCCGTGGTTTGGACGGCGGCCGCCTCTGCTGATGGCGCGGGTCTAGGCAAGGCTTTGCGAAGCCGGTGCGCGCGCATCGATACGGCGCGCCCTGCTTCAAGCCTGCCTGACGACTCAGGCGATCAAGCCTTCTTGTTGTAGGCGCTGCACCAGCCCTTGCCCGCGACCTGCTTGCCGGGGAACATCGGGCAGGCGGCGTAGGCGTCGGTGGCCTTGCCTTGATAGAACGTGCAGTTGCTGCAATCCTGGCCAGCGGCGTACTTGGCGTACTTGGCCTTGTCGACCTTGGTGGCGTCGGCCTTGTAGCCGAGTGCCTGGGCGGTGGGATCGGTGTCGGCGACTTTCGGTGCATCGGCGAAGGCCTGGCGCGACAGCGCGACGGTTGCGGCAACGCCAACGCTCGTGATCAGAAAGCTGCGGCGGGACGATTTCATGAGCAGTACTCCAATATTGTGGGCACACCGTTCTGCCGACGGCGTGGCCAGAAGAATAACAACGAAGCCGCCGTGCGTGCGCCAGGAATTCCGGAGATAAGCGATTCGCATCCTGGAAACGATGCGCCCCCGAGCGGGGGTGCCGCCCGCGAGGCGGCGGGGCACGTACGAGGTGCCGAGGGTGCGGGGCCGGCAAAAAGCGGCGGCCGATCAGGTCGATCAGGTCGATCGGGCCGATCAGACCAATTAGACCAACAATCAGCCCAATCAGGCCCCTCAGGCGTGCCCGGAGACCTCGCAGACGCGCTGGGCGATGGCGAGCGACGCCGTGAGCCCCGGCGACTCGATGCCGAACAGATTCACGAGTCCGCGCACGCCGTGCGCCGCGCCGCCCTGGATCACGAAGTCGGCGGCGGGCTCGCCCGGGCCCGAGAGCTTGGGCCGGATGCCCGCATAGGCGGGCTGCAGCGCGCCGTCGGGCAAGCCTGGCCAGTAGCTGCGGATCTGCGCGTAGAAGGTTTCGGCGCGGCGTGGATCGACGTCGTAGTCGATCGCATCGATCCACTCCACGTCGGGACCGAAGCGCGCCTGGCCGCCGAGATCCAGCGTGAGATGCACGCCGAGCCCGGCTTCATTGGGCATCGGGTAGATGAGACGCGAAAACGGCACCCGCCCCGAGACGCTGAAGTAATTGCCGCGCGCGAGATAGAGCGGCGGGATATGGCGCGGGTCGAGCCCGCGGATGCGCTTGGCGATCCGCGTGGCATGCAGGCCGGCACTATTGATGAGGCAGGCCGCGCGAATTTCGGTGGGCGCTTCCCCGCCCGTCTTGATCACGAAGCCGTTCGCGCACGCGTCGACCGACTCGACCGGCGACTTCAGCGCGACCACGGCGCCGTCGCGCTCGGCATCGCCTTGCAAGGCCAGCATCAGCTGATGGCTGTCGACGATGCCCGTCTGCGGCGAGTACACCGCCGCCACGCAATCGAGCGCAGGCTCGAGCGCGAGGGCCTCCGTCTTGTTGATGCGCGTGAGGTCGAACACGCCGTTTTCCTTGCCGCGCACGCGAATCGCCTCGAGCTGCGCGACCTGGGCGGGCGTGGTGGCCACGAGCAGCTTGCCGCAGCGCGCATGCGAGACGTTGCGCGCCGCGCAGTACTCGTAGAGCATCTCGCGCCCGCGCACGCACAGCGTCGCCTTGAGCGAGCCGCGCGGGTAGTAGAGCCCCGCATGGATCACCTCGCTGTTGCGCGAGCTGGTGCTCGTGCCGATGGCATCGGCCGCCTCCAGCACGATCACCTCGCGCCCTCGCGCGGCCAACGCGCGCGCCACGGCCAGACCAACCACGCCCGCGCCGATCACCACACATTCGATCTGATCCATGTCCCTGCGTCCGCATCCGGCGAATGAGGCGGCGGCGCCTCACCGGCGCCGCCATGAGAAAAATTGTACGCCTCGTGCCGTGCCGGTTCGACTCGAATACTTGCCGGATATGCGGGCAAATCCACGCATCTCGCATACTCGCGTTAGCGAGCCCGTGCTGGCGCATGCCTTGGCTATCGATCGGCGGCTTCGATTAATTGGCGATCATCGTTGCGATAAAAATAACAATCTCTTCTTTCGAAGACCTCGAAATGCACCGTTGTTGCCTCTATATTACAAATAGCCACGCGCGGCCCCGTTGAAGCGGCGCCGCGCTGTCCCCATTTGAAATGGATGTCCGCGGTCCGGCGCTTGCGAACCCGGTATAGGATCGAAGGTCATAAGGAACCCGCCCCGCCGTTGCGAGCCCGCAGCATCGACTCGCACGGCACGCGTGCATGGAGCCTGCCGTTATGACGTTGTTAAAGAATTGCCTCGCCGCTGTGCTGTTCGCCGTCGCTGCCGCCGCATGCGTGAGCGCAAGCGCGCAGACGGAGACGCAGGGCGCGGTGCAGCCCGCGGTTCCCGCCTCGCAACCGAAGGTGCGCGCTGTTCCGGCCCCCTCCGCTGGAACCGCTCAGCAGCCAGCAGCCAAGCCAGCTCCCCACCCCGTTCACAAGCACCCCCATAAGCCCGCTCACAAGCCGGCTTATGAACCCGCTTACCAGCCCGCCTCCGAGCAGAACGCGCAGCCCGCCGTGCAGCCAGGCCCCATGGCGGAACCGCCTTTGCTGCCGGGACCGGCACCACAAACGAGCGTGCAGTCCGCACCGACGCCGCAACCAGCCGTGCAGCCTGCGCCCGCGCCACAACCCGCCGCGCAGTCCGCGGCTTCGCCACAACCGGCCGCGCAGCTCGCACCCGCGCCGCAACCGGGCGTGCAACCCGCGCCAGCGCCGCAGCCCGTCATGCAGAGCGCGCCCCAGCCGTCCACGCAGCCGTCCACGCAGCCGGCACCCGCACCGCAGCCGTATGCACAGCCAGTCACGGCACCCGTACCGGTAGCCGCACCCCAGCGCACCGCACAGCCAGTGCCAGTAACCGCGCCACAACCCACCGCACAGCCGGCGCCCGCACCGCAGCCCGCTGTGCAATCCGCCGAGCAACCCGTCGTCAACTGGACGCTGCAGATACTGCGGGACGGCCAGTTGATCGATACATTCGACGGCACGACCACGGTCGGCCAGGCGCGCACCGATACCCATCACAAGGTCGTTTCACACGATGTCGGCTGCAAGGACCAGCCCGCGGGCAGCATCGACCTGCAGCGCACCATCACCGTCTCGCCGTTGCGCGCGAACCCGACCGAGTCGATCCTGGCAATCGAAGCCCAGGAGACACTAGAAGGCGACGTCGCGCCGCAAACCCCGGAAGGCTGCAAGCTGCCGCCCACGCCGCGCCAGGTGCACGCGAGCCATCCGGGGCTCGTCGTGCCTGCCGGCCAGTGGGTCAACTGGCCCATCATCGACAAGAATCCCACGCTGCTCTACCGGGTGCGCGCAAGCCTCGCGCCGCCCTCCCAGCAGCCCTGACATACTGACCGGATGTGCCGACTCGAAACGCGATCCGCCATCCGCACGAAACTGTCGTAAGAACTCGTCGTAACAAGCGCATGCGAAATTTCGAACAACCCCTCATCGACGCGGTGCCGGCCAACACCCGGGACTTCGTTGCGGTGAGCTGGAACCTGCACAAGGGCCGCTCACCGCTTGGATTCCAGGCCTGGCAGGCGATGCGGCGCTGGGTGCAGTCCACCCACGCCGACGCCTGGTTCCTGCAAGAGGCGATGGCGCGGCGTCTGCCGCAGCCGGTGCTCTCCTCGACCTTCGGCGCCGAACTCGGCGACCCGCTCGAGGACGTCTGGCACTGCCAGGCCACCGAGATCGCCGACGCGCTCGAGTTGCAGATCGCACTCGGGCCGAACGTGTTCAAGCCTTCGTGGCGGCATGGCAATGCCATCCTCTCGCCGCATCCGCTCGATCTGGGCGGACGCTGGGACATCTCGGCGCACCGCTTCGAGCGGCGCGGCCTGCTGGTCGCGCGCGCCAGCGTGGCGGGCCAGTCGGTCACGCTGCTGTGCGCGCACCTCGCGCTCACGCGCAGCGCGCGCCTGCGGCAGATGAGCTGGATTGCGCACTGGATCGCCAAGGAGGCGCCGCAAGGGCCACTCGTGCTCGCGGGCGACTTCAACGACTGGCGCAACGACTCGGTGCCGCTGTTCGCGGAGCACGGCCTGCAGGAAGTGGCGACGCTGCTCGGCGAGCCGGCGCGCACGTTTCCGGCGTTCTCGCCCGCGCTCGCGCTCGACAAGATGTTCGTGCGCGGGCTACAGCCCGTCGAGCTGATCCAGCCCGCCCAGGAAACGGCCTGGCTCTCTGATCACCTGCCTTACATGGCGCGGCTGCGGCTCGAATGACGTGCCGGGGCGCGGCGCGCCCCACGATGCGCCACGACATGCAGCCGGCAGCGCCCCACGCAGCGCCAAGCGCCCCCCATGCGGCGCCACGACACCCAGCCGGCGGCCACCCCACGTGCAGCGCAAATTCCGCCAGCTCGCGCTGCCCGGCGCGGCGCGGTGCATCGCCTACCAAACACCCACGAGACGCCAACGCAATCACGCTAATATGTCGCGTTGCGCGCCCTCGGGGTGCGTCCTTCCCGCCCGGCTCCCCCATGCATCTCTTCGCCACGCTGCTTCAGATCGCCATCGTTTATTTGCTCGCGCTCGTGAGCCCTGGCCCGAACTTCTTCATGGTGACGCAGCTCTCGCTGGCCGGCAGGCGCGGCCTTGGCATCGCCTCGGCGTTCGGCGTGGGCACGGGTTCCACACTCTGGGCCGCGCTCGCGATGCTCGGCTTCGCCGCGGTGCTCCAGCATATCGAGTGGCTCTATCACGGCGTACGCGTCGCCGGCGCGCTCTATCTGCTCTGGTTCGGCATCAAGCTGCTGCGCTCGGGCGCGCGCCGGGACGCAAATTCGGTCGATGAACCCCACGCCGCCCATGCCACCGCAGCGAGCCGCAGCGCCGAAGGCGCCCCCGTCGCCCCACTGCCGCCGCCCGACCGGCGCGCCTGGCTGCGCACGTGGCGCGCGGGCTTTCTCACCTGCCTCACGAATCCGAAATCCTGCGTATTCTGGACCAGCGTGTTCGCGGCGATCTTTCCGGCGCATCCGCCGCTGTGGTTCTACGGCGCGGCGCTCACACTCGTCGCCGCGATGTCGTTTGGCTACCACTCGGGCCTCGCGCTCCTGTTCGCCGACCACCGCACACAACGCGGCTACAAGCGGCTGCGACGCCCCATCGACGCGTTCTGCGGCGCGGCGCTGATCGGCCTCGCCGCGAAGCTCGCCGCCGACCGCTGAGCGCTGACTGCCGACTGCTGACACCCGCGCGCAAATCGGCCGTAAAAACGCGGCGATACACCGCCGCCGCGCGCCGAATCTGCCCCCGCGAGCAGGGTCTCTGCTGCGGCCTGTCAGACCTTCCGGTATGATTTGGGCGAACATTCGAGCGGCATGCGTCGTATTCGAGCGCGTGCCGCCTGCGGCAAGCGCGCATGCCCTGACGGGCCAAACCAGCCCGTCCCAAGAGCGGTCGGACTCCCAGGCTTTCGCGCCTGCGCGCCGCATCCCGCCGAAGCCCGCTTTGTCGCGTCACGGCCTTTACGCATGGGCCGGGCAGGCGCCGACACAGCACCCTGCGACACCTCGCGTAGCGCAGGTCACCACGCTCGTTAGCCGCGGCGCAGCCCATGAGGCACGCTCGCGGTAAAATAATGGGCTGCGCCTCGTTCGCAATGGGACGGCTGGCAAGCTGGCAAAAAAGCGGGGCACGAAGCGGATGCAAAGCGCGGCGCGAGAACGCAGGGCGCACGCATGGGCAGCCGCCAAAACGCGCACGCCGCGCATCGTCAAACCGCGTCCGTCATGCAACGTCATGCGCGGCCGGAAGGAACGCCCCCGTCCGGCGGACCTTGTTTCGCATCATCAGGAACCATGAGCAAACACACCGAAGAAACCGTTCTGAGCGTCCACCACTGGACCGACACGCTTTTCAGCTTCACCTGCACGCGCGACCAGGCCCTGCGTTTCGACAACGGCCAGTTCACCATGGTCGGCCTCGAGGTCGAAGGCAAGCCGCTGATGCGCGCGTACTCGCTCGCGAGCGCGAACTATGAAGAGCATCTCGAGTTCCTGAGCATCAAGGTGCCGGACGGCCCGCTCACGTCGCGCCTGCAGCACCTGAAGGTGGGCGACAAGGTTCTGATCGGCAAGAAGCCCGTCGGCACGCTGGTGGCCGACAACCTGCTGCCCGGCAAGGTCCTGTGGCTGCTCTCGACCGGCACGGGCCTCGCGCCCTTCATGTCGATCATCAAGGACCCGGACATCTACGACCGTTACGAGAAGATCGTCCTCACGCACACCTGCCGTTTCGTCGATGAACTCGCGTACAAGGAATTCATCACCGAGGAGCTGCGCGAGCACGAGTACCTCGGCGAGATCGTCCGCGAGAAGCTCGTCTACTATCCGACCGTGACGCGCGAAGTGTTCGACAACCGCGGCCGCATTACCGAGCTCATCGATACCGGCAAGCTGTTCGAGGACCTCGACCTGCCCGGATTCACGCCCGAGCGCGACCGCATCATGCTGTGCGGCAGCACGCATATGCTGCGCGACACGGTCGCCCTGCTCGAAAAGGCCGGCCTCAAGGAAGGCAGCAACAATGAGCCGGGCCATTACGTCGTGGAAAAGGCCTTCGTTGGCTGAATCCAGCGGCATGCCCTGCACACAAAACCGGAGCCTCGCGCTCCGGTTTTTTTATTTGCCGACAGCCCGTCACTGCCGCACGTCAAAAAACCCCGCGCAACACCCATCTCGCGGTTACATTTTTCACAGACTTCGCGTAGCGTCCGTGTCAGCGTTTTTCCTACATAGATGCTCGCTGGGCAACTTCATACAATCTCTTAGCTTTCGCCGCTAAGTATTGTCCCGACTGAAGTTTTTCTTTTTTTCAGATATTATCGCGGCGCAACATGGGCCACATCAGAGCGCCCTGCAGGGTCAGAGTCCGGCTGTTACTGAATGTAAGTTTCGTTACGCTGCACCGTGCTCGGGATGACGCAAAGGCGTCGGTACGCAAGCAAGGGCAGAAAAGAACCGGTTCGTGGACGGTAAATAACGGGGGATGGATGGATACGTCGACTCGCGCCGCGTTTGATGCGGGCGTGCCTCGCGCTGATGCGCCAGGCACGCGTGCCGCCTGCGCGGTCGCCGGCCTGCCCCTGCTCGCCAACGCCGAAGGCGCACGCGTGGCGCTCGACGCCATCGCGCGCGTGCAGCGGCAGATTGTCGCATCCGGCACCGCCCGCGTTCACGCCGACGAAGCCGCGCGGCGCCGGCTCGCACGAGAGCTGCACGACAGTGTGGGCGCCGAACTGGCGGCCACGCGCTTCGCCCTGGCGAACGTCCACACCTGGCTGCCCGCCGACGCCCCGCCGCAATGCACGGAGGCGCTCGCGCTCGTCATGCACTCGCTGGATTGCGCCGGCGACGCCGTGCGCCGCGTGCTCGACGGGCTGTATGCGCCCGAGCTCGATGCGGGGCTCGCCGCCGCGCTCGCGAGCTGGACGCGCGGCTTTGCCTCGCGCACCGGGCTTGCCGCGCGCTTTACGAGTCGCTCGATACCCTCCTCAACGCCCCGTTCGACCACTGGCTCGCCAGCCGCCCCCCGCACCAGCGGATTCTCCCGCGACGATGAGGCGCGCCTCGCGCGCCTGCCCGCCGAGGCGGCGCTCGCGCTCTTTCGCGTCGCGCAGGAAGCACTCACTAACGTCGCACGCCACGCGCAGGCCACGCGGGTCGAGGTGTGCCTGACGAGTTCGCCGCGCGAGCTGATCGTGAGCGTAATCGACGATGGCGTGGGCCTCTCGCGTGAAGCCGCACGGCGCGCGAAGCGTCAGTGGGGACAAGCGGCACCGAACGGCGAGCGCAACGCGAATGGCCGCAGCGCCTATGGCATCGCCGGCATGCGCGAGCGCTGCGCCGCCTTCGGCGGCACGCTGCGCACCGCATCCGCTCGCGACGCCCTGTCCGCCAGCCAGAACCCCCGGGCCGACGAGCCTGCTTGCGACACGCCCATCGAAGCCACCAGCGACGCGCAAACCCGTCGCGCAGCCGCCGATCCAGCCCGTCCCGGCACGACCGTCGAGGCACGCTTCCTATGGGACGCGCTGCTCTCGCGCCCGTGCGCCGAGCCGGCTCCGAACCTCGTGAAAGGCGTCCGCTCATGACCCTGCGCATCCTGCTCGTCGACGATCACGCCGTGGTCCGCCAGGGCGTGCGCCAGCTGCTGCTCGATCGTGGCGTCGCGAGCGAAGTGATCGAGGCGCAAAGCGGCGCGGAAGCGCTCGCCGCCGTCGCGAAGCACGCCTGCGACGTGGCGCTGCTCGACATCTCGCTGCCCGACATGAGCGGGATCGAAGTGCTCAAGCGCGCGAAGAAAAAGGCGCCGCGCGTGCCGGTGCTGATGTTCTCGATGTATCGCGAAGACCAGTACGCCGTGCGCGCGCTGAAGGCCGGCGCGTCGGGCTATCTCTCGAAGACGGTGGACGCCGCGCAGATGACAGCAGCGATCCAGCAGGTCGCGAGCGGCCGCAAGTACGTGAGCCCGGCGATGGCCGAAGCGCTCGCCGAGTACGTACTCGTCGACGGCGAGCAGATGCCTCACGAAAAGCTCTCCGACCGCGAGTACCAGACGCTGTGCATGCTCGCCTCGGGCAAGCGTCTCACCGATATCGCGCACACGCTCTCGCTTTCGGTGAAGACGGTGAGCGTCTATCGCACGCGCCTGCTCGAAAAGATGAAGCTCACCAACAACGCCGAGCTCACCTTCTACGTGATGAGCAACCGGCTCGTCGATCTCGCGCCCGCGCCCGGGCTCTGAGTCCGCGCATCGCGCGACCACGGCGCTTCGTGGCGACCGTGCAAGCGGCCGGCCCGCGAGCGCTCCGACTATGGCCCACCGCACCGCATGCACTGCGCAAAGGACGCGTCACTAAGGCGCCTTCTCGCCATAAGCCGTTGATCCGGAGATGAATCGCGTCTTTTCGCACGGGTTCGTGCAAGGATTGCACACGCCTCTGCCCCTTTGCAGCGGAATCGACTGCCGCCGCGCGCCGAATCCGGCTCGCGCCCAACCCGGCTGGACCGGCTGCGCCGCCCCGATCCGCTAAAATTATGGGTTTCCCCGCCATACGGCACGAAAGGGCACGAGAGCGCGACTGCGTCCCTCACGTTTGCGTTGCCGCCCGCGCGTTTTACCAGGAGTCCCCCGCCAAATGTCCCTCTTTCGCAAGAAGAACGTCGAACACATGCTGCAGGCGAGCGCCCAGGGCGCCGGCCTGAAGAAGGCCCTCGGCGCACTGGACCTCACCTTTCTCGGCGTCGGCGCGATCATCGGCACCGGCATCTTCGTGCTGACCGGCACCGGCGCCGTGCAGGCCGGCCCCGCGCTGATGCTCTCGTTCCTCATCGCCGCCCTGGCCTGCTGCTTCGCCGCGCTCGCCTACGCCGAATTCGCCTCGACCATTCCCGTGGCGGGCTCGATCTACACCTACTCGTACGCCACGCTCGGCGAGCTGGTGGCGTGGATCATCGGCTGGGACCTGATGCTCGAGTACGGGCTCGCCACCTCGGCCGTTTCGGTAGGGTGGTCGGGCTATTTGCAGTCGCTGCTCTCCGGCTTCGGCATCGCGCTGCCCACGGCCCTCACGGCCGCGCCCGGCGCCGTGCCCGGCGCGTTCACGCTCTTCAACCTGCCCGCCTTCCTCGTGATGATGGTCATCACGGCGCTGCTCTCCATTGGCGTGCGCGAATCCACGCGCATCAATAACATCATGGTCGGGATCAAGGTCACGGTCGTGCTGCTCGTGATCGGCGTGGGCGCGTTCCACGTGACGCCCGCGAAATGGCATCCGTTCATGCCCCACGGCTGGAATGGCGTGTTCGGCGCCGCCGCCGTGATGTTCTTCGCGTTCATCGGCTTCGATTCGGTCTCCTCGGCGGCCGAAGAGGTCAAGGACCCCAAGCGCGACCTGCCCGTGGGCATCATCGCGTCGCTGATCGTCTGCGCGGTGCTGTATGTGGCCGTCGCGGCCGTCGTCACGGGCATCGTCCCCTGGCAGCAGTTCGCCGGCATCGCCCACCCCGTTTCGTACGCGCTGCAGGTGGCCGGCGAAAAGTGGGTCGCCGGTTTCATCGACCTTGGCGCCGTGCTCGGCATGCTCACCGTGATTCTCGTGATGAGCTACGGCCAGACCCGCATCATCTTCGCCATGTCGCGCGACGGCCTCTTGCCCGCGAAACTCTCGAAGGTGCATCCGCGCTATGCCACGCCGTTCTTCACCACCTGGCTCGTCGGCATCTTCTTTGGCCTGATCGGCGCGCTCGTGCCGCTGAACGTGCTCGCCGAGCTCATCAACATCGGCACGCTCGCCGCGTTCTCGATGGTCTCGATCGCCGTGCTCGTCCTGCGCCGCACGCACCCCGATCTGCCGCGCGCGTTCCGCTGCCCGGGCGTGCCGGTCGTGCCCATCCTCGCGGTGGCTTCGTGCCTGTTCCTGATGCTCAATCTCGCGTGGATCACGTGGGTCGCGTTCGTGGCGTGGCTGGTGATCGGCCTGTTGATCTACTTCCTCTACTCGCGCCATCATTCGCATCTCGGGCGTCATCCGCACGAGCACTGAGGCGTTCCCGCAAGGCGCGCTCGCCGCGCGCTTTTCTGTGCGCTTTTCCGTGCACTTTGCGGCACGCTTTTCTGCCCGCTTGACAGCACCTTACGCTGCACTGCAACGGCCCGCCCCGGTCTCCGGCGCGGGCCGTTTCGCATGCTGCGCGGCCGTCGAAATACGGCTAAAAACCGCTTAAAAATCGGGGATTAGCCCACGCAGCGCGAATCAGCAAAGTGTGCTTTACTGTTTGGGCATTGTTGTCGCGGCACCTCGCAATATCCAGGAAATACGCAGATTCGGGCATCGCTCAGGCAGCACCAGGTAGCACTCGGGCAACACCAGGCATCACCCAGGCATCACTGAACAAGCAAAGCACCAGCCGGACCCTCGTCCCCGTTTCCGTCCAGCCTGCCCGCCATCGCGCGCGGCAGACGCATCGCGCCAGCCGCGCGACGCACTCTGGGCGATAGACAGCAGGCGGCACAAGCGGGGCAATGGATGCATGCGGGCCCAGGCCGGTCCCTACCATCACTTTGCATGGGACCAGAGCACGACGCGCGACGCTCGAACTCTGGCACAGAGGAGACAGTCAATGGCGATCAGTCTCAGCCTGACGGTCAACGGCAAGCCCGTGACCGCCGAAGTCGAACCCCACACGCTTCTAGTCCAGTTCCTGCGCGAGCAGTTGCGCCTCACCGGCACGCACGTCGGCTGCGACACCGCGCAGTGCGGCGCGTGCACCGTCCACCTCAATGGCCGCGCGGTCAAGTCGTGCAACCAGCTCGCCGTGCAGTGCGAGGGCATGGACGTGACGACGATCGAAGGGCTCGCGGCCGCTTATGGGAACACCGGCGGAAACGGCGCGCTTCATCCCATGCAGGCGGCCTTCCGCGAATGCCACGGCTTGCAATGCGGCTTCTGCACACCGGGCATGGTGATGAGCGCTGCCGCGCTCGTCGCCGAAAAGCCGGGCCTCACCGAAGCCGACGTGCGCGCGGGCCTCGACGGCAATCTGTGCCGCTGTACGGGCTATCACAACATCGTGAAGGCCGTGCTCGCGGGCGCCGAAGGCATGGCTGCACCGGCCACGTCAGCCGCATCGGCAGCATAGGGGGAGACACGCCATGAACGCACCCGACTCCCAAACGCCGCGCATGATCGGCGCCTCGGTCAAGCGCAAGGAAGACTATCGCTTCCTCACCGGCGCGGGCCAGTACACCGACGACGTCGTCCTGCCCGCCCAGACCTATGCCGTGTTCGTGCGCTCGCCGCATGCGCATGCGCGCATCAAGAGCATCGACACCCACGCGGCCAAGGCCGCGGCCGGCGTGGTGGCCGTCTTCACCGGCGCGGACCTCGCCGCCGGGAACGTGGGCGGCCTGCCGTGCGGCTGGCTCATCCACAGCATCGACGGCACGCCCATGCACGAGCCGCCGCATCCCGTGATCGCGCACGAGAAGGCGCGTCACGTAGGCGACCAGGTCGCGCTCGTGATCGCCGAATCCCTGAAAGAAGCGAAGGACGCCGCCGAGCTCGTCGAAGTCGACTACGAGGAACTGCCCGCCACCGTCGATACCGCGCATGCCGCCGACGCGGGCCAGGCACTCGTGCACGACGGCGTGCCGAACAACACCTGCTACACATGGGGCCACGGCGACAAGGCCGCCACCGACGCCGCCTTCGCCACCGCAGCGCACGTCACGACACTCGACATCGTGAACAACCGGCTCATCCCGAACGCGATCGAGCCGCGCGCCGTCAACGCGAGCTACAGCCGCCACGACGACGGCTATACCGTCTACGTGGCGAACCAGAATCCGCACGTCGAGCGGCTGCTCATGGCCGCATTCGTGCTCGGGCTGCCGGAGACGAAGCTGCGCATCGTCGCGCCCGACGTGGGCGGCGGCTTCGGCTCGAAGATCTTTCTGTATGCCGAAGACGTAGCGCTCACCTGGGCCGCGAAGAAGACTGGCCGCCCGGTGAAGTGGACGGCCGAGCGCAGCGAGTCGTTCGTCTCCGACGCCCATGGCCGCGACCACGTGACGAAGGCCGAGCTCGCCCTCGACAAGGACGGCAAGTTCCTCGCCATGCGCGTGCACACCACGGCGAACATGGGCGCGTACCTCTCGACCTTTGCTTCGAGCGTGCCCACCATCCTCTACGCGACGCTGCTCGCGGGCCAGTACACCACGCCCGCGATCTATGCCGAGGTGAAGGCCGTGTTCACGAACACGGTGCCCGTGGATGCGTATCGCGGCGCGGGCCGCCCCGAGGCGACCTACGTGGTCGAGCGGCTCGTCGAGACCGCCGCGCGCGAGATGAACATCGACCCGGCCGAAATCCGCCGGCGCAACTTCATCACGAGCTTCCCCTACGCGACGCCCGTGGGCCTCACCTACGACACCGGCGATTACGAAGCCTGCCTCTCGCGCGCGCTCGAACTCGCCGACGTGCAGGGCTACCCGGCGCGGCGCGATGCGTCGAAGGCTCAAGGGAAGCTGCGCGGCCTCGGCCACTCGTGCTACATCGAGGCGTGCGGCCTCGCGCCATCGAATATCGCCGGGGCGCTCGGCGCGCGCGCGGGCCTCTTCGAAGCGGGCGAGATCCGTGTGAATCCCACCGGCTCGGTCACCGTCTTCACGGGCTCGCACAGCCACGGCCAGGGCCATGAAACGACCTTCGCGCAGGTGGTGTCCGAGCGCCTGGGCGTGCCCATCGAGCAGATCGAGATCGTGCACGGCGACACCGCACGCATTCCGTTCGGCATGGGCACCTATGGCTCACGCTCGATTGCGGTGGGCGGCTCGGCCATCATGAAGGCGCTCGACAAGATCGAGGCCAAGGCGAAGAAGATCGCCGCGCACATGCTCGAAGCGGGCGTGGAGGACATCGAGTTCGCCGATGGCGTGTTCCGCGTCGCGGGCACCGACCGCACCAAGACCTTCGCCGAAATCGCGCTCTCGGCCTATGTGCCGCACAACTATCCGCTCGAAACGCTCGAGCCCGGCCTCGACGAAAGCGCGTTCTACGACCCCACCAACTTCACCTACCCGGCGGGCGCCTATATCTGCGAGCTCGAAGTCGATCCCGACACCGGCGAGACGCGCATCGACCGCTTCACGGCCGTGGACGACTTCGGCAACGTCATCAATCCGATGATCGTCGAAGGCCAGGTGCACGGCGGGCTCGGCCAGGGCATCGGCCAGGCGCTGCTGGAGCAGTGCATCTACGACAAGGAGAGCGGCCAGTTGCTCTCGGGCTCGTACATGGACTACGCGATGCCGCACGCGTCCGACGTGCCGTCGTTCACGGTGGAGACCGCGAAAGGCACGCCGTGCACGCACAATCCGCTCGGCGTGAAGGGCTGCGGCGAGGCGGGCGCGATCGGCTCGCCGCCCGCCGTCATCAACGCGATCCTCGATGCGCTCGCACCACTCGGCGTGAAGGATCTGCAGATGCCGGCCACGCCGCATCGTGTCTGGCAGGCGATCCAGGCCGCCCAGTCATCCCAACAACCTTGAGCGGAGGCGCACCATGTATGCATTCGACTACCAGCGCGCCAGTGACGCGCAAGGCGCAGTGAAGACGCTCGGCGCCGACCCCGACGCCAAATTCCTCGCGGGCGGCCAGAGTCTGCTCGCGGCGATGAAGCTGCGGCTCGCCCAGCCATCGACGCTCGTGGACGTCACGCGCATTCCCGAGCTCAAGACCGTGCAGGTGGACGGCAAGGTCGTGAAGATCGGCGCCGCGGTCTGCCACGCCGACGTGGCGGCGAACGCGCAGATCCAGGCCACGTTGCCGGCGCTCGCGCAGCTGGCCGCCGGCATCGGCGACCGCCAGGTGCGCGCGCTCGGCACGCTGGGCGGCTCGCTCGCCAACGATGACCCCGCCGCCGACTACCCGGCCGCCGTGCTCGGCCTGGGCGCCACGGTCGTGACAGACCGCCGGCGCATTGCCGCGGACGACTTCTTCCTCGGCATGTACGAGACCGCGCTCGAACCCGACGAGCTGATCGTCGCGGTCGAGTTTCCCGTGCCGCAGCGCGCCGCTTACGAGAAGTTCGACAACCCGGCCTCGCATTTTGCGTTGACGGGGGTGTTCGTCGCGCGGTTCGCGGATGGCTCCGTGCGCGTGGCGGTCACCGGGGCGGCGCCTTCGGTGTTCCGGGCGACGGCACTCGAAGACGCGCTCAAGGCGAGCTTCACGCCCGCCGCGGCGCGCGCGGTGAGCATCGCGCCGGACGAGCTCAACACCGACCTGCACGCGAGCGCGGCATACCGCGCGCACCTGATCCCGGTGCTGGCGGCGCGGGCGGTGACGAACGCGCTCGGCTAGATTCGCTGCTCACGGCCGCTCGCGCCGCGCCCACAGCATCACGCGCGGCGCGAGCGGCCGACTGCGTATTGCCGCTGTATTGCCGCCGCGCAAGCGCTTTTTGCCAGCGCCGTTTGGCTGCGGTACGCGCCGGTGTTTTTCGTCACCGCTTTTCGTCAGCGTTTTTCATCCGCCCTTCTTGCCAGCATTTCTAGCCCTACTTTCAGGCCCGCCATGCTCCCCGCCACGATCGACGACACGCTCTCGCAGCTCGAAGCGCAAGGCTATTTCGCGAGCCGCGAACTGGCCACAGCGCTGTTTCTCGCGCTCAAGATGGAGCGCCCGCTCTTTCTCGAAGGCGAGCCGGGCGTGGGCAAGACCGAGCTGGCGAAGGCGGCCGCCGCGCTCGCCGGCACCACGCTGCTGCGCCTGCAGTGCTACGAGGGGCTCGACACGGCCAGCGCGCTCTACGAGTGGGACTATCCGCGCCAGATCATGGCGCTGCGACTGGCCGAAGCCGCGGGCGAGAAGCCGCGCGGCGACACGCTCTATCGCGACGAATTCCTGCTCAAGCGCCCACTGCTGCAGGCGCTGCAACCGGACCCGCATCATCCCGGCGCGCGCCGCGTGCTGCTGATCGACGAGATCGACCGCGCCGACGAGCCGTTCGAAGCCTTCCTGCTCGAGCTTCTTTCGGACTTCCAGGTGTCGATTCCCGAGTACGGCACGGTGCGGGCGAGCGTGCCGCCGCTCGTCGTGATCACCTCGAACCGCACGCGCGAGGTCCACGACGCGCTCAAGCGGCGCTGCCTCTATCAATGGCTCGGCTACCCCGAGCGCGCGCGCGAGCTTGCCATCGTTGCGGCGCGCGCGCCCGAGACCGGCGCCGAGCTGCAGCGCCGCGCCGTGGCGTTCGTGCATCAATTGCGCACGATGGATCTGTTCAAGGCGCCCGGCATCGCCGAGACGATCGACTGGTGCCGCGCGCTCGCGGCGCTCTCGGTCACCGAGCTCGACCCGCAGTCGGTGCAGGACACGCTCGGCGTGCTGCTCAAGTATCAGGACGATCTCGCGCAGCTCGACCCGCAGCGGATCGCACAGACGCTCGCGCTCGCGGAGTGACGCCGATGCCACACGCGCCGAACCGCCCACACGAAACGCAGCGAGCGCAGGAAGCGCCACCGTCGCACGCCCGGTGCGACGCACTGGAAGCGCCCGCCCTGCCACCCATGTTCGCGCGCAACGTCGTGCATTTTGTGCGCGTCCTGCGCGGCGCCGGTTTGCCGATGTCGAGCGCGCGCGCCGTGGATGCGCTCGAAGCGCTGAGCTTCATCGACCTCACGCGCCGCGACGACGTGCGCGCGGCACTGGCCGCCTTGCTCACCGCTGCGCCCGACGAGCGCGAGCTCTTTAACGCCGCATTCGAGCTGTTCTGGCGCGATCCCGATTGGGAGGGCAAGCTGCGTGCGCTGCTCCTGCCGAAAGTCCAGGGCGCCCTGCCGCCGCCGCGCCGCAACAATCGCCTCGCCGATGCGCTCGCGGCACGCCAGGCCTCCCGCGCAGGCACGCAGCCGCCGCCCGCGCACGAAGAGCACGAGCTGCGCGCGCATGCGAGCTTCAGCGCCGAAGAGCGCCTGCGCCATCGCGACTTCGACACGCTTTCCGCCGACGAATGGCGCACGCTGCGCCACCTGATCCGCGCGCGGCGCCTGCCGCTCGCGACCGAGCGCACGCGGCGCCTGAAGGCGTCGTCGCACGGCACGCACGCCGATTTGCGCGCGAGCGCGCGCCATGCCGTGCGCGCGGGCGGCGACTGGACCGTCTGGAAGTACCGCGCGTGCGTCGAGCGCAAGGTGCCGCTCGTGCTGCTGCTCGACATCTCCGGGTCGATGAGCAGCTATTCGCGCGCCGTGCTCTACTTCTGTCATGCGCTGCTGCAATCGCGCGAGCGCCTGCAGGTGTTCCTGTTCGGCACGCGCCTCACGCACGCCACGCGCGCGCTGCGCGAACGCGACCCCGATGTCGCGCTCGCCCAGCTCGCCACGCTGGTGGCGGACTGGTCGGGCGGCACGCGCATCGGCGAGACGCTCGCGCAGTTCAACCGGCGCTGGGCGCGCCGCGTGCTCGGCGGCCGGGCCACCGTGCTGATGGTCACCGACGGCCTCGATCACGACCCGGGCAGCGCACTCGCCGAGGAAATGGCGCGCCTGCACCGCTTCGCGCATCGCGTGGTGTGGCTCAATCCGCTGTTGCGCTACCGCGGTTTCGAGGCGAAGGCACGCGGCGTGCAGGCGATGCTGCCGCACGTCGATGCGCATTACCCCGTTCACAACCTGGAGAGCCTGGAAGCGTTCGGCCGCAGCCTGCGGGATGCATCGCCCGAGCGTTCCCGCCCGTATTCGGGGCTTTTGTCGACGCAAGCGGCCAAACCCTCTCCAACGGCGCAGGGACCAAAGCAGAGACCAATGCAGGGCTCAATACAAGGAGCGACACGATGGAGCTGACCGAAAGCCACACGCTGCCGGTGCCGCAGCAGCGCGCGTGGGAAGCCCTCAACGACACGGCGATACTGAAGGCGTGCATTCCGGGCTGCGAGAGCATCGATGCCGACGGCGAGAACGCGTATGCTGTCGCCCTTACCGCCGCTGTCGGGCCCGTGAAGGCGCGCTTTAAGGGCCGCATGCAGCTCGCCGACATCGACGCGCCGCGCAGCTACACGATCCAGTTCGAGGGCCAGGGCGGCGCGGCTGGCTTCGGCAAGGGCGATGCGCGCGTGACGCTCGAACCCGCGGGCGAGGACGCCACCACGCTCAGCTACACGGCCAGTGCCCAGGTGGGCGGCAAGCTCGCGCAGATCGGCTCGCGGCTCGTGGACGGCGCGGCCCGCAAGATCGCCGCCGAATTCTTCAAGCGCTTCACCGAGCAGCTTGGAGGCGGCGCCGGCGAAGCAGACGCCGAAGCGCAGCAAGAGACATCCGAAACACAAGCCGCCAGCGACGCCGAAGGCGCCGGCGGCGACGAACCGCAAAAGAGGAAACGATCATGGACAGCGTGGATCTCGAAGTCCTGAAATCCAGCGTTCGCTGGCTCGAGGAAGGCCACCGCGCCCTGCTGGTGACGGTGGTGAAGACGTGGGGCTCGTCGCCGCGTCCGGAGGGCGCGATGCTGGTCGTGCGCGACGACGGCCTCGTAGTGGGCTCGGTCTCGGGCGGCTGCATCGAAGACGACCTGATCGACCGCGTGCGCCGCGAAGGCATCGGCATCGTCAAGCCCGAGGCCGTGAAATACGGCATCACGGCGGAAGAGGCGCATCGCTTCGGACTGCCCTGCGGCGGCACCATCCAGCTCGTGCTGGAGCCGCTCACCGAGGCTTCGGGCATCCCCGCGCTGCTCGAAGCGGTCGAGCGCGGCGAGCTGGTCGCGCGCACGCTCGACATCGCCAGCGGCAAGGCTTTGCTCGGCCCCGCCAGCGCCACCGACGGCGTGGACTTCGACGACACGCGCCTGCTCACGATCCACGGTCCGCGCTACCGCATGCTCGTGATCGGCGCGGGACAGCTCTCGCACTACCTGTGCCAGATCGCCGTGGGGCTCGACTACCAGGTGACGGTGTGCGACCCGCGCGAGGAATACACCGACACGTGGGACGTGCCCGGCACCACGCTCGTGCGCACCATGCCCGACGACACCGTGCTCGACATGCGGCTCGACGAGCGCTGCGCCGTGATCGCGCTCACGCACGACCCGAAGCTCGACGACCTCGCGCTCATGGAGGCGCTCAAGACGCGTTCGTTCTATGTGGGCGCGCTCGGCTCGCGGCGCAACAACGCGGCGCGGCGCGAGCGGCTCAAGGAGTTCGATCTGAGCGAGGCGGAGCTCGCGCGGCTGCACGGGCCGGTGGGCATCTATATCGGCAGCCGCACGCCGCCCGAGATCGCCGTGTCGATCCTGGCCGAAGTCACGGCCGCGAAGAACGGCGTCTCGCTGCCCACCCTGCTTCAGGTCGAAGGCGCCAAGGCCGCGCGCGAACAGGCCGCGGGCGTCGGGTCGAGCTGCGACGTCTGAAGGTGCTGGACGGGTTCTGAGGGTTTCCGGAGGCCTCGGCGCAGCCGGCGAGACGCTACGCGTCTTTCCGCGCTAGAGCAACCCGAGCGCAAACGCCGCCGCCACCGAGCCCGCCACGAGCACCACGCCCGTGGTTCGGCGCCGGTTGAGCTCGGTCCACAGCAGCACACCGGTCAGCGAAAGCAGGATGAGGCTGCCCGCGATGGTGTCCATGAGCAGCACCCAGCCGATGCCCATGCCCACGCCGCGATGGAGATTGTTCAGCGTCGCGAGGAATGGGCTCTGCGTGCGACGCACGGCGACCGTGCTATTGCCCACCCAATACTCCACGGCGACGCTCTGGCGCGGCCCCATCAACGCGAACTGCCAGGATTCGGGCTGCACGACGCTGCGCTCACCCCACGCCACCGGATGCGCGCGCTCGCGGCGGATCTTGCCCGGCTTGCCGTCGAACGCCAGCTCGCGCTGGAGCCACTGCGCGAGCGCCTCGGGCGAGGCCGGACGCTCGGCGGGCAGCGCGAGCTGCATCTGCGTGACCTGGGGCGTGCCCGTGGAGATCTGCAGCGGCCCCGCGCGATGATTGAGCAAGAAGCCCGTCACGCCGAACAGGAGCCCCAGCACCGCGCCCCACAGCCCCACCCAGCCATGCACCTTGCGCAGCCACTTGATGAAGGTCGCGCGGCGCGAGCGCTGGCGCCGCGCGGCGAGATCGTCCGCGTCGAGGGGGCGGCCGGTGCGGCGCCATGGATCGAAGCGCACGCCATCGCCAACTTCGGTGCTCGGGGATTCGATCAGGGGCTCGTCAAGACGGGCGTTCAAGGCACGACTCCAGGCACACGGCGCGCAAGCGTCGGGCGGGCCCTCCCGGGCCGCGCCGACACGCGCCAATTCGAACGGAGATGAGCGCCGCGCAGCCTGCGTCAGCCTCACCTTACAAATGAGAATGGTTATTATTACATACATGAAAGGCAGCGCGCAGCCTATTCGGCGCATTGGGCAACAGCACGGAGAAACCCGCCCGGAGCCGCGGCGCAAGCGTGTGCCAGAGGCCATCCGCACGGTTATGTGAGGGCCCCCCTTGACAAGGGAAAGGCCTGACTTTTAATTGAAGGATTGCGCCGATATTCGCAGCGAGAGCCGTCCCCAAAAACCGCAGCGCCGCTCACGGAACGCCGCCATGCGTCACGTCCTCGTTCTTTGCATCGCAATCCTCGGCCCGGCCTTCGGCGCGCATGCGGCGGGGATGCCCGCACCCATCGAGACCGCCGAGGTCACGGCCGGCAACGCCGCCGACCAGGCGCCGTACACCAACGAGTCGGAGACGCAGACGTTCACCGTCAACGCGGACGGTTCCTATACCAAACTCGACGCGCTCACATTGCGCATCAACACCGAAGCGGGGATCGAGCGCGCGGGCCAGTACTACATCTGGTTCAACCGCGGCATGGCGCATGTGGACGTCCTCGAGGCGTGGACCGACGATGCCCAGGGCCAGCGCCACGACGTGCAGCCCGAGCAGATTCGCGACGTGCAGGAAGTGCGCTCCTTCGATGCCCCGATGTTCCAGGATGTGCAGGACAAGGTCATCGTGTTCCCGGCCGTCGAACCCGGCGCGCGCGTGCATCTCACGTGGCGCAAGACCCAGCGCGTGCCGCTCGTGCCGGGCTGGTTCAGCGACTTCACGCCGCCCGACATGGCGCCGACGCACAATTTCCGCGTGATCTACGACCTGCCCGCAAAGGTCCCGCTCTACGCCGACGCGCGCGGCTTCACCGTGCTCAAGCCCGTTACGGCGAACGGCCGCACGCGCTATGAATACCGCTACGACAAGGCGAATTTCGCGCGCCTCGAATATGGTTCGGTTTCCTATGTAAGTTACGGAGACCGGCTGATGGTCTCGACCTTCCCCGACTACGCGGCATTCGCGAAGGTCTACCGCGAAGCAGCCGCCGACTCGAGCGCGCGCGACGCGGCCATCGTGCAGCTCGCGCAGACGCTCACCGCACACGACGCAACGCCGCGCGCGCAGGCGCAAACGCTTTATGACTGGGTCCGCCGCAATATCCGCTACGTGGCGGTCAATGTCGGACGCGGCGAGATCGTGCCGCACCGTGTGACCGAGGTGCTCGCGAACCGCTACGGCGACTGCAAGGACCACGTCGCGCTCTATGGCGCGCTGCTCGACGCCGTGGGCGTGCGCAACGTGCCCGCGCTCGTGAACAGCGGCACGATCTACACGCTGCCTTCGGTGCCGGGCTTCGGCGTGATCAATCACGTCATCACCTGGCTGCCCGACTTGCAGCTCTTCGCGGACTCCACGGCGAACAACGTCGAGTTCGGCTATCTGCCCTCGACCGACATGGACCGCGACACCGTGCTCGCCGGCGACGGTACGCTCATGCGCACGCCCGCCACCGAAATGACCGCGCGCGACAGCGATCTCGACATCACCGTCGCCCCCGACGGCTCGGCGCGCTTCATCTATCGTCTGCAGTCCGAAGGCTGGGCCGCGGAGCAGACGCGCAGCGTGCTGCGCCTGCAAACGCCGGCGCAGCGCGAGGAATCGCTGCAATGGGAGCTGCGCAATGCGAACCTGCGCGGCAACGCCCTGCTCGCGTCGAGCCCGCTCGACGCCACCTCGGGGCCGCTCGTGGTGACGCTCACGGGCACGCTCGACGGCTTCGTCGACCCGGAGATGACGACGCCCGTGCCCACGCTCACGAGCCTCGTGGGCGGGCTCGACGCAAATCTGCGCTACTGGCTGGGCGAGCCACGCCGCACGCAGCCGTTCGTCTGCCGCAACGTGGCCGTGACCGAGCGCACGCGCATCCAGTTGCCGCCGGGCTTGCGCGTGCTCGACATGCCTTCGCCGCAGCGCGCCGGGAATGCGCTGCTCGACTACAGCTCGCAGTACACACTCGATACGGACGCAAACGTGCTGCGCGTGACGCGCACGGGCCGCACGCATTTTGCGAGCGACGTCTGCACGCCCGCCGATTTCACGCAGATGCGCCCCACCTTCGAGACCATGGCGCGCGACCTGCGCGCGCCGCTGATCGTCAAGCCCGTTGCGAAACCGGCCCCAGGTGCGACGGAGCAACCGGGCAGCGCCCACGAGCTCGACGAACCGCTGGCATCGGCGCCGCGCACGGCGCCGTGATGTTTCCCGCGCACCACACCAATGGTGCGGCCTATGAATAGCGCGCCGATCAAACGGGCCAGAGCGGCCCTTCCTGCATCGCGCCAATCTGCTCGCGCAATTCGAGAATGCGCTCTTCCCAATAGCGCTGCGTGTTGAACCACGGGAACGCCGCCGGGAACGCAGGATCGTTCCAGCGCCGCGCGAGCCACGCCGAGTAGTGAATGAGCCGCAGCGTGCGCAGCGCTTCAATCAAATGCAGCTCGCGCGGATCGAATTCGCAGAAGTCCTCATAGCCCGCGAGCAGATCGGCGAGCGCACGCGAGGCGTCCGCGCGGTCGCCCGGCAGCAGCAGCCACAAATCCTGGATAGCGGGACCCATGCGGCTATCGTCGAAGTCGACGAAGTGCGGGCCCGCATCGGTCCAGAGCACGTTGCTCGGGTGGCAGTCGCCGTGCAGGCGCAGCTTGCGCACGTCGCCGGCACGCTCGAACGCCGCTTCCACGCCTTGCAGCGCGAGCGAGACGGCGGCCTGCCAGGCCTCGCGCACGTCGGCGGGCACGAAGCCGTGTTCGAGCAGGTAGGCGCGCGGCTCGTAGCCATAGCTCTCGATGTCGATCGACGGGCGGGCCTGGTACGGCGCGGTTGCGCCCACCGCATGGATGCGGCCGATGAAGCGCCCGATCCATTCGAGCGTGTCGCTACGGTCGAGCTCGGGCGCCCGGCCGCCGCGCCGCTCGAAGAGCGCGAAGCGATAGCCTTCGTGCTCGTGCAGCGTGCGGCCTTCCAGGACGAGCGCGGGCACGGCGGGAATCTCGCGCGCGGCGAGCTCGGTCACGAACGCGTGCTCCTCGAGTATGGCCTCGTTGCTCCAGCGCTCGGGACGATAGAACTTCGCGACGAGAGGCGCCTCGTCCTCTACGCCGATCTGGTAGACGCGGTTTTCGTAACTGTTGAGCGCGAGCATGCGGCCGTCGGTGCGGCGGCCGGTGGGCATCAGAACGCCGTCGACGGCGTCGAGCACGCATTCGGGTGTGAGGCGTGCGTAAGGTGCGCTCGGGCTGGTGTCCGGCGGATCGCCGCTGCCAGGCGTGGGCGCGGACGGCTCGCCCGATGCAAGTGTGGTTGGATCGTTCATCCCCGCATTGTGCATCGTGCGGGCCGCGGCGGCGAGTTCAGGGCGAACTCGCCACCTGTTCAGGCCAGATTCAGGGCGCGTTCAATGCAGGTTCGCGCCGGCGGGCAGGACGTGCTCGCCCGTGTCTATCAGGTCGACCAGAAAAAAGGGTTCGGTATTGAGTTGCCTGGACGCGCCAGGCTCGCCGACGTACCAGGTGACCATGGCCATGTCGCCGAGAATGCGCATCACGATGCCGCGCGCGCCATGAGGCACGGCGATATGTACGGTGCGGACGATAGAACCGACTTGCATGATGTTTCCCCGTTCCCATTCCAGTGCCGGCTTCCCCGCAGGAAAAAACCAGTCAATGTGCTGACAAAAAACCGGTGCGCATGCGATGTTGCGCACACATCCAACCTGCTCCGGCGAGTCGCTGCCTCGCTTCACAGCCTCTTCTCCGATGCCCGCTGGCGCGCTTCGGACCCAACCGGTTTACGCATTCTTGCCACATTTCGGCAGCTTGCGCAAAGCAAAAAATAGGGGGGCATCTCTCATGCCCCCGTCAACCAGCGAAATCCTGACTGTAGCAGATGGTCAACACCCCCCCTGCCGCACGCTTGTGGAGCGCCATCGGCAAAAGTACCCTGACTATTGCGTGCAGGCGCTATAGTCCCAGCGGAGCAAGGCAAGCGGCAGAAGCCCGAAACCCAGGCAGCACAAGCGAAGGAATCTTCCCGTTCATGTGGATCGTCCGGCTCGCACTCAAGCGCCCCTACACCTTTGTCGTGCTGGCGCTCCTGCTCCTGATCGTCGGCCCGCTGACGATTCAGCGCACGCCCACGGACATCTTCCCGAACATCGACATTCCCGTGCTCTCGGTCATCTGGACCTACACGGGCCTGCCTGCCGACGAGATGTCGCAACGCATCGCCATCAACTACGAGCGCGGGCTTTCGGTGGCCGTCAACGACATCGAGCACACCGAGTCCACCTCGCTGAACGGCGTGACGGTCGTGAAGATCTTCTTCCAGCCGCATGCCAACGTGCAGGAGGCGCTCGCCGAAGTCACGGCGCTCTCGCAGGCGCAACTGCGCTCGCTGCCGCCCGCCATCAATCCGCCGTTCATCCTGCGCTACAACGCCTCGACGGTGCCGATCCTGCGCCTGTCGCTCTCCTCGCCGCAGCTCACCGAGCAGGAGCTGTTCGACTACGGCAACAACTTCCTCAAGACGCAGCTCGCCACGGTGCCGGGCGCCTCCGCGCCGCTGCCCTATGGGGGCAAGCAACGGCAGATCATGGTCGACATCGACCAGCGCGCGCTGCAGCAGCACAACCTCTCGCCGATGGACGTGGTGGACGCCATCGGCGCGCAGAACCTCATCCTGCCCTCGGGCACGGCGAAGATCGGCGCGGCCGAGTATTCGGTGCTGATGAATGCAAGTCCCGACACCATAGCCGGCTTGAACGACATTCCCGTGAAAACCACGGCGGCGGGCACGATCTATATCCGCGATGTGGCGCACGTGCGCGACGGCTTCATTCCGCAGACGAATATCGTGCGTGTGAACGGTCAGCGCGCCTCGCTCCTCACGATCAACAAGAGCGGCAATACCTCCACGCTCGAGATCGTCGACCGCATCAAGGAGATGATGCCGACGCTGCGCAATCTCGTGCCTTCGTCGATGAACATCGACCCGGTCGCGGACCAGTCATTGTTCGTGCGCGCCGCGGTGCAGGGCGTGCTGCGCGAGGCGCTGATCGCCGCCGCGCTCACGGCCCTCATGATCCTGCTCTTTCTCGGCAACTGGCGCGCGACGCTCATCATCGCCGTCTCCATTCCGCTCTCGATGATCACCTCGATCATCGCGCTCGCGGCGCTGGGCGAGACCATCAACATCATGACGCTCGGCGGCCTCGCGCTCGCCGTCGGCATACTCGTTGATGACGCAACGGTCGCCATCGAGAACATCAGCCAGCAGCTCGAGCAGGGCAAGACGCTCGAGCAGGCGATTCTCGATGGCGCGCATCAGATCGCCATTCCCACGCTCGTCTCCACGCTCTCCATCTGCATCGTGTTCGTGCCGATGTTCCTGCTCACGGGCGTGGCGCACTACCTCTTCATTCCGCTCGCCGAAGCCGTGGTGTTCGCGATGCTCGCGTCTTACTTCTTCTCGCGCACGCTCGTGCCCACGCTCGCGAAGTATCTGCTGCGCCATCACCACAAGCCCGCCGACCTCCATCACATGCACGCGGGCACGCGCAATCCGTTCATGCGCATTCACCTCGCGTTCGAGCGCGGCTTCGAGCGCACGCGCGTGCGCTATCGCGCGTTTCTCGCGGCGCGCGTGGCGCATCCGGTGTGGTTCGTGACGGCGTTTCTCGCCTGCTGCGTCGCCTCGCTGCTATTGCTGCCGTTTCTCGGCCGCGACTTCTTTCCGCAAGTGGATGCTGGCACGATCGCGCTGCACCTGCGCGCGAAAACCGGCACGCGCGTGGAGGAGACCGCCGTCATCACGGACCGCATCGACAAGCGCATCCGCCAGCTGATTCCCGCGCACGAGCTGCATTCGATCATCGACAACATCGGCCTGCCGGTGTCGGGCATCAACCTCTCGTACAGCAACACCGGCACGATCGGCACCTCGGACTCCGACGTGCTGATCTCGCTGAACGAGGACCACCATCCCACGGCCGACTACGTGCGCCTGTTGCGCCGCACGCTCAACGACGAATTCCCGGGCGTGCAGTTCGCCTTCCTGCCCGCCGACATCGTGAGCCAGACGCTGAACTTCGGCATGCCCGCGCCCATCGACGTGCAGATCGTGGGCCGCGAGGTGGACGCCAACCGCGCCTTTGCGGCGCGCCTGCTCATGAAGCTGCGCGGCGTGCCGGGCTTGGCCGATGCGCGCATCCAGCAGCCCGCCGACCTGCCGCGCATCTTCATCGACGTGGACCGCACGCGCGCGCAGCAGGCGGGCTTCACGCAGAGGGACGTGGCGAGCGATCTGCTCATCACGCTCTCGGGCAGCCAGCAGACCACGCCCGCGTTCTGGCTCAATCCGATGAACGGCGTGAGCTACAACGTCATCACCGAAGCGCCGCAATACACGATCGATTCGCTGCAGTCGCTCGCCAACATTCCGCTCACCGCGAACGGGCGCAGCAATATCCTCGGCTCGCTCGCGAGCATGCGGCGCGTGGCCGGCGACGCGGTCGTCACGCACTACAACGCGCAAACCACCATCGACATCTACGCCAGTGCGGACGGCCGCGATCTCGGCGCGGTCTCCGACGACGTCGAGAAGATCATTCGCGACACGACGCCCGATTTGCCCAGGAGCTCGACGATCCTCCTGCGTGGGCAAGTCGAGACGATGAACAATTCGTTCTCCGGATTGTTTGGCGGCCTCGTATTCGCGATCGTGCTCGTGTACCTCCTGATCGTCGTGAACTTCCAGTCGTGGCTCGACCCGTTCATCATCATCACGGCGCTGCCCGGCGCCCTCGCGGGCATCGTCTGGATGCTGTTCCTCACGCACACCACACTCTCGATTCCCGCGCTCACGGGCGCCATCATGTGCATCGGCATTGCCACGGCGAACTCGATTCTCGTGATCAGCTTCGCGCGCGAGCAGTTGCGCGAGCATGGCGACGCGGCGCGCGCCGCCATCGAGGCGGGCTTCACGCGCTTTCGCCCGGTGCTGATGACGGCGCTCGCGATGGTGATCGGCATGGTGCCGATGGCCATCGGCCTTGGCGAAGGCGGCGAGCAGAACGCGCCGCTCGGGCGTGCCGTGATCGGCGGGCTCGCGGTGGGCACGCTCGCGACGCTGATCTTCGTGCCCGTGGTGTTCTCGCTCGTCTATCGCAAGCTCGGCGAGCACCGCCAGCGCGCCATCGAAAACGTAGTGCCCAAATCATGACGACGATTCTCCTTTCTCCTTCGATGCGGAGCCGCCATGCAGCCTGGCCACGCTGACGCGCCGCCGCCTTCGCCACAACCGCACCCGCCGGGGGATCCGCACGACGGCCACGATCGCCACGATGGGCGCAAGAAGCGCCGCTGGCCGCTCGTGCTCGCGGCGCTCGTGGTGATCGCGCTCGCCGCGCAGGGCATCTGGTCGCGTCACAACGCGCACGCCGCGCTCGAGCGGGAAGCTGTGCGCGCCAGCGCGCTGAGCGTGCAGGTCGTCACGC
This sequence comes from Paraburkholderia oxyphila NBRC 105797, assembly GCF_000685075.1. Lineage (GTDB taxonomy): Bacteria > Pseudomonadota > Gammaproteobacteria > Burkholderiales > Burkholderiaceae > Paraburkholderia > Paraburkholderia oxyphila. Next base: position 147,767 of record NZ_BAYD01000009.1, read on the forward strand.
CGCAACGCTCCACGCGCGCGCTCGACCTCGTGCTGCCCGGCAACGTGCAGGCGTTTCTCGACACGCCCATCTACGCGCGCACCAACGGCTATCTGCGCAAGTGGTACGCCGATATCGGCGCGCATGTGAAGGCGGGCCAGCTGCTCGCCGAAATCGACGCGCCCGAAGTCGACGACCAGCTGCGCGCCGCGCGCGCCGATCTCGCGAACGCCGAAGCGAACTACGCGCTCGCGAAAACGACCGCCGACCGCTGGACGCAGATGCTCCAGACCCGCTCCGTCGCGAAACAGGACGCCGACGAGAAAGTGGGCGACATGCTCGCGAAGAAGGCGACGCTCGACGCGGCGCGCTTCAACGTCTCGCGGCTCTCGCAGTTGCAGTCGTACGAGAAGGTGATGGCGCCGTTCGATGGCATCGTCACGGCGCGCAACGTCGACGTGGGCGCGTTGATCGACGCGGGCAGCTCGGGCGGGCAGCAAAAGGAGCTGTTCCATGTCGCGCAGGCCGACCGCCTGCGCGTCTACGCGAACGTGCCGCAGGCGTACGCGCAGCAGATCCGTCCCAACCAGCACGCGTATCTCACGTTGAACGAGACGCAAGGCAAGCGCTACCCGGGCGTGGTCGCGCGCACCGCGGGTGCGGTCGATCCGCAGCAGCGCACGATGCTCGTGGAAGTGGACGTCGATAACCCCAACGGCGATCTGCTGCCCGGCGCCTATGCGCAGGTGCATTTCGCGCTGGATGGCAACGCCACGCCGCTCACGCTGCCGGGCAACGCGTTCCTGTTCCGTCCCGATGGCGTGAAGGTCGCGACCGTCGGCGCGGATGAGCGCGTGAGGCTCGTCGAGGTCACGCTCGGCACCGACTTCGGCACGCGCGTGGCGGTGGCCGCGGGTCTCAATGGCAACGAACGCGTGATCGTGAACCCGCAGGATTCGATCGTCGATGGGACGCCGGTGCGTATCGTCGGAAAGCCGGCGGGCGCGCACGATGCGGCGGGGTCCGCGGCAAATGCGGCCGCGCCTGCCTCGGCGGCCTCGCACGATGCGGCGGGCTCCGCTGTCGCGCCAGGCCCGGCGGTTGCGGCCTCGGGCGCGGCGGCGCGGGCCGCGTCGTCTGCCGCTACGGCGTCGTGAGGCACATCGCCATGAAGCGCGCCATCGGCTCGAACGGTTTTGCGCGGCACAGCATGCTGCGCCGCGTGGCGCTCTGCGTCGCCCTGAGCGCCGCGCTCGCGGGCTGCAAGGTCGGCCCCGACTACGTGCGCCCGCCGATCGGCATCGCCGCCACGTACAAGGAGTTCGAAGGCACCGGCTGGACGCCCGCGCAACCCGCCGACAGCGCACCGCGCGGCGCCTGGTGGTCGATCTATGGCGACGCGCAACTGGACGCGCTCGAAGCGCAGGTCGAGCGCGCGAACCAGAACGTGCAGGCCGCGCAGGCGCACTTTCGCGCCGCGCGCGCGAACGTCGCGCAGCAGCGCTCGAGCTTCTTCCCGACCGTGACGGCGGGCGGGGACTATTCGCGCGCGCGCACCTCGCAGAACATCGAGTTCAAGTCGACCGCGGGCGTCACGCTCAACGACTACCTCGTGGGCATCGACGCCAGTTGGGAACCCGACGTCTGGGGGCGCGTGTCACGCAGCGTCGAAAGCGCGAAGGCCAGCGCCCAGGCGAGCGCCGCCGACATGCAGGCCGTGCTGCTCTCGATGCAGGCCGAGCTCGCGACCGACTACTTCGAGCTGCGCGGCATCGACCGCGAGCGCCAGCTCCTCGACGACACGCTCGCCGCCTACCGCGAATCGCTCGCGCTCACGCAGCACCGCTACGACGGCGGCATCGCCACTGACGCCGACGTCGGCCAGGCGCAGACGCAATTGCAGACCACCGAAGCGCAGGCGATCGATCTAGGCGTGCAGCGCGCGCAGCTCGAACATGCGATCGCGATTCTCACGGGGCAATCGCCGTCCACCTTCGCGCTGCCCGTGCTGCCCGGCGCGCCGCTTGTCGCAGAGGCGCTCGTCGCGCCGCCCGGCGTGCCCTCGACGCTGCTGGAGCGCCGCCCGGACATTGCCGCCGCCGAGCGCCGCGTGGCCGCCGCGAATGCGCAAGTGGGCGTGGCGCAGGCGGCGTTCTTCCCGAGCCTGATGCTCGCGGTCACGGGCGGGCTGGAGGCGACCAACTACAGCCAATGGCTCGTCGCGCCCGCGCGCTTCTGGTCGCTCGGCCCCGCGCTTGCCGGCACGCTGCTCGACTTCGGCGGCCGCGCCGCCGTGCGCGACGAGGCGCGCGCGCAATACGACGAGAGCGTGGCCGACTATCGCGAGACCGTGCTCGACGCGTTCGGCCAGGTCGAGGACAACCTCGCGGCCCTGCGCGTGCTCGAACAGGAAGCCGTCGCGCAGGACCGCGCGGTGGACGCCGCGAAGCGCACGCTCGCGATTATCGAGAATCGCTACAAGAGCGGCGCGATCACGTACCTCGATGTGGTGGTCGCGCAAACCACGGCGCTCACCAACGAGCGCCAGGCCGTGAGCATCGCGCGCCGGCGCCTTGCGGCGAGCGTCGCGCTCGTGAAGGCGCTGGGCGGCGGCTGGAGCACGGCCGCGCTGCCCACCGACGACGCGCTCGTCCATCCGCCCCCCTCCGCGAGCGGCCGCGCAACGCCCTGAGCAGAGGGAGGCGCCGATGGCTTCGCACAGCTGAAGCCTTGCGCCTGCAAACCAGAACCGCACGGATCGTCCGAAAGGCGTATCGTTGCGCCTTTGATTTTTTTCCGCGAGGAGTTTTAGTCGTGACTGCATCACCGGGCGCCGGGCGCAACACCGCGGCGCCCAGCGCCTCATCCTCCGCCGCCTCATCGGCCGTTTCCTATATCGAGCGCGGCACGCCCGCCTTCTGGCACGCCAGCCTCGCGCTGCTGTTCGCGGGCTACGCCACGTTCTCGCTGCTCTATTGCGTGCAGCCGCTCTTGCCCGCGTTTTCGCAAACCTTCGGCGTGAGCCCCGCACAGAGCAGCCTCTCGCTCTCGTTCACCACGGCGGCGCTCGCCTGCGCCATCTTCGTGGCGGGCTTCGTCTCCGAAGGCTGGAGCCGGCGCGCCATGATGACCGCCTCGCTCACTGTCTCGTCGCTGCTCACGCTCGCGGTGGCGTTCGTGCCCCACTGGCACACGCTGCTCGTGCTGCGCACGCTTGAAGGCATCGCGCTCGGCGGCGTGCCCGCGGTCGCCATGGCCTGGCTCGCCGAAGAGATGCACCCCGAGGGCCTCGGCCTCTCGATGGGCCTCTACGTCGGCGGCACGGCCATCGGCGGCATGGCCGGGCGCGTGATCACCGGCATCTGCACCGATCTGCTCGGCTGGCGCGTGGCCGTGGCCGTGATCGGCGTGCTCGGGCTCGCCGCGATGTTCGCGTTCCGTGCGCTCCTGCCGACCTCGCGCCATTTCTCGCCCAAGAGCGGACTTGGCTTCGCGCATCACCGCGCGGCGCTCATGCGCCATTTCGCGCGGCCGGGCCTGCCCGTGCTGTTCGCGCTCGGCTTCGTGCTGATGGGCAGCTTCGTCACGCTCTACAACTACATCGGCTACCGGCTGATCGCGCCGCCCTACAACCTGAGCCAGGCCGCCATCGGCGCGATCTTTCTCGTCTATCTGACCGGCGTGGTCGCCTCGCCGTGGTCGGGCCGCATGGCCGACAAGTTCGGCCGCTCCCCCGTGCTGATCGCGGCGATCGTGCTGATGCTCGCGGGCGTCGTGCTCACGATGTTCGCTTCGCTCGGCATGATCGCGGCCGGTATCGGCTGCCTCACCATCGGCTTCTTCGCGGGGCACGCGGTGGCGAGCGGCTGGGTCGGCCGCCTCGCGCGTGAAGCGAAGGGTCAGGCCGCGGCGCTCTATCTGCTCGCGTACTACCTGGGCTCGAGCATCATGGGGTCGATCGGCGGACACTTCTGGGCCAGCTGGGGCTGGGGCGGCGTGGCCGGGCTCGTGGCGGCGCTGCTCGTGGCAGGGCTGGCCGGGGCGTGGATGCTGCGCGCGCGGGAGCAGGCCGGGGCGGCCTGAAGCTCGCTGTGTTGCGTTGCCGGGCGCTGTGATCCGGGCCGCCATCCGCGCCGGCATCTGTCCGGTGATCTGCGCCGGGGATTTGCGCGGTGATCTGATTCGGGCGCGCCTGGGGTCATGGCCCGTGCGCCACCAGGAGAAAGGTGTTCGTAACCTTTCCGGAAAACGAATATGTTGCGTGGCGCATCAGCCGCAGCTCCGCAAAGCCCCGCCAGACGGGGCGCTGCGCGCCGCAGCACACGCGTCACGGCGGCGCGGCGGCCCGCCTTATTCGTGAGCCTCTCCTATACTCGATTGAGGCCCGAAGTCGCAGCGGCGCGCAGCACGCAATAACGACATGCTCCACGCGCCGTGTCTTCGGAGGCCGAAATGACAGCCTCGAATGGACCTGAGTAAGTGCTGATGCCCTTACCCCGGTCGACAAAGGAGACGAGCATGGAAGGTTATTTCACGATCGGCGATTTCGTGATGATCATCCCGATGGCCCTCGCCGGCGCGCTCTTCCTCGGCGCGGTGCCGTGCGCGACCGAATTCAAGCACAACACGCTGCGGGTGATCGGCGCGCTGATCGGTGCGATGTGCGCGGTTGCGCTAGTGGAAACGCTGCCCGCGCTGATGTAGCGACATACGCCTCTATCCGCCATTCGTCCCTGTTCGTAGCCGCTCGTGCGTTATGCACCGGGCGGCGCTCCCGCGCATCGGTGCCGTTCGCGCGCATCTCAGTGCACGCTTGAACGCACCCCGACACCCGGCTGCAATCCCTTGAACTGCCGCAGCGCCGCATGCCAGTAGGGCGTGCGCGCGTGCCCGGACGAGGCCTCGTCGGCGCGCGCGAGCGCGGGCAGCGCCACCCACGGCAGCGTGGGATGCAGATGATGCTGCCGATGCAGATGATGGTTCATGAGCATCACGCCCATCCCGCGCGGCACGCGAAAGTCGCGCGCGCGGCCCGGTTCGTCGAGGGCCACGCCGTAGTGCGGCAGGTTATCGGCGAGCGAAAGCCACAGCCCGCGCAGATACATCGCGGCAACCAGCACCGGCCAGGCCTTCCCATAGAGCACAAAAGCGAGCCCATAAATCGCGAGCGTACAGAGCCCGTCGCGCCGAGCGCGACTGCGTCTCACGGGATCGGCGGCGTGGTTCGCGAATAGCCGCTGCACATGCTCCCCCTCGCCGCCATGCGCACCCACGCCGCGCTCGACCAGCACCCGTGCCATGCGCGCCGGCAGAAACGCCAGCAGCGGCACCAGCAACTCGGCCACGTAAAGCCCGCCCATCAGCCGCACGTACCAGGCGATCCGGCGCTGCCAGCGCGGGCCACGCGCATCGTCGACATCGGGGCGATCGAACGCCTCGCGCGTGAAGCGGTGATGCATCAGGTGTCCAAAACGCACGGCGTCGAACGGTATCGCCAGGCCGATCGCCAGCATGCGCGCAACAGCTTCGTTGGCGCGCCGCGAAGGGAGCAACTGCCCATGTATGCCCTCGTGGATCAAGCCCCAATGGATCGGCGTGGCCAGCACGACCGGCACGAGCGACGCGAGCAACGCAAACGACGGCCCACCCGCCGCACGCAGGAGCAACGGCAAGCCGAACAGTTGATACAAGAGCGCCAAACCGGCAACAGCGATGAGCGCAACGTTCGCGCCCACGTGGGGCGCGCGCTGCAATGCCTGCGCAACGGACTGCGGTACGGTTTCAGCAGGCCCGGCAGCAACGGGACGAACGGCGCTCGTGGACTCCATCGACATTCCTCGCGGCAAAGACTGCCGCGACGTTAGCAGCGCCGCGTGACAGGCCGAAGACGCGCGATAGCCGTGCCAATGCCGCGCCGAATGGCCGCCACAAGACGTGACGCGACGTGAAGCGGCGCCGCCGCGTGCAAGCCAGGCCCGCGGGCGGCAGGCGTACACCACTACGCAAACGCAAAACGCATCGCCGAAAACGGAACCGCCTCGCATAAGGCGAGGCGGTTCCTGAAGCGACTGCCGGCTGAGCGAGGCAGGCGGCCGTCCGTCGTCAGGTCAGATATGCTGATCCGTCGACGGCTTTTCCCACAGGTTCAAATTGCCCTCGGTCGCGTAGCGGTCGATCTCCGCAAGCTCTTCCGTCGAAAATTCGAGGTTCTTCAGCGCGGCGACGTTCTCGCGCACCTGCTCCGCCCGGCTCGCGCCAATCAGCGCCGAGGTCACGCGGCCGCCGCGCAGCGTCCACGCGATCGCCATCTGCGCAAGGCTCTGGCCGCGGCGCTGGGCGAGCTCGTTGAGCTTGCGCACGTGCTCGATGTTCTGCGCGCTCAGGTGCTCGTTCTTGAGCGAGCCGCCGCCAGGACGGTTCACGCGCGCGTCTTCCGGCACGCCGTTCAGGTACTTGTTCGTGAGCAGCCCCTGCGCGAGCGGCGTGAACGCGATACTGCCCGTGCCGAGATCCTCGAGCGTGTCGAGCAGCTCGTGCTCGATCCAGCGGTTGAGCATGTTGTAAGAGGGCTGATGGATCAGCAGCGGCACCTTGTACCCGGCGAGCAGCTTCGCCATCTCGCGCGTCTTCGCGGCCGAATACGACGAGATGCCCACATAGAGCGCCTTGCCTTGCTGCACGGCGGTGGCGAGCGCGCCCGCGGTCTCTTCCAGCGGCGTCTCCACGTCGAAGCGGTGCGAGTAGAAGATATCGACGTAATCGAGGCCCAGGCGCTTCAGGCTCTGGTCGAGGCTCGCGAGCACGTACTTGCGCGAGCCGCCGCCCTGGCCATAGGGGCCCGGCCACATGTCCCAGCCGGCTTTCGACGAGATCAGCAGCTCGTCGCGGTAAGGACGGAAATCGTCCCTGAAAATGCGGCCGAAATTGGTTTCGGCGCTGCCGTAGGGCGGGCCGTAATTGTTCGCGAGATCGAAGTGCGTGATGCCGAGATCGAAGGCCGTGCGCAGGATTTCGCGCTGCGTCGAAATCGGCGTGGTATCGCCAAAGTTGTGCCAGAGCCCGAGCGACAGCGCCGGCAGCTTGAGTCCCGACTTGCCGCAAAAGCGGTATTGCATCTCCGAATAGCGTTCAGCAGCTGCTTCGTAGGCCATCTTTGAATCCTCGACGAAATGACGGAATAACAGGGCCCGGCGACATGCACATGCGGCGCGGGCTGTCATGGTAGCCAATCCGCGCGACGCCTGCAGATGCCCACCATGTGGGATGCGCGGATGGACGCCGCGGCGACGCTCGCCTACACTGCGGCGTTCGTCATACCCCGGGAGGTCTTCATGGTCAAAGTGATTTCGTTCGCGCTGATCGCCTGCGGCGTCGTGCTGCTCTACTTCGGCGGCCAGTCGTTTCACTCGTTCTCGAATGACGTCTCGCGTCTCGTCACCGGCGCGCCCACCGACCGCACGATGACGCTGATCGCGGCCGGCGTGGCCGCGACCATCGCCGGCATCTCCGGCCTCGCGTTTTCGGGGCGCCGGCGCTAGACGCGCGGCACCCCGGTGCGTGCGGGCATACGGCCCCGCCGCGCACTCACACCAGCTTCACTTCGGGCAGCGAGGCCGAGCGCGTGCCCGGCAACGGCACGTTGCTCGCGCCGTGGTAGGTGAACACGAGCGAGAACTTCACGTCGCCGCTGCGGTTCTGACCCGCCGAATGCAGCGTATTGCAGTGGAAGAATACGACGTCGCCCGCGTTGAGCGTGGGCGACGTCGCACGATCGATCCACGCCTGGTTCTCGGGCAGATCGGCGCGGAAGAATTTCGCGGCGTCGAAGCGCTCCGAGGTGAACGGCTCGGTATGCGAGCCCGGCACGAGCCACAGGCCGCCGTTCTCGACCGTCTCGGGCCCGAGCGCGAGCCACACCGACACCAGGTCGTCGCGCTCGAACGACCAGTAGCGCGAGTCGCGATGCCAGCCCGTGAGGCTGCCGTACATCGGGTGCTTCGTCATCATGCAGTTGTGATGGGCGCGCGAGAGCACCGGCTCTTCGCCGAAATACAGCTCCATCCAGCCTGCGATTTCGGGCGAGGTTGCCCACTCGCGAAAACGCTCATGGCGCGAGTGCGCGTCGAGCAGGCGGCGCACCGTATGGCCGCCAGGCGCCGCTTTCGACTCGGGCGCGCCGGGGTAGCGCAGATCGGCTTCGAATTCGAGCGGCGCGGCGGCCGCGTGCAACTGCTCCTGCGCCACGCGCTTGAGCTCGTCACACCGCTCGGGTGAGACGAGCCCCGGCACGACCACGAAACCGCGCTCGCGCAGCACCTGCACCTGTTCCTTTTTTGATTGGATCGACATGAGACTTCCGTTGTTCGAGGCCTGCGAGGTCCGCAGCCGCGAACGGCTGCAGCAACGGCGCCGCTTCTCGCGCGCGCCAGTCGCTCGATTGTAAGACGTGCGCGCACGCGTGGAAGGGGGGACCGCGCACAACCGTGATGCAAACGCACCGCGATGGCGCCCAGGGGCGCGATCGAGCCACGACATCTGCCTCAAATTTGAGCAGGCGCGGGTATTAACCGACTTTCGGGCGTCATGATTCGCGTGTAGTCTGCGCGCATGCAGTTTCTTCACCCAGAACATCCATCGAGCGCACGGGGCGCCGTCGAAGCCTTGTCCAGCAAGGCCTCCGCTATCCGCAGTGATCACGCAGTCCGCACCTGCGCGCGGTCACTTGCCTCGCGCACGCCGCGCGATCCATCCCGTGATATCCGCTATCGTGACCGTCCTGAAGACGGGCACGTTTGCTGCTCGAATCGATGTGCCGCGCGAAGCCTCGCGCAAGGCGCACTCCGAACCTGACACCGCACACGCCATGCATACCCTTTTCAGTACCCGCCGCATGACCCATGCCGCCCTGAAAGCGGCGCGTCCCGCCCGCCGTCACGTCGTGCGCGCGCTGCGCCACCACGCCGCTCGCACGCGCGCGCTCGGGCAACACGTGCGCGACACCCGCGCCGTGGACAGCATGCGCAGCTGGTTCCATTCGTTCTTCTCGGTGCTGCGCCTGCGCGCGGGCGCCCGCCACTTCTCGCTGCGCACGCTGCTGTACCGTCCCAATGCGACGCTGCGCGCGCTCGCGGCGCCGGCCACCGTGCACACGGCGCGCAACCCCCGCCGTCCGCGCCGCATGGGCGCCAGCAGCACGGGCTGGTTCGGCTTCGCCATGCGCTGATCAAACCCCCGCGCCAGATACGAAAAACCCCGCCGGGGCGCCTGCCCTGGCGGGGTTTTTGTTCATACGTGCAGACAAGGCCGGCGCGGGCGCCGGCCTTCGAGCGCGTGGCTTACGCGAGCGCGCCCACCGGTTCCGTGCCGGCCGCTTCGGCCAGCACGAGCGCGCGGTCGGTGGATTCCCACGAGAATTCCGGCTCTTCGCGGCCGAAGTGGCCGTAGGCAGCGGTCTTCTCGTAGACCGGACGCAGCAGGTCGAGCATCTGGATGATGCCCTTCGGACGCAGGTCGAAGTGCTCGCGCACGAGCTTCGTGATGGTGGCGTCCGAGACCTTGCCCGTGCCGAACGTGTTGACCATGACCGAGGTGGGCTGCGCCACGCCGATCGCGTACGAGACCTGGATCAGGCAGCGCGAGGCGAGGCCGGCGGCCACGATGTTCTTCGCCACGTAACGGCCCGCGTAGGCGGCCGAGCGGTCGACCTTCGACGGGTCCTTGCCCGAGAACGCACCGCCGCCGTGCGGGGCTGCGCCGCCGTACGTGTCGACGATGATCTTGCGGCCCGTGAGACCGCAATCGCCCTGCGGGCCGCCGATCACGAAGCGACCGGTCGGGTTCACGAGGAACTTGATGTCGCCCTTGATGAGCTCCGACGGGAGCACGGGCTTGATGATCTCTTCGATCACGGCTTCGCGCAGCGTGCCGAGGTCGATGTCCGGCGAGTGCTGCGTCGAGAGCACGACCGTGTCGATCGCATGCGGCTTGCCGTCGACGTAGCGCACGGTGACCTGCGACTTCGCATCCGGGCGCAGCCAAGGCAGACGGCCGTCGCGGCGCAGGTTCGACTGGCGCTCGACCAGGCGGTGCGAAAGGTGGATCGGCAGCGGCATCAGCTCGGGCGTTTCGTCGCACGCATAGCCGAACATCAGGCCCTGGTCGCCGGCGCCCTGGTCAAGGTTGTTGTCGTGCGCGCGGTCCACGCCCTGAGCGATGTCGGGCGACTGCTTGTCGTAAGCGACGAGCACCGCGCAGCCGCGGTAGTCGATGCCGTAATCGGTGTTGTCGTAGCCGATGCGCTTGATGGTGTCGCGCGCGACCTGGATGTAGTCGACGTTGGCCGTGGTGGTGATTTCGCCAGCGAGCACGACGAGACCCGTGTTGCACAGCGTTTCAGCCGCAACGCGCGAGTATTTGTCCTGCGTGAGGATGGCGTCGAGAATCGCGTCCGAGATCTGGTCGGCAACCTTGTCCGGATGGCCCTCGGAGACGGATTCAGAGGTGAAGAAATAATCGTTTGCCACGTGTAGGGCTCCTTTTAGCTGGTGACGGTTGTATTCACGTAGCCAGCTTCGGGAGCTTTGAAGCGGCGACGCTTTAGCGGATTACCTGCCCGGTTGGCGCCTGATTCGTTGACGGATGGTCACGATCGGCTGCCTGCCGGCTTCGCCCCGCAAGTTGTCTATTAACTCGGCGAAGCCCGTATTATAGCGGTTTCCCTAATTTGTCGCAGAGTCACGCCGCGTGCCGTCCATCGCCCTCTTCGCTGTATCCACGCCTGCCGAGGGAGCCGCACATGCTCGGTAAGCTCGGCTCCCGCTTCGCCATTGGCTTGCTCAAGCTGTTTGCGATCCTGCCCTATGGCTTCGTCGCCCGTCTCGGCGACGGCCTCGGGTGGCTGCTCTACCAGATCCCGAGCCGCCGCAAGCGCGTCGTCCACACCAATCTGCGGCTGTGCTTTCCCGAATGGAGCGACGAAAAGCGCGAGGAAGTCGCGGGCCAGCACTTTCGCCATGCGATCCGCAGCTATATGGAGCGCAGCGTGCAGTGGTTCGGCTCGGCGAAGAAGCTCGAAAAGCTCATCGAGCTCGACAGCGAAGTCGACCTTTCCGACCCCAACCTGCCGCCCACGCTCTTTCTCGGGCTGCACTTCGTCGGCATCGAAGCGGGCTCGATGTTCCTCAATTACTCGCTGCACCGGCCGTGCGGCTCGCTCTACCAGCCGTTCTCGAACCCCGAATTCGAAGTCGCCGCAAAAGCGGGCCGCAGCCGCTTCGGCGCGGAGATGGTGAGCCGCGCCGACAGCGCGCGCGCCGTGCTGCGCTGGCTGCGCGATAAAAAGCCCGTGATGCTCGGCGCGGACATGGACTACGGCATGCGCAACTCCACCTTCGTGCCGTTCTTTGGCGTGCCCGCGTGCACGCTGACCGCGGTGGGACGCCTCGCGAAGGTGGGCCACGCGCAGGTCGTGCCGTTTATCGGCGAGGTGCTGCCCAATTACAAGGGTTATCGGCTCAAGATCTTCAAACCTTGGGACAACTACCCCACCGGCGACGACGAACAGGATGCGCGCCGCATGAACGCCTTCCTCGAAGAGCAGATTCCGCGCATTCCCGAGCAATACTACTGGGTTCACAAGCGCTTCAAGACGCGTCCGCCCGGCGAACCGAGCGTCTATTCATAACGGCGGATACCGGCCGATACCCGCCGATAACGGCGGACAGCGCGCGGGCGTTCGCCCGCGCGTCGCTTACAATAGCGGGATGAAACTCAAGTTCACCAAGATGCACGGCGCGGGCAACGACTTCGTCGTGCTCGACGGCTTTAGCCAGCCCATCGCGCTCACGCCCGAGCGCGTGCGCGCGCTCGCCAACCGCCACTTCGGCATTGGCGCGGACCAGTTGCTGCTGGTCGAGAGACCCACCGTCGATGGCGTCGACTTCCGCTATCGCATCTTCAATTGCGACGGCGGCGAGGTCGAGCATTGCGGCAACGGCGCGCGCTGCTTCGTGAAATTCGTGCGCGACCGCGAGCTCACCGATGCGAAGCGCGTGCGCGTGCAGGTCCAGAAAGGCGTGATCACGCTCGTCATGCAGGAAAACGGCGAGGTCGTGGTCGACATGGGCAGTCCGGTGTTCGAGCCCTCGCAAGTGCCGTTCGATGCGAACGGGCTCGAAGGCCGCCGCGAAGGCAACGATACGCTCTGGCCGCTCGAGGTGAACGGCCAGACGCGCTGGATCTCGGCCGTGTCGATGGGCAATCCGCACGCGGTGCAGGTGGTCGAGGACGCCGAGGCGTTCGCCGTACTCGCCGACGGCCCCGTGATCGAGAAGCACCCGCGCTTTCCGAACAAGGTGAACGCGGGCTTCATGCAGATCGTCTCGCGCAACGAGGTGCGGCTGCGCGTCTACGAGCGCGGCGCGGGCGAGACGCTCGCCTGCGGCACGGGCGCATGCGCGGCGGTGGCGGCGGGCATTCGCCGCGGCCTGCTCGATTCGCCCGTGAAGGTGCACACGCATGGCGGCATGCTCACGATCGCCTGGGACGGCGCGCGCGACGAATCGGCCGCGCTGACGATGGCTGGCCCCGCCGCGACCGTCTTCGAAGGCGAGATCGAACTCGCCGACGATCTGCTGAACTGAGCTTTGCCGGCATCACCCGTATCCCGCATGGCGCGCCCGCGCGCCGCTTCTTCATCGAACGCGCCACCAACATGAACGATCGCGAAGTCGCCGACTATCTGCTCGCCAATCCCGATTTCTTCGTTGAGCACGCCGAACTGCTGGCCACGATCAAGCTCGGCAATCCGCACGGCAAGGCGGCCGTGTCGCTGCAGGAACGCCAGATGGAGATGCTGCGCGAGAAGAACAAGCATCTGGAGCTGCGCCTTTCCGAGCTGCTGCGCTACGGCCACGAGAACGACAGCATCGCCGCGAAAACGGTGCAGTGGGTGTCGCACGTGCTCGCCGAGCGCGACCCGCACGCCCTGCCGCGCCTGATCGCCGAGCAGCTGCGCCACGAATTCGACGTGCCGCAGGCGGTGCTGCGCCTGTGGGACGTGGCCGATGCCTATGCACAGGCGAGTTTCGCGAAGCACACGGGCGAAGAAGTCCGGCTCTACGCCAACAGCCTCGAAGTGCCGTATTGCGGCGCGAATACCGGCTTCGAAGCCGCACAGTGGCTCGAAGGCGGCGAACAGGCGCCGCAGTCGGTGGCGATCGTCGCGCTGCGCAAGCGCATGAACGCCGAAGAGCGCGATCCGAGCGGCGAAGCGTTCGGCCTGCTCGTGCTGGGCTCGCCCGACCCGCGCCGCTTTCACGATGGCATGGCCACCGACCTGCTGCGCAAGATCGGCACGCTCGCGAGCGCCGGGCTCACGCGGCTGTTGCCGCATTGACTTGCGCAGCACGCGCCTCGCAGCCGCCCTGAAGCCACGCACCAGTCCCCACCGTGAATCCGACCGACCCGATCGCCGCGTATCTCGATGAGCTCGAGCACGTGCGCCGGCTTTCGGCGCATACGCTGCGCGGCTATGCGCACGAGCTCGATGAACTGAAAAAGCTCCAGAACGGCCGGCCGCTCGAGAAAATCACCCCAACCGACGTGCGCGGCGCCGTGGCGCGCGCCCATGCGGGCGGCCTCTCGGCGCGCTCGATCGCGCATCGCCTCTCGGCCTGGCGCGCGTTCTACCGCTGGCTCGCGGGCCGCATCGAGCTCGACGCGAATCCGGTGGCCGCGGTGCGCGCGCCCAAACGCGACAAGACGCTGCCGAAGGCGCTCTCCGTCGACGACGCCGTGAAGCTCATGGAGGCGCCCGCCTCGGCCACCGATGCGGCGCATGCCGGCGAGGGCGCCGCAGGCAGTGTCGAGACGCTGCGCGATCACGCCATGCTCGAGCTCTTCTACTCGTCGGGGCTGCGCCTCGCCGAGCTCGTGGGCCTCGATGTGCGCTACGTGAAGCGCGACGGCTACGAATCGGCGGGCTGGCTCAAGCGCGACGCCGCCGAAGTGGAAGTGCACGGCAAGGGCGACCGCCACCGCCTCGTGCCCGTCGGCAAGAAGGCGCTGGAAGCCCTCGACGCCTGGCTCGCCGTGCGCGGCGCCTGGGTCAAGCACGACGACGCCCCGCTCTTCTTGTCCGTGCGCGGCAACCGCATGGCGCCTGGCGTCGTGCGCGAGCGCGTGAAGCGCGCCGCGCTGGTCGCCGGCATCCCGGCGAACGTCCATCCGCACGTGCTGCGGCACTCGTTCGCGACGCATCTGCTGCAATCGAGCGGCGATCTGCGCGCCGTGCAGGAGCTGCTCGGCCACGCGAGCATCTCGGCCACGCAGGTCTACACTTCGCTCGATTTCCAGCATCTCGCGAAGGTTTACGACAACGCGCATCCACGCGCCAAGAAGCGCGACTGATTCACCCCCGGTTCAAACGACTCACACGATTCGCACGATTCACCCGTCATTCACGCGCGCGGCACCTCTCACTGCGGCTCGCCACGACGCCAGGCATCAAATCCATCATGAATATCGTCACCCTCAAGCCGTCGAAAGAAAAATCCCTGCTGCGCCGCCATCCGTGGGTCTATGCCAACGCGATCGAGCGCGTCGAGGGCAAGCCCGCGCCCGGCGCGACCGTTCTCGTGCGCGCGCATGACGGCCGCTTCCTCGCGCGCGCCGCCTACAGCCCGCACTCGCAGATCCGCGCGCGCGTCTGGAGCTTCGACGAGAACGAGCCCATCGACCACGCATTCTTCAAGCGCCGCGTGCAGCGCGCGGTCGCGCACCGCCAGACGATGGTGAACGGCACAGGCGCGGTGCGCCTGATCTTCGGCGAGGCGGACGGCCTGCCCGGCGTGATCGTCGATTACTACAAGGAAGACGTTGCGGAGCACGCGCGCGGCCAGCTCGTCTGCCAGTTCATGGCGGCGGGCGTCGAGGCATGGAAGGAAGCGATCGTCGCGGCGCTCACGGCGGCAACGGGCTGCCCGAACGTCTACGAGCGCTCGGATGTCTCGATCCGCGAAAAGGAAGGGCTCGAGCAGATCACGGGCCTGCTGGCCGGCGACGAGCCGCCCGAGACCATCGTGACCAATGAGAACGGCGTGCGCTATCACGTGGACGTGCGCAACGGCCACAAGACCGGCTTCTACGTCGATCAGCGCGACAACCGCGCGCTCGTGCAGACCTTCGCGCAAGACCGCGACGTGCTCAACTGCTTCTGCTACACGGGCGGCTTCTCGCTCGCGGCGATGAAGGGCGGCGCCGCGCGCGTGGTGTCGATCGACTCGTCGGGCGAGGCGCTCGCCACCGCGCAGAAGAACGTGGAGGCGAACGGCTTCGACGCGGCCCGCGCGACCTGGCTCGACGCCGACGCCTTCAAGACGCTGCGCCGCCTGCACGAAGAAGGCGAGCGCTTCGACCTCGTGGTGCTCGATCCGCCCAAGTTCGCGGCCTCGCGCGAGCACGTGGACCGCGCCGCGCGCGCCTACAAGGACATCAACCTCACGGGCCTGAAGCTGCTGCGCCCGGGCGGCCTGCTCTTCACGTACTCGTGCTCGGGCGCGATCGACGCGGAGCTGTTCCAGAAGATCGTCGCGGGTGCGGCCGCCGACGCGAAGGTCGATGCGCGCATCCTCAAGCGCCTCGGCGCGGGCGTCGATCATCCGCTGCTCGCGTCTTTCCCGGAAGGCGAGTATCTGAAGGGACTGTTGCTGCAGGTTCTGTAACCGCCCGCATAAAAAAACAGGGTCTACTGCCGGAAGGCCGTAGACGCTGTGTCAAACGCCAGGTTTGCCAGCCTTGCGGCTGACTCGCGCTAGCGAGGCATTACCACTGGTAGCCCGCGCCGACCACGACGCCGGTGTTGCCCTGCGTGCTCGTGTTCGCGGCCACCTTGCCGACCCACTTGTTATTCTCGGTCACGTACGAGAAGCCCAGCGCGCCACCCGTCTGGCCGCCGTAACGGCCACCGGCCATCGCGACCATGATCTTGCCCGGCTGCGTCGGCTGCGGCAGGCCCGCGACGGCCATCGCCGCCGCCGTGCCGGCGTAGGCCTTGCGCTGCACGTCGCTGATCGAATCCTGCAGCGACGAGAGGCCCTGCGTCATCTGCGACATCTTCGAGTCGGCGTAGCTTTCCGCCTGCTGCTGCGCAGCCACGAGCTGGTTCACGTTCACAGCGTCGGTGCCTTCGGTACCGGCGGCCACGTTCGTCACCTGACGCTCACTGCCTGCCGAGCCCACCGAAACCGTGTTGGCACGATTGGCCACCGAGTTCGCACCGAGCGCAACCGAGTTGTCGGCGCTCGCTACCGCATTCGCACCGAATGCGGCCGAGCCGGCACCGCTGGCGTTGGCGTTCGCACCGAATGCGACCGTGTTGGTGCCGCTCGCGTTGGCGTTCGCACCCACTGCCGCCGAATACACGCCGCTCGCCACCGCACCTTCCGTGCTGCGGTCGCCGTAGGCGGCGATAAACGGGTTGTAGGCGCTTTCAGCCGCGCTCTGCGCGTTGTTGACGGCCGTGTTCAGGTTATCGACTGCCGAGTTGAGCTGGCCAACGTTGACCGCGTCCGTGTCGGCGACGCCCGCCGCCACATTGTGGATCGTCGTGCCGCCCGCCACGCCGTTGCCGAGCGTGAGGTTGCTGTAGTCGCTCGTGCCGTCGGCGTTCTTGTCGTACGTCACCGCAACGTTCGCCGTGCCGTCCGCAGCGATCAGACCCGAGTTCTTGAGTTGCGAGACGTTCGCCGCGTCGGTGTCGGCCGTGCCGGCCGCGACGTTGGTGATCTGGCGCTCGCTGCCCGCCGCGCCCACTGAGACGCTATCCGCGCGGTCCGCCACCGAGTTGGCGCCCAGCGCCACGGCGTTGGCCGCACTCGCCGTCGCGTTTGCGCCAAGCGCCACCGAGTTCGCAGTGCTCGCCGAAGCGTTCATGCCGAACGCCAGCGCGCCAATGCCGGAAGCCATGGCCTGCGAACCCAGCGCGATCGTATTGTCAGCCGTGGCGCTCGCACCGATGCCGGAGGCCAGCGCATTCTCGCCGCTCGCCAGCGCATTCGCGCCGAACGCCAGCGCGTTGGCGCCGGAGGCCGAAGCGCTCGAGCCCATGGCGACCGACTCGTCACCTTCGGCGCTCGCGCCGTTGCCCGACGCAACCGCATTCTCGCCGGCCGCCACCGTGTTCGCGCCCAGCGCGATCGAGCCGTTGCCCGTCGCCGAGGCGAGCGTGCCCAGCGCGATCGAATCGTCGCCTTCGGCGTCGGCAGCGATACCGGATGCGAACGAGCCCTGGCCGTTCGCCACCGCGTTGATGCCGTACGCCACCGCGCCCGCACCGTTGGCGACCGCGCCCCAGCCCTGGGCGACCGTGCCGAAGCCGTTCGCATGCGCGCCGCACCCCATGGCGATCGAGTTCTGGCCGAACGCCTGGGTAGACGCCACGCCATTGCCCGATTCCGTCACGTAGCCGGCGGTCATCGACGAGTAGCCCTTCATCCCGCTCTGGCCCGCGCCGGCGTTCGACAGGTCGTCGTAGCTGGCCGCCGAAGTCTGCACGCCAAAGCCGTAGATGCCGCCCTTGTAGTTATTGGCCGCACCGTCGCCGTACACCTTCTGCGCGTCGACGTTGGTGAGCAGGTTGCAGTCGCCATCGCCGACGATTGCGATCGAGTTGGCCGATGCCGATGCACCGATGCCACCCGAGCTGGCGCTCATGGACGCCGGGCCGGACTGGACCGACTTGCTGCCGTTGTCCGAAATCGCGACGGATGCCTGAGCCAGGTCGGACATCGCGCCCGCCGATGCCAGCAGCACACCCGCCACGAGCACGACGCCCGACTTCGCGCGCGCCGGCTTGCCGCGCGCAGCAGTCAGTTCCGATGCCGCCACCCACGTACCCAACACTTTGTTGTAGACGCTGCGATAAACCTTGTTCATATAATCCTCAAAATAATCTGCTGTAAACGCGCAATTAATCCGGCTTCTCATTAATCGAGATTCCCGGCAATTCAAACAATCCAGCATTAGCCGGCCGACTAATGAGACAGACAGCCGAATAACGCCGGCCCGATGCTCGACACACGCGAGCAATCCGGCTGGCTACTGGACATACGACGGGCGCCGCAAACACCACCGGCGTCCGTCTGAACTCCGGCACGGCGTGCGATCAACACGGCATCGGCCCTTCAGGAATGCGGCAGAGGGATTCCCCGCCAGGACCGCGCCCCGATGACCGTCACACCGACTGAGTCCGAAGGGAATCCCGTCGGAAATTGCTGCCGGTGATTGAATTAAAACCTGCCTTGGCCATGCGACGCTTTAGGACGATTTCTAAACTCTTATTTGTGTTGCAGGAATACACATTAATGAGATCCCACATTAATTTGAGATAATGCGGATGCATCGAGCACATAATGAACACCCGTATGCGGCAGGTCCAGCACTTGTGAATCGCCTGGCTGTCCATATTGAATTGGGCAGGCGCGCAGGCCGGCCTGCGGCGCTCGCCAAACGGACGGCGCGAGCGCGCACGGCCCAGATATGTTTCAATAGTTGGTTATGTTGTAACGTTCGGCTCCCGCGCCGTATCCCACCCCGATTCGAGGCACTCAAGGCAAACAGCATGATTCCCGTCACTATCCTCACCGGCTTTCTCGGCAGCGGCAAAACCACTTTGCTCAAGCGCATCCTGAACGAACCGCACGGCATGAAGATCGCCGTGATCGAGAACGAATTCGGCGAAGAGAACATCGACAACGAAATCCTCGTGCAGGACAGCCAGGAGCAGATCATCCAGATGAGCAACGGCTGCATCTGCTGCACGATCCGCGGCGACCTCGCGCGCGTGCTCGGCGACCTCGCCCAGCAAAAGCGCGACGGCAAGCTCGATTTCGACCGCGTGGTGATCGAGACCACGGGCCTCGCGAATCCGGGCCCGGTCGCGCAGACGTTCTTCATGGATAACGAGATCGCCGACGAATTCCTGCTCGACGCCATCATCACGCTCGTGGACGCCAAGCACGGCAACCATCAGCTCGACGAGCACGAAGTGGTGCAGCGCCAGGTCGGTTTCGCCGACCGCCTGTTCATCACGAAGGCCGATCTCGTCGACGAGAAGGAGCTCGACGACCTGCGCCACCGCCTCGTGCACATGAACCCGCGCGCGCAGATCCGCCAGGTGAATTTCGGCGAGGCGGACATCAAGGAAGTGTTCGACCTGCGCGGCTTCAACCTGAACGCCAAGCTCGAGATCGACCCCGACTTCCTCGCCGAAGACGATCACGCTCACGCGCATCACGATCATGATCATGATCACGCGCACGACCACGAAGACTGCGACCACGATCACGGCCAGTGCAACCACGAAGGCCACGATCACGGCCACCACCATCATCACGCGCACCACGACGACAAGATCAAGTCGTTCGTGTACCGCAGCGACCGTGCGTTCGATCCGAACCGTCTGGAGGACTTCCTCGGTGGCATCCTGCAGATCTACGGCGAGCGCCTCCTGCGCTACAAGGGCGTGCTCTACATGAAGGGCGTGGACCGCAAGGTAGTGTTCCAGGGCGTGCACCAGATGATGGGCAGCGACCTCGCCGCCAAGTGGCTGCCGATCGAGAAGAAGGGCAGCAAGATGGTGTTCATCGGCATCGAGCTGCCGCAGGACCTCATCACCGACGGCCTCGACGCCTGCCTCGCCTGACGTCGGGCGCGGCGCCATACCGACTCGCAACGCCCGGCCCGCTGCCGGGCGTTGCCGTAAACCGCGCACGGACCGCTGACCCGCCGTTTGGTGATGCGCCATGGGCGCGCCACCTGGGCCGCCCTGGTATGCGAAGTGGCTATACGCCCCCTCGGGTGCCCGCGCAAAATTGCGTTTCTCCGCTACACATGTCAAATAACGTACCCGACCATCGCTTTTTCACGATGGGCGCGTTATATTTTCTGGATATCGAACGTTGACGGAAGCCGCCAATTAAGGGATTTCCCACTTGCGGCGCGAGTTTGCGGTTCGGTTACAATACGGCCCCACTGGAAAGAGAGGCGCCCCGGAACTTCCATTTATGCGGGTTTCGGCAAGAAAATCGCCTCCCCGGCCGCGCATCGCGTCGCAGCGCGCAGCCGGTACGAAATATGCCTCAGGAGCATCTGAATAGCGGTTTCCAGAGGAGTTCGGCCCCGCAGCGGCGCTTAGGCGTCACGACAGCTCAACGTTCGTGCCCGCCGACGCGCACCTTGGCGCGATTAAGCGCGCGGTAAAGTGGGAGAGGCCACTGCGGGCAACACAAAAGTGCAGGCAAGATGTGCCAGTTTTGCCTCACTCATTGAAGAAGCAAGCCAGATGACGACGAAACGACTCTTGACCGAAGCCGAAATCCTGAAGATGAGCGACAAGGATTACATGAACGAGGATCAGCTCGCCTTCTTCAAAAACCGGCTCGAACAGCTGCAGGCGGAAATTCTCCGCAATGCAGGCCAGACTACCGAGAATCTGCGCGAGACGGTAATCGTGCCGGATCCGGCCGACCGCGCGACGATCGAAGAAGAGCATGCGCTCGAGCTGCGCACGCGCGACCGCGAGCGCAAGCTGCTGAAGAAGGTGCAGCAATCGCTCGCCCGCATCGATGCGGGCGACTACGGCTGGTGCGAGGAAACCGGTGAGCCGATCGGCGTTCCGCGTCTACTCGCACGCCCCACCGCCACGCTCTCGCTCGAGGCGCAGGAGCGCCGCGAGCTGCGCCAGAAGCTGTTCGGCGACTGATTGGCTGCCGGCGCCGCCGCGCGGCGCGTGCCGGATTTTTCTGCCTTCCTTGTCGAAGCGCACGGAGTCCCGTGCGCTTTTTTGTTTGCGCTCGCCCACGCTTATCCCGAAATCTGCGCCGCGAGCCCTTGAACTGCCCGCCGTCGCCCTAAACTTCTACCGACACGCCCGCCCGCGCGCCCCGCGCCGCGAGCGGCGCGTACCGAATCCGACACTGCGGCGCGGCTGCACAGACCGCGTCGTTCCAGTCTCTGCCTGGCATCAACGGTAAAAAGGAACGCACATGGAGCAATTTCACGGCACGACGATCGTTTCCGTGCGGCGCGGCGACAAGGTCGCGCTCGGCGGCGACGGCCAGGTCACGCTCGGCAACATCGTCATGAAGGGTGGCGCGAAGAAGGTCCGGCGCATTTACGGCGGCAAGGTGATGGTGGGCTTCGCGGGCGGCACGGCCGATGCGTTCTCGCTGCTCGACCGCTTCGAAGCCAAGCTCGAAAAGCATCAGGGCAATCTCACGCGCGCGGCCGTCGAGCTCGCGAAAGACTGGCGCACCGACCGCATGCTGCGCCGCCTCGAAGCCATGCTGATCGCCGCCGACGCGCAAACCACGCTCGTCATCACCGGCAACGGCGACGTGCTCGACCCCGAAGAAGGCATCTGCGCGATCGGCTCGGGCGGTGCCTATGCGCAGGCCGCGGCCCGCGCGCTCATCGAGAACACCGAGCTTTCGCCGCGCGAGATCGTCGAAAAGTCGCTCGAGATCGCGGGCGACATGTGCATTTACACGAATCACAACCGCGTGATCGAAACCATCGAGTAACCCGCCGCACAGACGAGAAGGAATCAGGATGAGCACCATGACCCCCGCCGAGATCGTCTCGGAACTCGACAAGCACATCATCGGCCAGGCCAACGCGAAGAAGGCCGTGGCCGTCGCGCTGCGCAACCGCTGGCGCCGCCAGCAGGTGGCCGATCCGCTGCGCCAGGAAATCACGCCGAAGAACATCCTCATGATCGGGCCGACGGGCGTCGGCAAGACCGAAATCGCGCGGCGTCTCGCGAAGCTCGCGGACGCGCCCTTCATCAAGATCGAAGCGACCAAGTTCACCGAAGTGGGCTACGTGGGCCGCGACGTGGACAGCATCGTGCGCGACCTCATCGAAATCTCGGTGAAGCAGACGCGCGAATCGGAAATGCGCAAGGTGCGCAGCAAGGCCACCGATCAGGCCGAAGACCGCATCCTCGACATCCTGCTGCCGAGCGCGCGGCCGGTGGGCTTCGGCTCTTCCGCGTCCGATACGAGCCACGGCGAAGGCGACAACGCCACGCGTCAGACCTTCCGCAAGCGCCTGCGCGAAGGCCAGCTCGACGACAAGGAAATCGAGCTCGACGTGGAGCAGCCGCAAGTGGGCATGGACATCATGGGGCCGCCGGGCATGGAAGACATGACCGAGCAGATCCGCTCGATGTTCGCCAATCTCGGCGGCGGCAAGAAGATGCGCCGCAAGCTCAAGGTGAAGGAAGCCCTCAAGGTCCTCACTGACGAAGAAGCGGCCAAGATGCTCAACGACGAAGAGGTCAAGGCCAAGGCCGTGCAGAATGTCGAGCAGAACGGCATCGTGTTCCTCGACGAAATCGACAAGATCGCCTCGCGCAACAACGAAGGCAGCGGCGGCGAAGTCTCGCGCCAGGGCGTGCAGCGCGATCTGCTGCCGCTCGTGGAAGGCACGACCATCAACACGAAGTACGGGATGGTGAAGACCGATCACGTGCTGTTCATCGCGAGCGGCGCGTTCCATCTCTCGAAGCCGAGCGATCTGATCCCCGAGCTGCAGGGCCGCTTTCCGATCCGCGTCGAACTCGATTCGCTCTCCGTCAAGGACTTCGAAGCCATTCTGGTCGCCACCGACGCGAGCCTCGTCAAGCAGTACCAGGCGCTGCTCGCCACGGAAGACGTGCAGCTCGACTTCGCGGAAGACGGCATTCGCCGGCTCGCGGAAATTGCCTTCTCCGTGAATGAGAAGACCGAGAACATCGGCGCGCGCCGTCTCTATACGGTCATCGAAAAACTGCTGGAAGACGTGTCGTTCGCGGCCGGCAATCATGCGGGCCAGAGCGTGACGATCGACGCCGCCTATGTCGACAAGGCGCTCGGCGAAGTCGCACAGGACGAAGACCTGTCGCGGTACGTGCTGTAACGGTGCGAATGCGACGCGCTAGTCGCGCGAACTGAAGCCTGCCGCGTGCAGGCGAGAATGAAATAAGGGGCTCCGCGCCAACGCCGAGCCCCTTTTCTTTTGTGTGCCGCCTGTGCGCGCCTGGCGCGCCTTTACGCGCTCACTGACGCACCGGCCGCTTCGCGAGCTTGCGCTGCAGCGTGCGCCGATGCATGTTGAGCGCGCGCGCCGTGGCCGAGATGTTACCGCCGTGCTCGGCCAGCACGCGCTGGATGTGCTCCCATTCGAGGCGCGCAACCGAAAGCGGCGCGGGATGCTCGATGGCCGCATCGGCCTGCAGCGCACTCGCATCGCCCTGCAACGCGGTGAGGATCATTTCCACGTTCGCAGGCTTGGCGAGATAGTTGTCCGCGCCATCCTTCACGGCCTGCACCGCCGTGGCGATGCTCGCGTAGCCGGTGAGCACGAGCATGCGCGCGTCGGGCTGCAGGTTGCGCAACGGCGCAATCAGCGAGAGACCCGAGTCGTTGCCGAGATGCAGGTCGACGGTGATCTGCGCGAACTTCTGCTGATTCGCGAAACGGATCGCTTCTTCGGCGTTGTGCGCCTGTTGCACCTGGTAGCCGCGTCGCGTGAGGCCGCGCGTGAGGATGTCGGAAAACACTTCGTCGTCGTCGATCACCAGGAAATTCATATCGCTCATACTGCTTCTCCGTGTTGTCAGCCGGCGTCGGGCCGGCCTGGTCCTTCGCCTCGTCCAATTTCCGAACTCTCGGCCGCGCCGCCGCCGCGCGCCGCCCCGCTCGACTGAGCCGCCGGGATCGCCCCGCCCACCCGGGCCTCGGCCTCCGTCTTCACCGGCACGTGCAGCACCGCACGCGTGCCGCGCGACTTGTGTGCGCGCGCGCCGGAGGTTGCTGCGCCCGTGACTGGGGGCTCCCGCGTACCTGCGTGGGACGCCCCAGCGCCAGACACGGCGGCGCCACCCGAGGTTGCGGGGTCCGCGGCAGCAGCGCCCGGCGCTGCGGCGCCCGGCGCACCGGTGCTCACTGCAGCGGCACCCGACGCAGCGGCGCCCGACGCAACGGCGCCCGACGAAATATCGGCGAGATCGATCGAACCGCCCAGCCGCGCCGCGGACGAAAACGCGAGATACAAGCCCACGCCGTGACCGCCCTGCGTGCTTTCCACGGGGGCCGCGCCCAGCGACGCGCGTAGCGACGCCGGGATGCCCGGCCCCGCATCGCAGACTTCGAAATCGATATAGCCCGCGCGCGAGCCCGGATACGCGCGCAGCGTCACGAAATCGCGGCTCGCGCGCGCGGCGTTGTCGAGCAGGATCGTGAGGATCTGGCCAACCGCGACGGCATCCTCGATGTACAGGTCAGAAGGCGTATTGCCAGGCAGTTCGAACTTCACGTGCGGATGGCGCAAACGCCATTGCTCGACGAACGGCCCGAGCCATTCGCTCACGGCCTGGAGGCTGCCTGTGGACGACGCGCGGCTGCGCAGCCGCGCGAGCGCCGAGGTGCACAGCGTGATCTGCTGGTCGAGCAGCTCGAGGTCGGCGCCATACGGCGCGAGACCTTTGTCGGTGCGTGCGATGTCGCGCAACTCCTCGGTGAGCATGGCGATGCTCGAGAGCGGCGTGCCGATCTCGTGCGCGACGGTGGCCGCCTGCACCCCGAGCGCGACCGCGCGCTCGTCGCGCAAGAGGCGCTGCTGAGCGTCGGCGAGCGCGGCTTCGCGCTGGCGCAGCGCGCGCGACATGCGCGCGACGAACCACACGATGAGCGCCACGCTCACCATGAAGTTCACCCACATGCCCGCACGGTAGTAATCGAAGAGATTCGCGGGATTGTCGAGGTTGAGCGGGACGTTGTCGAAGCCGAGCAGTACGTAACAAGCGACGGCAAACGACGCGAGCCACGCGGTGAGATACCACGGCAGCACCGCGGCCGCGATGGCGAGCGACGGCAGATAAAGCGAGACGAACGGATTGGTCGTGCCGCCCGAGAGGAACAGCAGCGCGGAGAGCGCGCCGAGGTCGACCCAGATCTGGCCGAACAATTCGAGATTGGATTCGGGGCGGTCTTGCGTGACGCGCAGCCAGGTGACGCCGTTGAACGCCACTTCCATGGCGATCACGAACAACATGGCGGGCAGCGGCAATTGCACGCCGAAAAAGAATTGCACGAAGGCGATCGTGCAGAGCTGGCCAATAATGGCGAGACTGCGCAGCCAGAACAAATGGCTGAGATTGACGCTAGCACTGACGGTTATGCGATGCATGGTGCCAGTTTACCTGTTCGGACTCGTCTGATTCATTATCTTGAAAAGGTTTGCTTCAATCTAAGTCATCCACCCGCTACATGAGAAGCGGCGTATTCCGGCAAGGCAGAAGACACGATGCAGACTCCGCTTTCTGACACGCTTGCGCGTACGCGTGAGCTATTCCTCGATTTCGTCGACACCGCAACGAGTGACGCAACCGGCACCACCGACACGGCAGCCCACGAGCTGCTCGCCAGGACACGCGCCTCGCTGCGAGGCTTGCACGACGATGCGCTCATGCTCATCGCAGCAGGCGCTCGAGATCCTGCACTGGCCGCCGAGGCCATACGCCTGAGCGCCGCAATCGCGAGGCTCGAGCCGCAGCGCGCCGCCGCATGGTTCGCCGCGGGTCTCGCACTGCAATTCGCCAACCGCCACGCCGACGCGATAGAACCTTACCGCCGAGCACTCGCAATCGAGCGAACGTTTCCAAATCTGCGTAACAATCTTGCCGGCGCATTGATGCAAATCAAATCAGATAGCCGTGAAGTCCTCGCGCTGCTCGAAGAGACGGTCGCAGCGGAACCCAACAATGCCAATGCCTGGATCAACCTCGGCCGGGTGCTGCCCACCGACACCGACGTGACGCGCCCGCTCGAGGCGAGTCGCCGCGCGCTCGCACTCGCCCCGCATAGCGCACTGGCCGCGAACAACTACGCGATGGCGTGCAGGGAAGCCCAGCAATGGGACGAAGCCGAGCAGGCCGCACGCGGCGCATGCCAGTATGCGCCGAACGACGCATCGATACGCTTGAACCTGTCGATGATCGAGCTCATGCGCGGCAACTTCGCCGAAGGCTGGCGCGGACACGAGGCGCGCTGGCAAGGGGCAAGCGAGCTGGCCGCGGGCCGCCCGGTCTTCCCCAAGCCCGAATGGCGCGGTGAGCCGCTGGCCGGCCGCACGTTGCTCGTGTGGGGCGAACAAGGCAAGGGCGACCTGCTGCAGTTCTGCCGCTATGTGCCGATGCTCGCCGAGCGCGTGCATCGCGAAGGCGGCCGGCTCGTCTGGAATTCGTTCCCGCAAATGGGCGCGTTGCTCTCGCGCAGCGTCGGCAGCCATTGCGATCTGTACTGCGCCGGCGGCGGCGTCGAGGCGTTGCCGCCCTACGACTGCGAAGTCTCGCTGCTGAGCCTGCCGCTGATTTTTGGCACGCGCGAGGGGACGATCCCGGGCCCGGCGCGCTATCTCGCGCCGGAGCCCGCGGCGGCGGCGCGCTGGCGCGAGCGGCTCGCGGGAGAGCGGCGCCTGAAGGTCGGGCTCGCCTGGACGGGCAGCCTCACGCACAAGCGCAATCCGTTCCGGCGCGTCGGGCTCGAGCGCTTTGCGGCTCACTTCGCGGGCATCGCCGACGCGGCGTTCTATTCGCTGCAACCGGGTGCGCAGGCCGACGTCGAGGCCGCGCGCGCGGCCGGCTTCGAGATCGCGGACTTCAGCGCCGAATGGCACACCTTCGACGGCACCGCCGCATTCGTCGACGCGCTCGATCTCGTGATCTCGGTCTGCACCTCGAGCGCGCATCTGGCGGGCGCGCTCGGCCAGCGCACGTGGGTGCTGCTGGACGTGAATCCGCATTGGGTCTGGGAGCTGGAGCGGCGCGACAGCCCCTGGTATCCGCACACGACGCTGTATCGGCAGAAGCGGTTCCGGGAGTGGGAGCCGGTGCTCGACGACGTGAGCGCCGACTTGCGCAAGCTCGCCGTCGAACATCGGGCGCTGCAGGCAGCGCAATAACTCAGCGGCCCTCGCCGGTGTTGTGCGGCGCAGCACCCGCAGCGACGGCGGCGGCGAGGCACTCGGGGCACAGGCAGCGTCCGCGCGGGTCGAGCTGGCTCGCCGGCACGGCGGGCAGCGACTTGCACCAGCATTCGAACGGCTCGGTGTGCCTGCCGCAGTCGAAGGCATTGCCGCAACGCGGGCAACGTGCGCGCTTGATGGCGTGGGCGGGACTTGCGGGGGCGGTCATGGTGGCGCGCTCCTGGCGAGGCCGGATTCAGCGATGGGAAAATGATGCCACAGGACGGCGCCGGCGCCCGCAGTTCACCCGGCGCTCGCCCACCCACCCTCTCGAAAACCCTGCTGCACCGCGCCAGTCCTGTACAATTCGGCCTGTTTCAGCCGCGCTTTCGCGAGCGCGCCTGGTTCCGCCGTTTTTCACCCTGTTCTCCTGTCCAGTCCCGCCGCCATGTCCGAGCCCATCGACCTCTCGCAGATCGCGCCCACCCTGAAAGCCGAAATCCTGGCCGAAGCGCTGCCCTATATCCGCCAGTACCACGGCAAGACCATCGTCATCAAGTACGGCGGCAACGCCATGACCGAAGAGCGGCTCAAGCAGGGCTTCGCTCGCGACGTCATCCTGCTCAAGCTCGTGGGCATCAATCCGGTCATCGTGCACGGCGGCGGCCCGCAGATCGACACGGCGCTCAAGAAGATCGGCAAGCAAGGCACCTTCATCCAGGGCATGCGCGTCACGGACGAAGAAACCATGGAAGTCGTCGAGTGGGTGCTCGGCGGCGAGGTGCAGCAGGACATCGTCACGCTCATCAATCACTTCGGCGGCCACGCGGTCGGCCTGACCGGCAAGGACGGCGGCCTGATCCACGCGCGCAAGCTGATGATGCCGGACCGCGACAACCCGGGTCAGTACATCGACATCGGCCAGGTGGGCGAAGTCGAGGCGATCAACCCGGCCGTCGTGAAGGCGCTCCAGGACGACGCGTTCATTCCGGTGATCTCGCCGATCGGCTTCGGCGAGGACGGCCTCTCGTACAACATCAACGCGGACCTCGTCGCGGGCAAGCTCGCGGTCGTGCTCAACGCCGAGAAGCTCGTGATGATGACCAACATCCCCGGCGTGATGGACAAGGCGGGCAACCTCCTCACCGACCTTTCCGCACGCGAGATCGACGCCCTCTTCGAGGACGGCACGATCTCGGGCGGCATGCTGCCGAAGATCTCGTCGGCGCTCGACGCGGCCAAGAGCGGCGTGCGCTCCGTGCACATCATCGACGGCCGCATCGAGCACTCGGTGCTGCTCGAAATCCTGACCGAGCAGCCGTTCGGCACGATGATCCGCTCGCACTAAAATCCAGACTGGGTGCGCTGCCCGCCGGTGGCCCGCGCGGCCACCCGGGCCTCGCCTGCGGCGTGCAGGCTCGCGCTTCGCCTGCTTTTCGCATGATGAACGTTTCACGCCCGCCTCGCCGCCGGCCGCAACACGCCCGGCGCACCTTGCTAGCCGCGCCGGCGTCGCGTCCCGCGCGTGGGACGGGCTATGGCGCCCCCGGCGATGTGGGCCTGGGCTACGGCGGCCCCGCCGATCGCGCCCCGAGCTGTGGCGCCCCCAGCGATCGCGCCCCGGTCTGTGGCGCCCCCACCTTACGCGGCCCGAGCTACGGCGCCCCCGTCTGGCTCTTCGACCTCGACAATACGTTGCACGGCGCCTCGCGCGCGATCTTCCCGGCCATCAACCGCGGCATGACGCAGTACATCGTCGACGCGCTCGGCGTGAGCCTCGACGTCGCGAACCATCTGCGCACGAGCTACACGCACCGCTACGGCGCGGCGCTGCTGGGTCTCACGCGCCATCACCGGATCGATGCGCACGATTTCCTCAAGGTCGTGCACACCTTCGACGACCTGCACGCGATGCTGCACGCCGAGCGCGGCCTCGCGCGCACGCTCGCGGCGCTGCCCGGCCGCAAGATCGTGCTGACCAACGGCCCCACGGACTACGCGCACGCGGTGCTCGCGGCGCTCGGCATCGAGCGGCAGTTCGAGCGCGTCGTGGCCATCGAGCACATGCGCACGCGCGAGCGCTGGCGCGCCAAGCCCGATTCCGCGATGCTGCGCAAGACGCTGCGCGATGTGGGCGTCGCGTTCGCCGACGCGATCCTCGTCGAGGACACGCGCGGGCATCTGAAGCGCTACCGGCGCCTCGGCATCCGCACGGTCTGGATCACGGGGCATCTGCCCACGCGCATGGCGCGCAACGGGCGCCCTCACTATGTCGATCATTGCGTTCGTTCGCTAAAATCGCTGACGCGCGGCCTGCGAAGCGGCGCATTGCGCAGCCGATCACGCGCTTGAGCGTCTGCGCGCATAAAAGCAACGAGAAAACCGCAAAGTAGCAGCGAATCCGGAGCCGCAGCACCTCCGGAGCGACAATAAACGGCAAGACTCAAGCGGCCGGGCGGGATTGCAGCCCGCCAGCCGGACTCAGGGGGCGACATTCATGCAGCCGACCGAAACGCGTGACCCAGTCGTAGCAACCGCAGCAGCCGAATCGCCAGACGCCGCACCGCGCCGCAGCAGCCGTCCGAAGCCGGGCGAGCGCCGCGTGCATATCCTCCAGACGCTCGCTTCGATGCTCGAAACGCCGCGCGGGGAAAAGATCACCACGGCCGCGCTGGCCGCGCGCCTGGGCGTCTCCGAAGCCGCGCTCTATCGCCATTTCGCGAGCAAGGCGCAGATGTATGAAGGCCTCATCGACTTCATCGAGCAGACACTCTTCCAGCTCATCAACCAGATCGTCGCGAAGGAGCCGAGCGGCGCGTTGCAGGCCCGCGCGATCGCCTTGATGCTGATTCAGTTCTCGGCGAAAAACGCCGGCATGACGCGCGTGCTGACCTGCGAGGCGCTGGTGGGCGAGCACGAACGCCTCGCCGAGCGCGTGAACCAGATGCTCGACCGCATCGAGGCCACCTTGCGCCAGTGTCTGCGCGTGAGCCTTGCTGAGCAGGCGCAAGCTGAGGGCGGCACGGCCGGCGGCCGTTTATCGAAAAACGGTTACGATCCCGCTGTCCGCGCCAATTTGCTCGTGCGCTATGTGATCGGCTGCTGGCACCGCTACGCCCAAAGCGGGTTCAAGCGCTCGCCCAGCGAGCACGCCGACGAGCAGATTCGCGTGATTCTTCAATAGCGCGGCCGCGCCAAAAGCGTCAGGCTCGCTCAAAAGGAGAAATACGCATGAGCCGTCCCATTGCTCCCGTAGCCCTGCCCATTCTCGCCGGCCTCTCCGCCCATTGGGGGTGGCTGCTCGCGCGCGGCGTCGCCGCCATCGTGTTCGGCGTGCTCGCTTATGCCTTGCCCGGCCTCACCGTGCTCACGCTCGCCATCGTCTGGGGCGCCTACGCGATCGTCGACGGCGCCTTCGCGCTGCTCTACGGTGCACGCGGCGGCGGCACGCGGCGCTGGTCGTATGTCGTCGTCGGGTTGATCGGCGTCTTCGCGGGGCTCGTGGCGTTCTTCTGGCCCGGCGAGACGGCCATCATCCTCGTGATGATCATCGGCTTCTGGGCGCTTGCCATCGGCGTCTTCGAGATCATCTATGCGATCCAGTACCGGCACGCCATCGCGCATCCGTGGGCGGTCGGCCTCTCGGGGCTGCTCTCCGCCGCGGTGGGCTTTTTCATCGTCATGTTCCCGGGCGCGGGCGCGCTCTCGCTCATCTGGGTGATCGCCACCTACGCGGTGCTGTACGGCATCTTGATGATCGTCGCGGCATTCCAGTTGCGGCGCTGGCGCAACGCGCATGCGCTCGGCGCCTGAGCCGCGCCCGGCGCACATGGGCGGGCCGGCGCCGCAGCGCCGGTTCGTCCGCCGCATTGCGCACGGCGTTTTCCGTTATACTTTGCCTTCGTTGTGCATCACCCACGCGCCGATTTGCTGACTCGATTGCGGGCGCGTGAACTCCTGGCCTGTCACTGACTACGCCCGGGGTTCGATATAAATGCGGCTAAAGAGGTCGTCAGCTGCGCCACTTCTTTCGCACTCCGCGCCCGCCGACACCGTTTAGCCGCCCAAAAAACCAGGCGGAACGAATGGAATCGATCGGCATCGTCGCCCCTCAAACACTGCATTTCGACGAACCCCTGCAACTGCAGAACGGCACGGCGCTCGCCGGGTACGACCTCGTGGTCGAGACCTACGGCACGCTCAACGCCGCGCGCAGCAATGCGGTGCTCGTCTGTCATGCGCTCAACGCGTCGCATCACGTCGCGGGCGTCTACGCGGACAACCCGAAAGACGTCGGCTGGTGGGACAACATGGTCGGCCCGGGCAAGCCGCTCGACACCAACCGCTTCTTCGTGATCGGCGTGAACAATCTGGGCTCGTGCTTCGGCTCGACCGGCCCGATGAGCATCGACCCCGCCACGGGCAAGCCATGGGGCGCGCGCTTTCCGGTGGTGACGGTGGAAGACTGGGTGGACGCCCAGGCCCGCGTGGCCGACCGCTTCGGCATCGAGAAGTTTGCCGCCGTGATGGGCGGCAGCCTCGGCGGCATGCAGGCGCTCGCATGGAGCCTGCGCTATCCCGACCGGCTCGGCCATTGCATCGTGGTCGCCTCCACGCCCAAGCTCTCGGCGCAAAACATTGCGTTCAACGAAGTGGCGCGCTCGTCGATCCTCTCGGACCCCGACTTCCACGGCGGCGACTACTACGCGCACAACGTGAAGCCCAAGCGCGGGCTGCGCGTGGCGCGCATGATCGGCCACATCACGTATCTCTCCGATGACGACATGGCCGAAAAATTCGGCCGCGCGCTGCGCCGCGCCGAGGGCGACGTGAACGAGTACAACTTCAACTTCGACGTGGAGTTCGAAGTGGAGTCGTATCTGCGCTATCAGGGCGACAAGTTCGCCGATTACTTCGACGCCAATACCTATCTGCTCATCACGCGCGCGCTCGACTACTTCGATCCCGCGAAGGACTACGACGGCGATCTCACGCGCGCGCTCGCGCACACGAAGGCGAAGTACCTCGTGGCGAGCTTCAGCACCGACTGGCGTTTCGCGCCTGCGCGCTCGCGCGAACTGGTGAAGGCGCTGCTCGACCACAAGCGTCAGGTGACCTACGCCGAGATCGACGCGCCGCACGGCCACGACGCCTTCCTGCTCGACGACGCGCGCTATCACAACGTCATGCGCGCCTATTACGAACGCATTGCCAACGAGGTGGGCGCATGAACCAGAGCGCTTTCGACAGTCTTTCCGCCCGTCCCGACTTTCGCACCATCGCGCGCTGGGTCGAGCCGCGTGCCACCGTGCTCGACCTCGGCTGCGGCGACGGCGCCTTGCTCTCGCTGCTCTCCGAAGAGCTCGAATGCACGGGCTACGGCATCGAGCTCAACGACGCGGGCGTGCTCGCCTCGGTGGGCAACGGCATCAACGTGATCCAGCAGAATCTCGAGGACGGCCTGCGCCTCTTCGAAGACGCGAGCTTCGACTTCGCGATCCTCTCGCAGACGCTGCAGACCATCCACCAGACCGCCGCGATCCTGCGCGAGACGGCGCGCGTGGGCAAGCAGTGCATCGTCTCGTTTCCGAACTTCGGCTACTGGCCGCACCGCCTTTCGGTGCTGCGCGGCCGCATGCCGGTTTCGAAGTCGCTGCCTTACCAATGGCACAACACGCCGAACGTGCGCGTGCTCACGGTGAAGGATTTCGAGGCGCTCGCGCCCGAGGTCGGCATCGAAATTCTCGACCGCGCCGTGCTGCACGGGGGCCAGACGGTTCGATGGGGCGTGAACTGGCGTGGTAGTCTTGCGGTCTATCGCGTGAAGAAGCGGTGACGCCGGCAGCGGCGTCGCGCATCTTTCACAGATTACAGACCTGGAAACCACGCGGGTCACCGCGCCGCCGCCCTCCGCCGACACACCGGACGACATGCAGAATCCGCCCCAAGAGGCCACGACTCAACCCTCCCAGGCGTCCACAGCATCCGAGGCGCCGCTAGCGTCTCATAACCTGGACGCACACGAAGAACACCCCGGCTGGCGCGCGTATCTGAACACGCACATGCTGATCTGCGTGTTTCTCGGCTTCACCTCGGGGCTGCCGCTGTTCACGCTCGTCTATCTCGTGCAGGCGTGGCTGCGCTCCGAAGGCGTCAATCTCAAGGAAATCGGCCTCTTCGCGCTGATCCAGTTTCCCTATACGTGGAAGTTCGTCTGGGCGCCGCTCATGGACCGCTACGTGCCGCGCCTGCCGGGCTGGCGTCCGGGGCGCAGGCGCGGCTGGATGCTCGTCACGCAGATTCTCGTGGCGGGCGCGATCGCCACGCTCGGCTTCGTCTCGCCCAAGGATTCGATCTGGACCGTGGCCGCGCTCACCGCGCTCGTGGCGTTCTTCGGCGCGAGCCAGGACATCGCCATCGATGCCTACCGGCGAGAGTTGCTCAAGGACACCGAGCAGGGCCTCGGCAACGCGGTGCACGTGAACGCGTACAAGATCGCGGCACTCGTGCCGGGCTCGCTCGCGCTGATTCTCTCCGACCATCTGCCCTGGAGCACCGTGTTCGTCGTGACGGCGGCCTTCATGATTCCCGGCATGATCATGTCGCTCGTGGTGCGCGAGCCCGAAGTGCACGGTGCGCCGCCGAAGAACCTGGGCCAAGCGATCGTGCAGCCATTCGCCGAATTCGTGAAGCGCGACGGTCTCGGCGCGGCGCTCTTCGTGCTCGCCTTCATCTTCCTGTACAAGCTCGGCGACACGATGGCCACGACGCTTTCGACGTCGTTCTTCCTCGATATCGGCTACTCGCGCACGGAGATCGGCGTGATCGCCAAGATGACCGCGTTCGGCGCGAGCCTGGCCGGCGGCATCATCGGCGGCGTGGCGCTCGTGAAGATCGGCATCGGGCGCGGCCTGTGGATCTTCGGCTTCCTGCAGATGGTCTCGACGCTCGGCTTCGCCTGGCTCGCGCAGCTCGGTCCCGGCTCGCCCTCGCTTGCGCTCATCTATGACGCCGTCGTGGCGGTGAGCCATGGCGTCGCGCACCTTGCCGGCGCGGTCGGCCTGAACGCGCAGCTCGCGCTGGACCCGCGCGCCGCCGCGCTCGCGCTCGTCTACGGCCTCGAGACGTTCGCGACCGGCCTCACGCTCGCCGCATTCACCGCGTATATCGCCAGCACGACCGATCCGCGCTATACGGCCACGCAATTCGCGCTGTTCACGAGCCTCGCTTCGGTGCCGCGCACGCTCGCGTCCGCGGCAAGCGGCTATGTGGTCGCGAAAATCGGCTGGTTCGATTACTTCATCGTCTGCACGGTGCTCGCGGTACCGGGTATGCTCCTGCTCATTCGAATCGCCCCGTGGAGAATCCGGTCGTGAAGTCCCGCCAGCATGCCGTGCCCGTCCACCGCCCGACGCCTGGCCGTCCGGGACGCAGCGACGCGCGCCGAACAGCGGATCAGGGACGGGACGACGCACGGGCCGAAGCGAGCGGCAACGCGCGCGGCGCGGGTTCATCAGCGCTACGGATGCGCACGGCTTGCCGCACGCTCGCGCTGGCGCTCGCCGCGGCGCTGCCCGTCTGGGGTTCGCTCCATGCCGAGCTCGCTGGCGCGGCCGAAAATGGCGCCGCTAATGCTCCCACCAGCGCCCCCACCAACGCACCGAGCAGCGCCCCCGCCGGTGCGTCAAGCAGCACGCCGGCCAACCCGGCCCCCACGCCTGCGCCGCTCGCCAGCGCAGCGGAAACGGCCGGAGCAGCAGCAGCCGCTGCTTCAGGCGCGAACGCGCAGAGCGCGCCGGGCAGCAACGCCTCCACCGCCAGCGGCCCGAACACGGGCCGCGTCGTGCGTTTCGGCAATATCGTCGCGTTTCGCAACCTGATTCCCTCGCCGATGCTCGAGGCGCAGGCCGCCGCCGAATACAACGAGATCGTGCGCGGCGCGGCGCACTCGAAACTGCTCTACCCCGATTCCGATCCGCACGTGCAGCGCGTGCGCCAGTTCGTCGACCGGCTCGCGCCCTACGCGCTCAAGTGGAGCGACCGCGTGAAGCTCTGGAAGTGGGAAGTGGCGGTGATCCGCTCGCCGGACATCCGCATGTATTGCCTGCCGGGCGGCAAGATCGTCGTGTACGGCGGCCTGCTCGATCGCGTGAAGCTCAACGACAACGAGCTCGGCATGCTGCTTGGCCATGAGATCGCGCATGCGGTGCGCGAGCATGTGCGCGAACGGCTGGGCGAGCAGCAGGCCGCGCAAATCGAGGCGGGCGTGGTGCCGCAGCTCTTCGGGCTCGCCGATCTCGGCATGTTCCCGCTCGGCATTGGCTCGCGCCTCGTGGAGATGCACTATGGCCGCGACGACGAAACCGAGGCCGACGTGATCGGCAGCGACATCGCCGCGCGCGCGGGCTTCGATCCGCGCGCGGCGCTCACACTCTGGGACAAGCTCGCGGTGGCCACACGCGCCGACCGCGACCAGGGCTTCATCTACGTGCACCCGTACACGCCGGCACGGCGCGCGGACATCGCCAAGCGCCTCGCCGACATGATGCCGCTCTACGCCAAGGCGATCGGCAAGCCGCTGGCCAGTCTGCCCGACTATCAGGGCATTCCGGCCATTCAAAAGCGCAAGGTGGTGCTGGCGCCCTAAGGTGCATGGGTGCCTGGGTGGGCGCTCAGCGCTTCTTGATCTTGTAGTCGTAGTCGATGGTCAGCGGCGCGTGGTCGCTAAACTTGATGTCCTTGAAGATGGACGTGTTCTTGGCCGTGGCCGCGATGCCGGGCGTCGCGATCTCGTAGTCGATACGCCACCCCACGTTCTTCGCATAGGCCTGGCCGCGGTTGCTCCACCACGTGTACTGCTCGGGGCGCGCGTCGAGCGTGCGAAACACGTCCACGTAGCCCACATCGTCGAAGAGCTTCGTGAGCCAGGCGCGCTCTTCGGGCAGGCAGCCGGAGTTCTTCTGGTTGCCCTTCCAGTTCTTGATGTCGATTTCCTTGTGGACGATGTTGACGTCGCCGCAGAGGATCACTTCGCGCTCGCGCTTGAGTTCCTCCAGATGCGGCAGGAACGCATCCATGAAGCGGTACTTCGCCTCCTGGCGCTCCTCGCCGCTCGAGCCCGAGGGCACGTACACCGAGATCACCGAGAGCTTGCCGAAGCGCGTCTCGACGTAGCGGCCTTCCGCGTCGAACTCCTCGCTGCCAAAGCCGATGATCACGTCGTCGGGCTCGTGGCGCGTGTAGACGCCCGCGCCGCTATAGCCCTTCTTCACGGCGTGCTGGAAATAGCCCTTGAAATCGTGCGGCGCCATGAATTCGGGCGTCATGTCGTCCTGCGAGCACTTGATTTCCTGCACGCAGAGCACGTCGGCGTTTTGCTCGCCGAACCATTCGAAGAAGCCCTTCTTCGCCGCGGAGCGGATGCCATTGAGGTTCGCGGTGATCACACGCAGCATGTCTTCATTCCTTTTGATTTGCGCGGGTTGGGGGTAAGGCGCGAGGCGCGGTGCAGTCGAGCGTCACTCGATCTTCACGCCCTTGAGCTCGGCCTTGGCAGGCGGAAATTCGAGCTTGAGTCCTTCCATCAGGCGCAGTAGCAGCTCGGCCACCATCACGTTGCGATGCGTCTTCGAGTCGGCGGGAACCACGTACCAGGGCGCAATCTCCGTCGAAGTGGCCGCGAGCGCGTCGCGATACGCCGCCTGGTAAGCGTCCCAGTGCTTGCGCGCCTCGAGGTCGGAAAGATCGAATTTCCAGTGCTTGGTGGGGTCGTCGATGCGCGCCTGAAGGCGGCGGCGCTGCTCGTCTTTCGAGATGTGCAGCCAGCACTTGATGATGGTCGTGCCGTTCTCCGCGAGCATCGACTCGAAGTCGCGGATCTGCCGGTAGCGGCGCTCGCACTCCGCCTTGTCGATCTGCTCCGTCACGCGCGGCACGAGCACGTCTTCGTAGTGGCTGCGGTTGAAGATGGCCAGCTCGCCGGCGCCCGGCACCTGCATATGCACGCGCCAGAGGAAATCGTGCGCCGCCTCGATGGGCGTGGGCGCGCGAAACGGCACGATGCGCAGGCCGAGTGGATCGACCTCGTGGAACACGCCGCGGATGGTGCCGTCCTTGCCGCTCGTGTCCATGCCCTGGAGCACCAGCAGCACGCGATGGTGACGCTGCGCATGCAGGCGCTCCTGCAGCACGTCAAGCTTGTCGCCGATTTCCGTGAGCCGCTCGCGGTCGCCGTCCTTGCTGCCGGTCGAGAACGGCTTCGCTGACGGGTCGATCGCCTCGGGCGAGAAATCGTTCGCCTTCTTGTCGCCGAAATACGGCACGCGGAAATCGTCGAGACTCGGGGACTTCGCCATGCGTTGGACTCCTCGTGGTTCGTGCTTGCCGCTTGCGGTGCGGACGACGCGCGTCGCTGCCGCCGCACCAAAAACAAGGCGGCGTCGCACGCGTGGCGCGCCGCCGCCCTGGCGCGCGAGCGGCCTTGAGCCGCCCGCTTCATCACAAGACTATCAGCCCAGCTTCTTTTTCAGCAGCTCGTTGACCTGCTGCGGGTTGGCCTTGCCCTTGGTGGCCTTCATCGCCTGGCCGATCAGCGCGTTGAACGCCTTTTCCTTGCCGGCGCGGAATTCCTCGACCGACTTCGGGTTCGCGGCGAGCACCTCGTCGATGATCGCTTCGAGCGCGCCGGTGTCCGAAATCTGCTTGAGGCCCTTCGCTTCGATGATGCGGTCCACCGCGCCTTCGTCGGCCGCCTTCTCGTCCCACATCGCCTGGAACACTTCCTTGGCGATCTTGTTCGAGATCGTGCCGTCGGCGATGCGCTGGATCAGCAGCGCGAACTGCGCGGCCGACACCGGCGAGGCGTCGATGTCGAGGCCTTCGCGGTTCAGCTGCGAGGACACTTCGCCCATCAGCCAGTTCGCGGCGGCCTTCGCCTGTGCGGCGCCCGTCTTCGCCACGACCGCTTCGAAGTACGCCGCCATCGCCTTGCTCGACGTGAGCACGTTCGCATCGTACGGCGTCACGCCGTACTGCTCGACGAAGCGCGTCTGCATCGTCGCGGGCAGCTCGGGCATCTCGCCCTTCACGCGCGCGATCCACGCCGCGTCGATCACGAGCGGCATCAGATCGGGGTCCGGGAAATAGCGGTAATCGTGCGCGTCTTCCTTGCTGCGCATCGAACGCGTCTCGCGCTTGTCCGGGTCGTAAAGGCGCGTTTCCTGCACGACGGTGCCGCCGTCTTCGATCAGCTCGATCTGACGGCGCACTTCGTACTGGATCGCTTCTTCGAGGAAGCGGAACGAGTTCAGGTTCTTGATCTCGGCGCGCGTGCCGAATTCCTTCTGGCCGACCGGGCGCACCGAAACGTTCGCGTCGCAGCGGAACGACCCTTCCTGCATGTTGCCGTCGCAAATGCCGAGCCAGACGACGAGCGTGTGCAGCGACTTGGCATAGGCAACGGCTTCCGCCGCGCTGCGCATTTCAGGTTCGGTGACAATTTCGAGCAGCGGCGTGCCGGCACGGTTCAGATCGATGCCGGTCATGCCCGCGAAGTCTTCGTGCAGCGACTTGCCCGCGTCTTCTTCGAGGTGCGCGCGCGTGAGATTGATGGTCTTCTCGTACGCGTCCTTGCCGGCCTTCTCATTGGCCGGCACCTGGATCGTGATCTGGCCGCCCTGCACGACCGGAATCTCGTACTGGCTGATCTGATAGCCCTTCGGCAGATCCGGATAGAAGTAATTCTTGCGCGCGAAGATGCTGCGCGGCGCGACCGTGGCGTCGATCGCGAGACCGAAGCGGATCGCGCGCTCGACGGCGCCGCGGTTCATCACCGGCAGCACGCCCGGCAGCGCGAGATCGACGGGGCAGGCCTGCGTGTTGGGCGCGGCGCCGAACTGCGTCGATGCGCCCGAGAAGATCTTCGACGACGTCGACAATTGCGCGTGCGTCTCGAGACCGATAACGACTTCCCACTGTGTTGCCATGTTCACACCCCTGCCGGCGCCTTGCGATGCCACTCGGTCGCGCGCTGGAAAGCGTCGGCGACCTGCAGCATGCGAGCCTCGTTGAAATAGTTGCCGACGATCTGCAGACCGACGGGCCGCTGCGCGTTCGCGCCCGCGCCGAAGCCGCACGGCACGCTCATGCCGGGCAGGCCCGCGAGGCTCGTGGAGAGCGTGTAGATGTCCGCGAGATACATCTGCAGCGGATCGTCGCCCTTCGCGCCGATGTCCCAGGCCACGCTCGGCGCGACCGGTCCCATGATGACGTCGCACTGCTTGAACGCTTCCTGGAAGTCCTGCGCAATGATGCGGCGGATCTTCTGCGCCTGCAGGTAGTAGGCGTCGTAGTAGCCGTGCGAGAGCACGTAGGTGCCCACGAGAATGCGGCGCTTCACCTCGGGGCCGAAGCCCTCGGCGCGCGACTTCTTGTACATGTCGAGCAGGTCGGTGTACTCGGCCGCGCGATGGCCGTAGCGCACGCCGTCGAAGCGCGAGAGGTTCGACGAGGCTTCCGCCGGCGCGATCACGTAGTAGACGGGGATCGAAAGCTCGGTCTTCGGCAGCGTGACTTCCACCAGCGTAGCGCCGAGCGATTCGTAGACCTTCAAGGCGGCGTCGATGGCGGCGCGCACGTCGTCGGCAAGGCCCGCGCCGAAGTATTCCTTCGGCAGGCCGATGCGCAGGCCCGCGAGCGGCTTGTCGGCCGTGGCGCTCGCGCTCCACGTCTGGCCCAGATGGCGCGCGTAGTCTTCGTCGTCGCGCGTGAGGCTCGTGGAGTCGCGCTCGTCGAAGCCCGCCATCGCGTTCAGGAGCAGCGCGCAGTCGGCGGCGCTTTGCGCCATCGGGCCGCCCTGGTCGAGCGACGAGGCGAACGCGATCATGCCGTAGCGCGAGACGCGGCCATAGGTGGGCTTGATGCCGGTGATGCCCGAGAACGAGGCGGGCTGACGGATCGAGCCACCCGTGTCGGTGCCGGTCGCGGCGGGCGCGAGGCGTGCGGCCACGGCCGCGGCCGAGCCGCCCGACGAGCCACCCGGCACCGCCTGCTTGTCCCACGGGTTCTTCACGGCGCCGAAGTGCGAGTTCTCGTTGGACGAGCCCATCGCGAATTCGTCCATGTTGGTCTTGCCGAGGCAGACCATGCCCGCGCGCTCGAGCCGCGCCACGACGGTGGCGTCGAACGGGCTGACATAGTTCGAAAGCATCTTCGAGCCGGCGGTCGAGCGCCAGCCGCGCGTGACGAACACGTCCTTGTGCGCGAGCGGAATGCCGGCGAGCGGGCCCGCGTTGCCGCTCGCGAGGAGCGCGTCGGCGGCCCTGGCCTGCGCGAGCGTCAATTCGGGATTGACGTCGACGAAGGCGTTCAAATCTTGATGCGCCTCAATCCGACCCAAATAATGCTGGGCCAGTTCGACGGCGGAGCATGCCTTCGCGGCCAGCGCGGCGCGCAGTTCGGTCAAGCTTTTGTCATGCATTGCGTGATTCCTGGAAGAACGTAACGGCGCGCCCACCACATCGTGCGCCGCCGGGAGCGCCTCGCGCGCGATTGCGGGCCGCGCCGCGCCGGATTCGGGTTTCCGCATTCCGGAAGTTAAAGTTATCTAACTCGAACTTCATCGAAAATGACGGGAAATGCGTGCGTGTTTACTCAATTACGCGCGGCACGAGGTAAAGTCCGTCCTGTACCGCGGGCGCGGGACGCTGAAAGGCGTCGCGGTCCACGGTTTCGGTCACCGCGTCCTCGCGCAGTCGCAGCGCGACGTCTTCGATCTGCTCG
This sequence comes from Paraburkholderia oxyphila NBRC 105797, assembly GCF_000685075.1. Classification (GTDB taxonomy): domain Bacteria; phylum Pseudomonadota; class Gammaproteobacteria; order Burkholderiales; family Burkholderiaceae; genus Paraburkholderia; species Paraburkholderia oxyphila. The sequence goes on from NZ_BAYD01000009.1 coordinate 188,531, forward strand.
ATCGGATGCGCGAGCGGCGCGATGCCCGTGGTGTCCACGGCCTGCATCTGCTCGACGAGCCCGAAGAAGTTATTCAGGCGCTCGAGCGTATTGCCGGCCTCGGCTTCGGCCAGTTCGAGGCGCGCGAGATGCGCGATACGCTTCACATCGGTCAGGGTCAGGGCCATGCGGTCACCGGAAAAAATTGAGGCTGGGGCAGCGCGGAAAAAACGGTGCTGCAACAGCGGTTTATCGCTCCGGATCCGGGAGTGGAGGAAAGCCTCGACGAAGTCAAAAACTGCCATCCGGATCCTGTAAAACAGGCAAAATTATAAGGTATCATTACGCGTTCGACTCAAACCCGGACCGCCTTGCGCCCGCCTTTCACCCCTGATCGCAGCAATGTGCGCTCAGATGGCGCTCAGCGTGGCCGACTCCGGTAACCATTCCCGCAGTTTCAGGCTCCTCGCGGCGGCGCTTTCCGCCCGTCCTGAGGCTGTTATTTTTTCCGCTGCCGCCCCGTGACCCGCTCGTCCCATGGTCGGCCACCAGCGAGACAGGATTTTTGAATGTTCGGTTTTCTTCGTAGCTATTTCTCCAACGATCTCGCGATCGACCTCGGCACCGCCAACACCCTGATCTACATGCGCGGCAAGGGCATCGTCCTCGACGAACCCTCGGTCGTGTCCATCCGCCAGGAAGGCGGCCCGAACGGCAAGAAGACGATCCAGGCAGTCGGCAAGGAAGCCAAGCAGATGCTCGGCAAGGTGCCGGGCAACATCGAAGCCATCCGCCCGATGAAGGACGGCGTGATCGCCGACTTCACCGTCACGGAACAGATGATCAAGCAGTTCATCAAGACTGCACACGAATCGCGCATGTTCTCGCCGTCGCCGCGCATCATCATCTGCGTGCCGTGCGGCTCCACCCAGGTCGAGCGCCGCGCGATCAAGGAAGCCGCGCACGGCGCCGGCGCCTCGCAGGTCTATCTGATCGAAGAACCCATGGCCGCGGCCATCGGCGCGGGCCTGCCGGTCTCGGAAGCCACCGGCTCGATGGTCGTCGACATCGGCGGCGGCACGACCGAAGTGGGCGTGATCTCGCTCGGCGGCATCGTCTACAAGGGCTCGGTGCGCGTGGGCGGCGACAAGTTCGACGAGGCCATCGTCAACTACATCCGCCGCAACTACGGCATGCTGATCGGCGAGCAAACCGCCGAAGCCATCAAGAAGGAAATCGGCTCGGCGTTCCCCGGCTCCGAAGTCAAGGAAATGGAAGTCAAGGGCCGCAACCTCTCGGAAGGCATTCCGCGCAGCTTCACCATTTCGAGCAACGAAATTCTCGAAGCGCTCACCGACCCGCTGAACCAGATCGTCTCGTCGGTGAAGATCGCCCTCGAGCAAACGCCGCCGGAACTGGGCGCCGACATCGCCGAGCGCGGCATGATGCTCACGGGCGGCGGCGCGCTGCTGCGCGACCTCGACCGCCTGCTGGCCGAAGAAACCGGCCTGCCGGTGCTGGTGGCCGAAGATCCGCTCACCTGCGTCGTGCGCGGCTCGGGCATGGCGCTCGAGCGCATGGACAAGCTCGGCAGCATCTTCTCGTACGAGTAAGTGCACCGTGCCGCGCTGCGCGCAAGGGCAACGCAATTGACGCACACTTGGCGGCGGCGGCAAGCCCGTCGCCGCCTGGTCCGCAATGCGGCGCCCATCCCGGCGCCGCTGTTGCATTTCACGTTTCATCGTTAGTTTCACCGAACCGCATACGCGCCCGGCGCCGACCATGGAATACAGTCCGCCGCCTCTATTCAAGCAAGGCCCTTCGGCACTCGCACGGCTCATCTTCTTCGTCGTACTGTCGCTCGCGCTGCTCGTCTCCGACGCCCGCTTCAAGACGCTCGAAGTCGTGCGCGGCGTGCTCGGCGCAGGTCTTTATCCGCTGCAACGCGCCGCCCTCGTGCCGCGCGATCTCTTCATGGGCGCAGCCGACCTCGCCGTCACGAGCGCTTCGTTGCGCCAGGACAACGCAAAACTGCACGCGCGCAACCTCCAGCTCTCGCAGCAAGCCAATGAGGCCGCCTCGCTCGCGGCCGAAAACGCGCATCTGCGCTCGCTGCTGCAACTTTCGCAACGCATCGGCGCGCAGACCACGCCCGCCGAGATCCAGTACGACACGCGCGACCCGTTCACGCAGAAGGTCGTGATCGGCGGCGGCTCGCAACAAGGCGTGCAGAACGGCTCGCCCGTGTTGAGCGAAGACGGCGTGATCGGCCAGGTCACACGCGTGTTCCCGATGCAGTCCGAAGTCACGCTCGTGACCGACAAGGACCAGGCCGTACCGGTCGAGATCGTGCGCACCGGGCTGCGCAGCGTGATCTACGGCACGGCCAAGGGCGACCTGCTCGATCTGCGCTTCGTGCCGATCAGCGCCGACGTGCAAGTCGGCGACGAGCTCGTGACGAGCGGCCTCGACGGTATTTATCCGCAAGGGCTGCCGGTTGCGAAGGTGCTGCGCATCGACAAGCAGGCCGACACGGCGTTTGCACGCGTGATCTGCGTGCCGCTCGCGGCGGTGCGCGGCGCGCGCGAGGTGCTGGTGCTGCATTATGTCGCACAAGTGCCGCCGAATCCGGTTGAAGCTGCCGAGGCCGCTTCCGCCGCCGCGGCTGCCGACGCCAAGGACGCGAAAAAGAAAAAGCCCACCAAGGCTGCGGACAAGAAGGCCGACGACAAATCGAAGCCTGCCGCAGCCAAGCCGGCCGCGAACGCGCCGGCCAATGCCGCAGCGAAGGCCCCGGCCAACACTGCAGCGAAGGCCCCGGCCGCCGCGCCCGCCAAGCCGCAGGGGGGCCATTGATGACGCGTCCGCAATACATCCTGCAGCCGGTCAATCCGTACTTCATCGCGTTCAGCCTCGCGGCCGCGTTTTTGCTGAACCTGCTGCCGTGGGGCAAGCTGCCCGGCATTCCGGACTTCGTCGCGCTCGTGCTGCTGTTCTGGAACATCCATCAGCCGCGCAAGGTGGGCATGGGCATCGCGTTCTGCCTGGGCCTCCTGATGGACGTGCACAACGCCAATCTGCTCGGCGAGCACGCGCTCGCCTACACGATGCTCTCGTATGGCGCGATCACGATTCACCGCCGCGTGCTGTGGATGTCGCTCGGCGTACAGATGTTCGCCGTCATGCCGATGCTCGTGGGCGCGCAAGTCGTGCCGTTCGTGATTCGCCTCTTGATGGGTGCGCCGTTCCCCGGCTGGGGCTATCTGGTCAGCGGCTTCGTGGAGGCCGTGCTCTGGCCGGTCACGAGCATCGTGCTGCTGCTACCGCAGCGCCGCCCCGTCGATCCCGACGACACCCGGCCCATCTGAGCGGCCGCGCGCCGCTCACCGTTCAAAGACGCAACCGATGACCCTCCCTTTCTACCGGCCCGCCGCAGCGCCTGAGCGAGGCGCGGGCCCCGGTGCTCTCCCCGCATGACCGAATTCAAGGACACCCAGCAGCAGCTCACGAAGTTCCGCCTGCGCGTCGCGGCGGCGGGACTGTTCGTGTTCGTCTGCTTCGGGCTGATCGCGTTCCGGTTCCTCTTTCTGCAGGTCTGGAACCACAGCAAATACTCGCTGCAAGCCGACGAAAACCGCATCTCGGTCGCGCCGATCGTGCCGAACCGCGGCATCATCACCGACCGCAACGGCGTCGTGCTCGCGAAGAACTACTCGGCGTACACGCTCGAAATCACGCCCTCGAAGCTCACCGACACGCTCGACAACACGATCGACCAGCTCTCGACGGTGATCCCGATCGATCAGCGCGACCGCCGCCGCTTCAAGAAGCTGCTCGAGGACTCGAAGAACTTCGAGAGCCTGCCGATCCGCACGCGCCTGACCGACGACGAAGTCGCGCGCTTCACCGCGCAGCGCTTTCGCTTCCCCGGCGTGGAGGTGCGCGCGCGTCTGTTCCGCCAGTACCCGCTCGGCACCACGGCCGCGCACGTGATCGGCTATATCGGCCGCATCTCGCAGCGCGACCAGGATCGCATCGACGACGAGAGCGACAAGAACGAGAGCGACCCCGAGCATTACGATCCGCGTCTCGATGCGAACAACTACAAGGGCACCGACTACATCGGCAAGATCGGCGTCGAGCAGAGCTATGAAACCGAGCTGCATGGCCTGACCGGCTTCGAGGAAGTCGAAGTGACGGCGGGTGGGCGCCCCGTGCGCACGCTCAAGCGCACCCAGGCCACGCCCGGCAACAATCTCGTGCTCTCGCTCGACATCGGCCTGCAGCAGGTGGCCGAGCAGGCCTTCGCAGGCAAGCGCGGCGCGCTCGTGGCGATCGAGCCCTCAACGGGCGACATTCTCGCGTTCGTCTCGGCGCCGAGCTTCGACCCGAACGCCTTCGTGGACGGCATCGATCAGCAGACCTGGGACGCGCTGAACAACTCGCCCGATCACCCGCTGCTGAACCGGCCGCTGCACGGCACCTATCCGCCGGGCTCGACCTACAAGCCGTTCATGGCGCTCGCCGCGCTCACGCTGCACAAGCGCACGCCGCAATGGGGCTTCTCCGACCCCGGCTACTACATGTTCGGCGGCCACCGCTTCAACAACGACGTGCGCTCCGGCCAGGGCTGGGTCGACATGAACAAGGCGATCATGGTGTCGAACGACACCTACTTCTTCATGCTCGCGCACGACCTGGGCGTGGACAACATCGCGAACTTCATGAAGCCGCTCGGCTTCGGCCAGCTCACCGGCATCGACATCGCGGGCGAGGCGCGCGGCATCCTGCCCTCCACCGATTGGAAGCGCAAGGCTTATCGCCGGCCCGAACAGCAGAAGTGGTACGAGGGCGAGACGATCAGCCTCGGCATCGGCCAGGGCTACAACTCGTTCACGATCCTGCAGCTCGCGCACGCCACGGCCACGCTCGCCGACAACGGCATCCTCATGAAGCCGCACCTCGTGAAGGAGATCGAAAATCCGATCACGAAGGCGCAGCAGCTCACCGTGCCGAGCGAAAGCGGGCGCCTGAACGTGAAGCAGTCCGATATCGACGTCGTGAAGCGCGGCATGGAAGGCGTGACGATGAATCCGTCGGGCACGGCGTACCAGGTGTTCCGCAACGCGCCCTACACCTCGGCGGGCAAGACCGGCACGGCACAGGTGTTCTCGCTGCAGGGCGCCAAGTACCAGGCGCACGCGCTCGCCGAGCATCTGCGCGACCACGCTCTCTTCATCGCGTTCGCGCCGGCCGAAAAGCCGCAGATCGCTGTCGCGCTGGTCGTCGAGAACGGCGGCTGGGGCGCGCAGGCGGCCGGCCCGATCGCGCGCCGCGTGCTCGACTACTGGCTCGTCGACCGCCTGAAGCCCGGCGTCGAGCAGGCCGCCGTGGCCGAGGCGGCCTCGGCCACGCAGGACGCGTCGGCGCCCACGATCGGCGGTGCGCCGCAGGGCGCCTCCGATAGCACCGCGACGCTGCCGGTCAAGGTTGCCGCGGGCTTCACCCCGCTGCCGATACCGGGCGCGGCTTCAGCGGCTGAAGCCGCTTCGGCTGCCGCGGCGGCATCGGCGGCTGCAGCAGCTTCGGCGGCATCTGCGGCTTCGGACGCTCCCGCCATGTCGGCACCGGGCAAGGCGCTGGGCGCCGCCGCTGCGGCCAAACCCGCCAGCGCCAGCGCAAAAACGCGTCAGGCTCCCACGCAACCGGTCACGCCCGAAGCGCCCAAAGGCACCGATGCCGTGAACGGCGGCACGTCGGCCAGCGCATCGGGCGCCACGGCCACCGACGGCGACGCGCCCGCGCAGC